>NZ_CABPUP010000012.1:0-1851 GCF_902460705.1 Campylobacter concisus | reverse complement strand
CTAAATACAAGAATAAGAAAGTATATTTTTCAAATATAAAAATAAAAGATACTGGCGATATGCATAAAATATTACATTGTGCAGATTTGGGGTTAGCAACATATTGTCCTAATTTTGCCAATAAATATACGGGAAAAAATATTGAATTTATTGGGCTAGCTTCTGGGAAAATAAGTACTTATTTGCAAAATGGATTACCAATTATAACTACAAAAAATAAAATTTTGGATGAGAGTATTAAAAAGAATAATTTAGGTTTTTCTATAAAAAGTATAGAAGAAATTCCAGTTATATTAGAACACTTTAAACCATCTCGGCATATTAATAAAGCTTGCATAGATTTTTTTTATAAAGAGTTAAGCTTCGATAATTATTCAAAAGATCTATTAAGATTGATAGAAAAATTATTAAATAAGACTGATGAGGTGAATAACATATTAAAAGAAACCAATGAATAAAGATATCTACTATAAAAATTATGAAGAAAGACCCACAAGACTTAGTGTAATTACCGCAACTTATAATGTAGAAAAATTCTTACCTAGATTAATAAAAAGTCTACAAGAGCAAGTCGATAAAGATTTTGAGTGGATCATTTCTGATGGAGTGTCTAGCGATAAGACTTTAGAAATTTTAAAAAATACTGGCGGGATAAATATAAAAGTAATTTCGGGCGAAGACTTTGGGATTTATGATGCTTTAAATAGAGGCATAAAAGCTTGTAATGGAGAATTCTATCTTGTTATCGGTGCTGATGATGAGCTTTATTCAAATGCTATTAAAGATTATAAGAAAGCCATGGGGGATGGTGTAGACATAATAACAGCTTGTATTGATACTAATAATGGCAAAATTGAGCCAAATGGTGGACCAAGATGGCTAAAGGCACAAGCTCACTACATCTCTGGACATGCTGTAGGCTCAATATACCGCACAAGTCTTCATCAAAAACTTGGTTACTATTCAAGAAAATTTCCAATAGCGGCAGATCAGCTATTTGTATTGACTGCTGCAAATTATGGGGCAAAGATAAAAGTTGTAAAAAGTGTTGTAGGTAAATTTTCAAATTATGGAGTTAGTAGTATTGATATGTTAGGAGCTCTTTGTGAATTTTATAGAGTTCAGGTGGTGATGGGCGAAAATAAATTTGTGCAAACTACTCTATTTATTTTAAGACTTATTAAAAATTTTAGAAAATTATAAAGATATATAAATGAAAGACTATGGTGTTTCTATAATAGTTCCCATATATAATGTGGAGAAATATATAGAAAAATGTGCAACTACGCTTTTAGAGCAAGACTATAACAATATAGAGTATATTTTTGTAAATGATTGCACTCCAGATAGTTCTATGAAAATTTTAAAGGACATTATTGAAAGATACCCAAATAGAAAAAGCCATGTAAAAATCATTAATAAAATAAAAAATGAAGGCTTACCGCAAGCTAGAAAAAGTGGGTTGAAAATATCAAGTGGCAAATACATTTTACATGTAGATAGTGACGACTGGGTCGATAAAGATATGGTAAGTTCTTTGATGAGTGAAGCTAGAAAAAGTTATGCAGACATAGTTTGTTTTGACTATATTAAAGAATTTAATAAAAAAAGCGTTGTAAAAAGTTTTTTTTATACAAAAAATTACCCAAAGTCTAATTTGAACTTTGTAAAAGCTATTTTATCTCATGAAATTTCTGTTTCCATGTGTGATAAATTGGTTAAAAGAGAGCTTTATGAAAATGTTGAATTTCCATATTTTTCACACTGTGAAGATAGTTTTGTAAATTTACAGCTTGTTTATTGGGCAAAAAAAATTACTCACATTGCAAAACCATTTTATCACTATAGAAC
>NZ_CABPUP010000011.1:0-2544 GCF_902460705.1 Campylobacter concisus | reverse complement strand
GAATGGAAGGATGGTTTAATATGAGTAGAATTTTTTGGTGTAAAAAGTGTTTAAATATGTCTACTAGACCAAGAATTGAATTTAATGAAGATCAAATTTGCAATGCTTGCCAGTGGAGCGAAGAAAAAAAAACTTTAAATTGGAATGATCGAAAAAAAGAATTAATAGAAATAATAAATAAATATAAAAAGTCTAATGGTCAATATGATTGTATAGTTCCGGTTAGTGGCGGAAAGGACAGTTCTTATGTTTCATATAAACTGAAAAATGAATACGGCATAAATCCTTTGACAATAACGGTAAAGCCCGGAATAGTTTTTGATATTGGAGAAGAAAATCTAACAAATTTTATATCCTCAGGATATGATAATATTACAATAAGACCAAATTTGAAAGTTTTAAAACAAGTTGATAAAATCGGATTTATTGAATTTGGAAGGCCAATGCTAGGATGGCAAACAATTATACAGGCTTTTATTCCAAAAATAGCAAAAAATTTTAATATACAAATGATTTTTTATGGTGAAAATGGCGAAATCGAATATGGCGGTTCTACTAAAAACAAGAATGTACCTTATGGAAGTTTCGAGTTTGTTAAAAATATTTTGCTCTCAGATACATACAATAGAATAATTAATAGCGGAATAGACAACAACGACTTAGAAATGTATAAATTTGATGAGGATATTATTTTTGGTAAAAGCAAGGTACTAAGTCTATATTGGTCTTATTTTGAGCCTTGGGATTCGTATAGAAATTTTAAAATTGCAGAAAAATATTGTGGTCTTACTAGTAAGAAATCACAGGAAGGCTCTACTTATAATGATTATTCACAAAATGACACAAGTTTATATGATCTACATACATACCTAATGTATTTAAAATTCGGTTTTGGTAGAGCTTCACAGGATGCTGGTATTGATATTAGAAGAGGTGCTATTTCTAGAAAAGAGGCGATAGAGTTAGTAGTTAAATACGATGGTATATTTCCAGAAATATATTTAGAAGGATACTTGAAGTATTATGATTTGACAAAGGAAGAGTTTGATAATATTATCGACAAATGGGTTAACAAAGATTTATTCTTTAAAAAGGATGGTGTATGGGTTCCTAAATTTAAAGTTGGAAATGATTTTCAAATAGGCTAAAACCGATGAAAATCGCTGTTGTATCATTGAGCTAATGTTATAGGTTTAAAATGGTTTTTAAATTATAAAAATTTATACCATCATTAAAATTTAAAAATTACATTCACATTAAGAGTCTGATTTAAAGATATATAAAGTTTTGATAAAATATTGAAATATATTAATACAGCAAAAGAACTTTATGAGGAGATATGATAGTGCTTAAAGATAAAGTTGTAGTTATAACTGGTGGAGCAGGCCTTATAGGAAAGGAGTTTGTAAAAGCGGTTGTTGAAAATAATGGTATGGCTATAATAGCTGATATAAATGAAGAGCTTGGTCTAAAAGCAAGGCTTAATCTATCGCGAGAATTAAACACTTCAAATATAGATTTTATAAAAGTTGATATAACATCAAAAAACTCTTTAAATAGCTGCATAGATTACTTAGACAATAAGTATAAAAAAATAGATGCTTTGGTAAATAATGCCTATCCTAGAAATAAAAATTATGGCAAGCATTTTTTTGATGTTGAATATGAGGATTTTGTGCAAAATTTAGGTTTAAACCTTGGCGGATATTTTATAGCTTCACAACAGTTTGTACTTTACTTTAAAAAGCAGGGATATGGAAATATTATAAATATAGGATCAATTTATGGCGTTGTTGCACCTCGATTTGAGATATATAAAGATACGCATATGACTACGCCAGTTGAATATGCAGCCATTAAATCAGGGCTTATTCATCTTACAAAATATATGGCAAAATATTTTAAAGGGATGAATATAAAGGTAAACGCACTAAGTCCCGGAGGTATATTTGATAATCAACCAGATTCTTTTTTGAAAAAATATAAAGATCAGTGCCTAAACAAGGGTATGTTAAATGATTGTGACCTAAAAGGCACCTTAGTATATTTACTGAGTGATATGAGTAGATATGTAAATGGTCAAAATATTGTAGTTGATGATGGGTTTAGCTTGTGATTATAGTTAGAGTATTATTATCTTTAATAAAACAGTATTTATTAAATATTTTTAATAAAAAAGTAAATATAAATTTGAATACAAATGAGAAAAATTTTATTGATTTATTAAAAAAAGAATGTATATTTGAAAACACGAGTAAAAATAGAATTTTAATGGAGGGTGACTTAATAAAAGTAGGACCAAACTATTTTTTTAGATTATTGTCGTTGGCAAATTTATTTAATAAAACATATAATTTATCAATAGATATTGTATTTAATGGTTTTAAAAATAATTCTTTAAAAGAAATAAACATGTGTAAAAAACTAGGATTGTCAAATTTTATTTTTACAAAAAATATATTTTCTATAAAATTATTATTCTTGTCTTATTTTAAATCAGTTTTTGTATATTTTAAATATATGCATAGTAACATGGAATTAAAA
>NZ_CABPUP010000010.1:0-3262 GCF_902460705.1 Campylobacter concisus | reverse complement strand
TAGTTGTACCACTAGTATAAGTAGTATAACCACCAGAACTAGCACCTTTAGTCCAGCTACTTCCAAGAGTAAGCTCATCGTTGCTATCACCATCTATTTTTAGCTTATTCTCGCTACTATCACGTAATATATCTTGAACATTGCTAGCTGTAAGAGTTAAGGTTGTCTTTTCTCCATTAGTCATATCTAGTTTTTCGATATTTTTAACATGACTAAAGTCTATGCTATTGTCAGCAACTTTTAATGTATCAAATCCAGCTCCGCCGTCGATAGTTGTATTAATCAGCGTTGCGCCTTTTTCAACTATGATAGTATCGTTACCGGTCGTTAGACCATCTATGCTATCGCCATATATAGAAGCATTTTCAAATCTAGCTCCAGATTTGATATGGATCGTATCATTACCAGCATCACCCTCTACTTTAGCATTATCAAATTTTCCAGAGTTGACAAAAATTGTATCATTTCCTGCTCCACCATGTACGCCGGCATTATGGTTATATGCATTTTCGCCTTTAAATTCTGCTCCGTTAACATTTATTATATCGTCGCCAGCATCTGCATATACATTAGCTTGATTAAATTTAGCTCCACTTTCTAGAGTTATAGTATCTACACCATTTCCAGCAGCTATATAAGAGAAATCTTGGAATATAGTGCCACCATTTATAGTGATTGTGTCGTCACCATTACCAGTATCTATAGCAGATGGGTTACCACCGGCAAGTTTTAAGAACGTAGTATTTGTAACTTCTACCGTATCGTTGCCATCTCCAGTATTTAAAGCAGAGCTCTGAAAGGTTATGCGAGCATCGCTAGGGTCGCGGTTAATAGTTATAGTATCGTTACCTTCTGAAGTATTTATAGTGCTATAGTTAAATGTTGTTCCTTCTTCGATATCAACATCATCGTCGCCTTTATCCGCATCAACTACCGCATGCGTTAAAGTAGAATTGTTAATCACCACGTGATCTTTATCCTCACCGGTATTTATAGCTGTTTTTGCGCTAGCAGTACCATTAAGTTTAGAATCCCTAATTTCTACGTCGTCTTTACCAGCACCAGTATATATATTATTTTCACCTTCCATTAAAGAGTCACTTTGTATTTGCACCAAATCGTCTTTGCTACCGGTAGTTATCGTAGTCTTCTCGACTTTAGCTTTGTGTATCTGTACGTGCTTATGATCGCCGTCACCCATATTTATCTTTACATCGTCAAAATCTGATACTACTCTATTTGCATAGTTACCGCTATTGCCTAGACCGCTTAGTAGTACAGTATCTCGGCCGTTGCCCGTATTTATCTCGGTTTTAGTAGCTATAGGCTTTGAATAAGGCTGAGTCGGATCTGAATCATAATTCTCACTATGATGCTCAAACGTAACTATATCATTGCCTTCTCCGGTTTCTATTTTTGTAGAATTTAAAGATGATCCATCAAATACTTGAATGACATCATCACCGTTTCCGGTATTAATATCGGTATATTTTATATTAGAGTCTTTGATAGTTATCATATCGACATCATCACCAGTATTTACTTCTACGGTATCGTATTCATCTACGCCTTCTACTGTAGAGTTATTTATATTTATCTCGTCTTTACCAGCATTAGTACTTATACCAGAACCTAGTCCTCCGAATTTTGAACCGTTGTTTATATTTATGATATCTTTACCATCTCCAGTGCTTATATAAGCTTCATTAAATACCGTATTATTGGTTAATGTTATTTCGTTACCGCCATTACCGTTTTCTATACTACCACCTTTCATAGTAGCATCGTTTATAGTTACTTTATTTAGGCCTTCTCCTAATTTCATTTCGACTCTGGTTAGCTCAGCTTTATCACTCACATTTACGATGTCGTCTCCAGCTCCGGTGCTAATACTAGATCTCCTACCTTCCACCGATTTTTTTAGATCGGTCTTAATATTGATCGTACTTTTTGTACCAGCGTCTTCCGCTATGATGTTAACACCAGTAGTAGTAGCTCCTTTTTCAAAATTTATCGTATTTTCTTTGGCTACCACTTCTATTTTAGCATTAGACATAAATGCTCCGTTTTTCACATTTAGCTCAGAAGTATTACCTTGTTCTCCTTTATCTAAAGGACTAGCAGACTTACCCATATGTATAATAGCTCCTTCAGATCGGGTACCGTGAATATTAGCTCCGGAATTTACATTTATAGTATCATTGCCGCTTCCGCCTCTGATTCTAGTACCTTGTTTTAACTCGGCTCCGGAATTTACGTTTATAGTATCATTACCGCTTCCGCCGTCTATCACACTAGCCCTCTCATCGGTTACGTCAAACGAAGCGTTTTCGATATTTATTACATCATTATCGGCGCCGGTCATCAAGATAGATCCCTTAAAATTAATCTTATCCGTAGCGGTTCCTTTTAAATTTACGGTTTCGCTTCCAGCACCCATATTTATTATGGTATTAGTTAAAGTGACACCAGGAGCTATATTTAAGTTGTCTGAACTTGAACCAGTACTTATATAAGATTGACCGCCTATGTATTCGTGAGTAAACGGATCTATTTCATAAGTGCCAGTACCTGTTACGTCAGAAGTTATATTGATCTCGTCACCCTTTACACTGCTATAAATTTTAGTATCTATATTAGCACCATCTGAAGTAATCTTGCTTCCATTATCTCCGCCAAATACGCTAAGATCACTTGAAGGATTTACTATTTTGGCCACATCTCCAGTATGATTTGCCGAATTAGCACTACTTGTTAGCACTAAGTCTTTAGCATTATCTTGACCTATGGCTAGCTTGCCGTCATTACTTTTAAACCAGCCGTCTTGAAAGGTAAATGTATTTACTCCAGCGTTAGGAACTAGATAATCTCTACCGTCTATCCATCTAACTATACTATATCCATTCAAAGTAGATCCGGCATAAGACATATCATGTACTAGACTTCGCATATGAAAAACGAATCCGTCGTTTATATTTTCGTTTAGATACGCAGACAATGGAATTTTTATACTTCCTGCTGGTAAAGCAGGTCCTGTTGCTTCAGCTCCAGCTCCAGCCCCAATAGCACTTCCTCCACTTACACCAAAGCTATTATCTCCACCTGCTGCTAGAGATAAAGCATCTATGCTTCCTACATTAGCATTGATGTTACTAATGTGGCCTCCTTCTGCAAAGCTAGTAGAAGATAAGCTTACGCCATCTCCACCATTACCACCTGCTTGTGGACCACCTGCTGCAGTTTCTTCTAGAGCATTAAGATC
>NZ_CABPUP010000009.1:0-3541 GCF_902460705.1 Campylobacter concisus | reverse complement strand
GATCTTAATGCTCTAGAAGAAACTGCAGCAGGTGGTCCACAAGCAGGTGGTAATGGTGGAGATGGCGTAAGCTTATCTTCTACTAGCTTTGCAGAAGGAGGCCACATTAGTAACATCAATGCTAATGTAGGAAGCATAGATGCTTTATCTCTAGCAGCAGGTGGAGATAATAGCTTTGGTGTAAGTGGAGGAAGTGCTATTGGGGCTGGAGCTGGAGCTGAAGCAACAGGACCTGCTTTACCAGCAGGAAGTATAAAAATTCCATTGTCTGCGTATAAGGGAGAAAGCACATCTTCTGCACTCTTAGACTCATTTGCCTCTTCTATACCTAACGGATATCACGTATATAGACATACCGACGGTAGAGATTATCTAACTCCTAACGATCCTACCGCTCCTAGTGCATTTGATTATAAAGAAGGCTGGTATGTAAGTAAAGACGGCAACCTTGCTATTGGTCAAGATAACGCTAAAGACCTAGCAGTAACTAGTACAGCAAAAGCTTCAAACTATCCAGATGATGGTTCAGTAGCTAAGATAGTAAATCCTAATCCAAACTTAAAAGTGTTCGGATCGGATAATGTAGATAATATAACCGTAGACGGCACAAGAATAACGTCTGTACGTGGAGGAGTTGGAAACGATAATGTTGATCTCAAAAACGGTGCCGAGGCAAAGGGTGTTTCTGGTGGTTCTGGAAGCGATAACATAACCGTAGAAAGCGGCTCAAAAGTAGATACATTGCTAGGTGATAACAAAACCAAAAACGATGTACATGAAAAAGCATATCAAGCAAGCCAAGGAAAAAATATAGATATAGAGGACAACGGCGCCGCCGGCGATACCATAAAAGTAAGCGGAACTGGAACGCAGGTCGGATTTATAGGTGCTGGCAACGGGGATGATAATATAACCGTAGATAAAGGCGCAAAAGTAAATCATATACGAGCAGATGAAGGAAACGATAGGGTAACTGTAAGTGATAGTGGAACTTACGTTAGTGTTATAAACGGTAGAGGCGGAGATGACGAGATCTTAGTAGAAAAAGGTGCAAAAGTAGATGGTATAGCCGGAAGATGGGGTAACGACAAGATAACCGTAAAAGATGCAGGCACCGTCATAAGCGAAGATATAGAAGGCAACGAAGATGCTGATACCATTAAAATTCTAGACGGCGCGAGAGTAAAAGGATATGTTAGTGGCGGACGCGGTGAAGATCCAAGCCAATACGGTGGAGCTGAAAAATCAGATAACGATAATATCACTGTTGAAAATGCTACTGTTGACGGCGAAGTAGAAGGTAGTATGCGAAGCAACTACTTGGGTGATGACGGAATGAAATTTACAAATTCTCAAATAGGCGGCAGAAAGATATCCGGCGGATACGGTGAAAATAAAATAGAAATTACAGACGGCATGAATTTAGAATCAAAGTGGATTGAAGGCAATAAATTTAATGACGAAATAACCGTAAACGGCAATGCTAAACTAAAGAATACATATATTCAAGGAGAAGCCGGAGATGACACTATTACCATAAAAGATAATGCTAAGGTTAAAGGCGGTAATATCAATACTGGTGCCGGAGCAAACGATAAAATAAATATTAACGGTAATGCCGAGTTGGATGGCACTACATTGCAGTTTGAAGGCGGTAAATCAACAGATAAAGCTACTCTAAACGTAACCGGAAACGCCGTACTAAAAGATGTATCTATACAGGCATCTTCATCTCTAGGCGAGCAATATATGAATTTCCATCAAAGCGGCGAAGCTAAAGTAAAAAGCCTTATGGGTAGCCAAAATAAAGACGTTATAGATATAGCGGGCGACTTTACTTATACTAACGTCAATCATCTTCAAACTCACGGCGGAGACGATGAGATAAAGATGCACGGCGGAGCTACAGTAAAAGTTAGTGTAGATATGGGTGATGGCAAAGATACTTTAACAATAGATAATGCTACATTTAAAGATTCTCTTGTGAATATGGACGGCGGTAACGACGAGATAAATATAAATGCCGGAGCAAATTTAACCGGCACAAGAATTTATACCGGTGACGGTAATGATACGGTGAATGTAAGAGGCGGTACGTTTAGCGAAGCAGAGATCGGACTAGACAAGGGTAAAAATGAAGTAAATATAGAGTCTGGCGCGGTATTTGGCGACCAAGATGCTAGTCTTAATGCCTTTAATGAGCATAAAACTTATATAAGATCAGATCATAGGGATTATTATAGTTCAGAAGATACCATAAATGTTAAAGCCGGCGCTACCGTCAAAAATGCCGAAATACAAACTTACGGTGGAAAAGATACTTTAAATATAAACGGTACGGTTGAAAAGTCTAATATTGACACCGGAAAAGATAACGATACTATAAATATCGGTGGTGGCATAATTAAAAACTCTAATATCACAACCGGAAGTGGCGACGATATTATCAATATTAAGGGCGGTAAATTTAAAGACGTTAATATCCAAACAGGACATGGTACAAATACTGTTAATATCGATGGTACTGGCAATAATATAGAATCTGACAATACTAAGATAACTCTTGGTGGTGGCTGGAGTAGCGGAAATAATACGGTTAATATTAGCGGTAAATTTGGCGATAAAGATGCTAGCTCATACGACAAAACCGTAATTGGTGCATACGGTAGTGCCGTTGCTAAGGATACGGTTAATATTAAAGATGGTGCCGAGCTACATAATACAAGAATAGATCTTCATAATAATGACGACGTAATTAATATAGGAGCCGGTGCTACTGTTAAACACTCTCAGCTTATAACTGGAAATCAAAGTGACACTCTAAATATCGGAGATGGAGCTAATATTAGCGAAGGCACGCATATGCACTTAGGATACCATAGTGATACCGCAAAAATAGGAAATAACGTTACTATAGATAATTCTGATATCTATATGGATAATGGTAAGGGCGATACAGACGCGAGTACTTTCGGTAACGATACCGTAACTATAGGAAATAACGTAACATTTAAAAACTATGCCGACGTAAAAGGCGGTCAAGGAGGCGATACAATTACTATAGGTAATAATCTAACTCTAGATGGCAATGCTGGTATTTACGGAGACTGGGGCGAAGGCGGCGGTGGAGAAAATAACGCTACTGACGGCAACGATACCATTACTATCGGAGATAATCTAACCGTTAAGAATAACTCTACTGTAAGTGGCGGCGGCGGTAACGACACTATCTCAATTGGCAAAAATGCAAGTATTCAAGATACTTCGACTATCGACGGCGGAGCTGGATTTGATACATTAAAAGTTGCTGACAATAGCATAGACTTTAGTCATGTTAAAAATATCGAAAAACTAGATATGACTAATGGAGAAAAGACAACCTTAACTCTTACAGCTAGCAATGTTCAAGATATATTACGTGATAGTAGCGAGAATAAGCTAAAAATAGATGGTGATAGCAACGATGAGCTTACTCTTGGAAGTAGCTGGACTAAAGGTGCTAGTTCTGGTGGTTATACTACTTATACTAGTGGTACAACTA
>NZ_CABPUP010000008.1:0-5146 GCF_902460705.1 Campylobacter concisus | reverse complement strand
AAGATATATTAATATAAAAATAGGAGACTTCATAATAGACTCTTACTTAAAATCTTATGGTATAGATTATTCGTCTACATACAAAGATTCAAAAGTATTCAAATTAATTTTTGAATCTATCTATTTAATAAATTTTTATAATAAAATAATAGATCCTAATATTTATAAGATTATAATAGTCACTCATACCCAATATGCCCAGTACGGTATCTTGGCTAGAGTAGCGTATACAAAAAGCATCCAAGTAATCGAAACAACAGATGCGGTCTTACTACTATCTAATTCGCTTAATAATGATAAAATAAAATATCCTTCTTATCACTCTTCATTAAGGAGTATGATTAAAGCTAGAATACTTAATCTCAAAGATAAAGAAGAATTTATTAAAAATTCTAAAATAAATCTAGATGCTAGGCTTAGCGGAGAGTTTAAACAGCATGATCTGGTCGCAGCATATAGTAATAAAAAAATATACAGTGATTTTGAGTTAAGGCATATATTAAAAATTAATAATAAAAATCCGTTTGTGTTTATCTTGGCTCATGTTTTTTCAGATGCTCCTTTATCTTTAGGAGAAAATATGCTTTTTAGCGATTACTATGATTGGCTTATTTTTACAATAAAGCAAGCTAGTTTAAACAAAGATATAAATTGGATCGTAAAGCCACACCCATCATCGTATGTATATAAAGAAGATGGAATAGTAAAGAAGATAATATCTGATTTAAAGCTAGACAATATATTTTTGTCACCAGAAGATTTTAATACGTCTTCCATGCAAAATTTAGCAAAGGCTATTGTTACTGCAAGAGGAACTGCAGGTATTGAATATAGCTGTTTTGGAATCCCAGTAATATTATCAGGGGATACCTTCTATAGCGGATTTGGTTTTACTATAGAGCCAAATAGCAAAATAGAATATGGGCAAATTCTAAATCAATTGTTAGATATTGATCGTTTAAGCCAAAAAAAAATTAGTGATGCCTTATTGGTATATGGTATTTTTGTAGAATTATGTAATTTAGAAAATGATCCAATAATAACAAGTGAAGTGTTAAATAACGTTTGGGGAACAAATGGCCATAAAGTTGATATAGATAAAGCATATTCAGTAATAAATAATAATATTATGAAGTTTGGTGTATCCTCATGGTCGCATTTAAAACTGGCAAATAGTGTTAATATTTGATTATGTCACAAAAATTACATGTTTTAATAAAAAAAGTTTTATACTTTCTACAATACAAATTTTATTTAATAATAAATAAAATTTTAAATATAAGTATTTCAAAAAGTATGTTTTTACTATTTGATAATAAAAATCAAGAAATTATATTTATAAGATATATCTTTGGGGCTTTAACTATTGTGGGTAACCATAAATCTTATAAAATTGAAATTAATAGAAATTCATTAGCAAAAGAAATATTTAATAGAGAGTATATAAAAAACAACTATGCTGAAATCTATGATATTTTACTACCTTTAAAAATTAAAAGAAAATTTGGTTTTATATTTTTGGAATCTAATACAGTTCAAAATATATGTCAATTAGACTTTAAATTGTCTTATGAATATGTGCGAAGAGTCTTTGAAAAAAATATGCTAAGAAGTGTAAATGTAAACTATTTTAATAATATATTAGAGTCAATTAAATTAATTTCAAGAACTGATGATGAATTTAATATTTTAAAAAAAATATTTACAAAAGTATTTGAAATGGAAAAATATTTGGCTCCCTCGCATGGAGATTTTCATATCAGAAATATATTGAAAAATGAGGATAGATATTATTTGATAGATTTGGATTGTTTTAAGCGTTTTCAGTTTATATGGATGGATGAAATATATTTTGTTATTGAATTGATTGTTTTTGAAAAGAAAAATAATAATTGGCTTGAAGTCGTTAAACAAATTGTTATTGATGGCAGAATACTAATTAAATACAAGGAATATTTTAACCATTTTAACTTCGAGAACCCATATGCGCAATTACTAATTTACTTATTGGATCGTATAGAACAGGAAAAAAAACATACTAATTATAATTTAGATAATATATATAAAATTATTGATTTAATTATCGGGAGAATAAATGATACAAAATATAACATATAATCAAAAATTATTATCAGTAATCATAAGAGCAAACTATGAAAAGGATGGAATAGAATTTTTTACTCCGGATGATTTTTCTCAGCAGCTCGCATACATGAAAAGACCTAAAAATTATGTAATTCCTCCACATGTTCATAATGCAGTATCTAGAGAAGTTCGGTATACTCAAGAGGTTTTATATATTAAAAGTGGTAAAGTAAGAGTTGATTTTTATGATGACAATAAAAATTATTTGCAAAGCACTATACTCAACAAAGGAGACGTAGTACTTCTAGCTTTTGGTGGACATGGTTTTGAGATGATAGAAGAAAGTGAAATTATTGAAGTAAAGCAAGGTCCTTATGCAGGGGAAATGGATAAAATAAGGTTTGAACCAGTGCGAAAAGAAAGATTGGAGATTAAATGATGGACTTTATACCAGTAAATGAGCCATTACTAAATGGTAATGAAAAAAAATATCTAAATGAGTGTATAGATACTGGGTGGATAAGTAGCGAGGGTCCATTTATAAAAAAATTTGAAGAAAATATGTCTAGCTATATAGGTAGAAAATATGCTGTTGCTGTAACAAATGGAACCGCTGCTCTTGAGATGGCTATAGAAGCGCTCGACCTTGGTAAAAATGATGAAGTTATAATGCCTAGTTTTACGATAATATCTTGTGCTCAAGCAGTTGTGAAAGTTGGGGCAAAGCCAGTATTAGTAGATAGTGAGTATGATAGCTTTAATATGAAAGTGGAAGATATTGAGGCAAAAATTACACCAAATACAAAAGCCATAATGGTTGTTCATATATATGGGCTACCTGTGGATATTGATCCGATTTTAAATTTGGCAAAAAAATATAATCTTAGAATTATAGAAGATGCAGCCGAGATGCATGGACAGACATATAACAATAAAATGTGTGGGTCTTTTGGCGATATAAGCATATTTAGTTTTTATCCAAATAAACATGTTACAACTGGTGAGGGTGGCATGGTATTAACAGATGATGAAAATTTGTACGAGAAATGTAAAAGCCTAAGAAATCTTTGTTTTTCGTCAGATGGAAAGAAAAGATTTATTCACGAAAGACTTGGGAGCAATCTTAGAATGACAAATATCCAGGCGGCGCTCGGAGTTGCACAATTGGAAAGGATAAAGGAACATATAATTAAAAAAAGATGGATAGGCAGTATGTATCAGGAGCTGCTAGGCGATATAGATACCATAAATTTACCTATAAAAAATAAGCCATTTGCAGAAAATATTTATTGGGTATTTGCCATTACACTTAAAGATGTTTGCAAAAAAATAGCAAAAGATATTATGCAAGAACTTGCTATTAAAGGAGTTGGAACCAGACCTTTTTTTTATCCCATGCATGAACAACCAGTTTTTAAAAATATGGGACTTTTTAAAAATGAAGACTATCCAAATGCTAAAAAACTTTATGAAAGAGGATTTTATATTCCAAGTGGCCTAGCAATTACGGAAGAACAGATAAAAGAAGTTTCGAAAATTATGCATGAGGTTTTAAAATGAAACAATTTGGAGATTTATATTCAAAATACTATGATCTTCTTTATGAAGATAAAAATTATTCTGGTGAAGTTGAATATATAGATTTTCTAATAAAAAAGAATTATCAAAATGCTAAAACGTTGCTAGATATGGGCTGTGGCACCGGAAAACATGCTGAACTTTTATGTGAAAAGGGCTATAAAGTTCACGGTATAGACTTAAGCCAAGATATGCTTAAAATTGCAAATAAAAGAAAGATTGGAAAGGAAGACAGGCTTGATTTTAGTCATTCAAGTATTCAAAATTTAAATATTGATAAAAAATTTGATGTAATTACTTCCTTGTTTCATGTTATGAGTTATCAAAATACGAATAGTGAACTATTAAAAGTATTTGAGATAGCTAAGAAGCATTTAAATACACATGGAATTTTTATTTTTGATTTTTGGTATGGACCAGCCGTGCTTACGGATTTGCCGGTAACTAGAATTAAGAGACTTGAAGATAAGAATATAAAAATAACAAGACTTGCAGAGCCTATTATTTATGCCCAAAGAAATATTGTAGACGTGAACTATGATATTTTTATAGAAGATAAGATATCGAAAAAAGTAGTAGAAAAAAAAGAATTGCACAAAATGAGGTATTTTTTTGATACGGAGCTAGAATTTATTTGTGAAACGGTTGGTCTTAAGATTTTAAAGAAATATGAATGGATGAGCTATAGAAAACCTAGTTTTAAGAGTTGGAATGTGGCATGGATAGTAAGAAAAGAATTTTGATTATTCATCCTGAAGGAAATATTTATAATAATCCAAATTTATATTCAATAATTAAGTTATTGAATGCTAACTATAGTTTAGAAATTTTTTTACCGAATTTAAAGGTGGCATATGATAGCCTTGAGTTTAAACATATAGTTAAGGTTTACAATAAGATATTCAATAGAATATTTAATAGAATTTTATGGAATCGTTTTTTATTTAAATTTTTTTATAAATTTTTTGAAAAAAAATATTTCTCAAGAGATTTGTATGATTTGATTATAGGTGTAGATCAACTTGGGCTACTATTGGCAAGCGAATTTGCAAAAAGAATAAAAGTTCCATTTGGACTTATATCGTATGAAATTTTTTTTTATGATGAATGTGGCTACAAAGAAAAAAAAATAGAAATAAATGCATCACAAGAATTAGATTTTGCAATAACTCAAGATGATATCAGGGCAAGATTTCTTTCTGAAGAAAATAAAATAAGTAGTAAAAAAATTTTCACAATACCAGTATCATCATCAGATTTTTTTTCTTATAAAAAAGAGTATTTAATTTATGATGAGCTTGATATTCCAAAAGATAAGAACATATTAATATTTATAGGATCGGTTGATAGATGGACTTGTATTGACAAGGTTTTAGCAAATGTTAATAATTTTCCAGATTCTTGGGTATTTGTTTTACATGATAGATATGGTGATACACAAAAAAAAGTAAATAAGCTATACCCACATATTCCTAAATACAAG
>NZ_CABPUP010000007.1:0-15984 GCF_902460705.1 Campylobacter concisus | reverse complement strand
TTTTTTTAGATCCTTCGATATCGCCAGTAGATATAAAATTCATAATAGCAGCATTAACCAAATCACTAAAATTATACTTACTATCTTTCAAATATTCCTCAACCAAATTTAACAAATCGTTTTCTATTCTAAAAGTCTTAATTACATTTTTCATTTTTATACCTTACTGAGCCTCGCAGAGATAATGCCAATCACAAAAAAATGTATTACATTTTTGGCGTGATTGGCTATCCTGCAATTAATACTATTTACGACCAAAATTATACACAATAAAACTTGCCATAAAATTAAAAAAATCAGCTACAACTGCCTTGAAATTTTATTAAAACTCTGCTATACTGCCAAGTAAAATTTTAATCAATAAAAGGAGAACGGCTATGAGCGAGATAGTTTCAATAGACGAGAAAATTAAAAAAATAAAATCTCAATTAGCGTCACTTGAAAACAAAAAGAAAGAGATGATAGCAAAAGAGCAGCTAAAACTATCACAAGCAATAAGTGATTTGATAAAAACAAACAACGATTTTTTAAAAGATATAACAACGATTTTAGAAAAGCACAAAGCAAGCGAAATTTTAGAACTCATAAAAAAACTTTCAGATTAGAAAAACAATGGTAGATAACGAAATAGATTTTACAAATTGCGAAAAAAGCTCCAAAAGCTATGGTGGATTTTGTGGAACAAAAGTAGGCATAATATATAATGACGAAGATTATATGCTGAAATTTCCTCCAAAGCCAGTTGCTCCAGCACATTTAAATTTTATGAATGCTTGTGTTACCGAGCATATATCTTGTAGTATTTTAAAAACATTAGATATACAAACACAAGACACAATCCTCGGAACATATGACGATAAAGTTGTTGTAGCTTGTAAAGACTTTATAGAGCCAAATGAATTTATGATAGATTTTGTTACCTACCAAGAAAAAATAGCAAATGGATATGATGCAGATCTAGGAAATATATTAAACACAATAGAAGCAAAAAATCAATTTGCAGTTGATGAAAAAGAAGTAAAAGAAATGTTTTGGGATATGTTTATAGCAGATGCATTACTAGCAAACTCAGATAGGCATAATGGTAACTGGGGTTTTATTGCGAATGTAGATACTCAAACATATAAAAGACCAGCTCCAGTATTTGATTGTGGCTGCTCACTTTTTTCACAATATAATGAGCTAGAAATGAAAAATGTTTTACTAAATAAAAAAGATTTAAATAGAATAGTTTACGATTTTCCTCCATCAGTTATACGAAGAAAAGATGAAAAAATAAATCCATATGATTATTTACTAAAAACAAAAAACAAAGACTGCATAAATTCATTAAAGAAAATAGGATCAAAAATAGATCTTAATAAAATCAATGAGATAATTTCTAGCACACCTTATATATCAGATACTCATAAAAAATTCTTACAAACAGTTATACAAGCTAGAAAAGAAAAAATAATAGATGTGGCAATAGAAAAACATTTAGATCATGAAAAAAAGAGAAATAGACTTTTTTATTTTATGTCCCTTAAGCTTCATCAGAGCAAGGACAAAAATTTAGATCAAGATAAAGAAAAAAATAAAAATTTAGATAGGTGGTAATATGGAAGAGAATATCATATTAGATGAAAATACTTTGTCGCCGTGGCTCAAAAAAGACTTAAAAAAGTTTTTAGATTGTAAAAATTCAAACGTTCATCCTAATTGGGATTTAAGCTTATACTGGAGTGAGCTTTACTCATCAATAAATATATCCCAGCTTAGCAAAGAAATTACAAAAGAGCAAGCAGAATACTTAAGAAGAAAATACTTAGGAATTTGTTGAAACAATAATCGTAGAGATTATGGCAAGCCCTTAGTTTTTCTTAACGGCTCAAGGACAGATTTTATAATCGACTTGGGCTTATCTATTTTTTTAAGAAATCACGAAATTTTGCTTATTTTTAGTTAAATTCTTAAGCCATTTTTACTACTTTAAGCTTCCCAAACTTAAATTTTATTATTTTACACTTTTAAAAGCCCAATAAATAGGACATATTGACATTTTTATTTTGAAAATAATTGTTTTCAACAGCAAATAGTGATTTGGTTAATGCTGCTATTATGAATTTTATATCTACTGGCGATATCGAAGGATCTAAAAAAATACTTTATTGTTAAAAGAAAATAACAGAGAAGTTGAGAAAAGTAAAAAATGTTTAATTTTATATTAATAATTATTGAGATAGAATATATTGTTATTCCCTTACATGCATCTAAGTCTAGTTGTAGAAAGGAATAACAATGAATATCGAAATAAAAATCGATACTAAAGTTATTATTGCATTAATAACTTTAGTTTCAGTATTGTTGAAATATATTTTTATATAAACAGTATTAATATTGATTGAGTTGAGATTTTACCTATTGGGCTATTAAAATTAGCTTAAAATTATGTTTTATTACATAAAATCTAAAAAAAATTATGTACTACTACATAAAATTTAAAAGAAATTATGTGTAATGGAATAAACAAACTGACTAGACTTAGATGCCTAATTTTAATTTAAGCTTAGTAGTAAATTTGGGGTTATAATATTTCTAACTTCTTTTTAATGATTGCCTAAGTTTATTTTCTAAAAATAATTGTTGTTTTTTCTCTTTCGCGCACGCGCACGCGATTTTTATCTTTTTAACATAACTTTTCTTTATCTTTTATATGGCTTTGTAGCCTCGATGTAGATGGCTCTGGCGAAATATTAAAACTACAAATTTACTACATTAAAAATACAAATTTTCTACTTTAAAAATACAAATTTTCTACTTTAAAACTACAAATTTTCTACCAAATTATAGACCCAAATTTTCTACTTTAAAACTACAAATTTACTACTTATGGGGCTTTAATCAAAAATATTATAGACCCAAATTTTCTACCAAGAGTATTTATGCCATATTAAAACTACAAATTTACTACATTAAAAATACAAATTTTCTACTTTAAAACTACAAATTTACTACTTAAAAATACTATTGATATTTTTATGTATTTTTTATATAATAACTACATAAAAGCTATAGGAGTATTTAAAAAATGTCAGTGCGTGAAATCGTTCAATATTCTAACGACTTTAACTTTTTGCCTATGCCAAAACTAACCGAGCGAGAGATGGATATGGTTGTTAAGATCTTATCCAAACTAGCAGATAATAGAAGTGTAAAAATTGATATATATGATTTTTTTAACGATTTACGTAATACCAAAGAAAGCACTAATAAGATGCTTGAAATGTTTAAAAGTCTATCTGACAAAATACTAAACTATAATATCAAATATACAACAGCAACGAAAGCTTATGCTTTTGTGTGCTTTGAAAAACTAGTGTTTGATTATAAAACAAACACCATAGAAATAACAGCGCAACAAGACTTTTATGAGCTTATAACAAATTATCAGCTTGGTTTTACACGTTTTGAATTATTGGAATTTGTCAATATTAATTCTAAATATGCAAAAACGCTTTACCGGCTTCTAAAACAATTTAGAAATAGTGGGGTGGTGACACTATTTAGAAATAAGTGGGATGAATTTTGCGAAATTATGCAAATACCAAAAGGCTATCCACAACATAACATAGATGCTAGAATTTTGAAACCTTGCATTAAAGAGTTGTCAGCAGAACGTGATTTATTTAATAATAATCGCAATATTTTTGAAAATTTAACATACAAAAAAATTAAAGATCCTAATGGGCGTGGTCGTGGTGGTAAGGTTATAGGCATCGAATTCTATTTTACACCTGAGAAAGATCGAAGCGAGCTTAGTGAGCAAATTAAAGATTTAAAAAGCTTAAAAAAACATACCGAACCAAAGCCAGAGGAAGCTCCAAAAGTAAATCCTTTGACTGGTCAGATTGTTACAGAACTAACACCATATATTGGCAGGCATTTCAGCACGAAAAATAAATATGATGGTGGGTACGACTCCTGCAAGTTGCAAGATGTTTGGAAAGGCGACGATGAGAAAATTCATGCAAAAGCGATCAATCAAGAAAATGGTAAAATATTTGATTTTGAATTTGAAACCTTACAGCATATGATTAATGCATTAAAATTTATTTAGCAGCTTTGATGAATAAAAAGTGTCCCACGAAAAAAACAAATTTTAACGTCTTAGTGGCAAAAGTGTCCCAATTTTTTGGGACTTTTATTAGTTAAAAGGTTACTGAATAAGGAAAAAATCTATGTATAAAGGTTATCAAGAATTAGAATTAAGAATTTCTGAGTTTTTTACATGGTTGTTTGGCGAGGAAGTAATTATAAAAAATAGTATAGAAAACGCTTTGTTTGCTGGATTTTTAATGTTATTTGTTTGCATTAGTCTTGGTTTTTTATTGTCTTATCTATTTGAAGAAGATAAGTTAAAACAACAAAACAACAAAACAACAAAACAACTAGAGAAAAATAATGTTTAAAGTGCCACAAGCAGAACAAATTAACTTCGACGTGAACCAAATCGAGGTGCTAAACGATTACTGGAGTGAGTCAAATTTTACCTATGACAATAATTTGTCAATAAGCAAGAATAATAAAGTCTTTTTAGATGGTCTTTGTGTTAAAATTCAGCCATTGTCTAGCATTGATGAAAATGGATACTCTACAATAAAGGTATCAGTAGCAGGCGATAGCTCAGCAGAATTTGAGATTATCAATAATGATTTAGATCCTCTTGTTAATGAACTAAAGAGATCCGTAATGTATTTTGAAAAGGAAGATGAAGACCCTTACTTCTTTGGCGGTGATGAGTTGCTGGAGTTTTTGCTAAAGCATAAAACTATTGTGGAGTTAAAAAACATTTTAAGTAAGGTTTAATAGCTATGGATAAAAAAGAAATTGCGAATTTGCTAGAAATAGAGCTAAGAACGCTATACAACTGGGAAAAATCAAGACAAAAATTATATAATTTTATTATGGCCAACATTGAAGATAACCCAAAATTTAATGAATTAAAAACATATTTTGAGAAACTAACAGAGAACGAACAAGACTACTATTTAGCCAGTATAAAGGCTGACGTATTTAGAAAACTAATTTAAAAAGGTATTAAATGGAAAAATATAAATATATAAAATTATACTGGGCTATTGGTATTTATATCCTATTTTTTATTCTAATAATCTATGGAACGTATACGATTTCACCTTTAATACACGCTAATCAGGAGCTAGAAAAAATAAAGCAAGAAACTGGGGAATATCCTATGGAGATCGTTAATCCAGTTACCTTGCAGGGCTTAAACGCAATAGCAAAGGACTTTAATGGCACAATTATTTTCAGTGGCAATGGTAAAATAATAGTAAAATGATAAAAAATAAATTATATTAATATAATTTATAGTAAAATAATAGAAAATAATGTATAATCACATAAAAACAAAGGAGAAAATATGAAAAGATCAATTTTAGTTGCAGCACTTTCTGCTTTATTGATTGGAGTTTTATCTGGATGTGGTGGCGAAGAAGCAAAAAAGGTTGAAGAGCCAAAAACTGGTAAGTATTACAAAGAACATATTGATGAAGCTATAAATACCTTTTTGGATTGTAGAAAAAATGATCACTATAGAAATGAAGGTGCTCAAAGTATAAAAGCAAAAAATTGCTTAACTGCAACTTCAACATTAAAATTAGAAAATATATATGACCCGTTTAGAGGAACATTAAGTATAAATGGGAAAAATACAGCAATTGATGAAATAGTAAAGTAAAAATTTTAACTATGACACTCAAAGAGCTTTCACAAATAACTGGCATTCCATACGATACCTTATTGCGTTGGAATACAGCTAAAAGAGATAACTATCGAAGAGCCTTAGTAAGGCTGCTAAAAGATGCTGATAGGTCTATATTAATCAAATACTTTAAAGACAAACAATAAAAATAAATGTATATTAGATATTAAATAATGTCTAATATACATTTTTTTATAAAATACTAAGTTTTAAAATTAGTAAAATTTATCATGATAAAATAGTAAAAATAGCGTGAAAAAACAAAAAAGTAATATTTAGTGCTAAAGAAGAAAAAATAGCTAAGGACTATATTAAGCTAAGAGATTGTAGAAAAGAGCTTTTTGCTCTTGAAAAGCAAGATATAGATGATAACGATCAAAGACTTATTGATAAGAGAAACGATTTAAATGCTATCTATGATAACTTTGTTAAAAGCAACAGCTATTTAAACAATAGAAGCATTATAAACGTTTTAAAAGATGATGCAGATTTTAGCAATATAAAAGGCTTAGAAAAAGACGGCGGCAAAAACTCATTTAAAAAAGCCGATGTATTCAAGCAAAGAGTTTTAAGACCTCGCCCTAAGATAGAATTTGATAATGCAGCAGATGGTTTATATGCAAGTATGAACGTCAACGGAAAAATAAGCATACCTTATATCGCAAATCATCTAAATAAAGATCCTTACGATGTTTCTAAGGAGCTATTGGATAAAAAATTAATTTTTATAGATCCTGATGCTTACGAACAAGGCAATACTGAATACATATTTGCCCCAAAATATCTATCTGGCAACGTTAAGGAGAAATACAAAAAAGCCGAAGATCTGGCAAAGACAGAGCCATTATTTTACAACAACGTCGAAAGCCTAAAAGACGTATTGCCAAAAGATATACCAGCTAGTGAGATAAATCCAACAATTGGAGTTTCGTGGATACCTATGAAATACTATGAGGAATTTTTTAAAGAAAAATTTGAGCTACACCAAAATACAAAGTTGGATATATTTTGCTCGTCAATAAATGCTGAGTGGGTTTTTGAGGGATCTGTAAATCCTAATACTAATTTCAAGGTTGAAAAGAAATATGCATATTATCATCCTGATAATAGTCGTCTAAATAAAGATCCATATGAGATAGCACAAGCTGCCTTAAATGGCGTGTATTTAAAAATTTACGTGACTACTGATAGACCAAAGTTAAATTTAGATGGCTCAATCAAAATGAATAAAAATGGCTATCCTGAGTATGAAAAAGAGCTTGATATGGTAGCTACGCAAGAGGTCACTAGAAAGATTGATCTTATTAGAAACGAGTTTGACGAGTGGATAATGAAAGATTATGCTAGAAGAACGGAAATCGCTAGTATTTTCAATGAAAAGTTTAACTGCTATGCCAAAAAACATTATGATGGGGATTATCTACAAATTAGCGGCATAAATCAAGCATATCACCTAAGAAAGCACCAAAAAGATGCTGTAGCTAGAGCAGTCAATGAAAAAGTTACCCTGATCGATCACGAAGTGGGAGCAGGTAAGACCTTAACTGCAATTTGCTCGATCATGGAGCAAAAAAAACTTGGTATAGTTAATAAACCTCTTGTCGTAGTCCCAAATCACTTGGTTAGCCAGTGGTCAAACGAATTTTTGACCGCTTATCCTGAAGCAAGGCTGCTTGTGGCAGAAGATAAGTCTATGAGCAAAGACAAGAGGGCTGAATTCTTAGCCCAAATTGCTAATGGAAACTACGATGCCATTATTATGAAACAAACACAATTTAAAGAGATCCCTGCCCCAGCTGAAAGCCAAAAAGAAGTGCTTGATCATATGATAGCTGAGCTGGAGCAAGCAATTGCTATTAGGGAAGAAAATAGCAGCGGATATAGAAAAAGTCCGTCAGTTAAGCGTATGGAAACACAGCTAAAATCTTTAAAGGACAATGTGACTAAGATTTTAGAGGATCAAAACAAGAACGTCACAACGCTTGATTTTTCTGACTTAGGCGTTGATTATTTAATAGTCGACGAAAGCCATATGTATAAAAATTTGAGATACTCTACCAAGCTTGAGAACGTTAAAGGCTTAGGAACTCAAAGTGGCTCTGATAGAGCAATGGATATGTATTCAAAAACAACCTATTTGCATAACCAAGACAATGCTAAAATTATGTTTTTAACTGGAACACCAGTTAGCAATAGCTTGGTAGAGCTTTATTTAATAGAGCGATACCTTGCCCCAAATGCACTAAAAGATCAAGGCATTGACTCTTTTGATGCCTGGGCTAAAACATACGCAGATATTGATAGAGTTTATGAAACTGGTGCTGTCGCAGGCGACTATAAAATTGTGACTAGATTTACTGGCTTCAAAAATTTAAATACACTTGGCGGATCTTATCTTGATTTTGCCGACGTCATAACCAACGATGATATAAAAAAGGAGCTTGGCAGCAACTTTGTCCCTAACGTAAATATTAAACACACTAAAAGTCCAGCAAGTGACCTGCAAAAAGAGTATATAGGCGTAGAGCAAGAAAATGGACAATTTAATGAGGGATCTATTATTTATAGGCTTGAAAATATGCCAGATGATCCTAGAATTGATAACCATTTAAAAGTAACAAATGATGCTAAATACTGTGCTTTGGATTATAGGCTGATAGATCCTTTTGCTGAAGATGATCCAAATTCAAAAATCAATAAAGCAGTAGAAAATATCATAAACACTTATGAAAAATGGAATAATGACAAAGGCACTCAGCTTGTCTTTTTAGATATGGGAACGCCGAAGTCACCATCTCAACAATCCCAAAATATAGTAATAGATGAACAAAAGGCAGCAGAACAAGAGGTAAGTCCTGCAAAGCAAGAAGAATTTATTAATATCAATGATGCTATCGAGCAAGGTAAAGATATTAATAGCGACTTTATATCTGAAACTGATAGAGATAGCAATGATAATAGATTTTTCTTATATGGTGATTTGCTTAGAAAGCTTGTAAAAAATGGAATACCGCAAAACGAGATAGCCTTTATCCATGATGCGACAACGGACAAACAAAAATACGAGCTATTTGACAAGGTAAATCGTGGTGAAATTCGAGTTTTGATAGGATCTACTGGCAAGATGGGAGCAGGAACGAACGTGCAAGAGAGAGTAACCGCTATACACCATCTTGATATACCTTGGAAGCCTAGCGATTTAACACAAAGAAATGGTCGTGTCATAAGACAAGGCAATGAACTACTTAAAAAATATGGGGACAAATTTGAGGTAGATGTAAATTATTACGTTACTTTGAACACCTATGATGAAACCTCGTTGCAAACAGTAAAGCAAAAGGCGGAGAGCATTACCAAATTTAGAAAGTGCGTTGTAGATGAGAACCATATAAGCGGATTTGAGGAGGAGGTAGTTAACTACGAGGAGCTTAAGGCTATTGCTAGTGGTAATCCGTTAATACTAACAAATTTCAAGATAAACAATGAGCTTGAAAGGTTAGAAAGAGAGAAAAAGGCATATACTCAAGACTTCCAGCAAAAAGAAGCCGAAATGCACAATTTAGAAAAGATGATAGAATTTTCTAATAAAAGAATAAACTTGTTTAACAAAACAAAAGAGTATGTCGGCAAATTTGAGAGTAGCGATGGGCTAAGATGTGCCATGTTTTCTACAAATCTTTATAACCACGAAGTATCTAAGCAAGAATTCTTTATTCCAAAAGCTAGTGCTGCAAAGGATACTCAAGAAATCCAAAACAAGATGAAAGATCAATTTCAAGCAACTATAAATTTGATGTTTCAAACACCAAAGAAAAGCTATGACGTATGCGAGTATAAGGGCTTTGTTGTAAGTGGATATTATAGCAGCTTGAATAATAGTATAACTTTTGAGCTAACAAACAAAGAAAGTGGCGAGATACTAGCACCTGAGAATATGTATTATAACTCAGCTATGAACGGCACAAGGCAGGATTTAAAAGACCAGGTCGGATTACATGGATTTTTTGTAAGGATGAATAACTATTTTGATAATATGGATAAATTTATCTCTAAAGAGCAAAAAGATCTTGATGAAGCCAAATCAAACTTAGTAGATCTAAAATCGTTTTTATCTGAGCAGCAAAACTATCCTAAAAATGATCTTATTGAGCTGTTAAAGAGTGAAAAGAATATCGTCCTAAATGAACTCGAGCGAAAGAAAAAAGACAAGACCTATGAAAGCAAATTTGAAAGTAGGGCATTAAAAATTATTGATGAAGCCAAACGAGCCAAGAAGCAAAATATTCAGCAGCAAAGCGGCTTAGAAGCTGGTAGCCAAGCAAATATTGCTGCAAATAGTAGCAAGGAGTTGTATTAATATTTTTTATATTAATATAATTTAAAATATATTATAGTAATATAATTTTTATTACATATAAAAGGATAAAAAATGCAATACAGCAAAGATGAAACTGCCTTAATTTTAGAAACTTTAGGTTATAACGTCGATAGACACTATAAATTTAAAATACGTGATGAAAATACAGCCAGTGCGTCCATAAATCCAAAGGACGGCAAAATAAAAGATTTTGGCAGCGGCTGGTATGGTAGTATTATAGATTTTATGACAACCTTTGAAAATATGTCCCAAAAAGATGCCTTCAGCAGAGCAAACGATATAATCAATAGACCGCAAGATATTCAATTTAGTAGCAATCAAAAGCCCAAATTCAAGAAAGACGCACTTAGCGAAATAAGAGCTGCAGCCGTCGTTTTTGGCTTAAATGTAATAGACAATAAAAGTGGAATTTACGTCGGATACGGCGAAAATGCTTCAGATATAACAAAAGGTTATTATTGGGCTATCTCTAAAATAAAACCGCTTGATGATCTTATGGTGTTTGACTCAAAGATAGAAATGGAGTGGCTAGAAACAGACAAACACCTATATACCGAAAAGACTTATTCTATCAAGAAAGAATACATAACAAAGATGGCAGCATTAAAAAACTCTTTTGAAATCAAAAAAAATAAGAGTGAAACAGCAAGTAAAGGCTTTATTACACAAGACTTTATAGATAAATTCCAGGTAGAGCGAAAAGAAAATTTCAAAAGATTTTGGGAGCTACTATCTCAAACTCTGCCAACTGCAACAAAAGAGCAAAAAGAAAACATAGCCAAGAAGTATGAAATTGGCTATTCAAAGCAAGCCGATAGGTTAATTATGCCTATCAGAAACGAGAATGGCGACTGCTTAACGTTTTGGAAATACAATAAAAATCCTCAGCCATTTGTTGGTGATAATGGAAATTTAGTGACCTTGCCAAAAGTAATGTTTTCAAAAAATAGAGAACGTTGCCCTTTTAACCTGAGTGATCTCAAAGATTTTGCAAAAAATCAAAAGGATAACGAAACGATTTTTATTGTCGAGGGTGAAAAAGACTGCCTAAACGCTCTTGCTAGTGGCTTTAATGCTATTACTCTTGGATCTGCAAGTGCTCGAGTTAGCGAGAAATATATACCGCTTTTTAAAGATATAAATGTAACTATAGCATACGATAATGATGAAGCAGGGCAGAGTGGGGCAAAAGCCTTAAGAGAAGATTTAAAGGATGTTTGCAAAACAATAGAAGTAATTGACTGGAATAAAATTGCCAGGAACGTCGGCATAAAAGAACCACTAAAAAAAGGCTTTGACTTTACCGATTTTTTAGTAGCTAGAGAGAGTATCCAAGAAAAGACAAAAGATAAAGAAAGATAATAGTATTTATATTATTATAATAGAAATATTATCTTTATAATTTATTTTATATTATTTTAATATTTTAAAAAGTATAATGCTTTCGTAAAAATTTTAAAAGGATAAAATAATGAAAATAGCTCTATTAAATAAAAAAGGAGGCGTAGGTAAAACGCCTTTTGCTTTTAGTATTGCAAAAGATTTTGGATACTTTTTGCAATCAAATGATAATTCTTGTATCGAGCAGATATATCCAGACAAAGCAAAAATTCTAGACAAAGTCAAAGATCTTGACGATTGCGTATATGACTTTGGAGGATTTTCTGCTTCTGGAGTTTTAGACATTATAAAAAACTGCGATGTAATAATTATCCCTTGTTTGCCAACATATAATTCATTTATTAGAACAGTAGAAACGATAAACGAAATTATCTCAATAAATCCAAATATAATACTTCTTGCAACCAACTATAAGGATGATAGGGAAGAGGAATTTTTGGAAAATGAGCTTGATAAAAGATATAAAGATATTCCAACCTTTTATTTCAAAAATTCAAAAATTGTCAATAATGCTGCAAACTATGGATTGTCTTTTACTGAGTTATATAATGAAAGCTCTTTATCAAAAAGAAGCTACTCGAGCTTTTTTAACGAATATAGAAGACTTTTAAAAGCTATAAAAAGCAAATCTTAATTTATATTATTTTAATTTTAAATATATTAATATGATATAAAAACTATTAAAAGGATATTGAAGTATGACTGAGAGAGCGACCGTTAGCATTGAAGAAGCTTTGCAAAACAGCAAAGTAAAAACTTATGAGATGCAAGACAAAAAAGACAAGAAACAAAAGAGAAACACTGTGCAAGTAAGTATTTATCTTACTCAAGAAGAAATAACCTATTTGGATGAAAAGTGTGATGAAACTTTTCTAGCTAGAAATGCTTATATGAGAAAACTTCTTGTAGAAGATATGAAAAGAAAAAGCGAATGACAGCAGCCGACGTAAAAGAATTTTGCAAACAGCAAAATTTAACATATAAACAGCTAGCGGAAAAAATCGGTATGACCGAGGGCAGCTTGAAAGTGGCAATAACCACTGATAAATTTAGCAGCCAAACAATACAATCGATCAATCTACTAAAAGAAAATCAAAAACTACAAACTGAGCTTGCAGATTTTAAAATATTAAGCGAAATTATCAAAAAAATTTCAAATAATTAGATTTTTACCCTTTTTCTCCCAAAAGGGTAAAAATTTTAACTATTTTATAAAATAAGTTATAAAAATACTAACTTTTCTCTTGACAAATAGTTAATATTATTATATAATTCTCTTATAAAAAGTTAGAAATACTAACTTTTTAAATAAAACAAAGGATAAGAGATGAAATTATATGAGCTTTTTTTAGGAGAAAAGGAGTTGGGCGTATTTTTAAAAGAGCCTCAAAAAGTGATTTATTGCGATGGCACAAGTGATGGCTTTGAGCTACTTTGCTTTAACTTTGACGAGTGGCAAGCACTTCAAGAAAAACTTGGTATAACTTTTACTAACGATGAAAACGACAATTTTAACAAAATTATGAGTAGCAAATTTTGTAAAGAAAATGATATTGAGTATATTGACCAGCTTGCTGAGGGACTTGGTTTTGGAACGTTAGAGAAATTTGACTATGAAAGAGTTGAATACGTTTCAGATATGGAAGAGAGTTATAGCTACTTTATTGACGAGTTAGCAAAGACTGCTGGCAAGGCTAATTTTGATTGGAATATGGAGTGCAATGGGCTTTATCAATCAAATGGACATACTGATAGATGGATACTTTGTGATAAGTATAATGAGTTAGAAGAGAACGATTTTGATGACGAGCTTGCTAAATTTCACTTTGATACCGAAGCGATAGATGAGCAATTTAATATATATACTTTTGGCTGCCAAGTTCAGGGGTATGATATTGTATCGATCACAAAAGACAATAAAACTGAAATAAAACTACTGGTTTGGTCAGATGGAAACACACAAACTAGCTATCTCGAGTATAGATTTGAAGATATAAAAACAGAGTGGATGAGAAAATACAAATAAAAACGGGGACTTAATAGCCCCCTTTACAATCCCCAACGGGGTAAAAACCTAAATTTCTTTAGGAAACATGCATTGAATAAAATATAAGTTTCAAACTCCAACGGAGTAAATTTCTACACATGTTTTATAAAAGAAATTATACCACTAAAAAACTAAAAGTCAATATTCTTATAGATTTGAAGATATAAAAACAGAGTGGATGAGAAAATACAAATAAAAATAGGGGCTTAATAGCCCCTATTATACAGACCCAACGGGTAAAAACCTAAATTTCTTTAGGAAACATGCATTAAGTAAAACATGAGTTACAAACTCCAACGGAGTAAATTCATATGCATGTTTTATAAAAGGAACTATACTACTAAAAAAACTAAAAGTCAATATTTTTATTGCTGCCTTTGCTCTTATTCTTGGTCTTATTACTTTTATCGACTGCTCCAGCTGAAGTTTTATTTTCGGTCACTGCAATATTTGTTTTTCTATTAATAGTTGCTTTAGTATCTCTGCCTTGTATATCAACAACCCAAATATTTTTGCCATATTCGTCTTTGCCCTGCTGCCTAAATTTACATTTATCGCCAAATACTATATTTTCGTTTTTAATGATATTTTCTAGATCTTTTCCCCAAATATAAAATTCTTTTCTATTTGGATTAAGCATTTTCACAAAATAGCTTTTTGGCATATCGTAATTAAATTGATAGTGATCAATGCCAAAATCTACCACTTCATTATATGGCTCGTCAATTTGTTTGTAGTCGTTAGGAGTAAAATTTTTAAGAGGTTCTAAAACCTTTTCGTTCTTATCTTCAATAGAAACGTCCCAGACTTTTTTATAAGCTGTTTTTTCATACCAAACGTTTTTTTTCTTATCATGAACATTAAATGTTACTGGGCTTTCAGCCGTAATTACAAATCTGCAATAATCGTCAATTTTGACGTCGTTTTCTTTTACAACCCTCTCAAGATCGTTAGCCCAAATAAAAATCTCTTTACCTTTTGTAGTCATATATGATACAAAAAAGCTTTCCTCGTTATCTTTATCAAATTTATAATTTGCTCTACCATAGCCAGTAACTTTATAATGATGTGCTTTGTGTTTTTCACCATTATTATAATCTCCAGCAATGTAAATTCCTTTATCATTTTCAGAATTTCTAGAGTTAGATTTTGTTGTAGCCTTTGCTTCAACACCCAACTTGATAAGCTCATTTGCAAATGATAATCTCATATTGGCTATATCAGATTTTTTCGGATTTATTCTCCTACCTAAATAATCTTTTACCTTTAAAACTAAATGGCAATGTGGATTATCCGTATCATTATGTATTGCTATACAAAAGTAGTTATCTGGATACATTTTTGATACACAATTCATTGCTGCTTTTTTAATTTTAGCACCAGATGCAAATTGATAATCCTTCATAGAAAAAACAACATGTATTGCTTCCCTCTGCTCTTTTAGTGAGTTATCTCTTATCTCTCTTTGTGTTGGTATGCGATCGCCACTATTAAAGCTTTCAGACAAAATATTTAAATCACTTTTTCCTATAAATTTACAACCTTCAGAGCTTTGAACTTCAACCTCGCCATTTCTAGAAATATATCTTAGATGTGCTTTTAGTCCCTCATAATTTTTACTAGATCCAGTAAATTTAATAACAACTTCCGTTTGTTTTTTTGAAGGTGCTTTTGTATATGTAATAACACTTTTAAATCTATTTTTATAAATACCTCGTTGATTATTATATGCGTAAGAGCTCTTAGCCTTTTTTTCTAAATCGGTAATAACTCTTTTGGGTCGCCACCATTCGTCATCAAGTATTCTTTTTTTTCTCATCTAATATTACTTTAGCTTCAAATTTAAAATCTTGATATACTTTTCTATCTTATCACTTACAGCAGAAATTTTGTCATTCACTACTTTTACTATTGATATTAAATTTTCATAATTTACTTTAAAATTTTTCAAATCCTGCTCGTATAATACTTTCAACATTTGATTAATATTCCTACCAACCATATTAAGCTCATAGTTAGATTTTCTTAACTCCTCCATTTCAATATTATTGAAAATAGGGCTATCGGAATTTAAAAGATTTAACAATAAAAATTTAGCCTCTTTAGTGGCTGAGTTAAAACCATGTTTGTTGGATAAATCAACCAAATACTTATATTCACTTTTAGATACTGATATCCTAAGCTCAACTTCTTTGTTATTTTCTCTTAACAATAAAGTATTTTTTTTAGATCCTTCGATATCGCCAGTAGATATAAAATTCATAATAGCAGCATTAACCAAATCACTAAAATTATACTTACTATCTTTCAAATATTCCTCAACCAAATTTAACAAATCGTTTTCTATTCTAAAAGTCTTAATTACATTTTTCATTTTTATACCTTACTGAGCCT
>NZ_CABPUP010000006.1:74526-146870 GCF_902460705.1 Campylobacter concisus | reverse complement strand
CAATATAACCAAAAAAATCATATTTTTAAAAAATGTGTGATCATTATAAAATTTTTACTTATAAATTTCACAAAAAATCATCAGTCTAAAATCTACAAACTTATAGTTAAGTTTTTACTAGGTAAGCAATTTTCTAACGCAGAAATAATTTAATTTTATATAAAGATATTTGAAAAATAATGTGAAATGATAATAAAAATTTATGATTATCTATAAGCAGTGGCGGACAGAGAGGGATTTGAACCCTCGAGCCCCGATTAAGAGCTGCACCCTTAGCAGGGGTGTGGTTTCAGCCACTCACCCATCTGTCCATAAAAAGAAATCGCATTATAATTGAAGGCCGCTGATATCTTGCTTAAATTTACATTTCGCAATTGCAGACCTTAGATAAAAAATCTAAAACAAAAATTTACAAATTTAGTCCTTCCAAAGCCACCATTTTAGCTTGGCTTTGTCTGGGTGTGGCATATTTACATAGTAGTAAACCATACGGTAAACATAGAGGATACACCTATAGCTGCCGCGTCCGAGCGCCTTTGTGCGCTCAAACATCTCGTCCGAATCTGCGCCATTTAGTAAAGCGATATCCTTAACCAAGTGCTAGTATATCTGCTTTAGTCGCCTAGCTAACATAGAGAATTTTCTTAAAATCACCCAAATTCGACTCTTCATCTCGCTTTGGCATCGTCTTTGTGTAACATTTTATAAAAAATTTACATAAAAGCTATGATTAAAATAACTTAATAACAAGCTCAAATATTAAATTTGCTCCAAAATTCGTTCACAAATTTCTCTTGGATTTACATTCTCATAAATCGGCCTACCAACAACGATAAAATCACTACCCTCTTGCTTTGCGCTCACTAAGTTTGCTACTCTTTTTTGATCTCCAGCGCTCTCGCCAAAAGGCCTAACTCCGGGACAAAGCGTAATAAATTTCTCGTTTGTAACATCTTTGATGAGCTTGCTTTCAAAAACAGAACAGACCATTCCATCAAGCCCTGATTTAAAGCTCATCTGGCTAAATTTTCTAACTGAGCGAGCAAGCGTATCGTTATAAACCATTTCAAATTCACTCTCGTTAAAGCTAGTAAGTGCCGATACTGCGAGTACTAAAGGACGGTTCCCAAGCCCAGCTAGCCTATCCATAACTGTCTTCATCGCACACTCACCAGCACTAGCATGCACATTTATCATATCTACACCGATTTTTGAGACTACTTCAGCCGCATCTGCCATCGTATTTGGTATGTCATAAAGTTTTAGATCAAGAAAAATTTTAAAACCTTCAATCCCTTTTAGCTCTTCTATAAATTTTGCCCCATCTCTAAGATAGCTTCTAAGCCCAACTTTTAACCAAAGATTAAGCCCTTTTAGCTCGCGAGCAAGGGTTAAATTCTCTTCGCGACTAGCCATATCAAGTGCGACACAGAGCCTCACAGATCACCCTTTAGCTTATCAAGTACGCCGTTTATAAATTTTGGTGCCTGATCACTTCCAAGCTCTTTTGCAAGCTCGATCGCTTCGTTTATGATAACAGCCTTATCAGTTTGGCTAAATTTCATTTCATAAAGTCCAAGTCTAAGGATGGCTAGTTCGGTTGCACCAACCTTGCTAAAATCGCCATCTTTAAGATATGGCTTTAAAATTTCATCTAGTTTTTCTTTATTTGCAAGTACCTCTTTAAAGGTCTGCTGCGCCTCATGTTTGCGCTCGTTTCTTATCTTTTTCTCTTCTAGAAATTCCTCTTCAAATGCAGCAGTTACTGGATTTATCTCGTTTGAGTATAGTAGCGAAACGACGGCCTGCCTGACCTGATGACGAGTCGCCATTTTACGCCTCCAAATTTTTATATAAGCTTAGCATCTCGATCACGCCCGTCATCGCTTCAAAGCCCTTGTTTCCGGCCTTTGAGCCCGCTCGCTCGATGGCTTGCTCAATGCTATCTACCGTTAGCACGCCAAATGTCACCGGTTTGCCGTATTTTAGCGTGACGTTTGCGATGCCCTTGGTAGTCTCGGCGCTAACATAGTCAAAGTGAGGCGTAGAGCCGCGGATCACCGCTCCCACGCAGCAAACGGCGTCAAATTTACCGCTGGCTAGCGCCTTTTCTAGCGCCATCGGTATCTCAAACGCACCCGGCACCAAAATGAGGCTCAAATTCGCCTCGTCGCCGCCGTGACGCAAAAACGCGTCCCTCGCGCCCTCGACCAGCCTATCGGTGATGATGTGGTTAAACCTCGCGCCCACTATGGCGACCTTCTCGCCGCCTTTTAGAGCCAAATTTCCTTCGATTATTTTCATTAATTTCTCCTTAGATTTTTGCCTAGTTTATCAAAATCTTATTTAAACTAAAGCTAATATCTAATCTCAAAAGAAACGCTAAAATTTCTACCAGGAGCAGTATACCGCTCAAGTCCGGTACCATCAAATTTAACATAGCTTTGGTTACCGTTATATCTAAGCTGTCTTAAATTTTCCCAAGTAGAATACTCTTTGTTAAAAATATTAAACACGCCTGCATTGATGCTGAAATTTTTACTGATCTTATAACCCATAGTTAAGTCAAAGACAAAATAGCTTTTACTTAGAAATTTATGTGCTTCTGGCTGTGTTGTGCCAGTTACTTTACCTGTATCTCTATCGACGATTATCTGAGAAAAATTTGGCGGTATTTTTGAAACCGCATCTTTTGCTTTTTTAGCTGCTACAAATTTGCTAGTTAATAAGAGATCAAATTTATTATCACTATACCCAAGTCCAGCCACTGCAGTAAACGGCTGAATAGCCATAAGTGAAGTTCCATCATTTTTTTTTCCACGCGCATAAGTCGCCTTTAAGCTTGCATATAAATTTTTATTTAAATTTAGCGCATCACCATTTACACGCGAATTTAGTTCCAAACCTTTTACGGTGGCCCTACCAACATTTACATGCTTAAAGTCGAGACTTTTTTTACTGTATTTTTTTACAAGCTCCCATGTCATAAAGTCATACTCTTCTATCTCATCAATACCAACATCATAATCAGTATCAATAAAATCTCTATATTTAGAATAAAAAGCACTAAGAGCAAATGCATAACTCTGACTTGACGACAATAAACTTACTTCATGATTAAAGGCTTTTTCTGGTTTTAACTCTAAATTTCTAACATATCTTGTACTGTCCCTAGGCGTATCAAAATACATCTCCTCGACTCTTGGTGCACGAAAACCAGTACTAAACGCATAGTTAATGCTCACATTGTTATTTATATTATATTCAGCTCCTGCATTGTAAGTAATAGCTTTAAATTTGCTATTTTTAAGATATGGCGTAGCCACCATTTTATATCCTGCACCAGAGGCAATATTTGCTTGCTCTGGTTTATAGACATATCTATCAAGCCTAACTCCATAGTTTAGACTTAAGGCTTCATTTAAACTCATATCGTCACCCAAAAAAACATATTCAAGAGTGCTTTTTACTGGCTGAGCAAAGGTTACGTCCGTTGCTTTAACCGGCTTAAAAGGATTTGCTGGATCTACGATAAAACCGCTACCGCTCCATTTTGTATTAAAACTTTGTCTAAGTTGTAAATTTCTATTTTTAAAGGTAGAGATGTGTCTGCCAAGACCAAAACTCAATATGTGAGAAAATTTACCTGCATTAATGTCGCCACTCATGCCGCTTATATCGAACTGTTTTTTGTCTTGAAAAAATTCATAGCTATCTTTTTGATCAAAACTTGAGTTGTATTGCATGTCGTTTGGATAGTTTGCATGATATCTTGTGAAATTTGACCTCTGCTGCACTCTTTGCTTATAAAAGCTTACCTTTAAATTACTTAATAAAGCATCATGGTCTGGTACAAACTCATAGTAAATTCCATATCTTTTGTAAGGGATGCTATCTCTTGTCTGCTTTCGATTAAGTGTTGCGGTGCTATTACTCTTCTCTTCTGTAAAATAGTTTTGCCTAAAGTCTTCATATGATGTATTTAAAAAATGCGAGTCAACCCTATAGCCAAATTTCATCAAATTTGAGTGCGTGCGAAATCTCACATCATCGGGTAAAATTCTACCAAAAGAGCAAAGCTCTGGGTATTTATCTGCCAAATACGAATCCTCTATACTAGTCCCCATTCCACAAAATGGCACATCATCCAACTTACCGCTGTAAAAATTCTTTGTCTGTTTGCCACGCTTATACGTATGCTGAAACAGTGTTTCGATCCCGCCTGCTTTTACGCCTGCACCTGCAACTTGTCTAAATTCACTATTTTTTGATGCATATGCGCTTTTGCTATAAAAACCAACATTTTGCCCATCCCTCACAAAGTCATCAACATTTTTTGTCTGCATACTAACGCTACCACCGATCGCACCACTACCTTTGTTTAATGAATTTGCACCTTTTATAAATTCTACACTGCTTATGTTTTCAAGCTCGGTGCTGTTTCGGTTTCCATTTAAAATCCCTAAAATATTGTAAGAGCGGGGCATAAAACTCTCAACGGCTTCCATTCCGTCTATTTTTAAAGAAACCCTATCACTATCTACACCTCGTATAGCATATCCATTATTACCACTTCTACCACCTTCTGTAACAGTTACGCCAGTTTCGTTTCGCACAAGATCTCGCTCAGAGAAAATTTGACCCTTTTTTAACTCGCTTTTACTAAGCTCTGTTTTTTTCGATGATATACCAGCCGCACTTACAACAACACCTTCTAGTAGCAGATCTTGCGATGCAAAGACTAAGCTGGATGCCATACTAGATACAAATAAAATTCTATAAATTCTCATAAAATCTCCTTGAATTTAAAACTAGTTTGAAAGTGTATTGCTATTTGTATAAATTTATTTTGAATTTAAAAATCAATATTTTGTAAAAAATAATATTTAATATAAAAACTTCTTAAAATTAGTTTTGATATTATTTTTTAGAATATATTAAGTAAATGAATTTTTAAGTTATGTATTTTAAAACCTATTCTTATCTTATCAAATTAACTTCATGTTCATGCTTCTAAATTTAGCACTTAAATGATCTTTAACATCACCACGCTAATGATGACGAGCGATAAAAAGAGGGCTTTTTCTAAATTTACCTTTTCGTTGTTAAATACCACGCCAACCAGCACCGCCCCAACAGCTCCCATGCCCGTCCAGATAGCATACGCCACTGACATCGCCATCGCCTGCATCGCGTAGCTAAGAAGCCAGAGCGAAAGGGCGAAATTTGCGACCAAAATCAAAAAATTCGCCGCCTTTTTCACGCCGAAGCTTTTTTGAAATTTGGTTAGAAAAAATACGCCCAAAACCTCGCAGCACCCGGCCGCCAAAAGAGCTAAAATATGCGTCAAGATTTTAGCCTTTTTAGCCCCAGCACTCCCGCGATCAGCGTCGCTATGAAAAATAGCCGCAAAGCATCTGGCATCTGGCCGCTTGAGCCGTATTCGCTAACGCTTTCGGCGACCACGATAAAAAATGCTCCAAATCCCACAAATACGGTATATGCAACGCTAACGGGCAAGTATTTCATAGCCTTCATAAACGATACGAAGCTAACGCAGACTAACGCGGCGGTAAGCGCGAATGCTACGGCGTTTTGGGCGTGTTTTAGCCCGTACGCCCAGCCACACTCAGCCACCGCGCCGCCTAGCACCCACAAAAAGCCCTTAGTTTGCATCGCCTAGGGCGTCTTTTATCTTAAAAATTTGAGCGATATTTGCGTCTAGCTCGTCCAAATTTAACATATTCGGCCCGTCGCAAAGCGCCTCGCAAGGATTTACGTGCGTCTCATAAAAAAATCCGTCCACGCCCGCAGCCGCCGCCGCACGCGCCAAATACGGCACGAATCTCGCGTCCCCGCCGCTTTTTTCGCCAAGAGCACTTGGCATCTGCACGCTGTGAGTCGCGTCGAAAATCACGGGCGCATATTCGCGCATGAGTACCAAATTTCGCATATCTACGACTAAATTTCCGTAGCCAAAGGTGCTGCCTCGCTCGGTTAGCCACACGCCGTTTTGCTTAGCGACCTCGTATCCGTCGCCCTTTACGCCGCGCGTTTCTAGCACTTTTTTAACCGAGTGCTTCATCGCAGATGCTGCTAAAAACTGCCCCTTTTTGATATTTACCACCGCTTTTGTTTTAGCCGCAGCTACGAGCAGATCGGTCTGGCGACATAAAAACGCGGGGATTTGCAGCACGTCGGCTACTTCGCCTACGGGTGCGGCCTGGTAGCTCTCGTGGATATCGGTTAAAATTTTAAAGCCGAATTCCTTTTTTACCTTGGCTAAAATTTCGCACCCTTTTTCAAGTCCGGGCCCGCGAAACGAGCTTATACTCGTGCGATTTGCCTTGTCAAAGCTTGATTTGAAATAAAAATCTATCCGCTTATCTTCGTTAAATTTAACTAGCCTTTTTGCCACGTCAAAAACGAGCTGCTCGCTTTCTATGACGCAAGGCCCTGCTATTAGTATCATTTTTTCTCCTTTATTTTTCTTTCACAACTAAAATTCCACTCACTACAACAAGCACGATGCCCATAAGTGCTAGGTGATTTGGCAACGCATCGCCCATAAAATAGCCAATTATCAGCGTAAAGATGACGTCTGCATAACTAACTGCAGCGATCACTCCAGCCTTTTTACCAACCGCGAACGCCTTTGTCATGTACGACTGAAAAAAATATCCACTAAGCCCCATTAGCAAGATAAAAACAACGTTATACCAGCTTGGCATGCTAAATTTTGAAAACAAAAAATCAAGTGGCTCGTAGGTGAAAAATTCTGCCAAACCCATGCAAATAAGTGGCAAAAACGAGCCCCAAAGCATAAAACTTAGCACGATAACGTTCGTGCCGTAACTCTTGTTTAGCTCCTTGACACTCGTGTATGCGATCGCCGCACCAAGGCCACTCCAAACACCGATAATATCAGTCTTGCTTATGCCTAAATTTGGCTGGATAACAAGCAAAATTCCACCAAATCCCAAAAATACAGCAAACCAGCCAAGTGAGCTTAGTCGCTCTTTGAAAATAAAAGCTGCGAGGATGGCTGTAAAGATTGGATTTGTCTTTTGAAATGTAAAAGCTGTGGCCAAATTTACATGAGCAACATTGTAAAAAAAAGCAAAAAGTGCGACCGTGCCCACAAAGCCACGAAACATCAGTAAAAAAAAGTGTCCACCAGCTTGCTTAAATGGAAATCTATAAATGGCATAAATAACGATAAAAAGGCCTATTAAATTTCTAAAAAATACAACTTCGATAGATGGCATATCTTTGCTAAGATACTTTGCAAATGCGCCAGTAACGGCAAACATAAAGCAAGCAAAAAGCATATAAAAAATACCAAGATGCGAAATATAAAACCTTTTTAACATCACAAGACCTTTAAATTTAAAATAGCCATTTTAATGAAAAGTGGCTTAAATTTTGGTTGATTTTTTCTTTTATTTTGGCGCTTTTAAGCAAATTTTTATACTTTATATAAGTCAAAAATTTGTATAATCAGCCATCACGAAAAGGACAAAATTTGCAAAAAGTAATATTAGTAGGCAAGCCAAATGTCGGCAAAAGCTCACTTTTTAACCGCTTAGCTGGTCGTCGTATCGCTATAACAAGCGATGTTAGCGGCACGACAAGAGATACGAACAAAGCTAAGATAGAGGTTGAGGGCAAAGAGTGCATTTTAATCGATAGTGGCGGGCTTGATGATAGTAGCGAGCTTTTTAAAAATGTAAAAGCAAAGACCTTGGCAGAGGCTAAAAATTCAGACGCCATTTTATACATGGTCGATGGCAAAATGATGCCAGATGATGAAGATAGAGCCATTTTTTACGAGCTTAGCAAGCTAAATTTACCAATCGCGCTAGTCATCAATAAAATTGACAGCAAAAAAGATGAGCAAAGGGAGTGGGAATTTATAAGCTTTGGCGCGAAAAATTCATTTGGAATTTCCGTAAGCCACAACACAGGCATAGATGAGCTTAGCATGTGGCTAGCAAAGCATATAGAAGACAAAGTACAGATAAAGGCCGATACGAGTGAAGATTTTGATGATTTTTTAGAAAACTATAACGACGAGGGTGAGCTAAGCGACGAGATAGACTACGAGAGCAAAAACATAAGAGTTGGTATCATCGGCCGCGTAAATGTCGGCAAAAGCTCACTTCTAAACGCTCTTGTAAAAGAGAGCCGAGCTGTTGTTAGCGACGTCGCAGGCACTACGATCGACCCAGTCAATGAAATTTACGAGCATGACGGCAGGGTTTTTGAGTTTGTCGATACTGCTGGTATCAGAAAGCGTGGCAAGATCGAGGGCATCGAGAGATACGCGTTAAATAGAACTGAGAAAATTTTAGAAGAAACAGACGTGGCACTACTCGTGCTTGATAGCTCTGAACCGCTAACCGAGCTTGATGAGCGTATCGCTGGTATCGCCTCTAAATTTGAGCTTGGCGTCATCATCGTGCTAAACAAATGGGATAAAAGCAGCGAAGAATTTGACGAGCTTTGCAAAGAGATAAAAGATAGATTTAAATTTCTAGCATACGCACCTATTATCAGCGTTTCAGCACTTGGTGGCAAAAGAGTGCATAAAATTTATCCACTCATCATTGAAATTTACAAAAACTACACCCAAAAAATCCAAACTTCAAAGCTAAATGAAGTGATCGGCGAAGCGACCAAAGCGCACCCACTGCCACGAGATAAAGGCAGGGTTGTGAAAATTTACTATGCAGTGCAGTTTAAGACCGCACCTATCATGATAGCACTCATCATGAACCGCCCAAAGTGCCTGCACTTTAGCTACAAACGCTATTTAACAAACAAACTTAGAGAGAGTTTTAACCTAACTGGCGTGCCTATCGTGCTAATCCCTAAAAAACGTGGAGAGAGCGATGAAAACAAAGAACAATAATATCGTTTTGATAGGATTTATGGGCGTTGGTAAGGGCACGACTGCAAGGGCTTTAAGCAAGGCGCTAAAGACGATGAACCTTGACTGCGACGACTTACTGGAAAGCTCACAAAACATGAAGATAAAAACCATTTTTGAAGAGTATGGAGAGGAGCATTTTAGGCAGCTTGAGAAAGACCTTGCTAAATTTTTAGCAACAAATGTCAAAAATAGCATTATTTCAACTGGTGGTGGTTTCGCAAAGGTTAAAAATTTAAAGAAAATTGGCACTGTAATCTATCTAAAAGCTAGTTTTGATGCGATCATGCAAAGGCTAAAAAATAGCAAAAATAGCGAGAAAAAGCTCGCCAAACGTCCGCTTTTAAGCGATCTAAAAAAAGCTGAGGCACTTCATCTGGAGCGCGAGAAGCTTTATGAGAAAAAGGCTGATTACATCGTCGAAGTTGAGGGTAAAACTCCAAAGCAAATCGTAAAAGAGATAAGGATGCTTTTAAAAATTTAATTGTAAAGTGGCGTGAATGCTGCTTGTAACGATAAATTTTAAGATCAGGCTAGATGCCAAAAAAGTCTAACCTGATGTTAAAAATTTAGACGTTTTAGCAAAGAATTTTTGTTTAGGCAAGGCGAAATTTTGTTTTTAAGCCGAGGCTAGAAATTTAGTCTGCGAGATAAATTTTAAGATTAGACTAGATAAAAGTATCTACCCTGATGTTAAAATTTAAAAAAAGCATTTTGGCAAAGTATCGTGAGATGATTTTGATAGTTGTGTAGAAATTTTAAGCCGAGGCTAGACACATAGTCTGCCGAAAACTTAAAATTTCAAATCTCTATCAAAAGTGCTCACGAGAAAAAGCCAAAATTTGAAAGGATAAGATGAGAGTATTAACCGGCCTCCAACCCTCCGGCAAACTACACCTTGGCAACTACTTTGCCTCGATAAAACAGATGGTTGATATGCAAGAGCAAAATGAGATGTTTATGTTTATAGCAAACTACCACGCGATGACGAGCCTTAGCGAGGCCAAAGCCCTAAAGCAAAACACTTTTGAGGCTGCGTGTGCGTTTTTGGCACTTGGGATTGATCCAAATAAAAGTATATTTTGGGTGCAAAGTGACGTTAAAGACGTGCTTGAGCTTTACTGGGTACTAAGCCAGTATACGCCTATGGGGCTTCTTGAGCGCGCGCACAGCTATAAAGATAAAGTCGCAAAGGGCCTTAGCTCGCACCACGGACTCTTTAGCTATCCGGTTTTAATGGCAGCTGACATCTTGCTTTATAACGCACAGGTCGTGCCTGTGGGCAAAGACCAGATCCAGCACGTAGAAATCGCTCGTGATATCGCGATAAAATTTAACAACGAACATGGAGAAATTTTTACATTGCCTGAGGCGAAGATCGATGAAAATGTCGCCACCGTGCCTGGCACAAACGGTGAAAAGATGAGCAAAAGCTATGGCAATACAATCGACATCTTTGCCGACACTAAAACGCTTAAAAAGCAAATTTCTAGCATCGTGACAGACGGCACACCGCTTGAAGAGCCAAAACAATGGCAAAACTGCAACGTATATAATATCGCCAAACTTTTCTTGGACGAAAGTGAGCAAAAAGAGCTTCAAGCTAGATATGAACGTGGTGGCGAGGGTCACGGGCACTTTAAAGCTTATCTAAATGAGCTTATTTGGGACTATTTTAAAGATGCGAGAGAGAAATTTGAGCATTATCAAAATAATCCTGACGAAGTGTCTGGAATTTTAGAAATAGGAGCCAAAAAGGCAAGTAATGTTGCTCAAACAACAATAAAAAAAGTTCGTGAAGCAGTCGGAATTTATTAATAAAGGAAAAAATATGCAAAATTTATATCCATACGCACAGATAGTTCATCTTTTCTGTGCAATCATCTTTGTTGGTTACCTCTTTTTTGATGTAATCATTTTTAAGGCAGCTTGTAAAAAAATGCCACCTGAGCTTGCTCAAAAGGCAAAACAAGCTATCGGTTCAGTTGCTATTAAGATAATGCCACTTTGTATCTTGCTTTTGGTATTAACTGGAGGCATGATGATGAGTAACTGGGTCGGATCAAAGGCTGGAGGCTACTTTGAGACAAATTTACAAATCATTTTTATGATCAAATTTTTCTTAGCGATGCTAATCGTAGCTGCGGTGATTACAAATTTGAGCTGCAAATTTATATTTAAACGCCCTAGCCCACTTGGCAACATCCACCCATTTGCACTAACAGCGGCAGTTTTTATCGTACTTTTTGCAAAAGTTATGTTTATGGTTTAAGGATACGGAATGATAAATTTAAAACTACTCGAGACAAATTACGATGAATTTGTAAAAAAACTTGAGGGAAAAAATGTAAAAGCTGGGCTACTTGACGAGCTTTTACAAACTTTTAACGAGCTAAAACAAAAGCGCAAAGCACTTGAAAATTTTCAAGCGATCCAAAACGCAAAGAGTAAAGAGCTTGGCATAAAGGCAAGAGCAGGTGAAGACGTAAGTGAGCTTAAAAATGAGCTAAATTTAAACAAAGCTGCACTTTCTGATGCTGATGATATCGTTAAACAATATGAAGAAAAGCTTGAGCAAATTTCATTTAACGTGCCAAATATCACCGATGATGACGTGCCATTTGGTAAGGACGAAGACGATAATGTCTGCATCAAAACAGTGCTTGAGCCAACTAAATTTAGCTTTACACCAAAAGAGCACTGGGAGTTAGGCGAGAGCCTTGGTTGGCTTGACTTTGAAAGGGGCGCAAAGCTCTCAGGATCTCGCTTTACCGTGCTTCGCGGCATGGGAGCAAGGCTTAGTAGAGCGCTTGTTAATTACATGATCGACTTTAACAGCTCACGTGGCTTCGAGCTTGTAAATGTCCCTTATCTAGTAAGCTCAAACACACTTTTTGGTACTGGTCAGCTACCTAAATTTGAAGAGGACCTTTACAAAGTACGCGACGAGGACCTCTATCTCATTCCAACTAGCGAAGTGCCTGTGACAAATTTATACAATGACACGATCATTGAAGCTGAGCAGTTACCTATAAAGATGACTTGCTACTCAGCATGCTTCCGCCAAGAGGCAGGCTCAGCAGGACGTGATACTAGAGGTATGATCCGCCAGCACCAGTTTGAAAAGGTCGAGCTAGTAAGTATCACAAAGCCAGATCAAAGTGAAGACGTGCTAAATGAGATGGTAGCGTGCGCGAGCGATCTACTAACTAGCCTTGGACTTCCTCACCGCCATATGCTTCTTTGCAGTGGCGACCTTGGCTTTAGCGCGGCAAAGACAATAGACCTTGAGGTTTGGCTACCAGGTCAAGGCAAATATAGAGAGATTAGCTCTATTTCCAATACTCGTGATTTTCAAGCAAGGCGTGCAAAAATTCGTTTTAAAGATGGCAAGAAAAATATGCTTGTAAATACGCTAAATGGCTCAAGTCTAGCTGTGGGTAGGACGCTAATAGCACTAATGGAAAACTACCAAAAAGCAGATGGCACTATCGAAATTCCAGAAGTTCTTAAAAGGTATATGTAGTGGCTGAAGAAGAGGTTGTAGTTTTAAAACCACCTGGCGAGCAAGCAGAGCAAGCGCCTGAAGAGGCAAAAGCCGAGACACCTGAAGAGATCGTCTCGCTTGAGAGCATCGCAAGTGAGGGTGTGCTACAAGATGAGAGCATCCCAGAGCCAATCCCTGTAAAAAAGAGCAATAAAAAGCTCTTTATAATAGCAGGTGTGGTCGCTCTAGTACTTATCATCTTGATAGTGGTTTTGCTAGTTATCTTGCTAAAGAAAGACAAAAAAGAGAACATAGATACTGCAAGTATCGTAAAAAATATAGAAAACAACTACCAAACGCAAAATTTTGGCGCTTCAAAGATCGATGAAATGATAAATAAGGCCAATCAGCTTTATGAGCGTGGTAATAAATTTGAAGCGTTAAAAATTTATGAAAACATAGCTGTTTATAACCAGTCTCTCTCAAACTACAACCTCGGCGTTTCTCAGATGAAACAAGAAAGATGTGATGAGGCGATCATATCTTTTAATAAAGCCATAACCGATAGAGAAAATACGGCGGTTAGTGCGATAAACGCTGCCGCTTGCTCACTCGAGCTAAATAACACCAAAAATTTTAACTACTATATAGGACTTGCTGACTCATTTTTGCAGTATGAAAATAACTCGCCACTTTATAGCTATTACTACGCGCTTATAAACTATTATAAAGGCAACTATTACGAGGCGCTTCAAGCACTTTCTCATCCAAATACTGCGGATTATAAAAATGAATATGCGTATTTAAGTGCAAAAATTTTATCACTCCTTGGAGATGATGAGAGAGCAATAGCTAAGCTTGAGAGCCAAAAGGCATTTAAAGCCGACTTCACGCTAGCACAGCTCTATGCAAGACTTGGCAAATACGACAAGGCAAGGGATTATCTAACAAAAGCTTCTAAGAATACGCCAAATATCGATCTTATCAAGATGACTGAAGCGCTAATCGATCTAAAAACTTCTGACTACAGCGATGCAGCAGCATTTATAAAAGATGTTTACGACTACAATGCTTCTTTGCCAAGTAAAATTTACAAGATAAAAACGATACTAAAGCCTGATCTTTTTGATGTCAGCCTAGCTCAGGCACACTTTAGCGACGATATGTTTTTTGATAGAACAAGGCGCTATGAGACGCTTTTTTACTTCGCACCTTACAAGGTCTTTGATGCAAAACAGAGTATCGAGCAGATAAGAAAAGGCGGCGTTAGCGTCTTTTTAGACGATACTTCAGCAGCAAATGACTATCTTAGCCAAAGTGCAGCTGCTTCAAAAGTAAATGCAAAACTTAGCGAAGCTATTGCAAAAGCACTAAGCTACCGCTTAAAAGAAGCAAATAAAGAATTTGAAGAGCTAGCCAGTACTTATCCAAATCACTCTATCTTGCAATACAACCTTGCTCTAAGCTACGCTCAGCTTGGAAATTTTAGCCTTGCAGCAAAGCACTTCATAGCAAGCTATCACCAGGATGTAAATAACCATCTTGCAGGTATTTTTGGGGCGATTTGTCTAGATATAAATAGAAATTTAAACCCAAAACTCATTGAAGAGATCGGCGAAAATTTAGAAAACGATAAGAGTTTAAAGCCTGTAAATTTATATGCCTCGCTTCTAAGCCTGATTAGTGGCAACCAAAGTGCGATGATAAGATGGCTTGAAGAGCCAAAAGAGCAGACAATGCTAAATTTAGCCTTTGATATCATCATCGCAAAAGTAACAAACAATGATGAGCTAATGGCAAAGAAAGCTGATGAACTACTAAAAATTTTGCCAAATGATATTATTGCAAATATCTTAAATTTCATCTCGAAAAACAAAGAGCAAAATGTCAAAGAGTATGCAAAAGCGATACAAATTCACTTTAATGGCAAGCAGCTTAACTCAAACGCTTTCTATCACGGTGCTGATATCATCAAAAAACAATACATCAAGCTACTTCAAATTTCGGGCTTACTTACAAGAGAGCGTGATAAATTAAGAGCTGAGCTAAAAAATACTCCAAAGAATATAAATTTAATCCAAACTCTGGCCTATGTCGATATCTTTACAAACGATTTTGAGGAGAGCTATAAACTTTATAATCAAGTAATCGATGAGTTTAAAGTAAATGACGCTAGCACATTGTTTTTAGCATCTGTGGCTGCGACAGGAGCTGGAAAAGTATCAAACGCGATCGCACTTTTAGAGCTAACAAAACTAAATGATGCTAGTGCTATCGAAAATAGAATAGCTCTTGGCCTAATGTATCAGCAGATAGACAATATAAAAGCAGCTCTTATGCAATACAGCAAAATAGGAAATGTTGAGTATGAAAGCGAATTTTACGACTTTGAGATAGATAATGACTGATAAAAACTAGGTCTTTATGAGCCTAGTTAAATACTAAGCAATATCTAAAATTTCAAGATTTATTTGATCTAAGACTTCACTAAATTTATAGATCGTATCGCCGCATTTATACTCAATACTCTTGCTGCTCTTCTTGTTTTTTTGAGATAAAATTTTCTCCATCATACTGGGAAGCTCTTTTTGTAAAAGTAGTTTATAAGACATCCCCATCCCATGCGTTAGAGACTTTATAAATTTGCCATCAACCTCACTCCCATCTTTTATCATATGTAGTGTTGCGTTAAATTTAAGCTTCTTAAGAGCCTCGTAAAGCTCGATTTTATCCTTTGCTGGAGCTATTTCTTTATCGCAAATACAGTGATAGCTCACGTAAATTGGCTTTTTATAGCTGCTTTGAACATTTAAATGATCTAAATTTAGGATGTTTCTTATCTCTTCTCTTGCGTCAATAAAATAGTATGGTGATTTTTCATTAAGCGTCCAGTAGGTCTTATCAAAAAAAATAAATATATAAATTTTGATACAAAGTGTCAGTACCAAAACAAAAATAGTTAGTAAAATCTATCTCTTTACCAAAGCCAATAAGACGCCATAAAAATATGGCATAAGAGCTATTATCTATCACGGCATCAACTAGCCATGGAGCGATCTTAGCACACATATGTGCCAGATATCCACCATGTGAGCTACCTACCATTATCACTGGCAGATGTTCAAATTTGGCATTATTTATATATTTTTTTGTGTAAAGCACAGCATTTAGCACATCCATTGCTTGCATAACGCCAAAATTTTGATATTCATTTTTTGTTGGCACCATCGTAATGCTAGCATTTAGTCTAAAATCAGCCGGCAAAATACCTCTCTCTTTTCGAATAGTAATCTCTTTGCTGAGAAATTTAAGCAGCAAATCAATCTTCTCGTGGCAGTCGATACTTTTTAGATCAATTGGTAAATTTATACCTATGCTTGATAGTTCTCTTGTTAAGATTTCGCGATCTATATCATCAAGTCCAAATTTCGCCCCAAGCTGTGGGCGGTTGCCTATGCAGTGATAATCCACACTAATGCATGCAACATCATAAGTCTCTGCCATAGTCCGAATAAGATTAGCTCTATATCCAAGGTCAGAGTCTTCTCCAAGCCCAGGGATAATTACCAAAAGAGCTTTTGCATCTTTGGCATTGTCATAACAGGAATAAAAGGAGAGAGGAGAGCTTCTTTTTATACCAAGCTCAATATCATCACAAGATAAAATTTCATAGCTTTCATCAACTAGCATTTAAATCCTTTTAAATTTACTAATTTCTCCTATTTTTGCGAGACATTATAAAAAAAGCTAACGATCTGTTTTGCTAGGCGTTCTTTAAAAAATGGCCAAATGTAGCTTGGCGAATAGACATTGCCAGCTTGCATAAGCGAAATATTTGTCGCCTTTTCGCCACCATTTTTTGGACGCACTAGCACGCTTACTTGCATGTGATAAGTATAGCTATTTGTACTAAAGTCATCATCGTCGTAATAGCCAAATGGGAAAAACATCGAGTAGCCAAAGCCAAAGCTTGGTCTACCAAAGCCATATCCCATCCCCATTGAAAATCTAGGATCTCTTTTGATTATCCTAGAAAAGCTTTGCACATCGCCAAGGATGATGAAGTCAGCATTCTTGATATTTGGCTCGTTTCTAAAACCAGCCTTTATAAATTCGCTTAAAATTTCAGCATTTACATCTTGTCCGGTCGCACTATTTTTAAAATTTACATAGACGCTTCTGTTTGATTCATTAAGCGTAAAAAAGATCGGATCACTCGTTTTGACCGAGATATTTGGAGTGCTACTAGCACATCCAACAAAAAATACCGCTAAGACAAATAAAAAGAAATTTTTCATATTCACTCCTACAAGAGCGATCTTATAGCACTTTCAAGTACACTTTTTGGTGTAAGACCGATAAATTTTGATCGCATCTTACCATCTTTATCAAAAAAATAGATAACTGGCACGCCCATGACGCCACCAACTGCCTTACTAAAGTAATCAACTGAAACCTTGTCACTCGTAGTTTTAAAGGTGATGTTGTGCTCTTTTAAAAGCTCAATATCTTTATCAAAGCCTTTACTAGGTCCTAAAACACCAATGAATTGAACCTCTTTACCATACTCTTTTTCAAGTGTATTTAGATCAGGTATAGCAGCCTTGCACACTCCGCAGTCCGTACCAAAGAAAAATAGCATATATGGCTTATCACCTATCTTTAGCCTCTTTTCTGTTGGAAAAAACTGCGTATCAATGCCGCTTGAGTCATTTAGCGTAATGTGATGCTTCTCATACTGCTTGACGCAGCCCATAACTAGGGCTGAGACTAGATATAAAAATAAAATTTTATATCTCATTTGGCACCTTTGGGTTTTCAATAGTGCGAATTTTCTCTAGCTTACCATGTCTTAGATAGACGATCTTATCGCCATACTCGCCAAGATCAGGGTTGTGAGTTACTAGAAGTATCGTCTTGCCATCTTTTCTTAGCTTGCAAAATAGATCAAGTATAACTCTTTCATTTGCTTCATCAAGGTTACCAGTTGGCTCATCTGCTATTAAAATTTCAGGATCGTTTATGAGTGATCGAGCGATACAAAGGCGTTGTTGCTCGCCACCACTTAGCTGACTTGGTCTGTGCGTTAGCCTGTGAGAAAGACCAACTGCCTCAAGTGCCTTTTTAGCGTCCTCTTCATCAACTGAGCTGTGATAGTACTGAGCGATCATCACATTTTCAAGTGCACTAAGATATGGCACTAAGTGAAACTGCTGAAAAATAAGACCGATCTTTTCACGTCTAAATTTAAGTGTATCATCAGCATTTAGATTGCTCGCATCATCGCCACCAAGCATATAAGTGCCACTACTTGGAGTATCCATTAGTGAAAGGATATTTACAAGCGTACTCTTACCACTACCACTTGGCCCCATTACGCTGACCCACTCACCTTTTTTAACCTCAAAATTTATATCATCAAGTGCTTTAACATCACCAAAAATTTTACAAATATTTTTTAATTCTAGTGCATTTTGCATATCATTCTCCTCTTAATGTATCTGCCATTTTATTATTAAGTGCCCGTTTGATCGGATAAAATGCTGCGATCGCTGCAAATAAAAGCGATATTATCACAGCTACTGGGATGCTTAAAATTCTAAAATCAATACTAGAATCAAATATCGCATAACCTAAAATTTGAGCTAGTAAATATCCTAAAAATGCACCAACTAATGCTGAGATGAGCGCTGTCACAAATGTTTCAAAGCCAAATAGCTTTAATACATCTTTTTTGCTTGCACCTATGGCTCTTAGAAGTGCGATCTCCTTTGAGCGAGAGAGCAAGATAGCACTAAGCGTTGTATTTACGCACATTGAAGTAATGAGCAAAATAACAAGGCTAACAAGTGCCATTAATAGCTTTATTTTCTCCAAAATATAGCCCTCAGACTTTGAGACCTTTGCCACTGGTTTTGCAGCTATTTCATCATTGCTTATAGTCTTTGCAAGCGATGTTATCTCGTCAAAGTTACCAAGCACAACAGCTTCAGCATAGTTTATTTTGCCAGCTTTATTTGAAATTTTTTGAGCCAAAGATAGTGACGTGATCAAAAGTGCATCCTCTTTATCGCCGCTTGCGACTACGCCTTTTATCTTTACATTTATGCTCTCATTTGAGCCAATGGCGCGAATTTCTATATCATCGCCTGCTTTAAAGCCAGCCTGACGAGCTAGATCGACGCCTATTAGCACATTTTTATCGTCAAAATCAACATTTATCATCGTTCCATCTCTAACATCTAAGAATGGTTTAACTTTTTTTAGATTGCTAAATTTTGTTCCCATGACGATAGCGTTTGTTGGACCGATATTTGCCTGAGCAAAGAGATAACCGCTCTCACCAAGAAGCTTGTCTTTTGGCACTTTAGCGATCATTTCATTGTAAGTTTTTTCACTCATATCATCGCTTGTAGCCATATCTTTTGGAGCAAAGATCATATTTGCACCATAAGTTTTTAGCTCGCGTGAGACTTTAGAGTCAATGTCAAGATAGACATTGACAAATGCAGCACACACGCATGCTCCAAGCAAGATAGAGATCACGATGACCATTACTCTTGATGAGCCGTTTTTTAAACTTTTATAAATTGTATTGTAAAAGAATTTGCTATTTGCGGTCATATAGCACCTCCGCAGGTAGTAAATTTATGACGTTTCTCATTGGCATTAGCGAGCCAACGACTGAGATAAGTAGGGCAAATGCCACGCTGATTGGCAGCACGATCCACGCTATGCCTATGCCGTGAGAGAAGATAATGTAAGACATCACGTAGCTTAGTACGTATCCTAAAAATGCTCCAGTGATGCCCGCAAAAAATGCAACCACAAGGCTTTCGCTAGCAAAAAGGGCGTAAATTTCAAAGTTACTTGCGCCTATGGCTTTTAAAAGACCGATCTCTTTTTTGCGGCGGTAAATTTCACTTGTCATTAGCGATGTTATACCAATGGCTGAAACCACAAGAGCGATGATGCTAACGATACCCATTAGGCTTTGGATTTTCTTTACGATATTACTCTCCGCATCACTTACTTGAAGGCTTGCCTTTGCGCTAACATTTGGTAAATTTTCTTCTATCTGAAATGCGATTGATCCTGCATAGGCTGAGCAGTACCATTTATCGTACTCTGCGCTATCAAGATTGTCTAAATTTCTTCTTGCTTTTAACGATAGGTCATTCTCTGGGATCGTCATGGCTGAGACTTCAGCTTTTGTATATGAGCCAGGATGCCCTGAGAGATCACCAGCGAGTTTGAGCGAGCCTATTAGCTTATGCGTCTCATCACTAGCTCCTTTTAAAATTCCAACTATTCTAACCTCCCTTGTGCCATTTTTGCCCACAAGGCTAAGCTTGTCGCCAACCTTTAAATTTTTAGCCTTAGCAAGTTCTTCACCAACTAAAATTTCATCCATGCTTTCATCTTTTGGCCAAACACCCTCAACGCCCCAAAATCCATACAAACTCTTAACGCCTGTACTAAATTCTGGCTCATCTTTTAGACCGACATTTTTATCAAAATAGGTTCCTTCAAAGGCAAATTCAATTCCTTTTTCATCTTTAACTTTTGCCTCTAAAAACGGCGCAAAAGCAACGATATTATTTCTCCAAAAGATCTCTTTTATCTTGTAGATATCAGCTTCTGGGAGTAAATTTTGTGATTTTAGTGGAGTGAAATTTTTACCCTCGATCTCGATGCTTAAACTCTCACCGCGCGGTAAAACAACGATATTTGAGCCATATCCTCTAAGCTCGGTTGCTACTTGATCGCCGATTTTTAGTGTAATGTTTAGCATGCAAGCTATCAAAAGAGCAGCTAGCAAGATAGTGATAAAGGCCATCGTCTTTTGCACCTTTGAGCCCGTGATCGAGCTTTTTATCATTCTTAGTTGCATATTTTTCATTTTAACGTTCCATTTGTTTCTACATATTTTTCTGGATTTGCTTCAAATTTCGCCTGAGTTTCGTTATTTTCAAAGAAATATGTGCGTCCATAATATAAATATGATCTTGACTCAAGGTTGCTCACTTTTTTGCGACTAACTGGGTCAAGCACCATTTTTTCGACAACCTTACTAAAGAAATTTGCTCCATCTGTAATGGTTTTATAATCAACTATGATATTTTTACCATCGAAGATAAATGGCATTGGTATCGGATTGCAACCACCTTCTTTACCAACTGATGGCAAGAAAATTCTAACATTACAAGAGATACAAATAAGATCATTTCCTCTTTTTATATAGCCCATATCGCCGCAAATCATACAAGAGTCAAAGACGATGACAGGCGATACACGGTCGCTAAAGCGGTTTAACAAGAAAAATCTTATCTGTTTGCCCTCATCTGTTATATAAGCAAATCTGTGAAGTTCATTATCTTTTAGCATATCAACATCAAATATAAATTTATCTCCCACTGGCTCAACCAAGACTGGCTCTGAAATTTCAGGTGGACGAGATGCGTAAAGATCATAATAGAGCGAAAATCCAAGTGCTATCAAAATACTACAAAATGCAAATTTTGCATTATCAGAAATATTTTCTCTAATGGCTTTTATAAAGCGGTATTTGATAGAACCAAATTTATTTTTATCAATACTTTTTGGCATAAAGAAAAGTACAGTGATGCATAAAAGTAAGATCACAAAGATATAAAAATAAGTACCAAATTCTGATACGTAAATACCTTTTGCACTGATAGATAGAATTTGAGAGTTTAACTCACTACTTATTTTTAAAGCCCCAGCACGCAAAAGCTCAAGTGCTGTCTGAGAGCTCCTATCGATTAGCAAGAAAACTAAAGTGATAAGGGCTAAAGTTTTAGCTATTAATGGAGAAACGCTAGATTTTAAATTCGAAATAAAAAAGAATAAAAATACGAGTAAAATCATTGCAAATATCATTAGAAAGAAGCTAATAACCGAAAGCGTATCTAGTAGCTCACCACCAAATAGCGGGAATAACACACTGCTTGAACTATAGCCAAAGCCAAAGCCGATGCCTAAAATAAAAAACGTTACAATTTTTGCTATCTTAAGCTCAAGAAATATCCATAAAACGCTAATTAGTAGAAAAACTAGCGTCACTGAATCGATGAAAATTTTAAACTGATCATCTATAAGTGCGTGACGAACGACTTTAAAAATAAATACGCCAGCTACGACTCCAAAAAGTGACGGTAAAAAGAGTGTTTTTAAACTTTTATCCTTGTTATTTAAGGCAGCAAAAAGCGTAAATCCAAGGAGGGCTAAAAAGACCTGATAGAAATAAATTGACATAACTAAACCCTGTGAGAATTTTTTAAAAGGGGCGAGAACGCCCCTGGTGATTATTTAACAGGACCACCTGTCCATTGAAATTTATAAGTTGTTGTGAAAGGCTCAAACCATTTACCAACACCGCTCTCTTTGTCAGCGTGGCGACCAAAACCTTGTTTTTCTGGATTGTCGATGTGGAATTTAAGCTCATAGTTACCAACACCTGTATCCATTTTTACGTTAGCACCGTAGTGTGGGCCATCGCTTGCAACCATTGGCATAAAGGTACCTTTTTTAACTTTGCCGTTATCAAGGTTTTTTAGCTCGTAGTTAATCTTTAGGTATGGGATCCACTCACCTTCGCCAAAGCCGTTTTTATTACCAGCAATAGCGTGTATGTCAGCTTCTAGGTGAAAATCAGCTAGGCTTGGAGCTAGGTCAATACCCTTTGGTTCCATGTCGATTGGTTGCAAATAAACTGCAGCTATCTCCATACCATTAGCCTCTACAGGCTCGCCGATTGGGTGCTCACCAGCAAGTGCAAAACCAGCTGCTAGGCTAAGTGCTAGAGCTGAACTAAGAATTTTATTCATATTCTCTCCTTTAAATAAGATTAATTTTTATTTTGTTTTGATTTCATGATAACGATGCCTATAACTAGGGCAAGCACCATAATGATTTGAGGTACTAAGCTCTCATAATATGGCTGAAGTCCTAGCCAGTCTCTCATCCAGTCAGGGAAGCTAAGTCCTTTTATGATAGTTGGGATGAAAATTTTGCCCTCAACTAGTTCGCCAACACCCTTGCCAACAAAGACGATCGACATGTAAAAGATGATCGCTGACGTAAATATAAAAAATGGTTTAATAGGAATTTTAACAGCAAAAATTTTAAATAAGAAATAGACTATTAAAAGAACGATAAGACCTACGACAAAGCCAGCTGCAATCATTGAGTAGCCAGCTGAGTCTTTTGCGTCAAAGATAAGTGCCTGATAAAATAGCACTGTCTCAGCGCCCTCTCTAAATACGGCTAAAAATACAGTCCACCAAAGCGCTGTGCTTGAGCCACTTGAGATAGACTCAGATACGTGAGATTTGATGTAGTCGTTCCATTTTTTAGCACCAGCATTTGAAAGAAGCCAGAAGCCAACATAAAATAGAAGTCCCACTGCAACAAGCATCGTGATGCCTTCCATAAGCTCTCTTTTTTGACCTGCTGCCTCGCCAAAGATGACGTTCATGATCCACGCCATAACAAAGCTTAAGATGACAGCCACGCCAACTGAGCTATATACGACCTTACCCATAGCTTTTGCATTGCCAGTTTTTACAAGGTATGCAACGACGGCTGCAACGATGATAAGAGCCTCAAAGCCCTCTCTTAAGATGATAGTTAGTGCCCAGATAAATAGCGTCCAAGGTGAGCTTGAACCGCTAGTTTTTTCAAGTGCGGCTGCTAGCTGAGATGACATCTTGCTTGCGCTTTCTTGAAGAGTTTTTTCGTCTACACCTGATTTCATAAGGGCTACAAGATTGCCAAATGTAGCTTCAATAGCTGTTTTTAAATTTACATCTATTGCGCCTACTTTATTCTCCATACCGCTACCTTCAAACTCATCAAAGTAGATGTCTTGGATATCGCCCATAGCTTTTTTTACATCACCATTTTTATAAAGTGTGATAGCAACTTGAATTTTGTCGTTTATGTTTTGAACGACTTTGGTATAATCTGCACCACTATCTTCTTCAGAAGCTGCTTCTACATCACTCATATCAACTTTTGCTAGTTTTGCAGTATCAGCTGGGAGTTTTGAGACAGCGTCATAAGCTAGCTTTTTGATCTCTTCTAGCTTTACTTTAAAGTCATCTTTTGTTATGCCATTTGTGATGCCGCTTATTGCTTCACCCATCTTTCTTTGGATGTCAGCATCTATGCTTTTACCATTTTCTATATGCTGACGAATAGCGATTTCAAGTTGAGTATTTCTGTAATCTGTAAATTTAGCATCTTGAATAGCACTTTTGGCGTCATCTTGCTTATCGCTCTCATAGCTTGCTATTGCTTTATCTAGATCGGCTGATAAATTTGCAAATGCCACCTTCCACTCAGGGATAAATTTAGAAGTATCATAATCAGTTGTAGCAGCTTGAGCTGGGCTGTCTGAATACTCACCAACTAGTCTATGTCCTTTTAAGATAACTGGTAGAACTTCAGCGATCTCGCTATTTATCTGATCTATTCTTTTTTGCACATCATCTGGCGCTTCGCCTGCTTTTATCGCCTTTCTGATCTCGCCAAACTGCTTCTCCATAGAGTAAGCTTTTTTCTGACCTAAATTTATTCTGATGCCAGCTTCAACATCTTCAAACAAGCCAAAATAAGCATTTTGAGTATCACTGACCGCTTGTTCAACATTGCCCGCTCTATACTCTGTTATTACTTTTTGTAGCGACTCTTTTATCTGAGCTGCGACCTGCTCATAGTCGTCATTTTTTGCCATAAGCCAAATAGGCAACAACATAATTAGCATAAATTTTAAGAATTTATTCATTAAATAAACCACCTGTGAGATTTTTTTGAAGTGAATATTATCAAGGCTTTACTTTGATTAAAATAAAAACGATTATCATAAAATAGAGCAAATTGAGATAATAAAAAGAAATTTGTCTTCAAATAGCCAATTTTAAATGGTTTTAGAAATTTTCTAATGTAAATTTAAAATTTATCTTTTGAATAAAAAATAGTCGCTTTATAAAAAATGAAAAGGTTTTTAAGTTTAAAATTTAGAATTTAAAGGGGAGCAAATGCTCTCCTTCTTGTTAGGCATTTAGCCCGGTGTTTCTTAGCATAACGCGTTTGCGGTATACATTTGACACATCAGCTGCATCACCAACCAAAAGTGCATTTGTAGCACAAACTGCTGCACACATAGGCACTTTACCCTCAGCCATTCTATTTTGGCCATAAAGCTCTCTCTCTTCGTGTGAGTTTGTTGGCTCTGGACCACCTGCACACATAGTACATTTATCCATTACGCCTTTTACGCCAAATGCTCCATCTTTAGGGAACTGTGGTGCACCAAACGGACAAGCATATAAGCAGTAACCACAGCCTATACATATATTTTTATCATGAAGCACGATACCATCAGCTCTAATGTAGAAACAATCAACTGGGCAAACTTGCTCACAAGGTGCATCAGTACAGTGTTGGCATGCAATAGTAGTTGAAACCTCTTTGCCTTCGATACCATCGTGAAGTGTAATGACCTTTCTTCTGTAAATTCCCACTGGAAGTTCATGAGCAGAAGAGCAAGCAACTTGGCAACCATAACAACTAATACATCTATCAGTATCTACGAAAAATTTCATTCTTGCCATTTTATTCCTCCTTACTCTTTACCCATGGCGTCTCTCTCGCCATATTCATGGAAAAACGATGTTTTAAATGTATTTTCCTCAGCTTTTTCTATACGACAAAGACCTGCGTTAAACTCTGATATTTGAGTAACAGGGTCAAATCCGTAGTTAGTAACTGTGTTAAAGCTCTCACCGATAACATAAGGCTTAGTGCCCTCTGGATAGCGAGCTGAAAGATCAACGCCTTGCATAATACCAGCGAAGTTGTATGGCATACAAATTCTATCTGGAGTTACCATCTGGCTGTGATAGCATCTTACTTTGATCTTTGTGCCTTGTGGGCTGTGAATCCACATCATATCGCGGTCTTTTATGCCGTATTGTAAAGCTAGCTCTGGGTTAACATTAGCAAACATCTCTGGCGTAATAGCTGATAGATATTTACTGGTTCTTTCGATCATGCCAGCACCACTTAAGTTTACGACACGTTGCGTACTAAATACGATAGGGAACTCTTTTGACCAATCTTTTGCCTGTTGCTCTGACTTAAACTTAGTAGAAACACGGAAATTTCTAGCTTGATCTTCAAATGTCGGATACTTTTGAACAAGATCCCAGCGTGGTGAGTGAATAGGCTCTCTATGTTTTGGAATAGGATCGAGGAATTCCCAAACGATAGCTCTTGCCCTTGCATTACCATAAGGCACAACACCTTTTTCACGGCATTTTTCAAAGATAATACCACTATAATCCATGCTCCAGCTTGGTCCGATCTTAGCTTTCTCTTCTTCAGTTAGAGTTATGCCTAAGACTTTTTCTATATTCTCTTTTGTGATTTGTGGATAGCCACCTTTTATAGCTGAGCCAACAAGTGTTGTCTCTTCGCTAGCTAGTTGACTAACGCCATTATGCTCTAGACCAAAGCGATTTCTAAAGCCTGAACCACCCTCAACATAAGGCTTGCTCATATCATATAGTATTGGAGTTCCAGGGTGTTTTTCATCCCATGCCGGCCATGGTTTACCGTAGTACTCGCCTTTGACTTCACCGCCAATACCTATTAGCGTATCTGGATCAAATTTATCCCAGTTTGCTTGATGGCGTCTAAACATCTCAGCTGTTCTACCACCATAACCTATAGAATTTCCAATCCTTGCTATCTCATTTGTCGCATCATCAGGCCATACAAAGTCATCTTTTACTTGTTTTATTTCACGATCTACGATACCCATTTTCATGCCTTTTACGTATTCATCGTAAAAGCCAAATTTCTTAGCAAATAAGAACATTACTTCGTGATCGCCCTTGCTCTCATAAAGTGGATCAACAACTTTTGTTCTCCATTGTCCTGAGCGGTTTGTAGCACTTAAGTGACCTTCATTTTCAAATGCAGTCGCTACTGGCAAGATATAAACACCATCTTTTCTGTCTGAAAGGATAGAAATTTCATTTACAAATGGCTCAGCTACAACGATCATATCTAGTTTTGAAGCTGCTTCTTGGATTTTAGCTAAGTGCGCCATAGATGTTAGACCAGTTCCTTGAACCCAAAGAACTCTCAATGCACCACTACTAAATGTATTCTCCTCTTTCAAGACGCCTTGCCACCATTTTGAAAGTGACCAGCCTTTTTCGTTTCTCCAGTTTCTATCCTCTGGATTTTTAGGATCATGGTAATAATACTCTTCAAAGACTGTGTTTTTAACAGGAGTACCGCCTTGTTTTGGCTCTTTTGTTGAGACTGCAAAGCGTTTAATAAATTCATCATAATCAACGCCCCAGCCTTTGCAGTAATATTTCCATGCTGCATCAGTTAAGCCATAATACATTGGCAAGCTATCTGAAAGGTTGCACATATCAGTTGAGCCTTGAACGTTGTCGTGACCACGAATGATATTACAGCCGCCGCCTGCTTTACCCATATTTCCTAGAATTAGTTGAAGGATAGGTAAAATTCTTGTATTTGATGTACCAACTGAGTGTTGAGTTATACCAAGAGCCCAAATAACAGTACCTGGTTTTGTGTGAGCTAGAATGTCTGCAGCTTTTAGTAGCTTATCAACTGGTACTCCAGTAACATCAGATGTAACCTCTGGTGTCCAGTGCTCAGCCTCTTTTCTTATCTCATCAATACCATAAGTTCTATTTTCTATAAATTCTTTATCTTCCCAGCCATTTTTAAGAATAATGTGGATAAGACCATAAACAAGCGCAATATCAGTTCCTGATCTTTGTCTCAAATAAAGATCAGCATGTGCAGCTGTCTTTGTAAAATTTGGATCAGCTACAATTACTTTTGCATTGTTTCTATCTTTTGCTTGTAAAGTGTGCTTCATGCCACCAACTGGGTTCGCCACAGCTGGGTTCGCTCCAATGATAAATATACATTTTGAGTTTGCAGCCATATCTCCAAAGTGGTTTGTCATCGCGCCATAACCCCAAGTATTCGCCACACCGGCGACTGTTGCGCTATGTCAAATTCTTGCTACGTGATCGTTACTGTTTGTACCCCAAAATGCACAAAATTTTCTAAAGTAATAAGACTGTTCGTTGTTAAATTTAGCTGATCCTAAGAAAACAACACTATCAGGGCCATCTTCTTTACGGATCTGAAGCATCTTATCGCCGATCTCATTTACAGCTTGATCCCATGAAATTCTTTGCCATTTACCATCAACTTTTTTCATAGGATATTTGATGCGTTGTTTGCTATGTGTAAGGTCGATCTGATCGATACCTTTTGAACAGTGTGAGCCCTGAGATATCGGATGATGCATCGCCATATCTTGACGAACCCAAACACCATCTTTTACCTCAGCCTCGATACCACAGCCTGCTGAGCAAATAGAACAAATCGTTCTAACCTTTTTTGAGCCAGGGAAAGGATTTTTTATCTCCTCATCACTTGCTTTTCTTATTGTTTCATTTTCTCCAAAAGCCATTGTGCTTCCAGCACCAAGTGCGGCTAGCTTTAAAAATGAACGTCTTCCTATACGTGCATCACTCATGGTTTTCTCCCTTAGTATGCGATTTTATAGTAGGTTTCCCAGTTCTTGCTTTTTTTATAAAGCACCTCTTTTTTGTTTGACTTGCCAACGACGACGCCATTGCCATCAGGAGCTAAGTCATCACTAGTTGTTTTTGCTATTGCAGAAACTGCGAGTATTCCGCCAGCAGTACCAACTTTTAGAGATTTCTTTAAAAAATCTCTTCTTGATCCTTGCATTTTTTCTCCTTGCCCCTCAAATCTTAAAAATTTGAGAAATTTGGTTCCATAATATGTAAAATTTGCATATTTAGAGATACTAAAATATTGCAAACAGTCTATTTCAGGGCTTTTAGAGCCTAGAATTAAACTGTGTAAATTTAGCATATTTATAAAATAATAAAAGTAAATATATAATATTAGTTATATTTATTAAGTATTTATTAAAAATATAGTTAAATGTATTTTAAAATTTAAGAATTTTTATTAAAAGAAGAAATTCTAGGGAGAGATCCCTAGAAAAGGTTATTTTAGATCACTTTTGTTTATGATAAATGGTACTGATCTAACGCCGGCTGAGAAATATTTTTTACGTAAAGTATCGATCTTGTCGCTCTCTTCTTTGCTAACATTTTTTTCATCCACGTTATAATCTTCAGAAAAATACTTTCTTAAAATTTTAACCTTATCGCTATCACTTTTTGCATTTTTTATATCTTTATAGATCAAAGCACTTTTTTGCAAAGATGATAGTTCATGCACTGGAGTTAGGATGATTTCAACGTTATTGTCTTTTAGCGTAGTTTCGATCTTTGCTAGCTCGGCTCTACAATATGGGCATTCAGGATCTGAAAACATGATAAGAGTTGGCTTTTTGCTATCATTGCCAAGAGTTATAACATTTGCCTTGTCTTCATTTTTATAAATTTTAGCTAGTGATTTTACTAAATCAAGTGCTGCTTTTTCTGCGATAACCTTTTTTTCTTCAGCTAAATAAGACTTTTGCTCCTTTAAATTTACAACATCAGGAAACATAAGATCGCCCTTAACAAAAGTCACATCTTCTTGAGACATATCTCCTTTGCTAAATCTTAAGCTTACTTTTTCTATATCATCTAAAATTTTAGTGCGTTCTACGACTTTTACATTAACACCATCGATATTTTGATTTTTAAAAACTTCTGAGTAAAAATCTTCTATTTGCTTATTACTAGCTGCCATTAGGCTAGTTGCCGCTAATATTGAGGCCAAAACCACTTTTTTCATTTTTTTCCTTTTTAAAAATTTGGCGGATTATATTTACTTTTTGTAAATGAATACTAACCACGAAAGACTCTATCATTTCCTTGCTTCATTATGCCACTCTCAAGGTCAAGTTGCTCAAGATAAGCAATTACATATTTTCTACTTAAATTTAGCGCATCCTTGGCGTTTGTGACATTTACAAAGCCTTGATTTTTTATGATCTCTCTTAGCTTATCAAGTGCCATTTTTAGTGAATTTCTAGTGATGAAAAGGTTATGCTCCAGCCTTACAACCCTGCCCATTGCAGTTAGTTTTTTAAGTGCATTATCACCACTTAGTCTATCTATTTCAAGCTCATCATATATATTATAAGGTGCCGTTGGAGCTAGCTTTCCGCTTTCTAAAATTTCATAAATTTTCTCTTCAAGCCTTACTTTTAGTTTGCTTATATCAACGCCCTTTTTTGTATAGACGCCATCATTTTTAGAGATCAAGTTTATACTTTCAAGCTCATCAAGTGCTTTTTGAGCCAAATTTTGACTAGCCCAAGCAAGCTTTAAGCTTATACTTTGAGCTGAGAAAACGGCAAATTCGTTCTTTTCTATCATAAATTTAACCACAGACTTTATCCGCTCAACCGCGCTTAGATCGTAGATATTTAAAGCCTTTTCATCGACAAAGACGTTTGAGACTTTTTTAGCCACATTTACGGCCTCTTCGTGACTTAGTCCAAACCTTTGATAAGAAGAGATGATGCCAAAGCCATTTTTGTGGGCTTCTTTAAGTATAGAAAATACCCCAACGAAATCATACTTTAAAAGTGCAGCTAAAAAGAGAATTTTACCAGCCTTTTTTAGTGGCTCAAGCACAGGATTTAGCACCTTGCCACCTCCTATCACGCGTGCATCTGAGATGAGAACAAAGGCCTCGTCAAATTTCAAAAACATATCGCTTTGAAATTTAAAGGTAACAAAGTAGCTATCATCTTTTTGGCTAAGGATTAGCACCTTTGCAGGCACATTTTTAGCTCCTACGCAAAAGGTTACGCTTTGCGAGTGAATGAGATTTTTAGCAGTTACGACCGCATCAACCTCTCTAAATCCTCTAAAATAGCCCTTTTTGCTAAGTAGCTGACCCTTTTTTAGCTCATTAAGCTCAATGCCAGTTAAATTTAGCGCCACACGGCTGCTAACTCCTGCATTATCTACGAATTTATCGTGGCTTTGCACGCTTCTTACTAGCACCTCTTTGCCAGCGTCATAGTTAAAAAGCTTCTCATTTTTGCTAACGCTTCCCTCTATCACGGTGCCAGTTACGACGCTACCGATACCTTTTAGGCTAAAAACCCTATCGATGTAGTATCTAAAAACGCCGTCCTCATCACGCTTTTTGGCTCTTAGAGTAAAAAGATAGTTTCTAAGCTCATCGATGCTTGCCCTATCCTTTATACTAACGGCAAAAATTTCTAAAATTTGTAGGTTTTTAAATTTAGAAATTTCATCTCTTATCTCTTTTTTTCTTAAATTTATAGTCGCTTCATCTACGAGGTCACACTTTGTAAGCGCTACGATCACGGATTTTACGCCAAGAAGATTTAAAATTTCAAGGTGTTCCAAGCTTTGAGGCATAAGTCCGTCATTTGCCGCCACCACAAATAAGCATGCGTCAAAGCCATATGCGCCACTTATCATCGTTTTTATGAGATTTTCATGCCCTGGTACGTCGATAAATGCGATGTTTTCATTATTTTTACTTAAATTTGAAAAGCTTAGATCGATCGTTATGCCACGCTTTTTCTCCTCTTCAAGATTGTCTCCCTCAAAGCCGTTTAGCTCTTTTATAAGTGCGGTTTTGCCGTGGTCGATATGCCCTGCTGTTCCTATTATTAAACTCATTTTTCTTCCGTTTCATTTATTATTTTTATTAGTTCATTTACATCTTCATCTAAAAGCGTTCTTAAATCAAGCAAAAATTTATCATTTTCTATGCGGCCGATTACCTTTTTTTGCCTAAATTTCTGCTCATTTAAAACTGCATCTCCACTAACCGCCAAAGCTACGCTTGGAATTTTTTTATTTGGCATCGCACCGCCTCCTACAAAGGTTTGTGTGCGAACGATTTCTAGCGATGTTTTTAGATTCTTATTTATAAAATTTGCTAAGTTTTCAAGCTCTTTTACGCTTTTATGAAGTAGTTTTTGTGTTGTGATTAGCTCAAATTCTTTATTTAAATAAGCTTTCATGCTCTCAGCCAAAAGCGAAATGATCACTTTATCTACGCGAAGCATTCTTAAAAGCTGATTTTTTCTAAGCTTTGCGATGAGCTCTTTTTTGCCAACTATTATGCCGCACTGCACCGCACCAAGGAGTTTGTCACCGCTAAAGCTAACTAGCGAAACATCTTTTAAATTTTTTAGATCTGGCTCATTTTTATCTAAGTTAAACGGCAAATTTCCGTAAAATCCACTGCCAAGATCAAAATAATCTATCAAATTTTGCTCACACGCCAATTTACTTAGTTCATTTGCTGTAACCTCTTCGCTAAAGCCCACGATGTCGAAATTTGAGCGGTGCACTTTTACAAGCATTGCAGTATCTTCACAAATAGCCGACTCATAGTCTTTAAGTCTAGTTTTGTTTGTCGTGCCGACCTCTTTTAAAAAGCAACCTGCATTTGCCATCACCTCAGGCACTCTAAAACTACCGCCGATCTCTACTAGTTCGCCTCTGCTAACGACGACTTCTCTGCCTTTTGCAAAGGTATTTAGCACTAAAAATACTGCACTTGCGTTGTTATTTACTACGATGGCATCTTCAAAGCCAAATGCTCTTGCTATGAGTGAGCCTATATAGTCATATCTGTTACCACGGCTGCCTGTTTTTAGGTTGTATTCAAGGTTAGAATACCCTGTGATTACCGGAGTTGCACGGCTTAAAATTTCTTTATCGATAACGCTTCTAGCAAGGTTTGTGTGAATGGTCACACCGGTTAAATTTAGCACTCTTTGAAGGCTTGATTCATTAAATTTATGATATTCGTTTAAGATTAAATCTATTATTTCTTGCAACGCGAAATTTGCATTTTCATTTAAAATTTTAGCTCTTATTTCATCTAAAATTTGCCTTGCAAGCAATGTGACTAAATTTATATCAAATCCTGAAAATGCTTCGTTTTTTATAATCTTATCAACTTGTGGGATATCTCTTAAATCGCTCAATTCGTGCTCCTAGTAAGTTAGTTTTACCAAGCCGTGATTTTAACATAAAAAATATTATAAATTAAACCTTAGAGCAAAAAGGAACATATAAAATTCAGAGTCTATTAATCCCATTAATATTAAAATAAGCCTGTTTTTGATAATAGGAGAAATTATGAAAGAATTTGGCTTTTATAACGATTTTGACGATACTTTGATGTTAAATGAACAGATAGAAATAAATAACGAAAAGGAAGAATATTTAGTTTCTAACTCACCAAAGCTTAAAGCAAACATTATCGCACCTGAGATAAATTTTTATCTAAAAAATACAACCGCAAGCGTCTTAGAAAAAGCCAAAAACACGCTTTTGCTCTACGAGGCAAGAGCTAGCGCCTTTGACATGGCAAAGGATGTCGACTACGAAAAAGAGGTTGGCAAAAATGTCGTAATAGTTAGCAACTCAGGCCGCGAAGAGCTAGCAAATTTACTAAAAGAAAATGGTTACAAAGTCATTGAGCTAACGCACTTTGAAGTAAAATTTTTATACGGTGCGGCTGGCGAGTTAAGTGTTTTGGTGCTTAGAGCAAACGACGAATTTGAAGTTGATTGCGACTTTTTCTTGGTTGAAAATGCAAGGGATTATATGCTAAAGCAAAGCGGCTGTTATGAAATAGCTGGGCTAGAAGATGAAGCTGTGCTTAAAATTTTAAATGAAAAAACTCCAAAATTTAAGTACAAAAGCCTAACTCAATATGACTCTTCGATCTGTCAATATCACGAACGACGAAATGAAATTTGTGGACGCTGTGTCGATGTTTGTCCAACTGTAGCCATTTTAAAAGAAGACGAGACAAAGCATCTTGTTTTCTCACAAATCGATTGTGTAAATTGTGGCAACTGCATTAGCGTCTGCCCTAGCGGATCTCTTGACTCTACACTTATGCCACAAAATTCTTTTGCTACTATTGCCAAACTTTACAAAGGTAAAATTCCACTAATAATCTCTAATGAAACAAATTTAGACGAGCTAAATATAAGCCTACCTGAAAATGTCTTGCCTTTTTTCATATCAGCACCACATATGTTAAATCAAGCTCATCTTCTTACATTGCTTCAAGAAAGTGGTGCGAGTGTGATTTTATTTAGCAAAACTCTTGGCAAAGGCGAAAAAGACGCCATTAGCATCTTAAATCAAATTTATGAGCTTAAATTTAAAGAGACGGCGATCTATCACGCTAAAGATAAAAATGAGCTTGAAGAATCGCTCAAAAAAGCAAAATTTATAGCTGACTCACAACACACGATAAACGAATATGCCTTACCAAAAAGAGAAATTTTTGCAAAAAGGCTCGAGTTTTTAGTAGGTAGCGAAGATCTTGGCATGGTAAAAAGCGGCGAGATGATAAGATACGGCGATGTCAAGATAAACACTGATAGCTGTACACTTTGTCTAAGTTGCGTTGGCGCTTGTAACGTAAGTGCTCTAGTGGCTGATAAAAAGACAAATTCTATTTTATTTAATCCAAGCGTCTGCACAGCTTGCGGATACTGCGAACTAAGCTGTGCTGAAAAAGATACCATAAGCCTTGAAGTTGGAAAAATTTCTCTTAAGCCTGAGTTTTTTACCTATAATGAACTGGCACGAGATGAGCTTTTTGCCTGTGTTGAGTGCGGAAAAGAGTTTGCAACCAAAAAAGCAGTCGAAAAGATCGCAACTATAATGCAACCAAGATTTGGCAACGATAGGGTCAAGATAAAAGCACTTTACTGCTGTGCTGACTGTAAAGCCAAACTAATGGTTCAAGCCCAAATAAACGCGATGAAAGAGGATTTATTAAATGGATAAAAACATCATAAAAGCAAGATCATATTTTTACGAATTTCTAGCATATCCTATGTTTTTTTACACAAATGATGAGAAATTTGCAAGGTGGAAAGAGCAGTTAAGATACTTAAGCGCAAATCCTTTAAGCGAGGATAGTAATGCTGCGTTTAAAAATTTAGATAAATTTAGCTTTAAAGAATTTTCAAAAGAACAAAATGACGTTCTTTTTGGCTTTACAAATATCCCCTTAAGCGCTTCATTTTATGAAGAGGGCAGAGATAACGGAGCAGCTAGGCTTAGGGTTATCGAATGTTTAAAACTAAGCCCATATAGACGTGATAGCGAGCTTTGCAAAGATAGCGAGGACTACGTTGGATTTATATTTTTAGCGATGGCTACATTTTTAAAAGATGAGTTTGATGATGCAAAAAATATTAGCAATAAGCTATTTTCTGAAACTTTAAATTTATTTGTAGATGAGTTTTCTCAGCTACTTTCAGCTTGCAAAGAGGCAAATTTCTTTAAATCATACACAGTCATTTTAAAAGACTTCATCGAGCTTGAGCGCTCCATACTAAACGTAGAAGCACCAGCTAAGCCAAAAGGCGATAGTGTCGCTATGGCGGCACTTAAGAAAGAACCATTTCAAAGCAAGATGCCAACAATCAAAACCAAACTTCATTGGGAAGAATTTTCTCCAGTCATCTCACACGAGTTTAAAGACTAGCTTAAATTCGTTATCTTGATATTTTATAATTATTAGCAATTTGGCGTTAATCTTCTTTAAATTTTTTACAAAGGACTTACAATGGTAATGACACACTACATGGAGCTTTTATCGCTCAATCAACCTTACAATCTAATCCTCTTCATGGTGATACCTGTGGGGCTTACGGAGCTTTTAGTGGCGATGGAGTTTCTCACTATGTATCACATGGATAGCGGTAAAAATGCTGGCTATAAGGCTGTTGGCAAATTTGCTGGCATAGTGCTTGGGGTCTATTTTACAGCTCTTGTGATCTATTTTATGGCAAAAATTTATCCAAGTATAAAATGGCGTGGATATGCCGATGTCATCGCTGTCTACTCATATCTCATCAGCGTCATACCACTTCTTGGCATCGCGCTTTTAGAGCTAAATTTGATCTACAAAAACGCAAGCGAAAAGGCAAAGCTAAAGCTTCACTTTTTCCTACTCATATTTGCCTTGATCGTCGCACACGTCGCAATGATATTTGGCATGGTTGATCCTACCATAACTGGCTACAAGGCTGAAAACGGTGAGATGGGTATGCATATGAATATGCCAATGAACATGCCAGCAGATATGCCAATGCACGATCACCACAAGATGATGCAAAATATGGGTGAGATGCATATGAATATGATGATGCAAAATATGGGTGATGATAACTCAACTAATATGCACATGCATCACTAAATTTTATAGCTTCTTGGCAGCTGCTAAGAAGCTATAAAAATTTAATTCTTTTTGCTACTTTTAATAATCTATTTTCTTTAAAAAATTTTCTGAGTGATTTTTGCTCTTTTGGACCTATTTTGTAGCTTATAAATTTAAGATACCACTTGATATCTTGCTCACTTATGCCGCGACTTTTAGCATACTGTGCTAAGATATAGTTTGGGATCTTTACATTTTTTTGTAGAAATTTTGCGACCAGTTTTTTGTAAAACGAGCCATTTTTTACATATGAAAATCTACCAAAAACAAATGGCAAATTTGTCTTTTCGTGCCAAATGTTACCAAGGTCGTAAAAGCACTCTTTGCCCTCGCTTAGGTATGCCTTTAGTGCCCTGTCGCCTATGATCACCTCGCCATTTAGACGAAGCACCTTAGCTAGGGCGTTTGAGCTAGCAGAGGCAGGATCTGGCTTTGGGGCTGAGTTTTTGCGCACAAGCACGCTTTTTACATCGTTTTTGGCGACTATTCCAAAATTTAGCTTCTTTAAATTTGCCTTTTTACTAGCTATACTTGAGATCACCGCAGCGTCGATCTTTCTGGCATTTAGTGCCCTATTTAGCTTGCTTGGCACGCCTTTTTTAAACTCGATCGCCTTTTTTATCTGAGAGCTTAGTGGAGCTGATTTTAAAAAAACGTGAAATGGAAGTAAATTTAGATAATCAATCTTTCCAAATATCATTTTTCATCTTTTACAAACTCAAATTTAACTAGATCATTTTCGTTACAAACGTCATGAAATAGCTGAATCAAGCTCTCTTTTGTGCCACTATCCAAAAAATTTTCATTTTTTAGCTTTATAAATGTTGGCTCATTTATCTCGCAAAGACAGTCAAAGAGTGCGTCTAAATTTTTGCCGTAGTACTCTGGCAGGCCAAATTTTTTTGTAAAATACTCATGCATTTTTTCTTTTTCAACCATCTCTTTGGCATCTAAGATCACACTTTTCATTGCATCCTCTTCTCATAAAGCAGATAAAAATGCTCGTAGTGATCGGGTGTGTAGTAGATAAGCCCGTCGTTTGAGTATAAAATTCTCTCAGCACCGCGCCTGCCACCATTATAATTTACATCGCACTCAAACCACTTTCTACCATCAGCATCTGGCAGCCTCTTTTCTCTGTTTGAAAATCTATCTCCGCCGATACTTTTGCCACCACTTATCTGCCATAAATTTCCGCTTTTTGCATTCCAGCCAAGATCAAGTGCCTCTTTTTTGGTTATGAAATTCTTTGGTAGCTTGTTAAATTTATAGATATAAAGAGCGACCTCATCTTTTGAGGTGTACGAGCCATTTTCTGTAATGCTCTGGCTCTTTTGTCCCTCTTTGTTTAGTTGCTCAAGTAAAATTTGAGCGTTTTTGTTTGCCTCGCCGCCATCTTTTGAAAAAAATAAAGTACCGATGATGATAGCAATGACAAAGGCAACTAAAGCTGGCAAAAGTCTTTTATTCAAATTTTGCCCTTAAAGCGTGTTAAAAACTCTATCGCCAGCATCACCAAGACCTGGTACGATGTAGTTTTTCTCATTTAGTTTCTCATCGATCGATGCCGTATAGACCTCGACGTCTGGGTAAATTTCGCTAAATCTCTTTAGCCCCTCAGGTGCAGCGATGATAGAGATAAATTTGATCTCCTTAACGCCCTTTTCACGCAAGAATTTGACCGCATCTATCGCCGTGCCGCCAGTTGCAAACATAGGATCGATGATGATCGCCATGCGCTCTTTTGCGTCTTTTGGAAGCTTTGCGTAGAAAAACTCAGCCTGAGCGGTCTCTTCGTTTCGCTGAAAACCCAAAAAGCCCACACTCGCATCTGGGATGATGGTAAAAACACTATCAAGCATACCAAGAGCAGCCCTTAAAATAGGACATATCATCACCTTTGTAGTAAGCCTTTTTGCATCTGCTACCGCAACTGGGGTTTGGACTTTGACATCTTTTACCTTTAAATTTCTAGTCGCCTCAAAGATCATAAGATAACTGATCTCATCAACTAGCATACGAAACTGAAAAGGTTGGGTGTTTTTATCACGTAGAATGGTTAATTTATGCTCGATCAGTGGGTGCGAGATGAGCTTTACGTTTTGCATTTTTTGTCCTTAAATTTACTGTTTTTACAAGGTTTGTCTTTTACAAAATGCCAAGAGAAGAATTTAGCCCATATTTGGGCTAAATTTGATTAAAAACCTTTTGCAAGTTTGGCTTTATAAGCCTCAACATCAAAATCTTTTACTCTCGCTACGCCATCTTCAACAGCAGCTTTTGCAACTGCTGGAGCGACTGCTGTTAGCACACGTTTGTCAAATGGTTTTGGGATGATGTATTCTTTGCCAAATTTTAGCTCGCTAACGCCACTTGCTTTTAAAACTTCAGCTGGTACTGGCTCTTTTGCAAGCTGCGCAAGCGCTCTAGCTGCAGCCATTTTCATATTTTCAGTGATCTTTTTAGCTCTAACGTCAAGCGCGCCTCTAAAGATAAAAGGAAAACCTAAAACGTTATTTACTTGGTTAGGATAGTCGCTTCTGCCTGTACCCATCATAACGTCACTTCTTACAGCCTCAACATCCTCTGGATAAATTTCAGGCACTGGGTTTGCCAAAGCAAAGATGATAGGTTCTTTATTCATTGACGCAACCATCTCTTTTGTAAGCACACCAGGCTTAGAAAGACCTAAAAACATATCAGCACCCCTCATCGCATCAGCCAAAGTTCTATCCTCAGTTTCAAGCGCAAACTCTATCTTTTCAGGCGTTAGGTCTGTTCTTTTTGAGTGAATGACACCTTTGCTATCTATCATAACGATATGTTTTGCACCAAGCGCTTTATACATCTTCGCGCATGCAATGCCAGCTGCACCAGCGCCACTAACTACGATTTTTATCTTAGATATATCTTTGCCAGAAATTTCCATCGCATTTATCATACCAGCGCTTGTTATCATCGCTGTGCCGTGCTGATCGTCGTGCATTACAGGGATATCGACTGCTTCTTGAAGCTTTCTTTCTATCTCAAAGCACTTTGGAGCACGGATATCTTCTAAATTTATACCACCAAATGTCGGAGCTAGAGCCTTGCAAATCTCAACGATCTTATCAGGATCGTGCTCATCTAGCTCGATGTCAAAGGCATCCACGTTTGCAAATTTTTTAAATAAGACTGACTTTCCTTCCATAACTGGCTTACCAGCGATCGCACCGATATCGCCTAGGCCTAGTACAGCCGTGCCATCGGTGATGACAGCTACTAAATTTGCTTTATTTGTATATTTATAAGCTAGTTCATTATCAGCTTCTATCTCTTTACAAGGCTCAGCAACGCCTGGTGTATAGGCCATTGAAAGGTCTCTTGATGTCTCGCAAGGCGTCTTTACCTTTATCTCGATCTTACCGCCTATGTGGTAGTTTAGTGCTTCTTCTTTAGTTACATGTGTCATTTCTCTTCCTTTAATAAATTTTGTATTCTATTTTTCGTCTCGCTACTGCCCACTACTTCAAGCACTTCAAATATGCTTGGGCTAACACTTGAGCCAGTTAGCGCTATCCTTAGAGCCTGAGCTAGGTCTTTTAGCTTTAAGCCATTTTGCTCTAAAAATTTATTAGTTAGCTCCTCATAGCCCTTCACGTCGAGGTCACGGTCTAAAATTTGAGCGAATTTAGCCAAAATTTCTTTGCTATTTTCATTTATAAATTTAGCCCAAGCTTTCTCATCGTAGCTTTTTGGAGCGTTGATGATCGCGTTTGCGCTATTTGCCATTTCAATTAATGTCTTTGATCTCTCACGGAGCGAATTTAGCAGTAGCTCGCCCTTTACCAAAGCCTTAAAATCAACGCCAAACTCGAGCATATCGTGAGCTAGTCTCTCGTAAGGCAGGGTCTTAATGTAGTGAGAATTTAGCCAGTCAAGCTTTTGAGCGTTGTAAGTGCTTGAGCTTTTGTTGATATCGTTTGGATTGAAGTATTTAAGCATATCCTCAATAGTAAAAATCTCATCATCGCCGTGGCTCCAGCCAAGACGAACGAGAAAATTTAAGAGCGCTTCAGGCAGGTAGCCCATCTTTTTATACTCCATAACGTCAGTTGCGCCGTGTCTTTTGCTAAGCTTTTTACCATCCTCTCCGTTTATCATAGCGACGTGATAAAATTTTGGTACCTTAAAGCCAAGTGCCTCGTAAAGAACGATCTGTTTTGGAGTATTTGAGAGGTGATCGTCACCACGGATGACGTCTGTTACGCCCATTAGTGCGTCATCTATCACAACCGTGAAGTTATAAGTTGGTGTGCCGTCGCTTCTTGCGATGATGAAGTCATCTAAGATATCTTCAACCTTAAATTTAACCTCGCCCTTTATGCCATCATGTATGACGATCTCGCCGCTAAGCGGGGCTTTTATACGGATGACTGGCTCGATGCCAGCTGGAGGCGTGCCAGTAAAATCTCTATATCTATTATCATATTTTGGGCGCTCTTTTCTAGCCTCTTGGCTGGCTCTAAGCTCCTCAAGCTCATCCTTGCTCATATAGCATTTATATGCTTTGCCTTCTTCAAGTAATTTTTTAACATACTCTTTGTAAAGATCAAACCTCTTTGACTGATATGTCACTTCGCCGTCGTGATCAAGCTTACACCAAGCAAATGCCTCTTTTATGGCTTGCGTGGCCTCTTCTGAGTTTCGTTTTAGGTCAGTATCTTCGATACGAAGTAAAAATTTTCCATTATTAGCTCTTGCATATAAATAATTATAAAGGGCTGTCCTAAGTCCGCCTATATGTAGGTATCCAGTAGGCGACGGAGCAAATCTAGTAACTATCATTTTGTGCCTTATTTTTATGTTATAATTGCCCAAAATTATATTTACTAAATACTTAAATAAAGGTTTTATTATGAAAAAATTGCTCTTTTTGGCTGCTGGCATGCTAAGTGCTTTAAATTTATATTCGGCTCAGATGATAAACGGTATCGCAGCTATTGTAGAGAACGAACCAATCACGCTTTATGAAGTTTATAGCTTGAAAGAACAGCTAAGAGCTAGCGAACAAGATGCTTTAAATTTACTCATAAGAGATAGGCTCGAAGATGCTCAGATAAAAAATTTAAACATTAGTGTAACGCCATTTGAGCTAAACGATAGAATCGAATCGATCGCAAAGCAAAATGGCATGACAAATTCGCAGTTTAGAAGCTCTATCCAAGCTCAAGGCATGGACTTTTTGGAGTTTAAAAACAACATAGAAAAAAAGATGCTTCAAGAAAAGCTTTATAAAAGCATCTTGGCTGAAGCTGGTAAAAATGTAAATGAGCAAAAAGCAAAGATGTATTTTGATGCTAATCCTGATAAATTTAAGGTCTTTAGCGCTGCTAAAGTGGTCCTTTATAGGGCAAAGAATCCAGAAGAGCTAGAAGCTCAAAAAACAAGTCCATCACTACTTAACAGCGTACGAACACAAGAGCTTAGCCTAGACTATCAGAGCATAGATCCAAGACTAGCTGCCATCATAGCTGGTACAAATAATGGAGAATTTACCCAAATACTACAAGGCGCTGATAGTTTTGATATGTTTTATGTAAAGGAAAAAATAGGCTCATACACTCCAAGCTTTGCAGACGTTAAGGATAATGTTATAAACGAGCTTTATCAAGGTGAGCAAGAAAAACTTATGGCTGATTATTTTGACAAACTCCGCGCAAAAGCAAAGATTCAAATTTTAAGATAACTTCTCTTAGCCGTCATTTGGCGGCTAAATCCTCTCAATAGAATTAAACTTTTTTCAATTTTAACTCCCATAAATATACATTTTAGCTTTAGCATAAGCTACCTAAAAGCAACAAATCTTATCCCAAAAGCCATATTTGGTTAGATCTAGCCTAAGAGAACTCATCTCCTATCCGAACAAAAATGAGCAAAATGATAGTGAAATTTATAAAATTTTAGCCAGAGTTGGCCTTAACAAATTTAAAAATTTAGATGAAATTTTAGACTATCCTAAGATCATGAGTGAAGGCGAGGCTCAGAGGCTAAATTTTGCCAGAGTCTATCTTGCAAAGCCTAAATTTTTATTCTTAGACGAGGCAACCTCGGCACTTGATAATACTTCAGCAGCTAAAATTTTGAAAAATTTAAAGAGCGATTTTAAGGAACTTGGCGTGATGATGATCACACATCAACGTGAGCTTTTTGAACTTTTTGATGAGGTGATAGATATAAAAAGTGAGTAAATTTGACTGCAAAGGCAGCCAAATTTATATTATGCTTTTTTAGTAAAAACTCCGACATAAATAGCATAGATAAAGCCGATCGCTACGGCATATGGAGCGTAAGGAGTGATGCCAGCTCCAGAGCTTGCAAGTATGAAGTTATGGCTTATCGCAGCGCCTGCCCCCATGCCTAAAACAAATACAGCTGAGCTTAAATTTCCAGCTCCCATTTGCACTAAATGTTTGCCTGGGCAGCCATAACTTAGACTAAAGCAAAGACCAGCCAAGCTCATGCCAAGGAAATTCCAAAGGACGTCATTATGAGCGATAGGTTGAGCCTCAAAGCCAAATTTATATTGTCCAAGAGCTAAATTTGTGATACTTGCAAAAACGATGATAGATACAATGCCATAAAACATTGAAAGATCGCGCTCAAAAACTTTACTAATCGCTCCAACTGAGCAAAATTTACTTCTTTGCATAAAAATGCCAATAACAATGGCACAAATAAGTGAGATAAAGATATTTGCATGCTGTGAACCTGGGCCTTTTTCTGAGCTAAATAATGCACCATTATCGCCAAGTTTTAAACCAAAGACAAGGGCTATTAAAAGCAAAATAGCAATGATTAATGGCAAAAACGCAACTGGTTTTGTTGTGACATCATTTTCAGGTATGACGTAACCATTTTTCTTGAAAAATCGTCCAACAAAAACGCCAGCAAATAGACCGACAAGACCAGCAATAGCAGTCATATCTCCGCCGCCAAGGCGCAAAAACGCTCTCCATGGACAACCCAAAAAGATAAGACAACCAATCATAGCAAACACGCCTAAGAAAAATCTAGAAAAAGCCGCACTGCCAGATACTGGAGTAAAATTTCTGCTCCAAAGCATGCTTGCTAAAAAGCCTCCGATGATAAGCCCTAAAATTTCAGGCCTTAGATACTGTACCACTTTGGCTTGATGAAAGCCAAAAGCACCTACGCTATCTCTTAAAAAGCAAGCCGCGCAAACACCCATATTTGCTGGGTTACCAAAATAAACAAGCACTGGGCCAAGAATGCCAAGGCTTGCACCTGCAATGATGTAAAGCACTGTTTTATTCATGAATATTCCTGTGTATAGGGTAAAATCAAACTGATTTCTTAAACGACATTTTAATAATCATTAAATAAAACAAAGATTAATTTTTTTAAGAGCAAAGTAGATAAAATATGCAAAAATTTCATAAAAGGGATAAAAATGAAAGATTTTATGAGTTACGCAGATAGCCTAAAAATTTTAAAAGATACAATAAATGCATGGGAAAAGGTCGAAAAAGTAGCCATCACGGACGCACTTGATAGAAATATCGCCTACGATGTGACAGCCGCCGAAAATTACCCAGCAAAGCCAGTTTCAGCAATGGACGGATACGCTTTTGCCTTTAAAGATGGCCTAAGCGAGCTTGAGCTCATCACAGACCTGCCTGCTGGAAGCGACAAAGGACTAGTCATAGAGGGTAGTAAATGTGTAAAAACTTTCACTGGCTCACTAATGAGCGAAGGCACTGACACACTTGTGCCGGTAGAAAATGTCGAGGTTGTCGGATCAAAAATACTCATTAAAAAAAGCGTGCCAAAGGGTTTTGCCGTGCGCGAAGTAGGAGAAAGCTACAAAAAAGGTGAAATTTTGATCAAAAAAGGCACACGTCTAAGCTACGCTGAAATCGCACTTCTAGCAGAGCTTGGCCACTTTCACATAAGCGTCTTTATCCGTCCAAGAGTTGCGATACTAGCGACTGGCAGCGAGATAAAAGACCTTGGCGAGCCATTAGAAAATCCAGCGCAAATTCACAGCTCAAATCACGTAGGCATCGCTATGCAGATACGCAAAATGGGTGCAGAGCCGGTCCTTTGCGAGATCGTAAGAGATAAGGCCGAGCTTGTCGAAAAAGCGATCATAAACGCACTAAAATCAGCTGATATATTAGTGACGACTGGTGGCATAAGCATGGGTGATTACGACTTTGTAAAAGGCGCTTTAAATGAAAATTTTAGTCTTATCATCGAAGGTGCTGCCATAAAACCGGGCCGTCACATCAGAGTGGCAAAGTCAGGCGATAAATATATCTTTGCACTGCCAGGATTTCCGTACTCGGCAATGGTTATGTGTGTGCTTTACGTAAGGGTCTTAATAAATGCGTGGTTTGGTCAAGAAGAGCCAAAGATCACGGCAATAATGGACGAAGACTATAAAAAGCGTTCACCATTTTTAGAATTTACGGCTGTAAATTTAGAAAATCGTGAAGGAAAAAATTTTGTAAATCTAAATGGCAAAAAGCTTGGCAGTTCAGCAATCGTAAATAATTTAACAAACAAAGCTGCACTTTTAATGATCCCAATGGATAAAGAAATTCTTAAAAAAGGCGAGATAGTAGAAGTCTTGATGATGCCTTACTAAAATTTTAAGGATAAAAGTTGAACACGTCAGAAATTCAAACAATTATAGTTTTTCTGCTAATGACATCACTTGCCTTTGGAATAGATCTTTTTGCTCATAAGCATGATGAGAAAATTTCACTAAAACAAGCCGGTATTTGGTCTATCTTTTGGATAGGAGTTTCGGTACTTTTTGGCATATATTTATATTTTGAGCGAGGCAGCGAAATAGCAAGTCTTTATTTTGCAGGATATGCGCTAGAAAAGTCGCTCTCAGTAGATAATCTTTTTGTGATGATGGCGATTTTTTCATGGTTTAAGATACCTGAAATTTACCGCCACAGAGTGCTTTATTTTGGCGTTATAGGAGCTATGATATTTAGACTCATCTTTGTAGCCATAGGTACGATGCTTTTTGCCATCTCGCCTTGGATGGAGCTAATATTTGCAGCAATAGTCGCATATAGTGCCGTAATGATGATAAAAAAAGATAAGTGTGATGAGGATATAAAAGATTATTCAAACCACATAGCTTATAGGGCAGTTTATCGCTTCTTTCCGGTTTTACCACAGCTTTTTGGACATAGTTTTTTTGTTAAATTTAGCAAAATTTCTAAGCAAATTTCAGATAGTCAAAAAACTACTCTTAACGATGAAATTTTAAGGCTAAAAGCCACTTGGATAGCAACACCATTATTTTTGTGTCTTTGCGTGATTGAGCTAAGCGATGTGATATTTGCTTTTGATAGCGTTCCAGCCGTCATTGCTGTGAGCAAAGATCCTGTGATTGTTTATTCAGCAATGATATTTGCGATACTTGGGCTAAGAACGCTTTATTTTGTGCTTGAAGCACTCAAAAATTTTTTAAAGTATTTAGAAATTTCTGTGATAGTACTTTTGTTTTTTATCGCAGCAAAGCTAGCTGTAAATGCGACTGCTCATATCTTTCATCATGGTTTTGAAATTTCTGCACAAATTAGCCTTTTTATCATTCTAACCATCCTTGGAGTTGGGGTCCTAGTAAGTTTGGTTAAAAAATAGCTACCACAAAAGTATACAAGCTAAAGTTAGGTGAGCTTAAAATTAAAAATTTATAAGGAAGTGCTTTATATCTTGGTATCTAAATTTTTTAAAATTTTGTTTGCTTGTGCAAAAATTTATTACTGTATATTTATGCTACCGGCTGGAGTTGGCATATCTCCTTTTTCATCAGCAAATGGTGGCCCTTTTTGAAGCAAAGTGGTGATCTCAGATGCTACTTTTGGATCCATTTTTGCCATGATAGTAGATATCTTTTTGGCATCAAGAGTATAAAGTATGGTGGCTGCGTTTGATCTAGGCATTTTAGAGAGCACCTCGGCTGCCGCGCCATCTTTCATCTTAGAATACGACTCATTGACTTTATCACTAGTCATTGTGCGAAGTTCTTTTAAAATTTTTTCATTTTTGGCGACCACTTCATCGATCTCTTTGCGTTTTTGCTCGATCACTTTCATTGTCGCATTTAGGTCAGCTTCTTTTTTGGCAAGCTTTTTATTATTTTCTTCATAAGCTGCTGCTGAGCTTGCGCGAAATACCTCTAAAGCTTGGCGCTGTTCATCTATGATCTCAAGTTCCTTCGAAATTTCTTCTTTTCTAGCTTCAAAAATTTGCGTACAATCAACTGGCACTTCAAAACAAAATGCAAAATTTAAAATAGTTAAGAGTAATAAAACCGCTCTCATCACAACTCGCTCTTAGTTGTAAATTTCATCACTGCAAACTCATCAAGCGCAAGTGCTTCGGCCTTTTGTATGCGTTTTATCTCTTTTTTAAACTCTTCTTTTTCTAGATATTTCATCTTTTCGTACTCTAAATTTGCATTTTTATATTTATGTTCGTAATGCGAAACCTCTTTTTTAGCTATTTCAAGGCTCTCTTTGCAGGCATTTAACTCTTGCCTTGCTATCTTTATAAACTCTAAATTTTCCTTTAGCTTGCCTATATTGCCACTTTTTGGCAAGCAAAACTCCTCAAGCCTTGCTCTTAAATGTACTAAATTTTCTTCAAAATTTCTTACATTAAGCCTAGCAACGGCAAGCTTTGCCTCTACCTTATCCATCTCTTGTTTTTTTACGCGGACGATAGAGGTAAATTTGCTTTTCATCTAATGATCGTATCGCTTCTTTCAGGGCTTGTTGAGATATAGCCGATCTTTACGCCAGTTAGCTCTTCTATTCTCTCGATATAAGCTCTTGCATTTGCTGGCAGATCTTCATATTTGCTTATACCTTTTACGCTATCCCAGCCTGCAAGTTCTTCATAGATAGGAGTTGCATTTTCAAGATCTGTCGGCATATAATCGATAGTTTCACCATTATATTGATAAGCTTTGCAAATTTTTACCACTTCAAATCCATCAAGTACATCAAGTTTCATGAGCGCATAATTATCTACACCATCGAGTCTTGAGGCATATTTTACACTCACAGCATCAAACCAGCCACAACGTCTGCGGCGGCCTGTTGTTGTGCCAAATTCCTTGCCGATATCACACATCTTATCACCACTCGTGCCTTTATCTTCTGTTGGGAAAGGGCCAAAGCCAACACGAGTCGTATAGGCCTTTATGACGCCTATTACTTCACCGATTTCTTTTGGATTTAGTCCAAGACCTGTGCAAGCACCTGCACTTATGGTATTTGAGCTAGTTACGTATGGATATGTGCCATGGTCGATATCTAAAAGCGTGCCCTGAGCACCTTCAAGTAGGACTTTTTTATCTTCATCTAGCGCTTTCCAAACTAAATTTGTAGTGTTTGCGATAAACGGAGCAAGCACCTCTTTATATCTTTTTAGCTCTTCAAGCAATTCACTCTCATTAGGAATTTTTACACCAAGTGCGTCAAATACGCATTTGTTTGTCTCAAAATCATGCATCAAAGCATCGCACAAACGTTCTGGCTCAAGTAGTTCGCCTACCCTGTGGCCACTTCTGCTTATTTTATCTGCATAAGTTGGTCCGATGCCTTTGCCAGTCGTACCGATAGCTTTTTCGCCTTTTAGTCTCTCTTTTGCTTGATCGATTTGGCTATGATAGCTTAGATTTAAATGTGCTTTATCGCTAATATAAAGCCTTCCTTCCAAATTTTCAAACTGCGCCATTTCAGTGATTAATACTTCTGGGCAAACAACAACGCCATTGCCAATGATATTTATAATATTTTTATGCAAAATTCCGCTTGGAACAAGGTGAAGCGCGTATCTAACGCCATCAACCCAGATCGTATGGCCGGCATTATGGCCGCCCTGTGAGCGACAGATCATGTCATAGTTTAGTCCTAGCATATCAACTATCTTGCCTTTGCCCTCATCACCCCATTGAACTCCAACTACTAAATCAGCCTTTCTCATTCTTACTTCCTTAAATTAATTTTTTCTTCTATCAATGCATCTGTATAAACAGCAAAACCACTATTTATTTTTCCGTCTATTTCGTAGCTGCCGCCACTTGCTATTATGCTGTTATTTCTTAAAAATCTAAAAAATAAACTATCGTAATATCTCATTTTCGAGTAATATAGCGGAACTATTCTTAAATTTTTATATTCTAAAGCACTGGCTAAATTTCTCAAATTTTCAAGCGGTTCTTTTAGTTTGCTTGGAGAAATTTTAATCACCTCATCCAGCTCATCAACTGACTTTAAAAGAGCAAGAGCGCTTAGCCATGGAACATTTTGAGATAAAATTTTCTCCATTTGTCCATTTTCAAAAATTTCAATAGGCACACTTAAAATTTCACAAATTACCCTTGGAATTTGTATATTGCTCACTTGCAAAAATGTATCCATTTTTAGCTCATCAATAAGCTTTGCAACGATATTAATACTTTTTAAAACATCATTTTCGCCAATTAGCTCAGCTCCAATTTGATAAATTTCCTGGCTTGGATAGCGAAAGACTGGTTGGATATAAAACCACCTTCTTGACTCGCTTGCCTTTAGCCTTCTAAGTACGATCCTTACAGTATCTACCGTGCTATCAGCTCTTAGACTTATTTCGTGATTTAGGCTATCGCTAAAACGTAAAAGATTTGTAGCATCTACACTTAAATGCTGGTGATATGAGAAAAATGGCGTTACGATCTCGCTAAAGCCTTCATTTTCTAAAATTTCACTAGCTTTTTGCTCGATCTGCCTCTTTAGCTTTGCGCTACTGGCAAAGTACAGCTTGCTTCCATTTGGGATTTCATGCTCATAAACATTTAAAGCATTTTCATTCATTATTTATTCGCTCCACTCAAATTTAGATCATTATCGCATAATAAAATTGCCTCATTAGCTAAATTTATTACGTTCTCTTTGTCTATTTTTGCAAGGATCGTATCCAAAATTTCAGCTAATTTTTCATTTATTGTTCTGATATTATCTACTTGATTTGCTATTTCGATTTTTAATTTTTCGCTTACTTTTTCATCACATTTAAGCAAATTTATCAAACGAATCATAAGCTCTTTTGCACCTACTATTTTGCAAAGCATATTGTAGTTCTCATCATCTTGAAAATTTCTTACATTTAGCGGAGATGATAGAGCAAATTTAAATTTGAGCACATCATCCAGGCTAAGCTCTGGCGCAAAAAGCCGTCCTTGAAATCTACTAAAGCCAAATCCGACAAAAATTTCAAGCATGCTTTTATCTTCTAAATTTTTTATCATGACATCAAAATTAAATGTATCTGATACATACTTTATCATGCGTATGGTCTTTAGTGCTTCTACTGAATCAAAAATTTGTTTACAAAATCTTTTATCTATATTAAATCTATTTGTTTTTAACATACCTAAAGCTTCTACCGAGCCTGAATAAGACGCAAAATCATCAAGCGAAAAGCTAACGCCTAGTTCCTTATAAGCATCGATATATCTAACAACATCATCTAAATTTACGCCACTTGCAGAGTCAACGATATCTATGATTAGCCCATTAGCGTCTAGCTGCTCATCTTCTAAAAGCTTTTTAAATTTCTCAAAAAACTCAGAAGTCATTAGCTTTTTAATGCATAAATTTACTCTAACTTTTGCATTTATTCCCTCTTTTAGCCATACAGCCCTAGCTTTTAAAGCATCTTTTAGTGTAAATAATGCGATAGCAACAACTGCTTTTGAGCCTTTTGCAAGTGGCAAGAAGTCTGATGGCCTTAATATCTTATCACCATTTTTCCATCTAATAAATGCCTCAAAGCTGCTAACTTCTCCACTTTTTATATCAATCTCAGGCTGATATAGTAAAAACATCTCGCCAGCATCGATAGCTTCAATGATCTTTGAGTCATCTCTATATTCATTTTTAAAGTATGTATCTTTTTTCGAATTAAATACATAATATTTATTTTTTCCATTAAGCTTTGCTTGATACATAGCCCAATCGGCTCTTTCAATTAGATCATCAACGCTAAGTGCATCACTACTTAAGCTAATACCAATACTTACGCTAAGTTTTTTTTCATCATCATCAATAGAAATTTTACTCTGACCCACTCTTAAGATATTTTCAGCAGTTTCATAAATTTCTCCCAAATTTTCATAAGGCATAGCACCTATAAACTCATCCCCGCCTATTCTTGCAAATATTCCTTGTTTTGGAAAAATTTCATCTATTTTTTTTGAAATTTCTATTAGGATTTTATCGCCTACTTGATGTCCGTATCCGTCATTTATCGATTTAAAATTATCAAAATCGACATAAAAAGCTGCTATTTTTAAGCTTTTTTTCGCTTGTTTTAGCAGATTTTCTAGCTTATTAAAAAGTAAAAATCTATTTGGTAGTCCAGTCAGTGTATCGTGATACGCGATAAATTCGAGGTACTCTTTATTGTAGCAATCATCATTTGCGCTTGAAGCTAACAAAATATATCCCTCTTGATCGCCAAATGCGTTTAAAAGCTTGATTATACTTATAACTTCGAGTCTATTTCTGCTTCGAACATCATGAATAAGACCTTGCCAAAAGCTAGTTATTTTAAGTGAATTTAAAATTTCATCTTTAATATCTTTTAGTCCGTTTTTAAAATTTATTATATCTTTTGAGTAAATTTTCTCTATAAAATTTTTATCTCTAGAAATATCAAGCGTATCAAAAAAAGCGTCATTAGCATCTATGATCCTAAACTCATCATCAAGCATAATAATTTGCTCTTTTGCGTATGAGAAAATTTTTGCTAAAAGGTCTTGATAAGAAAAAAAGCTATTTTGCACACTAAGATCTTGCATTGTGCCCTTTATGACGCTTACTTCACCATCATAAAAAGCTATTGCTTTTGCTCTAATCCTTACATAAATAATCTCTTTATCAGCCCTATAAAAACGCACTTCGCCATCATATACTTCACCTTTTTTTATAAGGTCAAAAAAGTCCTTAAAGCTTACAAATTCATCTACAAATATAGTTTTTGCGCGTTCAAAATTTATACTCATATCCCCATTTAATGCATATCCGAGCGACTTGGCAATAGCATTTGGGATATAAAGGGTATCGCTTTTTTTATCCCATGAAAAGACAAGCGCTTGGCTTGCCCAAAGTATGCTTTGAAAATATTTTAATTCAGCATCATATTTTTCTTGCAACTTTGCTATATCGCTTAGGTCATTAAAAAAGTAGATGATTTTTTGCTCTTTGTCAGCACCATTATCTATAAATTTTACTTTTATCTTAAATGGCGTTTTGTTGTTTTCATTTGTTTGCATATTGGCTACGAGATTTATCTCGCTATTTTTGCTACCTTTTTCAAAGAATTTTTTAGATTCATTAGAAATATTTACAGCAAACTCATCTAAACTTTCAGGGCTTATTAGATCTTTTAAATTTATAAGCTTCTTATCTTGCGGGGCTTTAAAGACACTATCGATATTTTGCGTACTTCTTACGATAGAAAATGGATCGCTATTTAATGCTTCTGCTATTACATTTGGCGATAAAAACGAATAATCATTTATTGCTTCGTTATCCTTTTTCGTAAATTTTTCATCGTCAAGCTCGTGTATAAGCATAAAATTTAGCCTAGAATCCCTTAGCTCGATCTGCGACTCTTGTAAAAATCCCTCTTTAGTGCCGCCATCTTTTATTTTTAGCTCGATCTTAAAGCTCATATCGCTATTTTGAGCGTCTTGTTTCATCTGCATAAACAATGCAAAATCGCCATCTATTAAATCATTTAAATTTAGCTCTATAATCTCATCTTTTGTGTAGCCAACGGAAGATAAAAATGCATTACTAGCATCAATAATATCGCCGCTATAAGCATCATAAACTACTATTTTCAAAAAGCTTTGCTCAAAAATATAGCCAAATCTACTTTTGTATTCTTCTAGTCCATCAGTTGCTTTTTTGGTTTCTATCTTTAGCTTGTTTATTCCATTTTTTATATCTTCAAATTCTGTTACATTAAGGCTTCGTCTTATCTCGTATTCATCGCCATCTAAAGTATCTCTTACCTCTTTTAAAGCTGGCATTATTCTATTTTTTATAAATTTTACATCTCTAACCCATAAAATTAAAGAAGATATAAAACAAAAGATCGATAGCCAAAATAACACAAACTGCATAAAGATGTGAAAATGCTTCGTTGAAGCTGTAATAACAAAAATTTTATACTCTGGCATATAGCTTATAAGATAAAAGTCCATATGGCTTAAAGAAAATATTATTTTATCCTCTTTAAACTCGTCGCCAAGACTCACATAAGGCAAAAACATCGATTCATCAAATTTTTTATAAAACTCATCTCTTGATAAATTTCCATATTTATCTACCAGATAAGCATAAGTTTTGGTTTTCTCATCGTAATCTACATTAGTATAGTTTTGCAAAAATTTTATATCAATTTGAACTAAAATGCTGCCTCCATTTTTTAGTCCATAAGATGCATAAATATCTCTAAAACGATTGTTTTTATAAACTCGATCTGATACTGTAAATTTCCCAGCATCTGTCTCGTTTAAACTAAGCCAAGATAGATCCTTTTCGGCTATGTCATCAGCACCTAAAAATCTCTTTGAATAGAGTAAATTTCTATTTTTATCAAAAACATAAAAAGCTATATAAAGATCGTTTTTTGTTGAATTTTTATCAAATAGTATATCACTAAGACCTGCTTCAACCATTTTTGATTTTAAAAATAGATCATTTTTTATTATAAAAAAGCTATTTGAGATTGATGATTTTATATTTGAATTAGTTGAGCTAAGATCATACTTTATATCGTTCGTGCCGGCACAAACTACAAATAATGCTAAAAATATAAATGAGAGTAAAAGTAAAATAGCCTTTGTATAAAACATTTTTACTATTTGAAGGCTGGTTTTTTGTTTCTCAAGCACGATAGACACCTCATTAGTTTAGGTTTTGGCTCTGATTTTATCCCATTTTTACTTGATTTGGGTTTATAAAGGTAAGTATTTATTTAGAATTTATTGATTTATTTAAAATTGAGCCAAAAATTTATTTAAAATTTGGCTCAAATATCTTAATAAATCCAAGTAACGATATCAGAAATTTCTCTGCGAAGTTTTTTTGGCTGTGGATTTAGGCGGTAGCCAAATGGTACCATGATAGCCACTCTTTGAAAGCTCTCATCAAGCCCCAAAAGTTCATTTAAAGCGTGTCTATCAAAGCCTTCTATTGGGCAACTATCAATGCCCAAACTCGCGGCTGCATTCATCATATTTGTGGCAATTATCATGCATTGTTCATGTGACCACTGAAATGTTAGCTCATCATCATTTTTAAAATTTGCTAGCAAAAAGTCGTGATAAAATTTTTGCCTTGCAGCAATGGCTTCAGGATCTTTATTGGTATTTCTAGCGATCATTTTATTAACGTATGTGCTTCCAAATTTCACCTCTTTGATCTTAGCTAAAACGACAACTAAATGCGAGCAAGATGTGATTTGTGCTTGATTCCATGAAAGAGCTTTTATTTTTTCTCTAAGCTCTTTATTTTGAACAACTAAGATATCCCACTGCTCAAGACCGGTTGAACTAGGGCTTAACCTGCCAGCCTCTAGTATAAAATCAAACTCTCCAGCGCCGATTTTTTTGCTTTCATCAAAAACCTTGCAAGCATGACGAAATTTTAAAATTTCAAGATAATTCATTATCTCTCCTTTGTAGTTTTTGAAATTATAGAATGGCTAAGTAAATTAAAAGATTTCACTAACGCAATGAGATAGCATGCTATTTTTAAAAATTTATTTTAAAAATATACCAAACTCGCTCTTTGATACCGCGGAGCCAACAATAGCTGAACTTTCATAACCTACTTCTTTTAAGCGTTTTACTGCAAGCATTGCATCCTTTTCACCAACTGCAAGCAAAAGTCCGCCTGAAGTTTGTGCGTCAAATAGTAAAATGTCAGCTTCTTTATCTACAAAATGCTTTGCAAATTCGCGGTTTTTATAGCTTCCTTCTGGAATGATACCCATATCTGCAAATTCCTTTGCGCTTGCAATAATTGGCACGTTTTTTTCATAAATTTCAAAACTGATCTTTTCATTTAGCATTTCGCTTAAATGTCCCAAAAAGCCAAATCCAGTCACATCAGTAGTGCCGTAGACTTTGATGTCATCAAGTGCCTTTAATGCATAAAAATTTAGCTGTGCCATGATAGTTGCAGCCTCTTTTATTTGCTCCATGCTTAATAAATCAGCCTTTATCGCTGTACTTAAAATACCACTTCCAAGGGGCTTTGTAAGTATCAAAACATTGCCATTTATGGCAGTATTATTTGCCCAAAATTTATCAGGATGTACCCTTCCAGTAACGCTAAGCCCATAATACATCTGCTGTGTCTCGATCGTATGCCCGCCAACAATAATGCCACCACACTCTTTTACTTTATCGGCTCCACCTTGTAAAATTTCACCTAAAATTTCAGGTGCCAAGTTGCAGCTATCAAAGCCCACGATATTTAGAGCATTTATCACCTCGCCACCCATTGCAAAAACGTCGCTTAGGCTATTTGCAGCAGCGATTTGACCGTAAATAAATGGATCATTTACCACAGGCGTTATAAAGTCAAGCGTTTGAACAAGTGCAAGATCACTTGAAATTTTAAAGACACTCGCATCCTCATTAGAATTGGTGCTTGAGAGCAGATTTGGATGAGATAAATTTAAACTACTAATCGTTTTGTTTAGACCCGACGGGTCAAGCTTAGCAGCTCAACCAGCGGCTCTAACGAACTGCGTAAGCTTTTTGTCGTGATAGATCATAATTTGATTTGCTCGTGAGTTGAGAGTATGTCGATGATCTCATAAGCATTTGAAATTTCGCCAATCGCAAGATCACTCACTAGCTTATAAGCCTCCAAGCAGCTTCCGCAGCTTAAAATTTTAACACCAGCAGCTTCAAGATCTTTAAGCGGCTTAAAGCTTGGGTGTGAGCGGTTTGTAGTCATCTTTACAGCGTTATTTACGCAGATTATTATCTTTGGTTTTTTCTCAACTTGAAGAAATGCTCCTAAGAATTTTGATAGTAAATTTATTCCCACTTCGCCACTTCCAGCGCGCTCTTCATTCAGATAGAGTACTTTATTATTTTTTGGTGTTATGTCGCAGACAAACTCATCAAAATTTGTAAGCTCAAGCGCATTTTTGCCTTTTGTAGCTAAAATTTTAGTTTCGTTGCCATTGCTTTCGAGGCTAAAGTTTATATTTTGATTTTTTAAAAATCTTGAAATATTTTCTTTTGGGGCTAGTGCATTTACCAAAATTTCTAAGCTTTCGCCTTCACTTAAACTATCAAGTGCATTTTTTGTCATTATGACTGGTTTTGGACATTCTAAATTTCTACAATCAATTGTTGTCATGATTTTTCCTTTTGCAATTAGTATTTCAAACCTTGAAACTAGTTTGGATTATAGCCAAAAAAATATTAATTATTTTAAAAATTTTAATGTATAAATTTGAGATAAAAGAGAGCTTTGACCCCGCTTACTAGCAAGGTCAAAGTAAAGTTAATTATTTTAAATTTGTATAAGACTTTTCATAATCAGATACTGGAATTTTATTCTCTCTAACAAGCTCTTGATACCAGTAGTGATGAAGAACATAAACTTCTTCTTCCTCTTTGTATCCAGTGACCATCGACCAGATCGCACCGTGGATAGCGATAGCAGCCATATAGATATGAACTAGGAAAAATACCGCACAGACTATACCGAGGCAGTTGTGTATAACTACGCTATATCTTAAAAGGTCGATCTGTGTTATGCCAAGCCATGTAGCAACTGCTGGCTCTTTGAAGTCTAAGAAATACATAATCGCACCAGTGATGATCATCACGATACCACCAGGAATAGCGATCCAATACCATGCTTTTTGACCAGCGTTAAATTTACCAGCAGGGACTGGTTTTTTCTTCTTTGATAGATAGCCACCAACTATCATCATCCATCTTATGTCATAAACAGCTGGAAGCATTCTGATAGTCCAAGCAAATAGCATAGGAAGCACAGAAATAGCAAATATAATAGTCGCTATATCGTGCAAGTATCTACAGAAACGCACAAATGTGCCACCACCAAGCTCTGCACCCCACATGATGATGATGCCAGTTGGCACTAAGATGATCCAAGAGATCGCAGCTAAGCCGTGAGCTATACGTTCGATCAGTGAAAACGCAAATACTTTTTTGCCATCGTGACTAAAGTGTTTTGGTCCGATGATCAAGAAGTGTAGCACGAACGCGCCGATAACAGCTAAAATGATAGAAAGTGCAGCTATCGCGAAGTAGTCGTTGCCTTGTATAAAAGTAAATATCGGGCCCCAGCCATGCTCATAAGGCTTGATATTTTCTATCCTCTGTGCTGCCCAAATGGTGCTGTCAAATTGATTGACACCAGTTGGTCCTTCAATGGCCATTGCCGCAACGGACAATGTAAAAAGTAGAGTAAGAATTCTCGTCATTTTATTCCTTTATTTGCATAAAACTTAATGATTTGAGCTTTTAGTTAAATATGCTAAAATCACATAGTTATGCTGTTTTAGTTGCTATTATATCAGAGCTAATCACAAGTAAACCTTAGTAAAAAAAATTACTAATAATTTGATAAAATATATTTAAGTTTTGTTAATTTTTTACTAGAATATACCTAAAAATTTATTATCTAAATTTTAAAAACAATTTTCAGTTATCTCAATTTTTTAGATAAAAATTCTTTCAAAATTTATATTTTCCCCTTTATTTCTTAAAAATTTAAACTAAAATATCAAAGTATTTTTGAAATTTCTATCCAAAAGGCAGAGCGATGAATCTATTTTGTCTTCTTTTTGATGATTACGAGACACTTGATCTCATGGGTCCTGTAGAATTTTTAGCAAGAGTACCTGGAATAAATCTAAATTTTGTATCGTTTAATGGTAAAGCAATAAAAAGCAAGCAAGGCTTTGAAGTAAAAACAAAAAAGCTGGTCACTTTACCAAAAAATAGTATTTTGCTGGTACCTGGTGGTCAGGGCACAAGAATTTTAGTAAAAGACAACGAGTTTATATCACATCTTAAAGAGTGTGTTTTGGCTTCAAATTTTTGCCTTAGTGTCTGCACTGGATCAGCTTTGCTAGCTCGCACTGGAGTACTCGATGGGCTAAAAGCCACATCAAATAAAAAGTCGTTTGAATGGGTAAAACAGTGCCGTGATGCCGTAAAATGGCAATCGCACGCCATGTGGGTAAAAGATGGTAAATTCTACACCGCCTCAGGTGTAGCCGCTGGCATGGATATGGCTCTTGGCTTCATAAGTGATCATTTCGGTAAAGAATTAGCTTAAAATATCGCAAATGAAACCGAATGCAACTGGCAAAAGAGTGCAAAGATAGACAAATTTGCCAAAATTTATGGATACTGATCCGTATAAAAATTTATAGATATAAATACAAATGAGTTTTTAGTATTTAGTAGCTAGAAACTAGCCGCAACACCAGCTATTAGTTTCTACGCCTATACTCTTCATAGTCAAGCTCTCTAATCATCTTTATATCGCCATCTTCTTTTAAAAGTAGTAGATCAGGTAGTTTTATACCATTAAATGTCGTGTTTTTCACGATAGTGTAGTGAATTTGGTCTTCAAAGATGACTCGGTCGCCGATTTTTAGCTCGCTATCAAATTTATACTCCGCATCGCCTGCTTCAAGTCCCACTATATCGCCAGCCAGGCAGGTATTACCGCCAAATCTATAAGCAAATTTGCCATTTTCACTCTCACCTCTAACGGCTGGACGATACGGCATGAGCACAGTATCAGGCATATGCGCCTCGGCCGAGGTGTCAAGGATGGCGATGTCTTTTTCGTTATGCACGATGTCAAGCACGCTACTTATCAAAAAGCCAGTCTGCCAGCCAACGGCCTCGCCAGGCTCCAGATAGACCTCTACGCCGTATTTCTCGCGGAAGCGTCTAATGATATTTATAAGCAGCTCCACGTCATAATCAGCCCTCGTGATGTGGTGACCGCCGCCCATATTTATCCACTTCATCCTTGGGATAAACTCCCCAAATTTCTCCTCAAATGCCTCCAGCACGACCTGCAAGCTGCTCGCACTCTCCTCGCAAAGTGCGTGAAAATGAAGCCCACTAATACCACCAAGAAGCTCAGGCTTAAAATTTGCCCTTGTAATGCCAAGCCTGCTAAATTTACCGCATGGATTATAGCTGTCAGTTGGGGCTAGCGAGACCTCTGGATTTACGCGCAGGCCGCAGATGATGCCGTTTTGCAAGGCAATACCCTTGAATTTTTGCCACTGTGCAAAAGAGTTAAATGTAATGTGCTTTGAAATTTTTAAAATTTCATCAAAATCCTCGTCCTTAAAGGCTGGGCTATATGTGTGGATCTCGCCTTTTAGGTATTCGTTTGCAAATTTTGCCTCATGAAGCCCACTGCAAGTCGCTCCGTCAAGATATGAGCCCACCATATCCATCACTCCACTAAATGCAAAGCCCTTAAGTGCTACTAAAATTTTGGCTCCGCTTTGTTCTTTGACGTATTTTAAAAGCTCCAAATTTTTACGTACTTTTGCCTCTTCGCAGACGTAGGCTGGGGTTTTTATTTTTTTTAAAATTTCCTTCATTTTCTCTCGCTTTTTAAATTTTCAAATAAGTATATCTAAATTTATTTTTAAGTAAAATCAGCAAAAATTTCAAAGGATAAAATGTGATAGAGATCGAATTTCTTGGGCCTATCGGACTTGAGAGTATAAAAATAGAAGCGAAAAATTTAGGTGATGTAAAAGCGACTTTGAGCAAAAAAGAAGAACTTAAAAAATGGCTAAATATCTGTGCTGTGGCTGTAAATGACGAGATCGTAAGTGATATAAATTTCGCTCTTAAATCAGGCGATAAAATTTCTATATTACCGCCAGTTTGTGGGGGCTAAGATGCAAATTTATAATGGAAGCTTGGACGTTCAAAGCATCACAAACGAGTGGTATGAACGCTTTAAAGATAAAAACTGCGGTGCACTCATCACTTTTGTTGGGATCGTAAGAGAGGAAGGTGGTATTTCGGCGCTTAGCTTTGATATCTATGAGCCGATCCTTAAAAAATGGCTAGAAGCTTGGGAAGAGCGAGCCAAAAAAGAAAATGGCTACGTACTCTTTGCTCATTCAAAAGGCGATGTGGCTGTGCATACGAGCTCATATATAGCAGGCATTGTGAGCCCTCAAAGAAAGGTCGCGCTAAGGCTAATCAATGAGTTTGTCGAGGACTTTAAGGCAAATGCACCGATCTGGAAATATGATGTGATAAATGGCGAGAGAATTTATGCAAAAGAGCGTAGCCAAGCGATAAATGGTGCTGGAATTTTAGCTTAAAAGGAAAAATGATGATAATAAAAGAGAGTAAAAAAGATGTTTTTTGGGCGCTAGCCTTTGGGCTTGGGCTTTTTACCTTTAGCATCGTTGGCTACTTTTATCTAGCTCTTGGCACAGCGTCTCTCTTTGGCATCATCATTGGTGCTCTCTCAGTATTCTTTTGTGTTAGAAAAATTTTTCAAAACAACTTTTTAAGTATTGAAGATGATGGATTTATCATCACAAAAGGTTCAAAAAGCATAAAATTTTACTTTAAGGATATCGACGAGATCGCCATTAAAAGCTTTGGCGATAAGAAAAAAGTTGAAACATTAAGCGTAAAATTTAAGAAAAACCGTCTTGATAGAAATGCTTGCTTTGGATTAGTGCAACCACTAGGTGATGATTTGATCATCATTTTTGACAAATATGAACTTTCAAAATTTACCATTTCAAAAGAGCTAAGAGATAGGCTTAATAATTTTAGAGCCTAATTAAATCGACCTATGATCTAAAATTTTTTATATAACAATTATCAAAATTTTATACATTTTTTCACATTAAATTTACACCATTTAGCTACTCTTGCAAAAATAAAATAAAGCATTTTATCTACAATAAGCTCGTAAATGTGGATTAAAAATTTAAAAGATGACTTACATCAACTTTTATAAAGGGTTTTGCTACTACAATTCTGATAAAAGAAATCATAATTATATCTTTAAAAGGAGTTTACATGAGGCCTATTTTAAGCCTAGCAGTTCTTTCATCACTGCTTATAGCAAATGAAGCAAATTTAGACATTATAAAGTCTATTAGAGAATTTGCTCCGCCACCAGTCATTACGCCAAACGTTGCACAAAGTGCCTTTGTTGAAAATCAATTTGACCGCACTCAAAGAGGCGAATATCCATTTGTTACAAATTTGCTTGATAACTCAGCTGATATGTTTCATATTTCGGCTGGAATGTATGGCAAAAGCTTTTACAACTCATCGCTTTTTAAATATCGTGGCGCAAATTTTTATACCATTTTAAATGCAAATTTCACCAAAGCAAATAATTATAAAGATGGAAGTGGCAAAAAATGGAACTATGGCTACAATAGGCAAGGCCAAAGCGCTATCTTAGGCTTCGTGCCAAATGATCTTAGCGAGCTTAGGCTTACGTTTTTAAGGGATAATATCGATAAAGACAAGCAGCCAGAGCACGTGATGGATGCCTTTAAAACGACAAGAAAAGTCGGCAAGCTAAATATTAGATTAGGCGAGGAAGATCTTTCAAATACGCTAAATTTTGAATTTGCCCTAAAAAAAGTTGAGCGAAAAGCTGATAATTTTCATCTAAGAGATGCCACTCAAAATGTAAAAGTGGATTTAAAGAGGAATATATTTGAGGCAAATTTAAAGTATGACGCTGACTTTGCAAGCTTTCACAATCAAATAGGCGCTGGCTTTGAAAAAGATAAACATGACGGCAAAAGATACATGAAGCAAGGCAACAACTGGGTCTTTAATGGATACAGATTTGCTGATGTTAGAAATGATAAATTTATGCTCTTTGACACACTTGCTTATAAATTTAATGAAGCAAATGAAGCTTCTCTTGCCTTAAAATATGAAGAGCAAAGAAGTAAGCTTAACGGACTTGATACTAAATTTTTTGCACCAAATCCAGCTATTAGCACGACTCGCGGACTACTTCGCCAAATTTATGGCAAAGACGTAAGCGATAAGATCAAAAAAGACGCTTTTAGCGCAAGTTTAAAATATAAATTTACGCCAAACGACAAGGATAGCTACTTTGCAAAGCTTGAAAGCTTATCTCGCCTGCCAAGTAATATGGAGCGTTTTAACGCACTTTATGGCGCAGACGATAAAGGCTGGATAGCAAATCCAAATTTAGAGCCAGAAAGACACAATAGAGCAGTTCTTGGCTTTAAATTTGGCAGTGAGTTTTACAAAGAATACCTAAACTCACTTCAAAACAAAGATGCATTTAGCTTTGGAGGACATTTCATCGCTGATAGCGTTAGAAATTTGATCATTTTTGATAGACGCCATTCAAAAGCTGCGATGCAACCAAATAAAAACGCAGTCATCTCAAGAAACGTTGATGCAACGCTTTATAGTGTAAATTTCAATACAGAGTATAGCTTTGCAAGGCACTTTGGCTTAAAAAGCTCACTTTACTACAACTACGGACAAAACAAAACCGATGGCAGACCGCTTTATCAAATAAGGCCTTTTGAGGCAAATTTTGCATTTGACTACAAAGACTATGCAAGCTTTGGTAGCTATAATCTTGGCACTGCACTAAGGCTAGTTTCAAAGCAAACTAGAGGTGATTTTAGCAAGCAAAATGGTCTAGGCATCGATAAAAAAGAGGCCGCAAAGGGATTTGGCTTGCTTGATCTTTATGGTGGTGTAGAGTTTAAAAATAAAGTTGGCATAAGATTTGGCGTAGCAAATTTATTTGACAAAGATTATGCAGAATTTATCAGCGGCGATCACGTAGCAGCACTTGATCCGGTAGTCGTTCATGCCCCTGGCAGGACATTTTTCATTAGCTTTCACAGCAGTTTTTAAAGGAGAAAAAGATGTTAAATAGAAGAAAATTTTTAGGACTTAGCACAGCTTTAGGCGTTAGCGCATTTGCGCCAAATTTATTTGCAAAAGAGAGCTTTACTATGTGGGGCGCACCAGCGATCCCAAGCGTTATCATGGCAGTTGCTTCACTGCAAGGCGAGCTAAATAAAAATTATGATGTAAGTCTAAATATCTGGAAAACACCAGATCAGCTTCGTGCAGGCGTGGCTAGTGGAGATATCAAAGTCACGATGTCGCCATCAAATGTTGCTGCAAATTTAAGAAATCAAGGGCTTGATTTTGCGATGCTAAATTTACTGACTCTTGGCGTTATGAACGCTATGGTTAAGGATGAAAAAATCAAAAATTTAGAGGATTTTGTAGGCAAAAAGCTCATCATGCCATTTCGAGGTGATATGCCTGATCTTGTCCTAAGAGCGCTTTGTAAGAAGCAAGGCATAGACGTTAGCAAGATAGACATCACCTATACAGCAACGCCGCCTGAGGCTCTGCTTTTATTTTTACAAAAAGATTTTGACATTTTAATAGTCCCACAACCTCTTGGCGAAGCGACTATTTTGCGTGGTAAAAAAGCAGGCGTTAGCGTGCATTATTCAGTTGATTTTCCAAAAATTTGGGGCGATAGCTTTGGTACAAAACCGATAATCCCAATGGCTGGCATTATCGTAGAAAGAGGCTTTTACGAGAAAAACTTAAATCTATTTGATACGCTTCATAGCGATCTTAAAAATGCACTTTCATGGATACTTGAGAACAAACAAAGTGCAGCAAAGATAGGCTCAAGCTACTTGCCAGCTCCAGAAGTAGCACTCGCAAATGCTTTTGACAAGGCAAATCTAACAGTAACAAAAGCAAATGAACTACAAAATGAGATCATGGCATTTTTTGAAGAAATTTATCAGTTTAATCCAAAATTTTTAGGTGGCAAGATGCCAGATAAAGGTCTATTCTTATGATACTAATTGATGGCATCAAAAAAGATCGCTCAAGCTTTTTAAAAACAATTGACTATTTTTGGGGCGGATTTAGCGGATTTGCCGTAGTTTTTTTGATCTTAGCCATTTGGCAAGTGGGAAGCGAGTTTAGCTCCACACTCTTGCTTCCGCCACCAAAAGATGTATTTTTAAAAGCCTGTGAAATTTTAAAAGATTATAAAAACAGCGAGATAAATATAACGCTTTGCAGATCACTGATTGGAGTTTGCTCGGCAACATTTTTTGGTATATTTTTAGGGCTAATAGCAGGTAGTTTTAAAAGTTTTGCAGCCTTTTTAAAGCCTGTTATCACCTTGCTTTTGTCAATGCCACCGATTATTTGGATAGTGCTTGCTATTTTTTGGTTTGGATTTGGAAATTTTAGCACCGTTTTTACTATCTTTATAACCGTTTTACCGCTTACTTTTGCAAGCTCAGCAGTTGCTATGAGTAGCGTAGATGAGGAGCTAAAAGAGATGTTTGATGCCTATCATTTAGGCTTTTTAAAAAAGATAAAACACCTTTATATCCCACATCTTACAAGCTATATCATAAGCTCTGTTAGCGTAGCTGTTGCAATGGGTGTAAAAATAGTCATAATGGCCGAACTACTAGGTGCAAATAACGGCATGGGAGCAAAGATAGCAAATGCAAGGGCAATGCTTGAAACAACCGAGGTAATGGCGTATGTTCTTTTAAGTATCACTCTTATAATGCTTTTTGAGTACCTCATCATCGAGCCCTTAAAAATAGCTCTGATGCCTTGGAGAAGATGATGCTTGAACTTAAAAATGTAGAGTATGAAATTTTAAGAGATAAGGTTGTAAGAAATTTTAGCCTAAATGTAAAAAGTGGAGAGGTGGTGACGCTTTTTGGGCCATCTGGATGTGGCAAGACAACGATACTTCGGCTTATTAGCGGACTAAATGAGCCCAGAAAAGGGAAAATTTCTAATAGCTTTAAAAAGACTACATATTTTTTTCAAGAAAATCGCCTACTAACATGGAAAAATGCTCTTGAAAATGTCCTTTTAGTTATGGATAAACCAGACATTAACGCTGTTTTAGAGCTTTTTAAAAAGGTTGGATTAAGCCAAAAGGATACTTTAAAATACCCAAGCGAGCTAAGCGGCGGCATGAGACAAAGAGTCGCTTTCGTAAGAGCGGTCGTAACAAAACCTGATCTGCTTTTGATGGATGAGCCTTTTTCTGGACTTGATTATGATATGAAAGAAATTTTAATTGAAATTATTGGCCAAAGAGTAAGTGAAGGTATGAGCGTAGTTCTCGTCACGCACGATAGAATAGAGGCCGTAAAGATGTCAAATAGAATTTATTTCCTATCAAGTAAAGGCGCATTTATACAAAGAGAACTTGAAATAGACAAAGATTTCAAAGAGCGCGATTTTACGTTTATTAGCAAGATGATAGATGAAAATTTCAAAGGGCAAATTTATTATGATTAATAACTTTTTTACTCATCCTATGAGGATATTTTTCTTAATGAGCGCCGCCTGTGCGGTGCTTGGTGCTAGTGTGTTTTTTACTCCAACTGATTTTGTGAGTTTGCATAAATTTATATTTTTGCAACTTTTCTTAGCGCTTGCTTATGCTGGATTTTTGCTAACTGGACTAACTGATTGGACAAATTTTCAAGCATCTTTAAAAATACATGCTTATATATTATTTTCACTCTTTTTTATAAGCTTTATCTTGGCATTTTTTAGCCTATTTTTAGCACACTGCTTTATCGCTCTTTTTTGGCTTTATTTGGTTTTGCTTTGTCTTTATATGATCTGGCAGGATAAAAACGATGATCAATTTGGCGTTCTTGGCTTTTTGTTTGGCATTTTAGGCTTTGAAATTTATTATCTAATAAGTGGCAATGAAAAATTTCTAAATTTACAAGTTTTTATCCACGTGATCGCTATCTTACTCATCTCCTACCGCGTTAGTGTCGTGCTTGGCAAAGAAGCGCTAAAAAGAGAAAAAGGTATGGATGAAGCTGTTTTTGTGCCAAATTTTATCTATAAAAATATCGCTATCTGCTGCGTTTGCGCCTTTTTGCTTTTAAATATATTTTTTGAAGCAAGCATGGGTGTCTATTATGCTGCGATAGCTTGTGGAAGTGCAGTACTTGCAAAGCTTAAGGAGTGGCACTATAAAGAGCTTTTTAGGCATAGTTTTGTGCTTTTATACTATTTTATGCAACTATTTTTAGCGGTTGGTTTTTTAGGGATCGGCTTTAGCGGTATTTTTGGGCTCCATCTTGAAACAAATTTTATGCATCTAATAGCGATAAATGCAGTAATTTTTAGCGTAATGCTTATATTTAATGTCGCTGGACTTCGTCACAGCGGACAAGAGCTTGAGTTTTTACGCCTTAGTAAAATTGCTTTTATTTTAGTCCTCCTAGCTGGCATTAGCAGAGGAATTTTGGCTTATTTTTGGAGTGGCTTTTACATTCATTTACCAGCAACATTCATAGCAATCGCTTTTGTTTTTTGGCTCATAAATTTTTATGTGATCTTTAGGGATAACGATTTTAGCGATGATCCAGAGTAAAAAGATATTAAAAATTTATTCATTAATTAAAAAGAGTTTTTAAGTCTTTTTTGAAGTAAGTAGGTATATAATTTGCGATATTTATTATCAATATTATAAAAAGGATATTTTATGAATAAACTTACTTCTGTTGCTTTAGCAGCTTCATTTTTTGCAGTTTCAGCTCTTGCATTTAGCGTAGAAGGTGAACCAAAGGTAACATTTACTGGCTATAAGCTAGCAAATAAAACAGCCGTACCAGGTACTTTTAAGACGATAAATTTTAAAAGTCAAGAAAATGCAAATTTTGCTGATTTTTTAAAGAGCTTTGAATTTAAGCTAGAGCCAAAAGATATCGATACAAAGCTGCCTGACCGCGATAAAAGGATTGGCATTATTTTCGATGGCAAGGCAGTAGATGGCAAGATCGTAGCGGTAAATGGCGATGATAAAGCCGGAGAAATGGATGTTGAGCTTAGCATAAATGGCAATTCAAAAATTTTTAAAACAAAATATGAAGTACAAAATGGCAAGCTAATGGCAAAATTTTCAGTTGATCTTGTAAATGATTTGAAGCTAAATGAGAGCTTTGATAAATTTGCCGCTGCTGCCAAACCATTTCATGGTGGAAAGAGCTATCCAGATGTAGATGTTGGATTTGAGGCAACTATAAAATAACTTTCAAATTCGGCGCCAGTAAGTTAGCTTGCGCCGAAGTTACCTCTTTATCCTAGTTTCTTATTCTGTGATACCGAAAAATCGAAAATGACGGATTTTTCATACAAAAAGGCGGCAAAAATGCGAAATTTTATTTTAAAGATATCAATGAAATTGGCATCCCCGAGATAGACGCCAAGCGCAAAATTAGTGTTTCAAACATAAAATTTAAAAAAAGAAGGCAGGCTAGCATATGGTCTCATGCAGCCTATCGGCGACGATGACGCCGTGACATACGACAAATACGAGCTCTCAAAGCACGAGGTTTTTAAAATTTTAAAGCAGAAATTTTAGGCGCTAAGCGCGCAAAAAAGCGAAAATAAGAAAAAGTAAAATTTGGCTCGGCCCGCTGGAGTCAAATTTGATTTTTGGCTTTAGCGACCTAAAATTTGCGAATTTGACCGAAATTTGAGTCAAACCCGCAAGGCTAAATTTATTTATTAAAATACGCCGCGAGCGCGCTTAGCACGACTAAAAAAGATAGTGAAGTTTTTGAAGAGTTTAAATTTTTCCTTTTGTTGTTATTTGAGTGGGCGCAGGGTTTGAGCGACTGGAGATTGAGAGCTTTATAAATTTACTCAAATTGGCATTAATAAAATTTGCGCGATTATAGCTAAATTTAAACGCTTTTCGGTGTGGAAGCTTAAATTAAATTTGATGTAAAATTTGAATGCTAGCGGTGCAAAATTTAAACTAGAAATTTAAATACTACATAGCAAAGCGCGGTATTTTTTGCTTAGATGAGGCGAAATTTCTACTTCACTTCGCTTGTAGCTGCAAGTAGAAGTGACGAAATTTTCGCTCCAAGACTAGACATATAGTCTGTCGCGGGGGGGGCAAAAATTTCAAATCTATTTAAATATACCCACCAAATAGGGAGAAGTATTTTTGCCTTAATCAAGGCGGATTTAAATTTTATGACGGGAGCGTATATGAAATACGTGACCGAGTAAAATTTAAATACAACGCAGAGTAAGGCAAAAAGACAAGCCTAAATTTAGACTTCATACCTCTCGCCTGGCTTCATTTCGATTATCTCCCACGGCAAGCCCTGCTTATTTAGCTCGTCCATGAAAGGCTTGGCGTCGAAATTTTCCATATTAAAGACGCCCTTGCCGCTCCAGATACCCTTTGCCACCATCATCGAGCCGATCATCGCAGGCACACCCGTCGTGTAGCTCACCGCCTGTGCGCCCGTCTCGGCGTAGCAAGCCTCGTGGTCGCAGACGTTATAGATATAGACTTGACGCTCTTTGCCGTCCTTGAGCCCGCGGATCACGCAGCCGATGTTGGTTTTGCCCTTTGTGCGAGGGCCGAGACTCGCAGGATCAGGCAGTAGAGTTTTTAGAAACTGTATCGGCACGATTTTTACGCCGTTATGCTCGACCTCGTCGATGCGCAGCATGCCGACGTTTTCTAGGCACTTCATGTGAGTTAAGTAGCTTTGTCCAAAGGTCATGAAAAAGCGGATTCGCTTCAGCCCTTTGATGTTTTTTACTAAGCTTTCTAGCTCCTCGTGATAGAGCAGGTAGCTGTCCTTGACGCCGACTTTCGGGTAGTCCCATTTGAACATTATTTCCATCGGCTCGGTCTCTTTCCACTCGCCGCGCTCCCAGTAGCGGCCTTTTGCACTAACTTCACGTAAATTTATCTCTGGATTGAAATTCGTCGCAAACGGATAGCCGTGATCGCCCGCGTTGCAGTCTAGGATGTCGATCTCATGGATCTCGTCAAAGAGATTGTGCTGTGCATAGGCGCAAAATACGTTCGTCACGCCCGGGTCAAAGCCGCTTCCCAGTAGCGCCATAGTGTTTGCGGCTTTAAACTCGCCGTCCTTCGCCCACTGCAGCTTGTATTCAAATTTGGCAGTGTCTGGGTGCTCGTAGTTTGCGGTGTCGATGTATGGGATGCCGGCACGAGAGCACGCGTCCATGAGGGTTAGGTCTTGATACGGCAGCGCCACATTTAAAAGCAAATCGGCGCCCGTTTTTTTGATGAGCGCGACTACGGCATCGGTATCGTCCGCGTCGATCTGGGCGGTGTCAATTTGCACGCCTAGGCGGTCTTTTATAAATTTAGCGATCGCGTCGCACTTGCTTTTGGTGCGGCTTGCAAGGGTGATCTTACTAAAAACGTCCGCGTTCATCGCGCATTTTACGGTTGCGACTTGGCTCACGCCACCTGCCCCGATGATTAAGATATTTGACATTTGGACTCCTTTAAATTTTAGTGATTTTAGCGAAGTTAATATAAATTTCTCGCTTTAAAAGGTAAAATAAGGCAAAAATTTAAAGGTAAAAAGATGAAGAAAATTTTGCCATTTTTAGCGCCTATTTGCCTCTTTGCAAGTAGCTGTGACGAGCTAATACAAGAGAGTGTGAGAGAGTTTTATAAAAGCGATAGAAATTTGGAGAGAGCCATAAATTTAGCCGAGCAAGCGACTGATGTCTGCTTAAAAGAGGGCAACACCGAGCAGGCGATCACTTCGCTCATAAATAGCGCTAGCATTTGCATGGTAAATAAAGAGCCACAAAAGGCGTTAGAGCTCTCACAAAGAGCCCTAGAGCTTGCGGCAAACGTTAGCGACAAGCTGCTACTAGCTCGCTCTTATCACAGCCTAGGTGCGGCACAAAAGGCGCTAGGCAGATACGACGAAGCACTTGCTAATTTTCAAGAAGCTCTAAAAATTTATGACAACGCGCCAAATGCCCCAATGAACGACGAACTCATCTGTATAAAAGGCATCGCTAGCGCCTACTACCTAAAAAACGACTTTGACAAAGCCCGCGAAAACCACCTTTTAGCGCTAAATTTACTTGATATCACGCCGGAGTTAAGTGGCAACGAGCTTGTGCGATCAGAGCTTTTAGTAGAGCTTGCTAACGACCTAGCAAAGCTTAATCAAAAGGACGAAGCTACCCAAAACTACAAAAAAGTGCTTGAAATTTTAAATGAAAAAGAGCAAAATCCTCGCGCACGGGATCTTTTAGAGCGAGCCAACAAAGGACTAAAAGAGCTTAACTAAAGTTTTTCTTTAGACTTTTTAGCACGAAATTTGCAAGCTCAAGTCCCTTTGAACGGTGAGAAATTTTAAGCTTCGTCTCATTATCTAGCTCGCCAAGCGTTTTAGTAAAGCCATCTGGGATAAAGAGCGCGTCGTAGCCAAAGCCATTTGTACCACGCTCCTCATCTATTGCTTTGCCATACATAAAGCCATGCGTCGTGTAATCACCAAATTTCGAGCTAATAGCGATACAGGCGGTGTAATGAGCTGGTGAGCTCTTTAAATTTAGCACCTTTAGCTTGCTAATTAGCTTTACTCTGTTGTTTGCGTCATTTGCGTTTTTGCCGCACACTTTGCCATTTTCATCAAGGTCAAAGTAGCGAGCTGAGTAGATCCCCGGCTCACCGCCAAGTGCATCTACACTAATGCCGCTATCATCGCTAAGAGCGATAAACTCGCCTTCAAGCCCCTGCTCTTTAAGCTTTGCAAAGACAGCTCTTGACTTTATGAGCGCATTTTGCTGAAAAGTGCTGCCATCTTCAAAGATCTCAAATGGCTTTACAATCTCGCTTAAGGCGTAAATTTCATAGCCTTTTAAAAACTCTTTTATTTCTTTTACTTTGTCTAAATTTGATGTCGCAAGCACGATCTTCATTGTAAGAGCTCCTTGATTTTTGGGCGTATTTTACAAAAAAGTAGATTAAATTTTTAAATTTAAATTAGCGTTAAAATGATAAACTTAGTCCTTTTAAAAATAAGGAAAATTTTATGTTAAAAAGCGTTTTACCATTATCTTTTATCATAGCAAGCAGATTTTTAGGTCTTTTTATAGTTTTGCCAGTGCTTAGCCTTTATGCCTTAAATTTACGCGGAGCAAACGAGTTTTTAGTAGGGCTAATAGTAGGCGTCTATGCGATCTCACAGATGATATTTCAAGTGCCTTTTGGAGCGCTCTCGGATAGGATAGGACGCAAAAAAACATTAACGATCGGACTTTTGGTTTTTATCATCGGCTCAATAATTTGTGCACTTACAAGCGATATTTTTACCATGCTATTTGGTAGATTTTTACAAGGCGTAGGTGCTATCGGAGCAGTTGCAACTGCGATGATAAGTGACTATATAACAGAAGAAAAACGCTCAAAAGCTATGGCGATAATGGGTGCTTTTATAGGGCTTAGTTTCACACTTTCTATGGTGCTTGGGCCGCTTCTTGCCAAAGACTATGGGCTTTCAAGCCTCTTTTACCTAAGTGCCGCTCTTAGCCTACTTTGCATTGTACTTCTTTACACCGTTGTGCCAAAAGAGATAAAAGTGAGTGCTAAAAGTGAAAAAGTGCCATTTGGTAAGCTTTTTTTACAAAAAGACTACATGATCATAAATTTCACCTCTTTTATGCAAAAGATGCTAGCAAGCATCGCATTTTTGGTGATCCCTATCGTTTTGGTAAAAGAGTATAGTTACGAAAGTAGTGAGCTTTACAAGGTCTATACACTTGGTGCCGTACTTGGCTTTTTGGCTATGGGGCTAGCTGGCGCCTTGGGCGATGGCAAGGGACTTAGCAAGGTTATCTTGATAGCTGGTACGCTACTTTTTGCCCTAACCTACACTATTTTTGCCATTAGTTTTACGCTTTTTATCTTCGTTTTGGGAGTTGCTATATTTTTTATAGGATTTAACCTTCACGAGCCCATCATGCAATCAACCGCAACAAAATTTGTAAAATCCTCACAAAAAGGCTCAGCTCTTGGTGTATTTAATTCATTTGGTTATCTAGGAAGCTTTGTTGGAGGTGCATTTGGTGGGTATATATTGCATGCCTTTGGTTTTAAAGCACTAGCCATCATCTGCGTGGTACTTTGCGTGATATGGCTTGTTTTGCTCTTTAGCCTAAGCGATCCAAGAATTTTTAAGAACATCTATCTAAGTCCTGAAGTTAGCTTAAATTTAGAATTACTAAATAGCCAAAAAGGTGTTGTGGATTATTACAAAAACGAGAAAAATCAAGTAATCAAATTTGACTCTCGCCTAACAAGTGAGGCAGTTTTAAAAGAGAGTTTGAAGTTTTGATCTACGACGTCATCATCGTTGGTGCTGGAGCTAGTGGGCTCTTTTTAGGGACAAATTTAAAGGGTAAAAAGGTTGCGATTTTAGAGAAAAATAGCAGCGCTGGCAAAAAGATTCTAGCAAGTGGTGGAGGCAGATGCAACATCACAAACCGCTTTATAAGCGCTAAAAACTACCTTGGTGAGCAAAAATTTATAGAGCAAATTTTAAAAGTACTGACTCCAGATCAAGTTTTAAATTTTTTTTGCGAGCTTAAATTTAGCGAGCAAAAGCAAAATCAATTTTTCTGCGATAGCGGCGCAAAGAGTGTCTTGAGCGTACTTTTAAAAAGGCAAAATGCAGATATTTTTTACAATAAAGAAGTTCTTGGCGCTAAAAAAGTAGATGGAATTTTTCAAATTTTGACAAAAGATGAGAAATTTAGAGCTAGAAATTTAGTCATCGCAAGTGGCGGACTAAGCTACAAAGCCCTTGGCGCAAGTGACATTGGCTATAAAATAGCAAATGATTTTGGCATTGAAACATCAGCTCTTGCACCTACACTTGTTGGATTTAGCGTGCAAAAAGATGAGTTTTGGTTTAAAGAACTTAGTGGTGTTAGCCTAAACGCCGAAGTGGAGATAAATAGCAAAAATGAAAGCCATAAATTTAGTGGCAATCTACTTTTTACACATAGGGGGATAAGCGGACCGGTAATACTAAACGCCTCTCTATTTTGGCAAAAGGGGCGAATTTGCGTAAATTTTTTGCCCAAATTTAGTGAGAAAAATTTAATAAATGGCAAAAAGCAACTTAGTTCTGTTTTGCCCTTACCAAAGAGATTTGTGCTGGAGTTTTTAAAAAATTTTGGCCTAAAAGATAGAGCTTTTTATGAATTTAGCGATAAAGAGAGACAAATCATAAAAAGGCTTTTTGCTTATGAATTTGCCCCGGCTGGCACGTTTGGCTTTGAAAGAGCGGAAGTTACAAAAGGCGGTATAAAGATTGAATTTTTAGATGAAAATTTACAAGCCTCTAACATTAAGGGGCTTTATTTCATTGGTGAGGTCTTGGACATCACTGGCATGCTTGGCGGATATAACTTACATTTTGCATTTGCAAGCGCTCTAAAGGTGGCTAGGGTCTTAAATCTATGATCTCCTAGAAGTTAACTAATTTTTAGACAAATTTTCATATTTTAAATAAGATAGATTTACTATGAAAGTAGGCTTTTAAAGCAAATTT
>NZ_CABPUP010000006.1:0-73886 GCF_902460705.1 Campylobacter concisus | reverse complement strand
TTTAAAGCAAATTTATTCAGAGTAATTTAGATATTAAAAATTCATAATAAATACTTTAAAAAGATTTTATGCCAAACAAAGGCAACGAATTTTTGGAATAAATTTTATAGCCAAGCAAACTAAACATTAGATTGAATTTAATTTAAAGTATAAGTAACTTGGGGATACTAGATTATTAAACCTCTTTTATAAAGCTAACAGCTTCAAATGGGTTTGAGAAAATATATTTACTAAATTTCTCCAAATCACTCTTTTGACCATATCCACAAGTTAGACCTACGCCTGTAACAAAAGCAGCTTGTGCAGCCATTAGATCCATAATGGTATCACCTATCATAAATGCATTATTTTTATTTTTATTAAGTCTAGTTAAAGCCAAATTTATAGGCTCTGGATTTGGTTTTGGATTAGCAACATCGTCTCTTCCAATAACAGTTTTTATATATTTCATAACCCCTAAATGCTCAAGCAAGATAATAGAAAATTTTGAAGTTTTAGTAGTAACTATACCCACGTCAGCAAAGCTACTTGCCTCCTTCAATGCTTCATTTGCATAATCTAAAAGTACCGTCTCATCAAGATAAATTTTTCCGTAGCAAGCTTTATACTCTTTTATATAGCTATCAATTAAATTTTTGCTTGCACCAAGTCTTTCAAACATTATTTCAAGCGGATGACCAACCAAAGACTTTAATGTATTATGGTCTGGCTCTTTTTTACCATGGGATAAGAAAGCTCTATCAAATCCTTTTAAAATAGCAGAAGTAGAATCAATAAGCGTACCGTCCAAATCAAAAAGTATGGTTTTTTTCATTATTTTCTCCGTAGAAATAAAAAAGGGCCTAGCCGAAGCTAAGCCCCTAAAAGAAGTAACCTTAAATAATAAGATTATTTATTGAAAGTAGCTTCAACGCGTCTATTTTGAGCGCGACCTTCTTTAGTTTTATTTGTAGCAATTGGTTTAAGCTCACCGTAACCAACTGTTGAAATTTTATCCTCACTTACGCCATAGCCAGCAAGAACATCAGCTACTGCTTTTGCTCTTTTTTCAGATAGTTTTTGGTTATAAGCTTCTGCACCTACGCTATCAGTGTGACCAGCAAGTACAACTTTATAATCTGGGTGTTCGCCCATAAAGTCAGCTACTTTTTTGATCTCAGCTGCATATTTTGGTCCAACTTTATAGCTATCAAATGCAAAGTTAACATCTAGATCTCTAAGAACGATAACTTTCTCGCATCCTCTTTCATCAACAACCACGCCAGCTGGAGTGTTAGGGCATTGATCGATATCATTTGGCACGCCATCATTATCATCATCAAGAACTGGAGTTGCTGCTGGAGCTGCTGCCACAACTGGAGCTGCTGCCACAACTGGAGCTGCTTTTGAGTCAAGACCGATACCAAAGCCTAGTGAATAGAATAGGTTATGATCAGCATGTTCAAATTTGATAGCGTCTCTTGCTTCTGCTTTAAGAGCAAATCTATCAGTTACTTGATATCTTAAGCCAAAACCATATTGGCCAAAACCGCCATCTTCATTTTTAATAAAAATAGCTGGAACATCTTCATAACCAGCACCAACTAAGCCATATAGACTAACTGGTCCAAAATCAACTATATCTTTTACAAGATTTGCATGATATCTAAGAACTCTTCCTTCTCTTGTTAAGCTACCTGTTTTTTCTTTTGCTTTTTGAGTGTAATCAACACCAAGCTCTACTTGATCAAAGAAGAAATCTTCAAGATTTCTAGCAGCTCTAACACCAACGAAGTTATGGTCTTTTACACGTAAATTTCCCTCTGGGTGAACACCACCAATAGTTGGAGTAACTTCATAATTATATGCTGCGTTAGACGCAAAAACCGCTGTTGCGGCAACCAAAGCTAAAGCAATCTTTTTCATATTTAGAATTCCTTTCTTAGGATTTATTTTAAGGTGGTTACATTTTAACTGAATAAAATTTAACCGACTCTAAATTATAATTTAATTAACAATGTAAATTTGAAATTTACACAACTTAAATTTTGCAAATGCAAAAGCACTTGCAAAAAATCATTAACGTTTAGAGAATTGTGGGCTTCTTCTTGCCTTTCTTCTACCAAATTTCTTACGTTCAACAACACGAGAATCTCTAGTTAGCAAGCCTTTTGGTTTAAGCGCTGCTCTAAAATCAGCATCCATATCAGCTAAAGCACGTGAAATGCCGTGTCTTAAAGCCTCTGCTTGTGCTGAATAACCGCCACCTAAAGTTGTGGCTACTACATCTATTAAGCTCTCTTGTTTAGTAACTAAAAGTGGTTGAATTACTTTAAGCTTTATAGCTTCATGTCCGCCAAGCCAAGTGTTAAGATCCATACCATTTACTACGATTTTACCGCTTCCAGATTTTATCCAAACCTTTGCTACGGCAGTTTTTCTTTTACCAGTTGCATAAACTTTTGCCATAATTATTTTCCTTCTTTTTTAGCTACTTGTGCCGTATGAGGATGCTCACTGCCAGCATAAACTTTTAGTTTTTTTATCATCTCTCTTCCAAGTTTAGTTTTTGGAAGCATTCCACGAACAGCTAATTTAAATAGTTTTTCTGGCTTATTTGCTATCAAATCGCCAAATTTTTCACTCTTTACGCTACCAAAGTATCCTGAGTGTCTGTGATAAAGTTTATCTTCAGCTTTGTTATTACCAGTAAATTCTACTTTTGAAGCATTTATGATGATAACATAGTCGCCACAATCTACGTTTGGCGTGAAGCATGGTTTGTTTTTGCCACGAAGTATAGTTGCTACCTCAGTTAGCAATCTACCAAAACGTTTACCAGCTGCATCAACAACGATCCAGTCTCGTTTAACTTCGTTTGGCTTTGTTATTTTTGTCATTTTCTTACCTTTGCCAAGTTAATTTTTGAGTTGTGATTGTATTTAAACAATGCTTTTATAAAGCTTAAATTAAGTAGCATTTAAACTTCAATATATGAAATTTTTCCATCAAGAGCGTAGAAGATGACGGCGATTATGCTATGCTTTGGATAAAATTTACTTAACGCCTCTTTGTATTCTCCAACTTGTTTTTTATTTTCCTCGATATTTTTATCGGTCGTTTTATAGTCAATCACGCAAATTTCGCTCTCTCCAATACAAAATAAGTCCATCTGTTTTAGTTCATTTTTTACTTTAAATGGCTGCTCTTTGTAAATTTCTTTATCTTTTATACGCTCTAGAAATTTTGGCTCATTTATTAGCATTTTTGCCCGTTTAAAGGCATCTTCAAGTCTATCAGGTGAGAGAAATTTATAAAATTTATTTAGCATTAAACTCTTAGCTTTTAAAAGCAATTTTTCATCAAATTTCTCACTCATCTCGAGTAAATAGTGAAACGCTAAACCAAAATAGATTGCCTCTAAATTTTTACCGCTCGTTTTTTGCTCTCTTGCCTCTACATCTTGCCTTTCTATCTTTAAAATTTCAGGCATTTTTTCATCTTTTGTAGCCTCTTTTTGCTCGCTCTTGCTAGGCAAAATTTTGCCAAAGCTAAACTCTTTTAGATCAAGATAGTCGTTTACTTCGCTTTTATCACTTCTAGTATAAAAAGAAAAAAAGCTAGGACTATTTCCGCTTGGAGCAGCTTGTTTAATGATGATAAGTGACTTTGTAGCCCTAGTGAAAGCGACGTAAATTTTATTGATATTTTCTTGCTTCTCAAGCTCCTTCATTTGCTCTAACACGCCAGCATACTCAGGGTCAAAATTTTCTCTACCAGAAATTCTACTTTTTACTATCCACTCGCCTTTTTCGCTATATTCGGTTATAAAGTTTGAGTCATCACCCCTACCCTTGCTCATCATATCACAAACTATCACGTGAGAAAACTCTAGCCCTTTTGACTTATGAACAGTCATTATCTTTACGCCATCAGCATTTTTAGGGCTGATTTTAGAGCTGAAATTTTCAAGATTAAAGATAAAATCACTTAAATTTTTGTAGCCACTACTTAGCTCAAAAAGCCTTAAAATATCAACATCAGCCATATTTATATATAAATTTTTAGCTAGATAAAATAGGCTTTTTGTCGCACTATCTTCGGCTTTTATTTTTAGCCTTTTAGGATTTGTATTTACAAGTGCTTTTACATTTTTTTCATAAATTTCTTCACCAAAAAGACAAAATTTCGCATACTCGATGATCGCTGCAACAAACGGCGTTCGCTTTAGCTCCAAGGTGCCTTCATTTACGCTTTTTATCCCCTCAACGCTAAGCACCTCTGAGATGAGGCTGATGTCACTATTTTTCCAGCAAAGCACAGTTATCTCACTTGCATTTACGCCAGCTGCAAGTAGCTCTTTTACTTGTGAAACTGCTGCACCCGCGATATCATCGTCACTTAGCACACGTAAGTAGCCGTAGTCATCTTCATTGGCCTCAAAGTAAGGACACTCGCCACTTACTTTGTAGCTTAGTTCCTTATCTTTTTTAGCTGGTTTTTGCGGCTCAAAGCTAAGCCCATATCTATGATAAATTTCTTCAAAAACAGCATTATTAAATTTCACCAAAGCCTTTAAACTGCGGTAGTTGCTAGGTAAATTTTCCACCAAAATTTGCTCAAATTTCTCTCCAAGCTTATCAAAAAGCTCTTTTTTACCGCCCCTAAATTTATAGATACTCTGCTTCGTATCTCCAACGTAAAAAAAGCTTCCAAGCCCGTTTTGTCCGTATCCTGAAACGATTTCATTGATAATTGGCAAGATGATCTCATATTGGATCACATTTGTATCTTGAAACTCGTCTATCAAAAGGTGATTTATGCGGCCATCAAGCCTAAAATAAAGCACATCTTTATCAAAATTTTCAACCAAAAGCTTAAAGACCAGCTTATTTATATCAGCAAAGCTTAGAGAATTTATCTCTTTATTTAGCTCTAAATTTGAATGTTTATAAACATTTAAGAGCTTACTAAAACCGCTAAGTCTGTATCTTTCAACCTCCAAAATATACTCTTTTGCCGCCTCTTTTAGCTCGTTAAAGAGCCTATCAAGCTCACTTGTATAAATTTTGCTAAAAGTGCGGTAATCTAGGCTCTCTCTTTCAAAGACCTTATTTTTAAAAAGCTCAAATAAATTTTGTTCTTTAAATGTCTTTTTGGCCGTATCGCTAGCACCATTTTGCAAGGCTATATGCTCATTTATCTCCTTTTGCGCTGCTCTTACTTTGCTATCATCTGGATAGCTTGCACCACTATCTTTTAGCTCACCACCAAAGCTCTCATAAAATTTAGCTAAAGTCTGCGAAAAGCTCGCCTCTTTTTGGCTTGAGATTATCATCATGAGTGCAAGCTCACTAAGAAGCTTTTGATCTTTACTTGCCTCTTTTACAAATTTTTTCCACGCTAGATCTTGCAGACTATCTTGCACGCTGTAATCAGGACTAAGTCCTAAATTTTGACTAAATTTTTTTAGGATTCCAGAGAAAAATGCATCAAATGTATAAATTTTTAGCTCACTTTGCAAAAACCTATCAAGCTTCTCATCGCGTCTTTTTATGACCTCATCTTGGCTCAAACTAAGCTCTTTGCAAAGCTTATCAAGCTCGTCTTTTTTGTTTTGCAAGTCCAAAAAAGTTGTGATTATACGCTCTTTCATCTCATTGGCCGCTTTTTTGGTGAAGGTTAGAGCGATGATCTCGTTTATATTTTCGCCTCTAAGCACCAAAGCGATATAACGAACGCTTAAAGCGAATGTTTTCCCGCTTCCAGCACTTGCTTTTAGGGCTAAAAAATCTTTCATAACTCTCTCCTACAAAGTATGGCATACTCGCAAAATTTACAAGCTCCGCTCTTTCTTTCAAAATTTATCTTAGTGTTATTTATACTCTTTAGATTTTCTATCTCGGCCTTTAGATCATCCACGCTTTTTTTTGAGCTGATAAGCATAGGTTCATTCTTTAGAGCAAAGTAAGCACTTTTTACCTCGCTACCATAAAGTGCTTCATAAAATGCAAGCTGAAGCGAGTTCGCATTTGCATCACCAGTTTTATAATCAAGTATAAAAGGCTCACCATCAGGGCTAGCATCGATCCTATCGATAATGCCTTTTATCTTTACATCACAAAAATCACTCTCTATATCTTTTTCACACTCAAGCACTCTAAAGCCAGCGCTTAAACGTTCATTTTCAAACTCTGCGTATTCTTTAAATTTCTGCGACCAAATCTCAAGCTCAAGCGAAGAAAAATCTTGCTTTGCGAGCATTTCTTTAAAAATAGCCAAATCAAATATATTTTTTTGTCTATAAAAATCACTCGTGTAGTATTCATAAAGCGCCTTATGCACGCTATTACCTTGCTTAGATCCTGGCTCAGTTGCTATTGCTTTTGCTCCTTTTATACCAGCTATCTTTGCGTAATAATACTTTCTTGGGCAAGTTAGAAATAAATTTAGTGTCGAAAATGATAGCGGTTTAGTGAAAAAATCATGCTCCAAAATGATCTCATCATCGCTTAAATTTAGGCTTGTACTTCCTTTTAAAAATAATTTTAAGTACGCCTCGTCACTAAATTTCTCATCTTTTATTATTTTGAAATTTTTTAAAAATCTTGAAGGAATACTCTCTTCATTTAAAACACAGCTTATGGCGACCTTTTTGGCATTATTTATAAGACTTTCGTAGTAAAATCTCTGCAAATTTTCACGCTCAAGGTAGCTTATAAGCCCTGCTTTTTGCCTCACTTTTGAGTTTAAAAACATCTCATTTGTGCTTCTTGCTGGGATGAAGTTATCATTAAAATCAACTATGATTACGCCATCAAATTTCATTCCACGACTCTCTAGCATGCCCATGACACTGATCTTTCCACCGGCCACATCATCGATGCTAAGGCGTGATATATTTAGCAAGAAAATTTCACTTAACTGCTTTAAGCTAAAGCTAAAATACCTACATAAATTCTCAATCCTAAAAAGCTCAAGCGCAAGCTTTTCTTCGCATCTTGGCTCATTTTCAAGCATTAAAAGCTCATCTATTAGCTCTTTAAATTTAGCAAAGTCGCAAAGGTCAAAATAGCTTGATTTAAATTTATTAAAAAGCTCTTCACTTACGCTAAGCGTGCTCAAGATAAAGCCAAGCTCCTCGTAGCTCTCACACTTGCTTTGATCAAAAACCGGTCTTGCCTCTTCGTTTATCGCTCTTGTAATGTAAAAAAGCGCCTCATAAAATTTTGTATTTTTAAAGCTCTCGCCCATAGCGTAGTTAAAAATTTTATCTCTATCATGCAACCTTAAAATTTCACTAAAACTCTCATCTGGCAATATAACAGCGATGTTTTCAGGCTTTATTCCATCACGCACAAACTCGCTCGCCTTTGCCATAGCGTAGGCACATTGCAGGCTTCTAGTGGCAAATCGCTTTTCTAAGACTGGCTCAAATTTTTTGATATTTTCTAAGCAAATTAGCTCATTTGTCTTTAAATTTAGCTCATATTTTTTGTAATTTTCAATCTCGCTAATAGCTGAAATTTGCTTTATTCTATTGATTAGCTTTGTGTTGAAAACACTAGTTTGAAAGATAATTTTTAGCGTAGTTAGCTTTGAGATTTTCTCTAAAATTTCCCACTCAAACTCGCTTAAAATTCCATCTATATGCAGTGAAATTTCACTAAAGCTTTTGATGTAAGTCTCATTTATGTTATAAATTTTTGGCAAGGTTATATCATCGTAGAGATTTTCTCTATCAAGCAAGCTCTCATACTCTTTTAAAACCTCTTCAAGTATGTTTAAATGCTCCTCAAAATTAGCGTAAATATCGTTAAATTTGATCTCAGCAATACTCTTTTTACTAATAGCTAGCTCTTTAAAAAATGAAAAAAGATAGTCATTATTTTTCAAAAACTCAAAAAACTCAGTTGGAATTTTAAGAACCGAGTTTGCCTTTTTGACACTGGCACAGGCTCTATTCATAAGTACTAAAGCATAGGTGCTATCAATCTCAAACCTACCATCTACATAAACTATCTTTTTATAAAACTCGGCAATGCTTAGGCTTTTTGGGATTAACTCATCATTAAAACTTGCATTAAATTCACGAATCTTACGCGAGTTCGTAAAGACAAAAAGTTGGTTTAGGTTATGCATTTTTCTCTCTTGAATTTTTAAGCAATGATAGCTAAATGCTGATAAAAGAGCGCTTTTTACGCTTAGATAAAGCTTTAAATTTTCATCTAAATACATTAAAATTTTAAGCCTTAAAGAGCCAAAAGCTACAATCACAAAAAAAGGAGCAAAAATGCATAAAGAGTTAAACAGACAAGGTTTTTACTACGGCTTTCCGGTTTTGTTAGCCACCACAAAAGATAAAAATGCAAACGATGATATCACGGTGCTTTCATCTTCTTGGACGTTAGGAAATACAGTGGTACTTGGCATAGGTATTGAAAATCAAGGCTTTAAAAATATCAAAAATGGTTCAGATATCACGCTAAATTTATGTGATAAAAGCCTACTAGAAGCTGTGCAAAAAATGGAAAAACTAACTGGTGATAGTAACGTGCCAGAAGAAAAAAAGAATCTTGGCTACACCTACGAGCACGACAAATTTAAGGTGGCAAATCTCAACAAAGAACCTGGCATAAATGCAAAAACCGTCAGGATAAAAGAGTGCAAGATACAGATAGAAACGGTTGTAGAAAAGATAGAGTTAAAAGAGTGGTTTAGCATCGTTACTTGCAAGATTACAGGCATTTTTGTAGATGAAAATTTACTAAAAGATGAAAAGATAGATACGCAAAAATGGCATCCATTAATCTATAAATTTAAAGAATATGTCGGCACTTGCGAGCGTTTGGGATTAAATTTTGGATTTAAAGAGATTTGATTTATAGTTTTATTTGATAAAAACTTAGTGTTTTGGTTTTAGATTTAGCCAAAAAGATTAGTTTGTTAAAATTTAAATCCAGCTTTGAAATCTTTTCCAGATGCCAAAGCTGCGATTTTAAGATCATTTTGTGACATTAAGGTCAAATTTATAATACCTTGTATCATTAGTGTCACTTAGCCTTAAAAGTAGCTGCCATCTACCTTCTTTTAGACTTGTTTCTTCGCTTACTAGATCATTTTCTTGCCATGAAGCTCTTAAAATTTTATTTTCTTTATTTGTCTGTGGGCGAGTGAGTAAAATTTCATATTTTATAGCTAAAATTTCTCCTTTTTTGGGAGTTAGATGAAATTTAAACTTAGCATTTAGGGCATTAAAATTTGACTCAAATTTTAGATCAAATTTCTCATCAAAGCGTTTTTCACTCTCTTTGATAAAGGTTATGTTTTCATCGACATTTTGGTAGCTTTGCATATAGGAGCTATCCATCTCGACTGGATGTTTCAGTGCTATAATGATCGTTACTGCGCAAGCGATAATGATAGCAATGAAGCTAAGCACGATAGCATAAGGCCAAAAAGTTTTTTTATCCATTTTTTACCTTTTTATAAAAGACAACAATTATAAAAAATGTAACTAAGCCATAGATGAAAAATCTTAAAAAATTTAATGTAGTTTTGTTTGAATTTCCAACACTACTTTCAAGCTGAAAATTTAAGCTAGATGCGATTTGTTCGGCAATATCAGCGTAGCCATTTAATATAGCAGCATTATAGACATCTTTACCATTTTTAGAAACCAAAATAGGAATTATCGTTCCTGATTCTGGATTTACACTTAAAATTTGTTCTTTATTAAAAAGCTTTGAAGTATTAGTATCGGCAAAAATTTCTACTTTCTTTTTATCCTTTATAAGCAGTAAAAAAGCATAAGGCGAGCTAAGGTTTTGCTCTTTAAAAAGAGCTTCTAGCTCACCATCTTTATATACGCCAACTACTAAATTTATACCGCTTTTTGCATAAAGCTCACTGCCGATCTCATTTAGCTTTACACTTACTTTTTGGCTTAGAATTTCATCATTATTTATTACAAAATTTGCTCCCAAAGCCAAACTTTGTGAGAGCAAAAATATAAAAATGAGTATAAATTTTCTCACACCTAGCCTACAAAAAGGTGGTTTGATGTAAGCACTGACCACGCACAAATAGCTCCTGCAACAACTATCAGCAAGATTATGACTTTTTCTATTATGCCTAGCATCACTACTCCTTTATAATGACGTGTTTAGCGTTATCAACACTCTTCATCTCAATGCTACTTGCATCTTTTAATGAGTAAGGTTTGGTTGCTACATCTTTTTGCAAGCCAATACCAATATAAGTAAGTACGCCAAGGATAGATAGCAAAAGCAAAACTGCCACCAAATAACCGCTAATACCATTTAAAGCAAAGATATTTCTATTTTTATTTTCCATTATTCGCCCTTTGATAGCGATATGACATATTCGCCAACTGCTTTTTGTTGTATCTCGTTTAATCTGCCATCATTAAATTTAGGCATAACACCGATGTTGCCGTTTTTACCACGATTTAGTACATCCACTATAAACTCACTTGAGCCATATTTACTAAGATCAGCCGACATGCCATCCATGCCTTTACCATCATCTCCGTGACAAGCTGCACAAGCTACGTAAAGCTCTTTTCCCATAGCTACTAAATTTTCATTTTTTGTACTTTTTATAGCACTTATCTCTTTTGCTACATAAGCTGCGATAGCCTTTGCTCCATCAGCATCAGCTAGCCCTGCTGGCATCTCGCCCATAGGATAATCAAGCCCTTTTGAGCCATTTAGTATCGTATCAATTATTCCTTGTTCGCTACCCCAAATTTGTAAATTTGCAGCTTTGCCACCAATGCCATCGCCTGTGATACCATGACATGCTGAGCATTGCACTAAAAATACGCTCTCTCCCATAGCATGAAGCGTTTCTTTGCTTGGGCTTGCATACTCTTTTTCAAATTTAGCGTTTGCCTCTTTTACTTCTTTATTATATTCACCGATTTGTGAGTAAGAATTTAGTGGATAGCCAAGTAAATAATACCAAATTGCCCAAACAAGCGTTAGTAAAAAAACTACTGCCCAACCAAATGGAACTGGATTTTTATACTCGCCTATTCCATCCCAGTTGTGCTCGCTAAGCTCTACGCTTTCATCTTTTTTAACTTTCATTTGACCAACATACTTGCCAGCTACAACGACAGTTAGCACGATTATTAAAATAGCGCCTATTAGCGCAAGTAAATTTATATTATCTTCTAAATTTAGCCATTGCATACGCTCTCCTTTGTAGCCTTTTGCTCTAAAATTTTACTACCGATCTCATCATCTAGGGCTAATCTTGAATATTTCTCATAATTTCTTCTACCTTGCTTTTCACTTTTATAAAGATAAAAAAAATAAGCATACAAAGTGATAGCTAAAAATGCTGTCAAAATAAAATAGCCATAAGCTTGAAGTTCTCTAATATCCATTACTAACTCCTATTTTAGGCTATTTAGATAGGCGATAAGTGCCACAATCTGGCGGATTTCACCCTTTGCAAAGGCACTTTTTACTTGCTCGTCTTTCATACTTTCAACGATACTTGCAGCCTGCTCTTTCACGTTAGCATTTGCTTGCTCAAAAGTGCCAAGAGCTGGCATATCTTTCTCATCATAAGGCGTGTTAAAGACCTTTTTAACAGTTAGTGCTTCAGCGTAAGCAGTCTCTATATCAGCATTTTTCTTAAATAAAAATGGATATGCTGGCATGATCGAACCTGGCACAACAGAGGCCGGGTTTAACATATGATTTTCATGCCAATCTGTCGTTCTATAATTACCCACACGCATAAGATCTGGGCCCGTTCTTTTTGAACCCCAAAGATGAGGACGATCATAAGCAAATTCGCCACTTAGCGAGTACATGCCGTATCTATCAGTCTCTGCTTTAAACGGACGTATCATCTGTGAGTGGCAGGTGTTGCAACCATTTTGTATATATATATTTTTTCCAGCAAGCTCTAAAACCGTATAAGGTTTTGTGCCCTCAAGTGGTCTAGCTCTATTTGCAAAGTCAGGTAAAATTTCTACCACACCAGCGTAAGCTATGACGATAAAGACGCAAACAGCAAAAAAGAATGGATTTTTTTCTAACCAAGCAAACATTACATCACCTCCGCATTGGCTTTAGCACTACCCATAGGCGTTGCACTTTTTGGCTCTGCCAAAATAGCTTTAGCAGAAGTTGATTTGTAAATATTGTAAGCAAACATCAAAAAGCCAATCAAATACAAAAGTCCGCCAATAGCTCTAATGTAATAATAAGGTATAAGTACTACAACAGTATCAATAAATGAGTAGAGTAAATTTCCATAGCTATCGGTCGCTCTCCACATCATACCTTGCGTAATACCAGCAATCCACATCGAAGCAAAGTATAAAACAATGCCTGTTGTTTGTATCCAAAATTGAGCCTCCATTAAGGATTTTGAATAAATTTCACGTTTAAAGACACGTGGCGTCATATGATAAAGTGCCGCCATAGTCATAAAACCAACCCAGCCAAGTGCGCCATCATGTACGTGTCCTGGCACCCAGTCAGTATAGTGAGCTAGTGCATTTACAGATTTGATTGCTAAAATTGGTCCTTCAAGAGTTGAAAACATATAAAAAGTTGAAGCTAGGATCATAAATTTAATAAGCGGGCTCTCACGAAGTTGTGTCCATTCACCTTTCATTGTAAGAAGCATATTAATAGCTGAACCCCAAGAAGGCAAAATCAAAACAATAGAAAAAACCGAACCCATAGTCTGCATCCAATCAGGCACAGCAGTATATATTAGGTGGTGACCGCCAGCCCAAAGATAGATAAACATAAGACCCCAGAATGAAAATAACGAAAGCTTATAAGAAAATATTGGCTGTCCGCTCTCTTTTGGTAAGAAGTAATAAATTTGGGCGATGATCGCTACTGTAAATACAAACGCAACTGCGTTGTGACCGTACCACCACTGAACCAAGGCATCATTTGAGCCAGCATACATCGAAACTGAGTGTAGCCATGAGCCATATCCACTAACTAGTCTTGTTGGAATTTCCATGTTATTAAATAGATAAAGCATAGCAACGCCAAGAAATGTAGCAATGTAATACCAAACCGAGATGTAAAGTGTTTTCTCACGGCGAATACCGATAAGTCCAAATATGCTTACGCCCCAAAGCACCCAGACTACTACTACTGCAATATCTAGTGGCCACTCAAGCTCGGCATACTCCTTAGATGTACTCTCGCCCATAAAAAGCGTCACAACAGCTAGAATCATAACAAGTATATAAAGCCAAAAATGAAGCTTACCAATGAACATCAAAAACGGAGATTCGCTCATTGATACTTTTAGAACACGCTGTCCTATGTAATACCAAGTGGCAAATATACCAGAGAGCATAAAACCAAAAATGATACCGTTAGTATGAAGAGGACGCAATCTACCAAATGCCGAATACTCACCAGCTATATAGTTTAGATCAGGACAGGCAAGCTGAAAAGCCACCAAAACACCAATAGCCATGCCAACAATACCAAAAAATATCGTGGAAAACATAAAGAGTTTTGCCACACTATAATCATAATGTAGCAACTGGGATGGTCGCATAAATTTTCCTCCTAGTTAAATTTATATTAATTTTCGGTTATTTTAGAGTAGAAAAACTATAAAAAGACTTAATTAATATAAATTCTCTTTTACTAGGAGAGTCTTCTATCTATTTTGTAACCAAGTCCAGGAACATTTTTTATAAAATTACTACCGACTTTATCTCTAACACGTTTAACAAAGGTCCTAATAGCAGCCTCTGTCACGCTCTCGCCAACCCAAACAACATTTTTTATTTCATCATGAAGCACAAGCGTACCAAGTCTTTTTATGAGTAAAGATATAAATGCAAGCTCTTTTTTTGTAAGAGAAATTTCAACACCATCTCTGATAAGCACACGTTTTATTTTATTAAAACTATATCCATTTGTAACCTGAATAATATTTGCTGTTTCTATCTTATTTTTAGCAACATTTTCTAAAGTAACCAAAAAATCATCAAGATCAATCGGCTTTAAAACGTATTTATCAATACCAACATCTATTGCTTTTAGAAGTGTTTCTTTTTCACTATTTGTGCTAAAAACTATAATAGGTGTATCTTTTGAAATTTCTTTAATGCATTTAGCCATATCAAGACCATTCATTATAGGCATAAAAACATCTGTTATAACCATATTTGGATTATATTTTTTAAATTTCTTAAGTCCTTCATCGCCATTTTGAGCAGTGATAACTTTTTCGAATTTATCTCGCATAACTTCTTGTACTATTTTTTTACCATCTCCCTCATTCTCAACGATAAGAACAGTTAGATTATTAAGAATCTTGCTCATTTACTCTTCCTTTTTTGGTTATATTTATCAAACATCATAAATTTTGACGCAATTAACAATTATCTTTCTTACTTTACTATTTTAGGCATTTGCTCTATATCCTAAAAACGATAGATAAATTCCATTTATTATCATTATGCTAGCCGAAATCTTAAACATTATGTCTTTAAATTTTTCATTTAAAACTCCAAATACAAAGCTAGCTAAAAGCATAGCTGGCAATGTACAAAGACCAAATACAAGCATTATAAAAGCCGAATCAATAAAATTTGCACTTAAAATCCCAAGTGCCAAAAAATAATAAACCACACCACAAGGCAAAAAGCCATTTAAAAAACCAAGTAATAAAAAATTTGCTAAATTTTTCTTTTGAATCCTTGTTTTTGCAATTCTTACTACAAAATTAAGCGCCTTTTGATTCTCTACAAATTTTAAAAGCTCACCCCTAAAAAGCAAGGCAATACCGATAAACGCGATCACTAAGCCAACTATGAAAAATATAAGACCTCTTGCTTGCATGCTAAAGCTAATAACAGCTCCAAAGACGCCAAACAAAGCTCCTAAAACTACATAAGCAAAAATTCTAGCTAGACTATAAAGTGTGTTTAGCATTAAAATTTCTCTCTTGCTTTTGCCTTTAAAAAATAGAGTCTGTAAGCTCAAAAATCCGCTGCACATACCTACACAATGACTAAAGCTACTTAAAAATGCAACTGAGATAATCATGTAAAGGTTTAAGTTTTGCATCTTATAAAATTTCTAAAAACTGCTTAAATATATATTTACTCTCGCTTGGACCGCCACTTGCTTCTGGGTGGTGCTGAACTGAAAAGATCGGATAGTCTTTATATCTCACACCCTCGATCGTGTTGTCAAATAAATTTCTATGAGTCACAACCGCTACTTCTGCGATACTCTCAGGTACGTTGTAGTTGTGATTTTGTGTTGTTATCTCGATCGCTTTAGTTTCTAAATTTAAAACCGGATGATTTGCTCCATGCTGACCAAATTTAAGCTTATATGTCTCGTATCCAAAGGCGTTTGATAGTAGCTGATGTCCAAGACAGATGCCAAATATAGGTATCCTAGCCTCAATCATCTTTTTGATCTCGCCTATTTCAGCCTTTAAATTTTTTGGCTCACCAGGACCATTTGACAAGAACACCCCATTTATCTCACCATTTTTAAATTTTTCTATCAAAATTTCAGCCTTAGTGTCGTGTGGCACGACGATAACCTCAAGGCCGGTTTCGCATAGCTCGTTTAGGATATTTCTCTTTACACCGAAGTCAAAAACAGCTATCTTTTTACCGATACTTTTTAGCGGCTTATATGACTTTAAATTTCTATCCCAAGCGCCTTTTTTGTGCTCATATTCATCCATCGCACTAACTGTTTTTACGTAGTTTATATTTTCGATACGCCCGCTACTTTCAAGCCTGCGTTTTAGCTCGTCTTTATCACTTATCTGCGTTGAGATATAAGCCATCAAGGCACCTTCGTCACGTAGCATCTTTGTAAGGTATCTAGTATCAATGTCATAAACGCCAAATTTACCTTGCTCTTCGAAAAATTTTCCCAAAGATTTTTGTGAGCGGTAGTTTGATGGAATTTCATTGTAGCTTCTCATTATAACGCCACTTGCATGAATTCTAAGACTCTCCATGTCGTCTTCATTTATACCTACTATGCCTATTTCTGGCATCGTAAAGACGATAAACTGACCAGCATAGCTTGGATCACTCATGATCTCTTCATAGCCAGTCATCGAGGTATTAAAAACGAGCTCACCTGCGCACTCGCCGTGAGCACCAAAAGCTTTTGCTTCTAAAAAAACACCATTTTCAATATAAATGTAAGCTTTCATTAAAGCATGCCTCTTTTTTTAAGCTCATCTTGATACAAACGCTCAAAGACAAGATCATATTCATCAGTTCCTGGGGTTAGCTTATGTTTATAATTTTGTATCATTTCATAAACATCATCTTCTATCTTCTCATAGCTTTTTAAGTACTCGTCTATTGAGTTATAAATCACATTTTTTACGCGATTTTCAGATACATGATAGTCAACAAGACCGCTCTTCCAAATAGTTTCAAGCACTTTATGAGCGATATTGCTAAATCTATCTTCGTGGGTTAAGATTACATCAAATTCACCTGCGAGCTTCTTTTTAACTAGCCAAAACATATTTTTGCGGTCAATTTGCATAGTTTGCATCTCGTCTTCATTTTTCTCCAAAAGCTCATTTACTCGCTCATCTAAAGCTCTTTCTTTTTGAATATCGACTGTTAAAATTTCACTTGTTTTTGCTACGATTGGCTCAATGCCTTTATTTAGTCTTACGAAACCACAATTTAGAAGATCTATTGCTATTTTATGTGAAATATACGGAACGTGTGGGAGTTTTAAACGCATTTTAAACCTTTAAATTTTTATGCCATTTTAACTAAATAAAGGTAAAACTTTACTTTGAAATTTTAACGACTTTATTATTATCGCTTCTTAAAAAATAAATTTCTCTTCGTCCATCATAAAGTATCTTTCCATCAGTCTTTTGCTCATTTTCTAAATTTGATGAGATATCTAAAGATAGCGATTTGCTCATAAAATAATTCTCTCCTAAAGTGCGTCCAAAGTCAGGATACCAACTAAAAGCACAAACTATCAACAAAACTAAATAAAAGGCTCTAAAAATTTTTCTAAAAGGCGCGTAGAAAAAGCAATACCCAAATATAAAAAATACGGGCAAAAGCCATAAAAAAGGCACGTTATCAACAAAAATAACATTAAAATACTCGCTTATGCCATAGTAAGAAAAGTAGTTGTTGTAAATTCCAACAAATAGCGTAAAAATAGGAGCAAGGACAAATATAATACCCGTAAAAAAAACATTTAAAATTTTCATAATCTCTCCTTTTGAGTGAGATTATATTAAACATAAGCTTTAATATTACTAGATTGATGAAAGCTAGACTAAAATTCAAAGCAAAATACCATATATGGACATCTATTACTTCCAACAATACTTTAAAAACAGTTTAGCTATAAGCTAAACTGCCTTAAATTTATTACTTTTTAGATAAATACTCTTGTAAGCTTTTTACCTCAAGTGCTTTGCCGGTTTGTACTGAGCTTAGCGACTTAGCAGCAGCAAGTGCTGCGCGGATCGTTGTAAAATATGGGATTTTAAATCTAAGCACGTTTTGACGGATCTTTTTACCATCATCCACGCTTGATTTTGTATCGCTTGTGTTAATAACAAGTGCGATATCGCCGTTTTTGAGCCTATCTTCGACGTTTGGTCTGCCCTCGCTTATCTTATAGACAAACTCAGCCTCAACGCCAGCTTCACTTAAAATTTTATGCGTACCGCCAGTTGCAATGATGCTAAAGCCAAGCGCTATTAGCTCTTTTGCAAGATCAGGTGCGTAAGATTTATCAGCGTCAGCTAGTGTTAAAAAGACCCTGCCCTTGCTTGGCAAAGTATTGCTCGCAGCGATCTGACTCTTTGCAAATGAGCTTGCAAAGTCGTGGCTTATGCCCATGACCTCGCCCGTACTCTTCATCTCAGGACCAAGGATGAGATCGGCGCCACTTAGCTTATTAAACGGCAACACGCACTCTTTTACGCAAATATGCGAGCTAACGCGAGGTTTTAGGATGTCGCCATCTTCATAAACCACCTTGTAATCATCATAAAATTTAAGCGCTTCACGTAAATTTCCTTGCCACATAACTCTTGTCGCTACCTTTGCCATAGGCACGCCAGTAGCCTTGCTCACAAATGGCACAGTCCTACTCGCGCGAGGATTTACCTCGATCATATAAAGCTCATTTTCATAGATGGCAAACTGGATATTCATAAGGCCAACGACGCCTAAATTTAGAGCAATATCTCTGGTTTGCTTCTCCACTTTTTTTATCATTTCATCACTTAAACTCATCGGTGGCAGTATGCAAGCTGAGTCGCCAGAGTGAATTCCAGCCTCTTCGATGTGCTCCATTATCGCGCCGATATAGACCTCTTTGCCGTCACATATCGCATCCACATCAAGCTCTTTCGCATCTTGTAAAAATTTATCAAGTAGCACTGGCGAGTGGTTGCTAACCTTTACCGCCTCGCTCATATACTCTTTTAGTTCGCTCTCGTTGTGTACCCTTCTCATCGCCCTGCCGCCTAGAACGTAGCTTGGGCGAACGAGCACTGGATAGCCGATAGTCGTGGCTTTTTGCAAGGCTTCTTCTAAACTAGTGGCGGTGTCATTTTTAGGCTGAAGGACGCCGATTTTATTTATAAATTCGCTAAATTTCTTTCTATCTTCGGCCACGTCGATCACTCTTGCAGTTGTTCCGATGATCTTAGCGCCGATCACGCTTAGGCGCTTTGCAAATTTAAGCGGAGTTTGGCCGCCAAAATGCACGATCACGCCGTCTGGCTTTTCACGCTCGATGACTGCTCTAACGTGCTCAAAATCGATCGGCTCAAAATACAAAATATCGCTCGTGTCGTAGTCTGTTGAGACGGTTTCTGGGTTGCAGTTGTACATTATCGTTTTTACGCCAAGGTCTCTTAGGGCGTAGCTTGCATGTACGCAGCAGTAGTCAAACTCTATACCCTGACCGATCCTGTTTGGACCGCCACCTATTATCATCACCTTTTTAGCGTCTTTTGCTAGCTCTTTTTTAGGAAATTTAGTGATATTTGTGGTTGAGTAAAGATATGGCGTTAGTGCCTTAAACTCGCCTGCGCAAGTATCGACCTCGTTGTATTCAAGCTCGATGCCAAGCTTCTGCCTAGCGAAATAGATATCATTTTGGCTAAGCTCAAGATCGTCTTTTTCATTTATAAGCACAGCTATCATCTTGTCTGAAAAGCCCATGCTTTTGGCCTCTCGCAGTAGCTCTTCGTTGTTTAAGATATCCATGTCGATCTTATCTTCAAATTTAACTATCTCATAAATTTGCTCTAAAAACCATGGATCAATCTTACTAAACTCATGCACCTCAGCCACGCTAAAACCATCTCTAAAGGCTTGTGCTAGGTATAAAATTCTCTGCTCGTTTGCATTTCTGATGCCATAAACCAAGGCATTTTTCTCTAGACTAAGGCTGTTAAATCCGCAAAGGTCGCGCTCTAGACTGCAAAGCGCCTTTTGGATGCTCTCTTTAAATGTCCTACCAATCGCCATGACCTCGCCAACTGACTTCATCGCGGTGCCTAGATATGGGTTTGATCCTGGAAATTTCTCAAATGTAAAGCGAGGAATTTTTGTCACAATGTAGTCGATCACCGGCTCAAAGCTAGCAGGCGTGCCAGTTATGTCGTTTTTGATCTCATCTAGGCTAAAACCAACTGCGAGCAGTGTCGCGACCTTTGCGATCGGATAGCCAGTAGCCTTACTTGCTAGCGCTGAGCTTCGGCTAACGCGTGGATTCATCTCGATAACGATCATGCGGCCCGTTTTTGGATCTATGGCAAACTGCACATTGCTGCCGCCAGTATCAACGCCGATCTCACGAAGTATAGCAAAGCTTGCATCACGCATAGCCTGATACTCTTTATCTGTGAGCGTTAAAGCTGGTGCGACCGTGATACTATCGCCTGTATGCACGCCCATTGGATCGAAATTTTCGATCGAGCAGACGATAATGCAGTTGTCATTTCTATCTCTGATGACCTCCATCTCGTACTCTTTCCAGCCAAGTAAACTCTCTTCTATCAAAATTTCATGTATTGGGCTTGCGTCAAGGCCGGTGTTGGCTAGCTCTTTAAATTCGTCCATATTATAAGCCACGCCACTTCCTGCACCACCAAGCGTATAGCTAGCCCTTATGATGAGCGGAAAGCCTATCTCATTTGCTGCATTTAGTGCGTCGTCCATGTTGTAGGCATATCTACTCTCAGGCAGATCCATGCCGATCTTTTGCATGGTAGCCTTAAAAATTTGTCTATCTTCGCCCTTTTTTATCGCTTCTGGATTTGCACCAAGAAATTTCACATCCTTTAAAAGTCCACTCTCAAAGACCTCCATAGCGGCATTTAGCGCCACTTGACCACCCATCGTTGGCAAGATGGCATCAATATTTTCTTTTTCGATGATCTTTAAAATGCTATCTTTTGTGATCGGCTCAATATACGTTGCATCGGCAAAATTTGGGTCAGTCATGATGGTGGCTGGGTTTGAGTTGATGAGCACTACGCGGTATCCAAGCTCTTTTAGCGTCTTGGCTGCTTGCGTGCCTGAATAGTCAAATTCGCAGGCTTGACCTATGACGATAGGGCCTGAGCCGATTAGCAAAATGGTATTTATATCTGTTCTTTTTGGCATCATTTTTCCTTTGTTACAACGTATAGATAGTTTGGTATATTTAGCTTCACATAAGGCTCAACTATCACGCTTTGATAGGAGCTCTCTTTTAAAATTTTACTCACGCGCCCTACTGGCACTCCACTAAAAAATATCCCGTCAAGCCCACTCGTAAAGACCTCGTCGCCCTCTTTTGGACTGAGCCATTGCGGGATAAATTTCACCATTATTTGGCCTTGATTTCCATGCGCGACGCCTGGAATTTTGTCATTTCCTATATAAACTGCAAATATACTTTTTGGGTCATTTTGCAAGTAAGCTAGTGGCTTGCCATCTTTTGCGATGACGATGCCAGCGCTATTTCCTTGATAGATGAGTCCATAAATTTTATTTGGGTCGTATCCTTCAAACTCACTTATCCAAATTTTATTATAATCCCCAATATGAACGTAGCTAAGCCCTTTTACTAGCTTTACAGCTGGGGCGTAGGCAGTTGAGTTTTTATCTTTTAAAATTTGATTTAGCTCGTTCGCAAAAGTAGAAAGAAGCGTGGCTGAGCGCTCTAGCTCTTCATTTTGCGCTCTTAGTTTTTCTATCTCACTAGCCTGCCTAAAATACTCGTTTATATAGTCTTTCACGCTTTTAGCAAAATTGTCATATGAATTTGTAGCATAGTTACTAAACCCGATAGAAAGATTACTTAAAATTTCTCCCTTGAAAACTGAGGCCGTAGCAAGCAATGCTATAAAAACAAAAAGAACAATCTTACTCTTCATTTGTCAGCTGTTGTAAAAGCCCAATCTCTTCAAGTGCCTTGCCCGTTCCTCTAGCAACCGCAAGTAATGGCTCGTCAGCTACAAAAACTGGAAGTTTAACGATATCAGATAAAAATTTATCAAGTCCTCTAATAAGCGCTCCACCGCCAGTTAGTACGATACCAGTCTCTACGATATCGCCAGCAAGATCAGGTGGCATCATCTCAAGCACAGTTTTAAGCGCATCTGCGATCTCTTTTAGTGGCTCTCTCATCGCCTCTCTTACATCTTCGCTTGTTAGCTCGACTCTACTCAAAAGGCCACTTACCTGGTCGCGACCTTTTACTACTACGCTTAGCTCTTTTTCAAGCTGTACAGCAGAACCTACGGCAATCTTTATCTCCTCGCCAGTTCGCTCACCTATTAGTAAGTTATATTTCTCTTTTATGTAATTAACAATACTAATATCGATCTTATCGCCAGCTGTGCGGATTGATTTTGAAATAACTAGACCACCAAGCGAGACAACACCTATCTCAGTCGTACCACCACCGATATCAACTACTAGGTTACCTTGTGGCTCACGAACTGGTAAATTTGCGCCAATCGCTGCTGCCATAGGCTCTTCGATCAAAAATACTTCTCTTGCTCCAGCACTTAAAGCACTCTCTCTAACAGCCTTTCTTTCGACCTGGGTTAGCCCATAAGGAACTGAGATGATGATCCTTGGGCGTAAAAAGCTTTTTCTTTTGTGAGTCTTTTCTATAAAATAGCGTATCATGCGCTCAGTCATATCAAAATCCGCAATTACGCCATCTCTCATCGGCCTTATTGCCTCTATATCGCCTGGAGTTTTTCCTACCATCTCTTTTGCGGCATGTCCGACCGCTAAAATTTTTTGTTTGCCATATTTCTCACGCCTTACTGCAACAACAGAAGGTTCATTTATTATTATGCCTTTATCTTTTACCAAAACAAGTGTATTTGCGGTACCTAGATCTATACCCATATCACTTGAGAAAAAACCTACAACCTGATCTAAAAACATCTATTTCCTTTACGCTATTTTCTTATCGTGTTTTATTAAAATTGGCTTTGCCTTATCTTTTACAGTCTCTTTTGAGATAACAATATCATACTCTTTTAACTCTGGCAGCTCATACATTATATCTGTCATGAGCTCTTCCATTATACTTCTAAGCCCTCTTGCTCCAGTCTTTCGCTCGATAGCAAGGCTCGCTATCTCTTCAAGTGCCTCATCATCAAATTTAAGCGTAGCACCGTCAATCGCACAAAGCTTTTGGTATTGTTTTAATATCGCATTTTTTGGCTCGGTTAAAATTTTCACCATATCTTCTTTTGTTATCTCGTTTAAAGTAGCTACTACGTGAAGTCTGCCAATAAGCTCTGGAATGAGGCCGTATCTTACAAGATCGTCTGGCTCAAGTAGGTTTAGTAAATTTTCTTTTTCATTTTTGCCACGTTTTTCTTGGTTAAATCCAAGTACGTTTTTACCAACTCTTCTCTCGATGATATCAAGAAGTCCATCAAATGCACCGCCACAAACAAATAAGATATTTGTCGTATCTATCTGGATGAAGTCTTGGTTTGGATGTTTTCTACCACCTTTTGGTGGGATGTTCACGACACTTCCTTCGATGATCTTTAGTAATGCTTGCTGTACGCCTTCGCCTGAAACGTCTCTTGTAATGCTTCTATTTTCACTCATTCTAGCGATCTTATCGATCTCATCTACAAAGACAATGCCTTGCTCCGCCTTTTTCACGTCACCATTTGCAGCTTGTAAAAGCCTAGTAAGGATATTTTCAACATCTTCTCCAACATATCCAGCTTCAGTTAGACTCGTAGCATCACAAATAGCGATAGGTACGTCAAGAAATCTCGCTAAAGTCTGAGCCATCAACGTCTTACCACTTCCAGTTGGGCCAACAAGCAAGATGTTTGATTTTGAAATTTCAGTATCGTCTTTGATGTCGCTTTGTTTAAAAATTCTCTTATAGTGGTTATATACGCCGACGCTAAAGACCTTTTTAGCCCTATCTTGACCGATCACATAGTTATCAAGTACCGCTTTTAACTCCTTTGGTGTGAGCTTTTGATACTCTATCGTTTCGTCATTTTTACTCTCTTCTACGCTAGTATCTCCATGTATCATATCGTATGCAGCAGCGATACAATACTCGCATATATAGGCATTCCCTTCTATATCTGCTAGTAGCCTTCTCTCGGCAGACTCAGCCTCTCCACAAAAATTACACTTTCTAGCCATTAATCTCTTCCTTTTGCAAGCGGAATTCCTCTTGTCGTTTCTAATATAAATTTACACATTTTTTTAACATTTTCATCGCTGGTTTTTGCGATCAGCTCGTTTGCCTGATCTTTTAGACTGATGCCTTGATTAAACAAAAATTTATAAGCGCGAACTAGCTCTTCAACCTGCTCTTTGTCAAATCTACGTCTAATGCCAACTAAGTTTAAGCTTCTTATATATGCTCTGTTGCCCTCAGCTAGGCAAAATGGCACTACATCTTGGCTAAGCGCGCTTGCACCTGCTATCATGCAGCTTTCACCCACTCTAACAAACTGATGAATTGGCGTAAGACCGCCAACAACAGCATAATCACCAAGCTCGACGTGGCCTGCTAGTGTTGCGTTATTTGCCAAAATGACGTTGTTACCAATGATGCAATCATGTGCGATGTGAGAGTAGGCCATGATAAAGGCATTATCACCGATCCTTGTTATACCATCGCCTTTGTGCGTGCCTGAGTTTATCGTGCAAAATTCACGTATAGTTGCGTGCTCTCCGATAATAACGCCGGTATCAGTCTCATCTTTATAGCTGATATCTTGCGGGATATCGCCCACGATCGCATAGCTAAATACACGAGAGTTATCGCCGATTTTAGTCTTGCCAAGCACCCTTGCGCCTTGCTTTATCGTGACGTTATTGCCAAGGACTGCATCTTTACTTACAAATGCATAAGCCTCGATATTTGCATCATCTCCAATGATCGCTCCATCTTCTATGACTGCTGTTTGGTGGATATTTTTCATTGTTTCTCTTTTTTAAGCAAAAGCCTATTTATCGACTATCATCGCTTTTAGTTCAGCCTCAGCGCAAAGTGCGTCATCTACGTATGCCTTGCCTTCAAGCACCCAGATATTTCCTTTGTGCTTTAGCACATTTAATCTATACTCTAGTCTATCTCCAGGGCGGACTGGATGGCGAAATTTCGCTCCGTCAATGCTCATAAAATAGACTACTTTATTCTCAATACCAGCTTGATGCTCATCACTCATGCTCTTAAACGCTAGCACACCGCCAGCTTGCGCCATACCTTCGATTATCATCACGCCAGGATAGATCGGGTGACCTGGGAAATGCCCCTGAAATATCGGCTCGCCAATGGTTACATTTTTGTAAGCTACGATATTCTTAGCTGGCTCTAGCTCGACAACTCTATCTATAAGTAAAAATGGGAATCTATGTGGAAGAATTTTTTGAATTTCTACGACGTCTATCACGTTTTAGCCTTAGTAATGTAAATTTCTGGCGATTGTAACAAATTTATACTAAGAAAAAAATTATTAGCCTCTTTTAAAATCTCTGAAATTTAGCCTTAATGGATATCAATTTAGCTCTCTAAAACCAAAATTTCTTCGCTGTCGTTGTAAAAAACAGCCTTTGCGTAAATTTCGTAGCTGCCTTTTTTGACCTCGTCTAAGATGATGATAGGATTTTGCGAAAATTCCCCACTTATATCACGGCGAAATTTTAGCTCCTCACCAAGCTCAAGCGGTCTTTTGCAAAGCTCATCAACGCTTTTAAATTTGCTGTTTGTAAATTTATTAAAGCGCTCTATATTCATAAAGACTGTACCCTCTTTTAGCTCATCGTCCATTTCGCAAGCATGCTCTACATTAAGCTTTAAATTCTCTCTTTTAAAGCCAGAGTAAAGCACAAAGTAGCTCGGTGTCACATGACCTTCAAATTTTACATAAGCGCGTAAAAGCCTGTAGTTTAAAAATCGCCTTCTAAACAGGTGAAATTTCTCACCTCTCGCCTCGTACTCGCACACCTTTTTATAAAGCTCAAGCCTAGCTTCTATGCTGCCATAAAGCGCCCTTGCGTACAGCTCGCTCATTAGCTCACTTTGGGGCAAATTTTGCGAGTCGCGCTGTTTTTTTAGCGCAAAGACGCAGCCGCAGTAGTTTTGGTGATAGAGTTTGTCCTTTTTAGCGAGGATAAACTGCTCGCTTGTGCCACCATTTTTTCTATAATCAACTGCGACCGCCTCTAAATTTGAGCCAGCCACCGCCTCATCAAGTGCCTTTTTAAGCTGAGTAAAGTCCTTTTTTGGGCTCATCAAAAGTGTCGTCGTGATCTTATTTAGACCAAGCTCAAGTGCCTTTTTAGCGGAGTCTTTCATACGAAAATCAAAGCAGTATTCGCACCTTTTGCCCTTTTCTGGCTCATCTTCAAGTCCCTTTGTGCCACTAAGCCACGCTTCGTAGTCGTATTCGCCGCATATTAGCTTGATACCTAGCTTCTCGCAGCTTCGCTTCACGTCCTCAAAACGCAGTAAAAATTCGCTATATGGATGTATATTTGGATCGTAAAAATAGCCTACTATTCGTTCATTTGGATGATCTTTTCGTAGGCGCTGTAAAAAGTAGTGGCTATCGACCGAGCAGCAGATGTGAACTAGCAAAATTTAACCTTTTTTGCTCGCATTATATCAAAGATTATTTTTATAAATTTTTGTAGCATCAAGGTATTTTTTAAGCACATTTTGGCTCGCAAGATCATCAAATTTACCCCACGCCACCTGCTTGCCAGCCTCGATTATTAGCGCTTTTTGCGCTATCTTCATCGCACTTAAAATATCGTGCGTGATAAAAATAATGCTGATCTTTTCATCTAAGCTTAAAAGCAAATTTATGATCTTTTGCTTTGTCTCGTTATCAAGCCCGCTTGTTATCTCGTCACAGATCAAAATTTTTGGCTTTGAAAGAAGAGCTAGCAATATCCCGACCCTTGTCGCCTCGCCTCCACTTAGCTGAGATGGATATTTTTCTAAAATTTCATCTTTTAAATTTAAATTTGCCAAAAGCTCTTTAAGCTCATTTTCGCTAAAGCTAAGCTTAAGATACGACCTCACGTGAGCGATGGCTGTTTTTACTTTTAGCGCTGGATTTAGGGCTTGTTTTTGGTTTTGCAAGATATATCTGATATCTTTTTTGAGCTCATTTTTGTCCGTGATCTCTTCATTGTTTATATAAATTTTACCCCCACTTTTTGGCTCGCTAAATGATATGAGCTTTGCAAGCGTGCTTTTGCCACTACCACTTTGACCCAAAATGGCTAAATTTTCGCCATCATCAAGCTCGAAATTTATCCCCTCTAAAAGGTGCAGCACTTCAGCTCTAGCGTTAAAATGTTCCTTAAAGCTTAAACTTTTTGAGACGTTTTTGAGCCTTATTTTCACGCATTTTCCTTTAAATTTAGCCGTCCATCTCTCATCTGCCAAATCTCATCACTAAGATAGTTCGTTAGCGCCTCATCATGCGAGATAAAGATAACGCTCATCTTGCCTTTTAGACTCTCTAAGATACCTGCTACGTGGCTAGCGCTAATGCTATCAAGCCCACTTGTTATCTCGTCGCAGACTAAAATTTTTGGCTTCAAGCAAAGCGCAAGAGCGATCTGTACGCGGCTTGCCTCACCGCCACTTAGCTCGTATGAGTATTTGTGCCAGATGAGATTAGCATTATCTAGCCCAAACTCCCTAAAATAGCTAAATGCAAGCTCTTTATTTGATTTATTATCGCCGCCAAGATAGGCATTAAAGTGATCACCCACGTTTAAGAGCGGATGAAGGCTGGCGATAGAGTTTTGAAAAACGAGCGCAGCAACCTTTTTTCGGTACTCTTTTAGCTCATTTTGGCTAAGTTTTAAGATATCTTTTTTATAAATGCTAAAATTATCCGCCCTCACTTTAAATTCATCATCAAAAAGCCTTATTAGGCTCTTTGCAAAGAGCGATTTACCACTGCCACTTTCACCTGTAATACCTATAAATTTACCCTCACTCATCTCAAAATCAATCTCACGCAAAAGCTTCTTATCCTTATAAAAAACGTTTAAATTTTTAATCTCTATCATATTTTTATATTGCCATTTTTTGAATTTGATGTGATGATTGATGTTGCAAGGATGAGCAAAAAGAGCGTCACGCCAGGGAAAAGCACCATCCACCAAGAGCCAAGAAAAAGCGCCTCTTTGCTCTCATTTAGCATGATACCAAGGCTTATTTTATTTGCGTCGCTACCCACGCCAAAAAAGCCAAGCGTGGCCTCCATGACTACCGCGTTTATCGCGTTTATGCCAAAGATGCTAACTATTAGATGCTTTAAATTTGGCAAAATTTCAAAGCAGATAAGACTAAATTTACCAGCTCCATTTATCACGGCTTGCTCGGCGTAGTCGCACTTTTTATTAAGTCTAAAATTTTGCATAAAAACTTTTGCGCCCTGCATAAACGAGCAAACGGCGATGATAAAAGAGGTGATAAGCAGATCTCCGCTACTAAATGAGCTAAAAAGCATTATAAAAACGATGTTTGGTATGCTTAAAAAAGCATCAAGCCCCTTATCAAAAAGGCTCTCACAAACCCTGCTCTTACTCGTGCCAAAATATGCGTAGATGAGCGAAAAAAGCGTCGTTAAAAAGCCGGCTAGCAGTAAGATAAGAAGCGAGTTTTTAAGTGCGTAGGCCACTCTTATGAGATTGTCCCTGCCTAGAATGTCAGTGCCAAAGATATGCTCGCTACTTGGGGCTAAATTTACCGCCATAAAGTCAGTGAAATTTGGCTCAAATTTAGAGAAAAACGGCGTCACAAAGGCAAATGTGACAAGTGCCAAAAAGACAAAACAGGCTAAGAAAAATATGACTTTTCTCATAAATTTCTCTTATCTGCTAAGATAGCGAAAATTTTTGCTAGCAAATTTGCAAAAACGACAAAAACAGCCGTTAGCAAAATGATCGCAAGTGCGACTGGATAGTCTTTGGCGATGACTGCATCAAGGCTAAGCTTGCCTATACCTGGAAATGAAAAAATACTCTCAATGACGTATGAGCCAGCAAAAACGCCAGCTACAAGGGTTGCGAAATAATAGACTATGTCGGTGCTCGCGTGCTTTATCGCAAAGAGATAAATTTTGCCCCGCCCCAAACCTCTAGCGTGAGCCGTCTGGATAAAGTCAGCATTTAGGCTTTGATTTAGCCTGTCTTTTACAAATTTCACATTTGCGCCAAGGTGTGGCAAGATGATGGCAAGAGTTGGCAAGATGATAAATTTAGCCCCCACGCCGCTAGATCCTAGCTCGTTTGCGCCTGAACTTGGTAGCACGTTTAGATAAACGCTAAAGATCGCTATTAGCACGAGAGCTACATAAAAATGAGGGAGTGAGGCAAGCAAAAACGAGCTAAAGTTTATAAAGATATCGGCAAATTTGTTTTTATAAATGGCGCTTAAAAGCCCCAAGAAAAATGATAAAAAAACTATCAGAAAAAACGAAGCAAAAAATAAGATAAGCGAGTTTAAAAGCCTTTCTTTAATGAGCAAAAAAACGCTTGCCCCACTTACAAAGCTAGTGCCAAAATCCCCTGCGACAAAGTGAGCTAGCCATCTAAAATACTGCACAAAAAAGCCATCTTTTAGCCCCAAATTTTCTAAAATTTGCTCTTTTATGGCTAAATTTACCGCCTCACTCCTCGAAAACATCACGTCAGTGACATTGCCTGGCAAAAAATATATGAGCAAAAATAGAAAAAATGAGATGAAAAATAGCAATCCAAGGCTTGAGATCGCTGTTTTTAAAATGGCTCTAAACAAAGTTTTTATCCACTATTTTACTTGCCACTCTCTTATGTTCCATAAAAATCCAGCTCCATGGTGGCCTAAAATTTGCGTCTTGATGCCTGAAATTTTATTGTTAAAGACGAGCGGATAGTCAAGATAGGCTATGAAAATATAAGGTGGATTTTCAAAAAGCGCTTTTAGAAATTCTTTGTAGTATTTTTTTCTAAGCTCCACATCCTTTGTATATCTTGCATTTTTTAGGGCAATATCAACGTTTGCATCTTTGTAGTGGTTAAAATTCCATCCATTTTCATTCACACTCACATCGGCAAATCCGCCAAAAATTCTATATGTGTGAAAATCTGGATCAAATGGGCTTCCCCAGCCGATGATAAAGCTATCAACCTCGCTTATACTAAAGGCTGTTCTTGGCTTTGCGTAGGCTTTGGCTCTCACACCAAATTTATTTAGCTCACTGCTTAAAATTTTGGCTAGATTGACCCTTAAAATGTCGTTATTAAAGGCGTAGATGTCAAAGCCAAGCTCCTTGCCATCCTTTTCAAAAAAGCCAGCCTTGTTTCTCTTAAAGCCGCTCTTTTCAAGTAGCTCTTTGGCCTTTTGCGGATCGTAGCTAAATTTAAACTCGCTGTCATTTGCAAAGCTTTTTTCTATAGGATTATTCGCTACGCTTGCATATCCGTGAAATAAATTTTTAACTATCTCATCTTTATTTATAGCGTAGTTTAGGGCGATTCTTACATTTTTATCTTGAAAAAGAGGATCATTAAAGTTAAACATCAAAGCTCTATAATCCGCGCTTTTAAACTTAAGCAAGCTTAATTTTTTATCATCTTTTATGAAATTTACACCAGTTGGAGAGATGAGCGCGACATCGATCTCACCACTTTTAAGCCCAACGAGCCTTAAATTTTCATCACCAACAATTTTAAAAAATACCCTTTTTATCTTTGGCTCGCCCTTGTAAAATTTCTCATTTGCCGCAAATTCCAAGCTCTCATCTTTTTTCCACTTTACAAGCTTGTATGCGCCAGTGCCGATGGGTGCCTCGTTAAATTTATCAGTTGAGATATCTTTACCTTTTAAAATGTGCTCAGGCAAAACACCAAAACTAAGTGCGTCAAGAAATGGCGGAAAAGGCTCTTTTAGCGTGATCTTAACTTTATAATCACCTAAAATTTCAACACTTTTTACCACTTCATAATTTGAGATAGCAGGCGCGTTTAGCTTCTTATCTTGAGCCGCTTCAATAGTAAATTTAACGTCTTTTGCGCTAAATTTCACCCCATCATGCCAAAAAGCATCATCTCTTAGCTCAAAAATATACTCCAACCCATCATTGCTTACTTGCCAAGACTTCGCAAGCTCTGGTACGATGTTGCTATTTTCATCATGGCTCGTAAGCCCCGAAAAAACGAGTGAAAGCGTAGGATCGTGATCCTCATCGTAAAGTGGATTTATACGAGGTGTTTGCTCCTCAATAGCGATTACAACGGTATTTTCATTTGCATGAGAAAAAATGCCAAACAACAAAAAAAAGACAAGCAAAATTTTCTTCATCACCATCCCCTTTGTTTAAAAATATTTCTGCATAGTAATACGAATCGTATAAAAGTGTTATTAAGCTAAATGTAAATCTATAGTATAGAAGTTTTAAATTTCTAACTATCTTTTAACCTTTTTTGAAGTAAAATCTCTCCCTATTTTAGACAACAACAAGGCAAATTTTACAATGAATAAAAATAAAAAAACAGCACTTATTTCAGCCATCTGCGTAGTTTCACTTTTAGTTATTTATACTCTTCTTGGATTTTTTGGTATACCTTATGGCATTAAAAATATCGCTCCAAAATATCTAAAAGACTACAACGCAACGCTTTTTGTAAAAGAGGCTAAATTTAATCCATTTACCTTTGAGCTAAATGCTACAAATGCTGAACTAAACACTACTTCGCCACTTTTTAGCACAAAGCAAATCGATGTCAAGCTAAAGCCATTTTCTATCTTTAAAAAATTAATTGAAGTTGATATTTTTAGGCTTCAAGAGCCAAATGTCAAAATTTTAAGGGATAAAAATTCAAAATTTAACTTTAGCAATTTTATAAGCGACGATAACGCAACTACCGAAGATAACAGCACTAGCTCTATAAATTTTGCCTTAAATAACGCAAAAATCATCAAAGGCTCATTTTCATATAGCGATCAAAATTTAACAAATCCATTTAACGTAAATTTTGATGATATAAACTACGAGCTAAGCTCGCTAAATACTAAGAAAAATAGTGCAGGTAGCCATATCTTTGACTCAAACTCGACTCTAGCTCACAAGATCGATCTAAATGGCGATATCAAGCTAAATCCCTTAAAAATCGAGGGCAATATCAGCATAAAGAACTTTAGTATCGATCCAGTCGCGATTAGCTTCATCGATAACGACACACTAAATCTTAAAAATGCGGTCATAAATTTAGGAATAAATTACGTTTTAATTGCCGACGAGAACGCTACAAATATAAATTTAAAGGACAGCTTTTTAAATGTAAAATCACTAAGCATAGATGAGGGCAAAAATGAACTAAGCCTTGGTGAGCTAGAGCTTCCAAAATTTGATCTATCAAGTAAGATAGCAGACAAGATAGGTGCTAAATTAGAGCTAAATACCATAAATTTAAGCTATGTGTCATTTAAAAATGCAATAACAGCAAGCTTAAAATCACTAAATTTAAACGATATTTCGCTTTTAGCAAATTTAAATGAAAAAAGTGAGCTAAACGCAACAGCTACGCTAAATAGCATAAATGCAAACGGCCTGAAAATAGACGAAACCAGTAAAAATTTAGTAAATCTAAAAGATATAAATGCCTCAAATTTAAATGCAAATTTAGCAAATAGCAAAACCACTCTAACGCTTGAAAAAATAGCATTTGATGGCATCAATGCCCCACTTAGTAAAAATGCGAATGCAAATGTGACAGGGGCTAAATTCTCAAATATTAGCTTCACTCAAGATACTAATAAAAGCCTTGCAACTCTTGATGAGCTTAGTATAAATGGCATAAATTTAAAGGCAAAAAATAAAGAGATTTTAGATATCACCGATGTGCTTACAAAAACGATCAAATTTGATATTTTAAATATGGCTTTGAGCGCTGAGAATATCGATATAAATAGACCAAAATTTAACTCAGAGTTAAATGGTAGCGGCTTAAGCGCGATAAACCAGCTTGGACTTGGTGAGCATGGGCCAGTAAAAATAGCCAATCATCGCACTAAAACCAAAAAAGAGAATACATTAGCTTCAAAAAGTAAAGAAAATGAGTTCAAATTTGACATAAAAAATATCAATGTAAATAACGCCAATATCGCTTTGACGCACCTTTTTGAAGGCGAGAAGATTGCTCATAAATTTGATAATTTGTCTGTAAAAATAGCAAATTTAAGTAGCGATTTTAGTAAGCCATTTGACGCAAAAGTGGATATGAAAAGCTCGCAAAAACTAAATTTAGACCTAACCTCAAAGATCAAACTTGAACCAATTAATATAACTGCTAAAATCAAACTTGAAGATAAAAATTTGCCAAAATATTTTGCCTACGCAAAGCCATTTTTAGAGGCAGACCTTTCAAGTGGAGAGATGAGCGTAGATGCCCAGCTTCACTATGCAAAAGATATAAAAGCGGACGCAAAGCTTAGCGTAAAAGATATTAGATTAGATGATAAAAATAAAGAAAAGCTAATCGCGTTTAAAAGTTTAGAAGTGGATAAAATTTCACTTTTTAAAGATAATCTTGAAATTACTGGAGTTGCTCTAAATTCGCCATTTATCAAGGCTCATCTAAGCAAAGAGCGCGAATTTAATCTAAGCAGAATCGTAAAAGAAGATAAAAACAAAGCCCAAAATGAGCAAAAAGCTGAGAGCAAAAAGATGGCTAGTAAAAAAGATGACGAGCTAAATTTTAGTATCAAAAATTTCTCACTTAACAACGGCGAGGTTGATTTTTCAGATGCGTCACTATTTATGCCATTTGCTACAAAAATTTCAAATCTAAACGGCAAGCTAACTGACATCGATAAAAAACGTCCAAGTTCGGGCGAGTTTAAAGGCACAGTTGGCAAAAATGGCTTTTCTCAGATTACAGCAAAACTATTTCCTTTTGAGCTAAAGCAAAATACCGACATTAAGCTTGATTTTAAAGATATCGATCTAATCGACATAACGCCATATAGCGGGCAATTTTTGGGCTATAAAATAAAAAAAGGTAAGTTAAATTTAAATCTAAATTATAGTGTTGTTGATTCAAAACTAAACGGCTCAAATCTTATAAATTTTGACACACTCACACTTGGAGAAAAGGTTGATTCAAAAGATGCTGTAAATTTACCACTTTCGCTTGCTATATCGATATTAAGCGATCAAAACAATCAAATAAATATCGACCTGCCAGTTGAAGGAAATTTAGACGACCCTGACTTTAAATATGGCGGTGTCATTTGGGCTGCTGTTAAAAAGCTCTTTGCTGATATCACGTTAGCTCCGTTTAGATTTTTAGGTAATGCTCTAGGGCTTGGCAGCAAGGATCTTAGTTCTATTGATTTTCTTGCTGGAAGTAGCGAGCTAATAAGCTCAGAAGCACCAAAAATAGCTGATTTTATAAAATTAACTACTGCAAAGCCTATGATGAAACTTAGCATCACACCTACTTACTCCGAGATAGATGTGCTCTACTTTAAAGAAAAAAAGCTTGATCAAAAGATAAATCAAATAATCGCCTCAAGTGGCAAAGATTATATTACCGTGCTAAATTCTCTCGTTCCAAACGCTAAAGACAAAAGCGATAAAGCCTTAAGAGAAGAGGCAATAAAAGCTATCGAAGTGGATAAGGAAAAACTAGTTGAGCTAGCAAATGAGCGTGCAAATGCAGTAAAAGAAGCACTCATAAAGGCTGGGCTTGAGACTGGCCGCATAAATATAAATGATGCAACAAGCTCAGAGCCTAAGCAAAACACCTACACAAGCGTGCTTATGGGAGTAGCGAACTAAATTTCATTTATCTCGCTACTTCTTGCGTTGTAAACAAACCAGCTAAGAAGCATAAGCATCATAAATGCGCCAAAAACTAGGCTTGCGTAAAAATATAAGCTAAAGCCTTCGCCTAGTAAGTTTGCATTGTGAAGAGCGATCATAACGCCAGCAAGTGAAATTAAATAGCCAATTAGCTTAATGATAAAAATTTTTGGATTTATAAAGATCAGTAAAAGCCCGCAAAGCATGACACTAAGGGCTATTTGTAAATTTAAAATGTCAGTTTGAGCACTTAAGCCAAATGTCAAAAAACCAAGCAAAAATATGACTAAAACCATCAAAACAGCATAAACTATCCTGCTTCGTCCAAAGCCGTACATAAAGCAAACAAAGCCTTTGTTGTGTTTGTTGTAGTCCATTTTTCGCTCCTAGTAACAAGTTTTTGTATTTTAATGCCAAATTCTTAAATAAAGGCTTTAATCTGAAATTTCACTCATTTTGGCTAATATTTTGCATCTTGAAAAAGGAGCAACAATGCCTTATGTTAATATCAAAATAGCAGGCCCAGAGCCGACAAAAGAGCAAAAAGATCAAGTCTTTAAAGAGGTGACTGAGACGCTTGTAAGAGTACTTGGCAAGAAAAAAGAGGCGGTGATGATTTTCATAGAAACTCACGATGCTAGCAACATCGGCGTAGGCGGCGAAAGCGTAGAAGATAAGAGAAAGGTGATAAAATGAGCGAATTTAGTAAAGCAGATTTGGAGAGAAAGATAACACTTGAAGTTGGTGACAAGGCGCCAGAGTTTGAAGCACTAAATCAAGATGGCGTAAAGGTCGCACTAAAGGACTTTATAGGCAAAAATGTAGTACTTTACTTCTACCCAAAGGACAACACTCCAGGCTGCACGACCGAGGCTTGCGAATTTAGCGCAAACTACGATCAGTTTATCAAAAACGATACCGTTATCATCGGCGTTAGCCCAGATAGTGTGAAGTCTCACGTTGGCTTTATCGCAAAGCAAAATTTAAAGCACATTCTATTAAGCGATGAGGATAAAGAAATTTCAAAGCTTTATGGTGTTTGGCAGGTCAAGAAAAACTACGGCAAAGAGTATCTTGGCATCGTTAGAAGCACATTTGTGATCGGCAAAGACGGTAAGATAGTTAAAATTTACAAAAGCGTAAAAGCCAAAGACCACGCCGCAAAAGTGCTAGCTGATCTAGCAAAATAAGGAGCAAAGATGAAGCTTATAAAAATACTAATTTTAAGTGCATTTTTTGCGCTAAATTTATCAGCACTAACTGAAGGTGTGGAGTATCAAACTTTAGCAAAACCACTTAATGTGCCTAAAAACTCGGTAGTTAAGGTCTTTAGCTACGACTGCCCACACTGCTATAAATTTGACCGAACGATCACAAGAAAGCTGATGTCAAAGCTTGATGGGGTTAAATTTATCCCATATCACCTAAGCACCAAAGGCAAGCTTGGCGAGACAACAAGTAAAATTTTCGCCGCTCTTATATCGATAGATGAGGCAAATGGCACTGATCTACTAAGCGATGAGTCAAAATTTAAGCAAGCAAAATTTGCGATCTATAAAGCAAGACATGATGAAAAAGATGATTTTAGTGATGGCAAAGACAAAGAGAAATTTATAAATTTAGCCCTTAAAACAGCTCACGTGAGCAAGGACGACTACGAAAAAGCACTAAATAGCGACCGAGCAAAAGAGCTTTTAGACGCATGGTTCGCCTCTTATGATGTGGCAAGTATCAGCGGTGTGCCAGCTTTTGTAGTAAGCGGCAAATACTTAATAAACTTAAGCGCAGCTTCATCAATCGATGAGATGGCAAAGATCATACAAGAGCTTTTAGATAAGTAGTTTTTAGCGGGCAATATCTGCAAATTTTGGTCTTAGAAATGTAAATTTAAAGCAATTTTAGATAAACTCAGACCAAAATTTCTAAGAAAAAAGAAAGGTTTAACAATGAATGCTTCAGAATTTATCTGGATGGATGGAAAATTAGTTAAATGGGACGATGCAAAAGTACACGTTCTAACTCACTCTTTACACTACGCTAATGCCGTATTTGAGGGTACAAGAGCTTATAAAACAAAAAAAGGTCTAGCTATTTTTAGACTTCAAGATCACACAAAAAGGCTTTTAAGATCAGCAAAAATGACTATTTTAAATGTACCTTACACTGAGGAAGAGCTAGAAAAAGCGCAAATAGAGCTTCTTCGTGCAAATAAATATAATGGCAATGTTTATATCCGCCCACTTATATTTTTAGGATACGGCGTAATGGGTGTAGCTCACACAAAAGCACCAGTGCAAACTGCTATCGCTTCATGGGAATGGGGTGCTTATCTTGGCGATGAAGGCCTAGAAAAAGGCATTAGAGTTAAAATTTCAAGCTTTGCCAAACTAGCACCTGCTGCTCAAATGAATAGAGCAAAAGCTAGCTCAAACTACCTAAGCTCACAAATGGCAAACTACGAGGCAAAAGAGGCTGGATACGACGAGGCGCTACTTCTTGATAGTGAGGGCTTTGTGGCTGAAGGTCCAGGAGAGTGTTTCTTTATCGTTGAAAACGGCGTTTTAATCACTCCACCAAACGACAACAGCCTACTTAGCATCACTCAAGATACAGTCATAAGGCTTGCTCACGATCTTGACATCGAAGTAAGAAGAGAGCGCATCACAAGAGATCAGGCTTACACAGCTGACGAGGCATTTTTCACAGGCACAGCAGCTGAAGTAACACCGATAAATAGCATAGATAACCGCATCATTGGTAACGGTGCTAGAGGAGAAGTGACAAAGAGACTACAAAAAGCTTATTTTGACGTAGTTTATGGACTAAATAAAAAATATGAATCATTTTTAACATATATTTAAAAATTTAAAGGAACGAAATGCCCGCTGATTTAAACGATTATTTCAATAAAAAAAAGCCAGGTAATGACAACAGAGGCTCAAGTCAAAATAGCGACAAAGAGCCGCCTTTCAAAAAGGACTTTAAAATGCCAAATTTACCAAGTGGTTTTGGTAAATTTGGAGCACTTGCCTACATTGTAATTGCAATTATTGCTATTTTTGCTATCACTCAGCCATTTAAAGTGATTCACTCAGGTGAAGTTGGCATCAAGTCTACAGCAGGTAAATATGAGCCAAATCCTTTGCAACCAGGCTTTCACTTCTTTTTACCTTTTATCCAAGATATCATCATCGTGGACACTAGAGTTAGGATCATAAACTATACTTCTGGCGAGGATATGGGCGAATCAATGCAAAAATCATATCAAGGCGTTGGTGCTGGAATTTTACGTAAAAATTCTATTTCAGTGCTTGATGCTAGAAATTTACCAGTTAGCATTGATATTACTGTGCAATACCGTTTAAATCCAGAAAACGCCCCTCAAACTATTGCCTCTTGGGGTCTTAGCTGGGAGAGCAAGATAGTTGATCCTGTCGTTCGTGACGTGGTTCGTAGTATCGCTGGTAAATATACAGCAGAAGAGCTTCCAACAAAGAGAAACGATCTAGCAAGACAAATCGATGATGGCATAAGAAAAGACATCGACTCTCAGCCAAATAAGCCAGTTGAGCTTTTAACAGTGCAGCTTCGTGAGATCATCTTGCCTTCAAAGGTAAAAGAGCAGATCGAGCGCGTCCAAATCGCAAAACAAGAAGCTGAAAGAACAAAATACGAAGTAGAAAGAGCAAATCAAGAAGCCTTAAAACAAGCTGCACTTGCAGAAGGTACCGCTAAAGCTGCTATCATTGAAGCAAAAGGTAAGGCTGATGCCATTAAAATCGAGGCTGACGCAACTGCGTATGCAAACAAAGAGGTTGCAAAAAGTGTCGATCAAAATCTACTAAATTTAAAGCAGATCGAGACGCAAAACAATTTTAACGAAGCTCTAAAAGAAAACAAAGATGCTAAAATTTTCTTAACACCGGGCGGTGCTGTGCCAAACATCTGGCTGGACGCAAAAGATAAAGCAAGAGCTAGCTCAGTAAGCGAGAGATAAAAATGAATAGCGTAACAAAAAGTATAGACTGGCAAAAAGTTGGTGGATTGCTTCCAGTAGTGGTTTGCGATCATGCCACAAATGAAGTTTTAATGCTTGCTTACATGAACGAAGAAGCATTAGATTTAAGTCTATCTAGCCGTTACGCTCACTATTTTTCACGCACTAAAAATAGAATTTGGAAAAAAGGCGAAGAAAGTGGCAACACTCAGGAGATAAAGGCTGCTTTTTTAGACTGCGATAACGATACTTTGCTTTTAAAAGTGATTCAAAACGGAGGCGCTGCTTGTCACACCGGAGCAAGGTCGTGCTTTTTTAATGAGATAAATTTACATGACGGCAAAATTTTAGATACAAAAGTTGAAGTCAAAAAACCAAATTATGGTGTGTTTGACGAGCTTTACCATGTGATAGAAGATAGAAAGCTAAATGCCAACCCTGAGACTTCATATGTGGCAAGTCTTTTTAAAAAGGGTGAAAATCAAATTTTAAAGAAAGTTGGCGAAGAGACTGGCGAATTTATAATGGCCGCAAAAGATCTTAGCTTCGCAGAAAGTTCAAAACAAGATGAGCAAAAAGCAAAAGATGATCTGATCTATGAAGCAGCCGATCTTTGCTTTCATGCACTTGTAGCACTTTCAGCCCATAATATCCATCCAGATGCTGTAAAAAACGAACTTGCAAGGCGTTTTGGCATGAGCGGCATTGAAGAGAAAAGATCGCGAGATGTTAAATAGCATTAAGCACAACTTGCTTTTTGTATTGCAAAATGCAAAGCTCATTGATTTTCTAACCTATGGCTGGATATTTTTAGCATTTATACTAATTGTTCTTTTAGGAATTTTTATCGCGATAAAGTCATGGTGGCAGATAGGATTTTTATTTATTCTAGCTGGTTTTTTCGGACTTTTTGTAGGTAATTACTACGCAAACAAATATATAAATGAAAATTTAAGACCAGTTAGCATAAGCAAAATAACCACCAAACAGCTTCAATATGTCGATGCGCTAATGGTTGATTTTAATATTACAAATAATTCAAATAATGCACTTAGTATCTGCAAAATCGAGCTTGACTTCTATCTAAGCTCAAGGCAAAATACGAAAGATTTTTTTAACTCACTTAATCCATTTGCTAGAAAAAGAATCATCTTAAATGAGGAATTTTTGCCAAAGCAAAACATTGAGGTTAAAGAATTTGTCAATGATTTCGCATTTATAGACTACAATATCTCTAAAAAAGTGGAGTGTTTTTGATGAGTTCTACGTATTTTACCATCGTTCATATCATCGTACTTTTTGCGATCGCACTACTTTCTATTTTATTTCTTGTGTTGTCGCTTAGAGCTGAGCGAAAGCTATTTTTATCACTATTTTTTACAAATATTCTAGTTTCAACCACTCTTGCAATATTTTTAATGCTGGTACTTGATAAATATACAAAAAAAGGTATGCTCGAAAATGTAAAAAGTGAGCGAATTTTGCGAAATGAAAGTATTGTCTTTAAGGGACAAGTGAGAAATATTGGTAAATTTACAATTAGCAACTGCACACTGACAGTCAAACTAATCAATCAACCGCTAAATAAAAATGACCTTGGCGGTGAAGCATTTTTTAAGCCAAGTGGGCTTTCATTTTTCTCATGGGTTCTTGGCACAGATAAGGATGAGAGGCCAAATACAGTTGAATATAAATTTGATGTAGCCAAAAATTTACCAAAGCAAAAAAGCACACCATTTACCGTATATATGCCATATCCGCCTTACTTTAAAAATGGCATGAATATCACAAAACTAAATTGCTACTAATCAAGTTAAAGCAAATTTTTATAAATTTTATAGGATAAATTCTAAGTCTTAGTTTGATTTTAGAGTAAATTTTATCTTTTAAGTATCTGCAATGAATACTAATTTTTAAGTTAAAGATTTAAAAAGTACAAAGTATGTCAAGTAGTCTGCCTAATTTTTGTAGGTCATTTAAAAAGAGCTGCTTTGTCTTTTGTGTAAATTCTTTTGCTTCTTCTAGGATTTTAGTCTCAGCTATATTGTAAGCAAACCCTTTTTTTAATATCTTTGCACCTTTTTTATAAAAGAAATTTGCTTCTATAATGCTTGCAAAAAAGCTATCATCTCTTAAATAGTAGTTTGTTGCTACATTTACATACACTGGCTTTTGTAACAAAAAATCACCACAAACACTATTTTGTGAGCTAAATTTAACACTCTCAAGCACATCAGGCCTTATCTCATAAAATTTTATCTCATTAGCTTTTTTTAAAGCTAATATATCTCTTGATTTATTTAAATTTATAGAGTTGTTATTTACTTCAAGTACATTTATAGTACCCTTTGCAAGCGAATAAGCATTTAAAATCTTATCTTCTGCTAAAAAATTTACTATACCAAAAAATGGCACACTAGTATTTTGTTCTGTAAAATTTTGAGCAGTTTTTATTTGTAGCTGCTGTTTTGTGCCATTTATCTCATAGTAGCTTACGTAAATAGAAATTTCATCTTTTTTGCTTGGACTCTTTTGTGAGCAACCACTAAAAAATATTGCAACAAGCAAAAAAATGGCTAAATTTTTCACTTTATGAAATAGTCACCATCAAAGCTTACAAGCGAATATTTTCGCTCATTGCCGATACTTTCTTTAAGTTCATCTATGCTTAAAAATTCTAAGCTATCTGCACCGATATATTCTCTTACTTCTTCTGCATTTTTTTTAGAGCTTATTAACTCTTCAAAGCTTGGCGTATCGATACCATATCGCTCAGGGTATTTAAGCTCAGGACAAGCGACTCTAAAATGAATCTCTTTAGCGCCCGCATGTCTTAAAAGATCAACCACCTTTTTTGAAGTAGTACCGCGAACGATACTATCGTCGATAACAACGATACTTTTACCTTTTAGAACCGATGACATCGGGTTAAGTTTTAGCTTGACTTTTAAATTCCTCATCTCTTGGCTTGGCTCGATGAAGGTTCTACCCACATAGTGGTTTCTAGTGATAGCTAGCTCAAATGGGATTTTGCTCTCATTTGCGTACCCAAGCGCTGCTGGTACTCCGCTATCTGGTACAGGTACGACGAAATCTGCTTTAATTTTGCTCTTTTTAGCTAGTACTTCACCCATTTTTTTTCTAACTTCATAGACGCTTTTACCTTCTATCACGCTATCTGGGCGAGCAAAATAGATATATTCAAATGCGCATATTCTAGGATCTGGCTCATAAATTTGAATGCTTTGAAACTCACTTTTTCCATGTTCAAAGACTATCATCTCACCAGGTCTAATATCTCTTATAAAGCTAGCCCCCACAAGATCAAAAGCGCAAGTCTCGCTAGCTACGATATATCCACCATCTTTTAGCTTGCCAAGACTTAGTGGCCTAACACCCCAGCGATCTCTTATGGCAAAGGTTTTATGGCGTGATTGGATAAGCAGACAATAAGCGCCTTTTATCTTATCAAGTGCCGCGATAATACGGTCCTGCAAGTGTTTGCTATGGTTTCTTGCGATTAGATGGATGATATTTTCAGTATCCATATTTGTCTGAAATATCGCGCCATCTTTAATAAGCTCATCTCTAACCTCATCTTTATTTACCAAATTTCCATTATGGACGATTGAAATTTGTCCCAAAGAGTAGTTAGCGGCTATTGGCTGGGCATCACGACCTGAGTTTTTACCAGCCGTTGCATATCGGTTGTGACCAATAGCCATATCGCCTTTTAGCGATCTTAAAATTTCTTCATTAAAGACCTCTGTAACTAGGCCATTACCCTTGTGAGTAGAAATTTCTCCGTCATCACAAACGCTAATACCACTTGCCTCTTGGCCGCGATGCTGCATAGAAAATAACGCATAATAGGCAGTCTTTGCTGCATCTTTAGAATTTATAATACCAACTATTGCACACATTTTTTTCCTTTAGTTTTCATCATCTTTGTAAATTTCAAGAACATTTTTGTAGTTAAACTTGATCTCATCGCCAGCATTTAAACAGCCTTTTGTAAATGGTTCATTGTCTAAAATGCCGATAAATTCGCCGTTATTTGTCTCGCTAACAACCACCCACATGCGCTCAACCTGAGCAAACTCATCATCTTCAAATCTAAATATAAGCTTTACTATATCGCCAGCTCTTAAATTTTGACGCTTTTCACGCTCCGGTAGGTAGAATTTATCACCAAATTCTAGCTTATAGCTTTCTATATCATCAAGCTCAAATTTAATCATCAAGCCCTAAACTATCGTCTATCGAGTAAAGGCTACTATTTTGATCTTTTAGCCAAATGGCAGCCCTGATCGCACCTTTTGAAAAGGTTGCCCTACTCGTTGCGGTGTGATTTAGCTCAATAAATTCGCCGTCATTATAAAAGCCAACCGTATGGCGACCGACTACATCGCCACCACGAAGCGCCATGACTGCGATCTCGTCCTTGCTTCTTTCGCCCACCATGCCAGCTCTACCAGTGACTAAAACATCTTTTAAATTTAGATCCCTAGCCTCAGCCACGCAACCAGCTAAGGTCATTGCTGTGCCGCTTGGAGCGTCCTTTTTGTGCCTATGGTGTTGCTCTACTATCTCTATGTCAAATTCTCTTAATGTTTTTGAAGCGATCCTTGCAAGGCGGTTTAGTACAGCTACGCCCAAACTCATATTTGTTGCGTAAAGAATAGGCATAGCTCCAGATGCTAAATGGAGTAAGTTTTTATCTTCGTCATTTAACCCGGTCGTACCGATAACTAGTGGTTTTGGATTAGTTCTAGCGTAGTTTAGCAGTGCTACTGTAGCCTCTTTTTGGCTAAAGTCGATTATCACATCGCATGCTTCAAAAAATTTAGCAAAGTCATTTGTCAAAAGTTCGTTACTTAAATTTTCAACCTGATTTTTTTGGCTAAAAGCGACACTTAAAAGTGCATTTTTCTCATCTCTTAAGCAAGAGATAATACTTTGAGCCATCTTTCCACTAGCACCATAAAGGCCTATTTTTACCAAAATTTATCCTTTGATTTTTGGTTGAAATTTAACATAAAATTTATTATAGATAGATTACAAATAGGCTTTAAAAATGCGTATAAAATCAAAATTTTAATAGAAAAAAGAAGAGAAATTTAGCCAAAAATTTGGCTAAATTTGAGTATTAATGCAAGCTTTCTATGTAGCTCATAGCGCTAAGTGCTGCTACTGCGCCATCACCTGCTGCTACGACCACTTGTTTTGGAGCGTCCTCTCTGATATCACCTGCTACAAAGAGCCCATTCAGGCTGGTTTGCATCTTAAGGTTTGTCTTAACCTGTCCACCATCGACCATATCGCAGATAAATTTGCCGTTTTCATCTTTTAAAATTTCATTATTTACATTTAATCCAACAAAGGTAAAAATTCCCGGCACATCAAGCACGCGCTCACCATTTTTGGTATCAAGCACAATCTTTGTTAGGCCCATTTTATCGCCAAGCGCCTCTTTTATCGTCGCACTTGTTATAAATTCGATCTTTTCATTTTTTCTAGCTTTTTCAACTGTAGTTGGCGCCGCTCTAAATTCGTCACGTCTATGGATTAAATAGACTTTTGAGCAGATATTTGCTAGATAAAGCGCCTCTTCAACAGCTGTGTCACCACCGCCAAGAACAGCCACTTCTTTGTTTTTGTAAAAAAAGCCATCGCATGTTGCGCATGTACTAACACCTTTGCCAAAGAACTCATCTTCACCCTTAAAGCCAGCACGTCTTGGTGTTGAGCCAGTCGCTACGATGACAGCTTTTGCCTGCTCGCTCTTGCCGCCTTCAAGTAAAATTTCAAAGCTGCCGTCGCTATTTTTTCTAACGCCAACAACGTTTGCCCATTTATGAACTAGCCCAAATGCGCTGCACTGCTTCCACCAAGTACTCATAAAGTCAAAGCCACTCTCGCCAGGGGCTTTTTGGCCTGGGTAGTTTTCTATCTCTGAGCTAGAGGTGATCTGGCCGCCAGGCTCGCCTTTTTCAAACATTACAACATTTTTTAATCCGCCTCTAGTGGCGTAAAGTCCGGCGCTTAGTCCAGCTGGACCGCCTCCGATGATCGCTAAATCAAGCATAATTTTCCTTTATTCTAAAACATTTATGGACGAATTTTGTTTATAAATTTCGCCCCTTTGATGAACTATCTCAACACTGCTAGGTAGCTTTGTAATGCTTAAATTTCGCATGAGCTCTAAAACTGTATTTATATCTGAGCTTATATATTTTAGTGTTGAGTTTGACTCATATCTTTTTTGAAAGATATCGATTGCCACAACTGTTTCATTTTTGATTGGTAAAATTTCGTCTAATTTTGATTGATTTGAGCTGAAGATTAAAAGCGTGTATTTTGGCTCTTTTGGAGTGAAAATTTCGCTTTTTTCGTAAAAAACTAGCTTCGCAAAATCAACAAATTTATATTGTGAAAAACGATAGTTGCTATACGCAAATGCAGCTGCTATCATAGCTGCACCAAAAAATGAACCAAATATATATGTAAGAGGAAGTAGGCTTCCTCTTCTTTTTTCGCTCATTAAAGAAGCGAATTTAGTTTGTCAGTTAAGGCTTGTTTTGACTGTGCACCGACCATTTGCTCAACTAGCTCGCCATTTTTGAAAAATAGCAATGTTGGGATCGATCTGATGCCAAACTCAACTGCAAGATCTTGCACTTCATCAGTATTTACCTTGCAAATTTTTGCTTTGCCGTCAAAGTCTTCAGCAAGCTCTTCGATCACTGGAGCTAGCATACGGCAAGGTCCGCACCATGGAGCCCAAAAGTCCACTAAAGCAACGCCTTCTTTTGTAACATCAAAATTTTCTTTTGTAAGTTCGATGTATTTTCCCATTTTTTCTCCTTATTTTTAAAATGTGGCAATTATACAAATTAAATTTAAATTTTATCTAAATAATAAATTTTATTATAAACTAATATTTTCTATCAGCTCTAAATTTTCATTTTTTATGACGAGTAAATCGACTTGAAAATCTCTATTTGGCTCATTTTTCATCATATAAAAATTTATAGTTTTTAAGATTTTTATATATTTTGCATTATTTAGTCTATACTCTGCTTCATATTCTCTACTAGTTGCTTTTACCTCTATAAAGTGTAAAATTTTATCACTGCTTAGCGCGATAATGTCGATCTCACCAAATTTAGAGTGAAAATTTCTCTCTAAAATGATAAAACCAAGCTTTTGTAAAAATTCACACGCCCTATCTTCTGAGTTTTTACCGAAGAGATACTCTTTTAACCCCAAGCTACTCCTCGATCCTCATCATAAATGGCTCTTCTTTTATATACTCTTGCTCTTTTAAAATTTCAATTGTCCTTCTTACATCAGCCTCAAGACTCGTATGTGTCGTAAAAAACAATACCGCAAATTCGCTCTCATCTTTTGGTTTTTGAAGTATGCTATCGATCGACAAGTTATTTTCACTCATTAAATTTGTAATCTTTGCTAGCACACCCATTTTATCTTCGACTTTTAACCTAAAGTAATACTTTGTCTTTATCCTATCGCGGTCAAGTAGTTCAAGCGTATTTAATTCAAACGGCGCTTTATATCCTAGCATCGGCGACTTACTATCTCTTGCGATGTCGATAAGATCGCTGATTACCGCGCTTGCCGTTGCATCGCCACCAGCTCCAGGGCCATAATACATCGTCTCGCCAACAACCTCGCCAACGACACTGATCGCATTTGTTACGCCACTTGCCTTTGCTATCATTTTATTTTGTGGCACTAGCGCTGGATGCACACGTAGCTCGATTTTACCCTCACTTTTCTTAGCAATTGCTAGAAGTTTTATTGAGTATTCGAAATCTTTTGCGAAAAATATATCTTCAGGTGTGATATTTTGAATACCTTCGATCAAAATATCCTCTGGATCGCCATGCACACCGTATGCTATGCTTGCTAAGATAAGTAGCTTATGAGCCGTATCAAAGCCTCCCACGTCAAAAGTAGGATCAGCCTCAGCGTATCCGAGCTCTTGCGCCTTTTTAAGTGCGTCTTTAAAATTTGAGCCCTCGTCCATCATCGAGGTTAGGATAAAGTTACTAGTTCCGTTTAGTATGCCATTTATACTAACGATGTGGTTTGCGCTTAAGCCTTCCCTTAAAGCTCTAATGATCGGTATGCCACCAGCCACGCTCGCTTCAAAGCCAAATGGCGTGTTTTTGGCTAAATTTTGCAAAGCATATCTATGATAGGCAAGGAGTGCTTTGTTTGCGGTCACGACTGCTTTTTTTCGCTTTAAAATTTCACTCACAACTCTAAAAGGCTCTTCAACACCGCCCATAAGTTCGACAAAAACGTCAATATCATCGCGATTTATAACGCTATTTATATCGTCAGTCAAAGGGATGCCAACGTCTCTTTTTTTATTTAAATTTCTGACCACTCCGATGACTGGCACTATCTCCTCGCCACTTCTTGCTGCGATTAGCTTTTTATTTTTTAGTAAAATTTTAGCAACTGACTCGCCAACGGTTCCAACGCCTAATATCGCTACATTCATTCAAATTCTTTCAAATATTTTTTTATATTTCTTGCTGCTTGTCTTATCCTATTTTCATTTTCGATAAGAGCTAGACGCACATAGTCGTTTCCGCCCTCGCCAAAACCAATACCCGGGCTAACGGCAACCGATGCTTTTGTAAGAAGCTGCTTTGAAAACTCAAGGCTGCCCAGATGACTAACCTTTGGCGGAAGTTTCGCCCAGATAAACATACTTGAGCTTGGCTTTTTAAGCTCCCAACCAGCCTGAACAAAGGCCTCTATCATCACATCTCTTCTTTTTTCATAAATTTGGCGTATCTCTTCAACGCAGCTTTGATTGCCGTCAAGTGCGACTGTGGCAGCCACCTGGATCGGCGTAAACATGCCATAATCAACCCATGATTTTATCTTTTTAAGTGCTGCGCAAAGTCTTTTATTTCCACACATAAAGCCAACTCTCCAGCCAGCCATATTGTAGCTTTTTGAAAGTGTGTAGCACTCGACTGCAACGTCTTTTGCACCATCAACCTCAAAGATACTTGGCGTTTTGTAGCCATCAAATGTAAGATCAGCGTAGGCGATGTCAGAGATAACGTAAAATCTCTCTTGTTTTGCAATACTTACAAGGCGCTCGTAAAAGCTCTTTTGCACTGTCACGGTCGTTGGATTGTGAGGGAAATTTACGACTACGTATTTTGGCTTTGGTGAACTTGCGTGTATAGTCTGGATCAAATTTTCAAAAAATTTATTCTCATCTAGCTCAAATTTATCATTATAGTGAAGTGGCATCTTTGCGACACTTCCGCCAGCAAATAAAAACGCTTGCGTGTGTATCGGATAAGCAGGGTCAGGCACGATAGCCACATCGCCTGGGTTTATCACAGCTTGAGCTAAGTGAACAAAACCCTCTTTGCTACCCATCGTGGCGACTGCTTCAGTGTCTGGGTCTAAATTTACGCCATATTTTCTTTTGTACCAGTTGCAAATGGCAAGGCGAAGCTTATAAATTCCAGCACTGGCTGAGTAGCCGTGAGTTTTATCCTTTTGCGCGCTTTCACATAGTTTATCGACAATGTGCTGTGGCGTTCTGCCCTCAGGATTACCCATAGAAAAGTCGATGATGTCCTCTCCAGCTCTTCGTGCTGCCATTTTTATTGCATTTACTTCGGCAAAAACGTAGTTTGGCAAACGCTCAATTGTATTAAATCTTATCTCATCAAACACTGCTTGCTCCTATTTTATAAGCTTGATAATTATCTCATTTTTTATATTATTTATATCAACATTATCGCTAATTAATGCGTATTTTGCGCCTATTGCTAAATTTATAGAAACGGCGGTTTTTGCTTGCTCCTCTTTTATAGAGTCAATCTGATTTAAATTTTTATCATAAATTCTAACAAGCGGCATCCATCTATTTGACTCTTTTGATGCGATATCCAGACTACTTGCACCCTCAACATCAACAAAATAAGTACCACCGCTTTTTAAAAGTGGTGTCTCTTCGTCAAAATTTACCTTTGCAGCCTTAAGGATCATATTCTGAGCATCTAAAAATATCTCTAAATTCCCATCAACTCTATCAAATCCTAAAATTTTAAAACCGCTTTGACTAAGTGCTAAGCTTAATAAATTTGGATCTATTCCACCATTTTTTATGGCTGAAATTCCATAAGAAATTTGATCTCCATTTTTTAGAGAATTTATCCTTGAGATACTTATGTTGGCATCATCCAGAGTCGAATTTATTGATTTTACAAATAATGTAGAAGGAACTTTTTGCTCACTTGTGAATTTTAAATTCAAACTATTTGAACCAAATGAAATGCTATCGTAACTTGAGTTTTGTTTTAATCTTGATACTAGCTCATTGACATTGAGTGAGCCATTTTGGTCTAAATTTTCTAAAGAAATTTGCACATTTTCAACATTGCTTAAAGCACTTGCACTAGTTTGTAAGCTAAAAGCATAGGCAAATACACTAAAAGCGGTAAAAATCGCTATTTTTCTTACCAAGATTTGCCCTTATTAAGTTCTACAAACTCATCATAGCTCACAAATTTCATCTCTCCATTTTCCACTAAAAATCTAGCTGGACGACTTGGATTATATTTTGTTACCTTATCGCCGATCTTTAGCTCAATGTTGCCATTTCCACAAACTACGAGCTGCCTTTGGTCTAAATTTATATTTATGCTTTTGCTTGTATCGTTTGATACTTTTTGACCATTTTCAAGATTAATGATACCTATCCAGACGCGTTGTTTTGGTGTAATGACCGCCTCATTTAGCGGCTTTGTAATGTTTTGCTCTATCTTAGGGGCTGGCTGAGCCGCCATACTTGGCTTCACAGCGTTTTGCTCCATGTTTACAGGACTTGTTGTCACATTTTGCTCAACTGGAGCTGAAATTTTTACGCTTGATATGTTTGCTTCTATTTTAGGGCTATTTTGAGAGATGGTGATATTTGTATCAATGATATTTTTCTTCACCTCATTTACTATACTTGACTGCGAATAGCTCACGCTTTTATTCTCGTCATTTAAAAACGATAAAAAATTCTCGATATATTTGTAAGCATCAAAATGATATGCCCCACCAGCGATAATAGCTAAAATGATGAGCCAAAATAAAAATCCAGCACCGCTACTACCGCTTTGTTTTTGTATGGTAATATCTTTTGGAGTGTAAGAAGAAATTTTTGGAGTAACTTTAGTTTTGTGACTCTCGTCTGGAGTGTTTTCTTGCATAAAGGCATCATATTCAGCTAGCAACTCGCTCAAATCAACATTATATTCACGTTGTAAAATTTTGGCATAGCCTCTAATATTTAAACGTGATAATTTTTCAAAATTTTTATCAAAAATATATTGTAAAAATGTAGGCTCAATGTGCGTTTTACGTGAAATTTCCTTTATGCCTATCTCTTTTAAATTCTCTAATTCATTCATCTATCATCCTGTCACAAATTATTGCAAAAGCTGCACTTACATTTAAGGAGTCCCAGCCATCTTTTAACTTTATACCAATACACTCATCACACTTCGCTAGAGCCTTTTGCGGTATGCCTTCGCCCTCTGAGCCCATCACCAAAGCTCTCTTGCCGGCAAACTTCATCTCTTTTACGTTTTTGCCATTACTTGCTGTTGCATAAATTTTAAAACCAAATTGCTTTAGTTCATTTAGCAAACTAAGTCCGTCTTCAAAAATCGCTATTGGTATCTCATAAGCAGCACCACTACTTGATCTTAAAACGCCTTGCATATTTATACTTTTTGCCACTATCACAAGGCCTTCGCAGCCTAGAGCATAGGCACTTCTAGTGATAGCACCGATATTGCCAACATCACTTATGCCGTAAAGAATGGCGATAAAATTTAGCTTTTTAAGCTCAGCAATGTCTGAAAATTCAAACTCACTAACATTTGCTAAAAAACCTTGATGATTCCCACCACGAGCTAAAGACTGTGCTTTTTGATTATCCACGCGAATAATTTTTTTGCCTGTGCCACAAATTTTAGAGAAGAGTTTTTTGTCACACTCTTTTGAGAGATATATCTCTTCTAATATCTGTGGTCGCTTGTTCAAAATATGTAAAAATAGTTGTTTTCCGTATATTATCATGGTAACTTATGGTAGCTAAAGTCAATTAAAATTTAACTTATTTTTGTATGTAACTAGAGTAAATTTTACACTTTCGTTTTAGTTTCACTTAGTATTTTTGTAGCCTATAATTTAAGCTTTTGTAAGCTCATCATATATCTTTTTTACATCTTCTCCAGTTATTTTGTTAAGCAATTTTGCTTTTACTTTTGGGGCAAGATCAAGCGAAAGTATCTCATCTTTTGTGATATTTTGAGTGGCTGTTTTGTCACTTTTTGAGATGACCACTGCCCACTCACCGTTTAAATTAGCCTTTTCTAAAGTTTTTACTAAATTTTTAGCTTTTTCCTTAAATTTGGTTTCAAATTTTTTCGTAGCCTCTTTTATGGCAAAAATTTCTCTCTCAGGTTCTAGATTTGCGATACTTTGTACTAAGCCTAGTATGCGTTTTGGACTTTCATAGATCACAACTGGATAGGCCAAATTTAGAGCATTTTGGATAGCCAAAGACCTATCTCTACCAGTATTCGGCAAAAATCCTAAAAAGACAAATTCCTTATCACAAAGTCCACTTGCAACCACACTTAAAAGTGCGGCATTTGCTCCGCTTAAAATTTCATATTCAATGTTATTTTTTTGAGCATATCTTACTAGGCTAACACCTGGATCGCTGATACCTGGCATGCCAGCATCGCTCATGTAGGCTACATTTTTACTAAAAAAATCATCACTTAAATTTGTGAAAAAGTCATCTTCATTATGAGTGTGAAGTGAAATAAATTTTGAGATATTTATACTTGCGTCAAAGCGTTCGTTTAGTAGATTTACAAGGCTTTTGCAAACTCTTGTATCTTCGCAGATAGCTATCTCGCATTCACGCAAAATTTTGATCGCACGAAGCGAGATATCTTCTAAATTTCCTATTGGAGTAGGAATAAAGTAGAGCAAGGCTTATTTTTGAGCGTATTTTTTCTTAAATTTCTCAACACGGCCAGCACTGTCAACTATCTTTTCGCTGCCTGTGAAAAATGGGTGGCACTTGTCGCAAATATCAATTCTGATCTCGCTTTTGTTTGACTTTGTTTTAAAAGTGTTTCCGCAAGCACAAGTTACAGTGCAATCTACGTATTCTGGATGGATATCTTTTTTCATCATTTTTCCTTTATTATTTTTGGGCTAATTATCTACATTAAAAGTTGCTGATTATATAAAAAGAAATCTAAAAATCAAATAAATTAAGTCAGGAATTTTGCGGCCACTGAGATAACCGCAGTCTGCGATCTTAAGGTGTTTTTAGTATTTAAGCAGTAGCTATTTTTAAATTTAGCCATCTCATCCTCGCTAAATCCACCCTCTGGACCGATTATTAAAAGCCCATCATCTTTTTTCTCATTTAAGCTTTTACCACCAAAATTTATAGCTGAGACATTTTTATAAACACTCATTAGCTCGTCCAAATTTTTATAAATTTCAAACTCCATTAATGAAGTTCGTCCGCACTGCTCGCAAGAGAGAGCATTTATGTAGTTTAGCCTTTCAATATCTATCTTAAAATTTGCTTGAGAAAATTTAGTATAGACAAAAGCTATTTTACCAACGCCAAGTTCGTTTAAAAATGGCAATGCCTTTTCGATCGTCTTTGGATCGACGATAGCCCAAGCGATTGTAAAGTCGAATTTTTGCTCACCATTTGAGCTGGCAAAGACAAGACTTAAACTCGCACTTCGCCTATCAATCTCATCAATTTCATAAATATACTCTTTAAAGTCTCGTAAATTTCTAACACTTATTCGCTCACCAGCTTGCATTCTTCTAGCTTTTAGGTGCAAAAAAGCTTCATTTACTATCTTTAAGCTTTCATTACCTGCATTTTTATCATATAAAAATTTCATCTAAATCCCTGCAACTACAACTAAAACAAGATCACAAAATCCCTTAATAAGGGCAAATTTTTTAAATTTTTCTAAGTCGCCATTAGCTGCATAAATTTTTAGCCTTTTAAAACCTATGGCACTAAGTGCGATTAAAATTATTAAGATAATTAACATTTTTATGGCATTAAATTTAAACTCATATCCATAATACGCCCATAAAATAAGTCCGGTTAGCACAAGAAAACTAAGTAGCATATGATAAATCGGTAAAAAATATCTTATACGAAGCACATAGTTTTTGCTATTGCTGCTAAACTGAGTAAGTATTAAATAAAGTATATTACAGGCAACTAGTGCATAAAAAAATATCACATGAAAAGGCAAAGTGTATGCAAAAAGCAAGGAGAGATGTTCGTTCATTTCTTCTCTTTAGAAGGCTCGTTCTCTTCAACGACTGGCTCAGGTGGGAGTTGTTCATCGATTGTGACATTTGCGTCTGGTTGAGCTATGGTCACATCACTAGGCACTGGCTCGCTAATATCGTTTTTAGCCTCATCTTTATCTCCACAACCCACAAATAGGCCAGTTATAAATAAAAAAGAAGTTATAATTTTTTTCATCAAACGTCCTTTGGAATTTCTATTTTTAACCTATTTTTCATCTTCTCGAATAAATTTTTATCTTCCCACTCTTCTATGATAGCATCTGAAAATTTGATCTCATCTAGCCTTATCTTGCCCATTTGCGCATTTATGGCGTCCTCTTTAAAGCACTGCGCATAGCCTGTATCAGTCTCATGCACGATAATACTATGAAGCTTCACTTCACGCTCACCGTTATTCATCACACTAAGCTCAAGTAGTCGCTCTATCATAACAAAAAATATACGGCAAAACTGCTCTGCACTTGGATTTAGCGGGATCTCGATCCATCTTGCCGAGTGCTTTTTTAGATCATTTTTATATTCATCATTATCGCCTGAAAATATTGTCGTAGCGTGATCAAAACTATCAATAATCATTTTTATATTTTGCTTCATTAAGCCAAAATCATAAACCATGCCGGCGTTATCAAGAAAATTTGAGCTAAGTAAAATTTCTGCCACATAGCTGTGTCCGTGGATACTAGTCCTACAACGCTTTGAGCTACAAAATCTCACAATATGTGCATTTTCAAATCTAAAAAGCTTTCTAATAATCATCAAACACCTTCTTTATCGCCCCAAAGCCTAATGTGGATACGCTCTGAGTAGTTAAATCCATACTTTATGGCAAATTCTGCTGTTTTTAAAGCATTTTCGTTTAGCTCAGCTTTATTCGCCCCTATTGCCATGCACCAAACTGGCAAATCAACTTGATTTTTTATATTTATAATCTCGTCCAACTCGCTTTTGTCAAAGCGCGAGAGGACAAATTTTAAAAAGCTACTTCTTGCATTATTTTTAATAGCTAAAATAGCGTCTAAATTTATGCGTTTTTGCTCGTTAACTCCGCTATTTGCGAGCTTTACTCCAAGTGCAAAATGGCAGTTTTTATAAATTTCATATTTAGCAAAATCAACTAAAATCGTGCCATTTGTCTCAAAATGCACTTCATAATCTTCAAGCAATTTCTTTACCAAATTTATAAAATTTTCATTTTCATGCCAGATGAGCGGCTCACCACCAGTCAAAACAATGATCGGTTTTTGTATTAAGCCTTTACATAGGTTATCAACTAAGCCTAAAATTTCATCTACACTGTAAATTTTATAATTAAAATGCCCTTTAAAAACAGCCCTTATACTATCACATCCTAGTAGGCTTTCACCAGTTTTTAAAGACTTTGTTTGCACGCCAAAGCCAGAGCAGTTTAAGTTGCAGCCTAAAAAGCGTAAAAATATGGCGAGTCTGCCTTGGTAAGCCCCCTCGCCTTGGATGCTTAAAAACGCCTCAACTAGCTCTAGCTCTTTGCTCATCAACCACCAGTTTGATAAAAGGCACGCGAAGAGGTTTCATTGCTAGCACCTATCGCCCATTTGTTCTCTTTTGGCTTGTTTGCTAGCACTTGTCTTAAGATTTCACTTGCAGCTACGATATCACCCTTTTCAACTGCTTTTTTGATACTAAGAGCTTCTTCAAAGTAAAGGCAAGGTATCAAAAGTCCCTCAGCACTTAGCCTGATACGGTTGCAACTCTCGCAAAAGTCGTGCTTATGCGGATCTATGATGCCAAATTTATAACCATCATCAAGTCTATAAATAGACGCAGGCGCATTTGGTAGTTTTCCATCTTTTGTAACATTATATTTTTGTGAGATAATTTTTAAAATTTCATCGCTACTTAGCCCTTTTAGATCATCTTTAGCGTGTGAATTTTCCATATACTCAATAAATCTGATCTGAGAATCTCTAAATTTAGCAAACTCTAGCAAATTTATAAGCTCATCATCATTTACGCCTTTTAGTGCGACAGTGTTTATTTTTACCTTTAATCCAGCATCATGAGCTGCTTCAAAGCCAGCTAAAACTTCGTGTAAAACGCTTTTTTGTGCGATAAATTTAGCCTTTTGCTCATTTAGTGTATCAAGTGACATATTTATGCGTTTTAGTCCAGCGTCTTTTAACCTTTTGGCAAAGTGTGAAAGCATATAGCCATTTGTAGTAAGTGCTAGATCGATGTCTGGATTATAATCACTTATCATCTTTATAAAAACGTCCAAATCCTTACGTACAAGCGGTTCGCCACCAGTAATTCTTATCTTTTTTATACCTTCATCGATAGCCACTTTTACAAATAAAAATAGCTCTTCAAAGGTTAATAAATTCTCCCTTGGCGTCCAGCTAAATGGCGTTGTAGGCATACAATACCTACACCTAAAGTTGCAACGCTGAGTTACAGAAATCCTTAAATAATCAACAACCCGACCATATTTATCGATTAGCATAAAGCACCTTCTTAAGCTTGGTTAGAGCTTTTTATAATTTTTTCAATTATATGTTAAAAGATTTAAATCAAAATAAAAATTTAAGCTAATTTTTGTAGTTTAAGAGTAGTTTTGTCTTTTAAAATTAGCCCAAATTTAGGCTAATTTATGAAATTTAAGCACAAATTCAACTCGCCCCATACCCACGTGAAGATCTTTAGCGATCATGGCTGCGCTTTTGCCATCTTTAAACATTTTTAAAATTTGCTCTTCTTCATTGATGACGCTTGGTGCGATTTTATTAATATCTCTTGTTCGCTCTTCAAGACTAACTATCCTATCTTTTTGCTCTGTTGCAAAATCATCAATTACTCGCTCAATGCTCTTAATCGCACGAATTATTGGCACAATTTTCTCATTTATTTGTAAATCAATATTTTCTTTTATCTGTTTTTTTAGAGGCTCATATTGTTCGCTATTTTTAAACGCCTCGCCCTCAAGCATTGAAATTTGCTTTTTTAGATTGAAATTTTCTTGCATAACACTTTCTATCGCTCGTTCAAATCTCGCAAATTTCTTATTTGTCTCATTATCTTTTATAAAAAACAAAGCAACTATTATCGCTAAAACGATTCCAAAGCCTAAAAAGATATAAATTTCCATATTTTTCCTTCTACGAGTTCGCTCTCATTTCTCTTATCATTACACGTTCCCTAGCCGTCACATAAGCATTCCAGTCGGCTTCGTCTTCTTCATGCATGTTTTCTATCTTTGCAAGCTTTCCATCAATAGCCTTTAGATAAAGGCTTAAATTTCTCTTTGGAAAGATAGGCATAGCAATCCTTGCGTAGTAAATTTCATCTTTTTGAAATTTTTCTTCGCTTATTTTTATATGCGCAAAGCCGATTTCATCGATACTTGCACTCTCATTTAGTGGCAAATACTGCTTATGTTCGTTTTTAATATAATCACTTAGCGCATCTACTTTTCTGTGAAGTTCTATCAAAAGAGTCAGTAAAACTTGATCGCTCTCTTTAGTCTCGCCGCGTGATTTTGCTCGCTTTAGCCACGCTCCAAGCGCATCTTCATCGCCTGGCAATATAGAGTTAAATTCTCTTAAAAATTTCTCGTCCCCTGAGCTATCACGCTCATAAACCATGCTAAGAGGCGCTTTAAAAAGCCTTACTTCGCTCATAATACGCTGATCCAAACAAAGATAAAAAATAAAATTCCTAAGTAGCCATTTAGTGTGAAAAATGCCTGATCTATCTTGCTAAAGTCGCGCCTTACGATCCTATGCTCGAAAAATAATATCACGCCACTTACTAAAATTCCAAAAAATGCCATCGCTCCAAGCCCAGCCGCCCAAGCAAAAAGTAGCCAGAGTATAAAAGCTAAGGCGTGAAAAATGGCTGATAAAAATAGCGTAGCCTTGTCGCCATAAATGGCTGGTATGCTAAAGAGCTTGTTTTCTTGGTCAAATTTCATATCTTGAAGCGAATAAAGCAGGTCAAATCCAGCCACCCAAAATGTCACACCAAGGCAAAGTAGTACGCTCCAAAGCGGTATAGCAGCGCTTACTGCGACCACGCCAGCAATAGGAGCAAGTCCAAGACTAAGGCCTAGCACTAGGTGCGCTAGCTCGCTAAAGCGCTTAAAAAGCGAGTATCCGCCAAGCACGGCAAGGATAGGAAAGCTTAGCCAAAATGCGAGCGAATTTACAAAATAGGCACAGATGATAAAGATAAGCGCATTTGCTACAATGAAAAGCTGCATATTGCTCTTGCCAATGCGTCCATCAACGCTCGGACGGCTTGCAGTGCGAGGATTTAGCTTGTCGATGTCCTCGTCTTGGTATCTATTAAATGCCATTGCAAAATTTCTAGCACTAACAGCACAAAGTGTGCCTAAAATAAGCAATTTAAAACCAAACCAAGCTGAGCCATTTTCTATCTTACTCGCAACTATCATCGCAACAAAAATAAACGGCAAAGCAAAAACAGAGTGCTTAAAAACGATGAGTTCAGCGATATCTTTTAGCTTTTTGATCATATAAATTTCCATATTTTTAAAAAGTGATTGATTTTACACCATTTTGCTTTAAATCTAAATTTATATTATCATTGCCACATTATTTTAAAATGAAGGGTTATGATGAGCAAAATAGCAATTATCGGAGATAGTTTTAGTGCGTTGTTTACGGCGCTTGAGCTAGCTAAAAAGGGCGAGGAAATTTTAGTTATTAATAGCCAAAAAGATGACTTTGCAAGCGGAATTTTAACCCCATTTAATACATCGCCTATTGCAAAAGATGGAGCGATATCTAGCTCATTTATGGGGCTAGTTAGTAAAAAAAGTGAGCTTGACATAAGCCTTTGCTTAAATGAAAATTTTAGAGCGTGGATGGCGAATTTTACACTCAAATCAACAAAAGCTCACGACAAAAAAATGAGAGTTTTGTTTTCAAAATTTGGACAAAAAAGTTTTGAAATTTTAAAGAACCTAAATGAAAAATATCCTCAGATAAATTTTACTGATAATGGTGTATATCTCATCTTTAGTCAGGACGAAAGCTTTAAAAAGAGGCTTGATGAGACAAGGATCGCTGATAGCGAGCAAGAGATTTTAAACATTGATAGTGAGCTTGTAAATTTTGGCCTAATAAATAAGAATATAAAAGGGGCTATAAATTTAGCTAAAAACGCAAGCATAGACGCCAACGAGTTAAGAAAAGTGCTCATAAATGAGCTAAGCAGTCTTGGAGTGAAATTTATAAATGATGATATTTATGAGTTAAAAACGCAGGGTCAAAGCGTGCAAAAGGCTGTCGGCACGAGCGGCGAATACGAGGCAGATAGCTTTGTCATAGCTACAAAAAGTCTGGATCTATCAAGCAAACTTGGGACAAATTTAAATGCCATTTTGGCGAAATTCTACACGATCGATCTTGCGTTAAGCGAGGGACAAATACCTAAAAAACCAATCATTTTAAACGATATGTTTGCCAAAATTTACCCAACCAAAAATGGCGTTACGATCATCACAAATTTACAAGTGGGTGCTATCGATACGCTTGTTAAAACAGAAAAGATCAATGCATTTTTAAACGAGCTAAAAACACACCTTGGCATAAGTGAGCTAAAAGAGCCTAGTTTTAGGGCAAACTACGTACTTCTTAGCTCAAACGATAAGCCAGCTCTTGGACGCGATAACATATATAGCAACTTGATCTATAACCAAGCTTATGGGCTAAATGAACTTAGCTTTGCTCCGTATTTTGCTGGTGTTTTGGCTGGTCTTATAAAAGATGACAAAAATAACGAGGAAAATGATGAAATTTTACTCTTTAGCTCGTTTTACGAGGGCTAGACTTGTTTAAAGAATTTGCAATAATTGGCACCACGGCAAGTGGCAAGAGCGATCTTGCATTTGAGCTTGCAAAGGAGCTTAATGGCGTCATCTTAAGTCTTGATTCGCTTGCACTTTATAAAGAGATAGATATCGCCAGCGCAAAGCCAAATAAAGAGCAGCTTGAAGCCATAAAGCACTTTGGTGTAAATGAAATTTATCCTGATGAAGAATTTAGCGTTGGAGCATTTTTTGAAATTTATAAAAATGCAAAGAATTTTGCGCGCTCACAAGACTGCCCACTCATCATTACAGGAGGCAGCGGCTTTTATCTAAAATCAATGCTTAGTGGACTTGCACCAAATGTGCCAAAATGTGAGATAAATTTAAGCAATGAAGAAATTTATGAGCTAGCTGTAAAAATCGATCCTAAGTTTGCAAGTAAATTTAGCCAAAATGACTCTTATCGCCTCGAAAAGTGGTATCAAATTTATAAATTTAGTAGCCAAATCCCAAGTATTTGGCTAAGAGAAAATACTAAAGAGAGCATCATAAAAGAGCTAGCGATATTTGAAATTTTATGGGATAAAGATGAGCTTAGAGAACGTATCAAAAAGAGAACAAAAGGCATGCTTGAAGCTGGGCTCGTAGATGAGGCGAAATTTTTGTTTAATAAATACAAAAGTGAGCCAAAACCCCTAAAATCAATAGGTTTAAAAGAGTGCAAGCAATTTTTAGATAAAGAAATTTCTCAAAACGAGCTTGAAGAGCTCATAACTACGCATACGTCTCAGTTAGCAAAACGTCAGCGAACCTTTAATCGCTCGCAGTTTGAAAAAAAAATTGTGGGTGATTTGAGCCAAATTAGAAGTGAAATTTTAAAATTCTTAAGAGAATAAAAACTAGCCCACAAGGGCTAGTTGATAAAATCAAATAGGCATTACCCTAATTTTTGGGCTTAAGCTCTCTTGCAAGATATTTTCAATCGCATAAAGAGTGCCAGTTGAGCCACTTGCACAGCCTGAGCAAGCACCAAGATAGCGGATATAAATATCAGTATTTTCTCCGTTATCATTTCTGATATCTAAAATTTCTAAATTTCCACCATCCATCTCAAGCATTGGGCGAATTTCTTTATCTATGACAGACTCGACTGCTTTTAACTGCCCTACCATCGTCATATTTTCAAAGCTAATGTCACCTAAAGTGTGATTTGCTTGGGCATTTGCTTGAGCTTCGATCTTCTCACGCTCCATCTCGGCCCTAGTATCACGCAAAATATCCACCAAATAATATTCTCTTTTTTCATGGCCACCAGGCTTTACACAAGACTTGCAAAATGCACCAGCTTTGGTGTATTGCGTGATCTCCTCTACTGTGTGAAGGTCATTTAGTCTTATCACTTCTTTAATCGTACCAAGGCTTACCCTAGCGCACTCGCAAACGATGATCTCATCTTCAAAATGCTCTGGGTCTATGCCTTTATAGCTTGCAGCTGCTGCTTTTATAACATCATACGCCATAACTGAGCAGTGCATCTTTTGGGGTGGAACTGCTGGCGTTTCCGGATTGTCGCGCATAGCCTTTTCGACATCAAGGTTTGTGATCTTGACTGCTTCATCAACTGTTTTGCCGATACAAAGCTCAGCCATCGTATCAGAGCTAGCTATCGCTGTGCCACAGCCAAAGCTTTTAAATTTAGCATCTATTATTTTGTCTGTCTTTTCATCAACAAGCCAGTATAGTCTAACCGCATCACCGCAGCTTTCTGCACCAAAGTCGGCCACAATAAGCTTTGCATTTGCCTTTTTAGCATCTTCTTCGGTTATCTCTCCCATAAATTTAGGATTATTCATCCTATCTTGCACTACCTTAGAATACTCATCCCAGATAGAGCCTCCGATCAAATTATTCTTTGCCATATTATTTTCCTTTAAATTTTATAATCCGCTCTTATGCCATTCTGGGGCGTAGGCAAATGTACTAGAGATACCTCTTAGTCTATTTACCGCTTTTGTTATGTGCTCGATAGCATAATCAATCTCTTCTTCTGTATTAAATCTAGAAAGAGATAGTCTAAGTGCTGTGTGAGCCAGCTCTTTATCTGCCCCTATGGCCTCCATTATTGGGTTACTCTCTAATGTTTCACTTGCACATGCTGAGCCAGTTGAAGCTGCGATGCCAGCTTTGTTTAGGTCCCAAAGCATAGCTTCGCCTTCAACGCCTTTTATAGAAGCCAAAATGGTATTTGGCACACGTTGCTCTTTTTTACCAACGACGCTAACGTCAGGAATTTGCAAAATTGCATCTTCAAGCTTATCACGCAAACGGCGAACATGAGAGTGCTCATAATCCATAAATTTATTTGCCAGTTCAAGTGCTTTACCCATGCCGATGATGCCAGGAACATCGAGTGTGCCACTTCTGCGTCCGCCCATGTGCTCGCCGCCATGAAGCAAGCTACTTAGTGGCATACTATTTTTTATAAATAGTGCCCCAACACCCTTTGGTCCGTGAAATTTATGCGCAGAAAAGCTTAAAAAATCAACGTCAAGGTCTTGGACATTTACCTTTATCTTGCCAACTGCTTGAACGGCATCCGTATGAAATAAAGCCCCATATTCATGAGCGATACTGGCAAGCTCTTTTACAGGAAAGATCATGCCAGTTTCGTTATTTGCACTCATTATAGAAACAAGTGCTACATTCTCATCCATTACAGCTCTTAGCTGTTCTGGCGTGACTATACCATCGTTATTCACATCTAAAACAGTAAGCTCTACGCCATATTTTTCTAAAAATTTACAAGTTGCCAAAATAGCTGGATGCTCAACTGCGGTTGTTACGATACGCTTTTTCTCGCCAGTTGCTATTTTGTCAAAGTAGATACCTTTTACTACCCAGTTGTTGCTCTCAGTCGCGCATGAAGTAACAACGATATCATCGCTATCTTTTGCGTTTAGTCCGGTGTAGAGTTGATCTAGCGCTGTTCTTAAAGCTGGATGTGTTTCAGAGCCAAATTTATGAAGCGAGTTTGGATTGCCGTATTTTTCACAAAAATATGGCTTCATAAGCTCAAAAGCTTCAGGATCAACCATTGTTGTAGCGTTATTGTCTAAATATACTCTCAAATTTAAAACCTTAATTAGGATAAAAAATATCCTTTTTATTTTTGATGGGATATTATAACAAAAAAGTTAAAAGCAAGTTTAAAAATACGCTTTAATTTTTTCAAAATTTAGCTCATTTTGATATTAAAATATATTGAAATTCTTTATCAAGATTTGTATAGATCGCTATTTGCGATTTTTCTTATAAAAAAGTCTAATTATCTCCTAAAATTAATTTATTTTTTTAAGTTAATAGTGCGACAAACATATTGCCTACGTGCATTATCTCTTTATAATTTTCTTCTAGTTTTTCATATTAGGTTTTATAAAGTTCTATTAGGCCGGTTATCATAGAGATGCCTATGTCCTTGATTGTAGTGGCTTAATATATTTATATTTGGCTCCGTTTAGAACCATAGATATTAAATTTATTATTTAATCCTTTATATTATGCTCTTTAGCATAGCTTAATATCTTTTGCCTAAGATCTTCAGGAAAGCTTTCTCTATACATTACTGGTATTAGAGGATTTAGCTTTTTATCTAATTTACCAGCTTCATATAGTCTTATTAGCTCTTCTGGAGTGTTATAGTATGGTGCATTAGGATAGCCCTCAGGTGGGGTTAGAGACATTATTTTAGCTTCTAGGAGGGTGGAGTCGATGTAGAGACTTAAGTCACGATCATCCCATGTGTTTGGAAAAGCATATTCATCAAATTTATCTTGGTAGAATTTTATTTCTTTATTTACGTAGTTCGCAAATTCTTCTCTTGTAGTCTCGTTTGCATCAAGGTCTCTAGGGTCTAGTAATTTGCCTTCGTCTTCTACTAATTTTCTTAAGTGTCTATGCATTGAACCAGAAGTGTTTTGCGCTATCCCACCCCTATTAAAATCCATCACGAAATAGTTTCCCACTATCTCATCAAGATAAGGCATCATACCATATTCATCTAGTGGAGGATTGCTGGCTACTTTTCTAAATTCTTTAGCCATTTGTAAATTTTTGTCTAGACCTACTAGATAGGTAGAGTATTCAAACAAGTCTGCTAGTCCCACTAAAGCTTCTTTTTTACCAAGCTGAGCTGATAGAAACATTGATTGATATGCTCTTGCTTTAAATCCTGCATAACCTAATCCAACCCCCCTTGAAAATCCAGCTGTATTTCCTAATACTCCAGCACATATATTCCACTCTGCTGCAAATAGTTCTGATTTTAGAGTTTTTCTATTAGCATTTATTTCATTATAAATTTCAGCATATTCAGGTTTAGTTAGTTTGCCTTTACTATCTACTCTAGCTATGGCATCATCTGGGATATCTATCATAGTACATTTTAGATTACTTCTTTTTACTAGATAGATATATCTATCTCTTTTATCTTTTAAACTTTCATAATATGCTTTTTCTGATTTAGTCCAAGGTGATAGTTTATTTGAGCTTGGTTTATAGCTAATATCTAGCCAAGGTTTAAATGATAGATAGTCTGTTTGACCTAAAGAGTTTGGTTTAGGGTTATAGTATAGTGGTTTATAGTTTTTATATGGAGATGAGTCTAGGATGGAGCGGGAGTCAAGGACTAATTTGGCTGCAAGATCTGGAGCTAGTTGTCTATTACTATCATGCTTTGCAACTATTAAATTTGTCTTTTTATCAAATTTTACCTCTCTACCGTTAAGTGCTATAACCGTATATGTATTATTGTTATCCATTAAATTTCCTTTATTTATTCTTTTATTTACTACTATTAGTGATATAGCTATTACTAAGATAGCTAAAGCTGCAAATACAATCTTTTTCATCTATTATCCTATGTAAAGACCATCTTCCATAACTATGGTGGTGGCTAGACGACCTACTAGGCGAGGAGGGATTGTACGATCACTATCGGTATTTGCCTTTTTACACCCCACATATATACCCTTTATGTTATTGTTTCCTATAGTATCAAGAGCTTCTACTAGATATCTTGATAGGTTAGAGTGGCTATTTTTATCATCTGTGTTAAAAATACTTTTTTAAATACATTAACTATCTCAACTGCATCTTGATAAGCATCTATGGCGTGTTTAACTTCATCGCTTTCAGTCTGCAGAGTATTTCCTTTATATACCATATAAATTTCCCTCTCTTCCTTTACATCTATATCTAGTGCTCTTATGTAGACATCAGAGTTAGCATATCTACTCCTAGCATATTTAAAGTAGTTTGCATCTATCCCATTGCCAGCTCCTCTTAGCTCATCTAAGCATAGATAAGCACTTAGGTTATTTAGTGCTAGTTTTGAAGCAAGGTTATGTGAGAGTTTGCTTTGTTTATTGTTTATATCATAGTAGATAAATGAGTTATAGTCTAATCCTCCACTACTTATATTAGCTCCTAGAAATAGTCTATTTAAATTTAGACTTATATAGTTTTGATAGATCATTACTGGATAGTAGCAATAGCTATTTGTACTATTTTTATCATAAGCTTCTTTTATAGACATAGGTTTATATGAGATATTATTTAGTGCGTAAGCTTCATTAAATTTATATGTATATCTTGTATGCATTATCTCTTTATAGTTTTCTTCGAGTTTTTCATAGGAGGCTCTATGCAGAGCTATAGATGTTAAATTTATTCCTAATCCTTTATATTATGCTCTTTAGCATAAGATAATATCTTGGCTCTCAAATCTTCAGGAAAACTATCTCTATACATTACTGGCATTAGAGGATTTAGCTTTTTGTCTAATTTACCAGCCTCATATAGTCTTATTAGCTCTTCTGGTGTGTTATAGTATGGTGCATTAGGATATCCCTCTGGTGGGGTTAGAGACATTATTTTAGATTCTAGAAGGGTGGAGTCGATAAAAAGAGAAAGGGTTCTCTCGTCCCAATCTTTAGGGAAACCCGGAAGCTCTAGTCTATCTTGAAATTTAGGAAGTTCGCTTTTTACATATGTCATAAATTCTTCCCTTGTAGTCTCATTGGCATCTAGATCTCTAGGGTCTAGTAGTTTTCCTTTATCTTCTACAAGCTCTCTTAGGTCTTTATATAAAGAATTATCTGGCATTGCTGCCACCCCACCCCTATTAAAATCCATCACGAAATAGCTTCCTACTATCTCATCAAGATAAGGCATCATGCCATATTCATCTAGTGGTGGATTTTTATATAGTTTAAGAATTTTCGTGTAGGTGTCTAAATTTTTATTTACTCCAACTGTATATGTATAGTATTTAAAGCAATCTGCTAATACATGTAATGCTTCTACTTCTCCTAGTTGGGCTGCTAAAAATACTGCTTGAAATTCTCTTGCTTTAAATCCACCTTCATTTCCATTGCCTAGTGATTCACTATCTCCTAATACTCCAGCACAAATTCCCCACTCTCCTATAAAGAGTTCTGATTTAAGTGTATTTTTATTTCTATCTACTTCATCATAAATTTCAGCATACTCAGGCTTTGTTAGTTTGCCATTGCTATCTACTCTACCTATAGCATCTTCTGGGATATCTATCATAGTGCATTTTAGATTGCTTCTTTTTACTAGATAGATATATCTATCTCTTTTATCTTTTAAGCTTTCATAGTAGGCTTTTTCTGTTTTAGTCCAAGGTGAAATTTTAGTAGAGCTTGGTTTATAGCTAATATCTAACCATGGTTTAAATGATAGATAGTCTGTTTGACCTAGAGAATTTGGTTTAGGGTTATAGTATAGTGGTTTATAGTCTTTATATGGGGATGAGTCTAGGATGGAGCGGGAGTCGAGAACTAGCCTAGAGGAAAGATCATTGTTTGTATTGTCTGATTTTTTACCATCATAAACAATCAAATGTGTCTCTTTATCAAATTTTACCTCTCTGCCGTTGTGAGCCATAACCGTATATGTGTTGGTGTTATCCATTAAATTTCCTTTATCTTGTAATTTTCCTTTGCTTATTACTGCTACTACTATGACTGCTAAAATAGCTAAAGTTATAAATATTATCTTTTTCATATCTTATCCTATATATAGACCATCTTCCATTATTATGGTAGTAGCTAGGCGACCGATTAGGCGTGGCGGGATTTCATCTTTGTTTCTTTCTTTCTCTTTAGACGCTTTACACCCCACATACATACCCTTTACATTATTATTGCCTATCACATCTAATGCCTTTAGTAGTCTTCTTGATTTATTATCTACTTCACATACATTGGTATTTAAATTTCCATTTTTAAAGTCTTCTAGTATCTCCATAGCTTCGTTGTATTTGTCTATTGGCAGGGCTTGTTTTGAGGTGCTTTTATTTGCTTTATACATCTCATAAATTTCATCTCTTTGTTTTATATCTATTGAGTTTGATGGACTTATTGTTAGCAATGTTTTAACTCCTTGTAGCATAAGCTCTTTTGGTGAATATGCTAGTTTTTTATTTCTTTTATTAAGGTTATTAAAGAACTCTTCATCAGTTTTATTATCTGTTCTTAGCTCATCTAGACATAGATAAGATATCATAGTATCTAGGCTTATATCTTTAGATAGATTAGAGTCTAGTTTGTTTGTAGTGGTATTTATATCATAGTAGAAGAAGTTATGATAGTCTAGTCCTCCACTAGATAGTCTTCCTCCTATGATAGTTCTTTTTAGATCTATATTTATAAAAGATGAGTATATCTCTATAGGATAGTAGGTATATTCACTTGTTTTATTTGAATAAGGTTCATAAGATATATTCTTAACAGCATAGGTATCATTAAATTTATTTGTGAAATACTTATGAAGTATTAGTTCATAAGATCTTTTTTGTTGTTCGTAGTTGTTGATGAAAAAACTATCTACTAAAAAGCCAAATCCAGCTTGTATTAAAGTTTCTGCATAAGTTTTTAAGCTATTTTTTAAAAAATTTTTACCAGCACTTATAGCTATTTGTCTTTTTACATTTATGCCTACTTCAAATTCATCTATCCATTGTTTTGTTTTTTTTATGCTGTGTTTGGATTTTTTTTTGTTATCTACATATATATAGAGAAGTTGGTTGCCTTTTACTTTGACCACTCCAGCAAATGCTGTTTGTTTGATTTTTTTCAAGGCTTTTTTATTGTTTTCGTGAACTAGTTTTGCAACTGGCGCTTCGCCTAGCATACTAAATACTTTTAGTTCTCCTATTAGCTCCATAAAAATATTCTTAAAGATATTGCCTTTACCACCTGAGAACACAGCGTCAATTACTTTTTTCATTATATCGTCAGACTTGTCTATGAAAAAGCCATAAAATGGAAATATATCATATAGGGCATCATCTAATGTTGATGTTAAAGATATATCTATAGTATATTTATACTCATCATCATCTATCTGTTTAATATACTTTTCAAAATTCTTATCATCTATGCTTTCTCCGTCTATGCCGGTAGAATTTTTAAGAAGCTCTTTTAGCTCATTATAGGAGTCATCGTCTAGTATATTTTCACCATTTCTTACATGGCTTTGCTCTATTTTTTCTACTATCTCTTCTATGCAGATAGCATCTTGTTCTTTTTTTGCTTCTTTTGTTTGCTTGAAGAAGTAAATAGGCACAATAGCATTATTTTCTTGTATATAATATGTGTTTTCGTAAAGAACATTAAGTGTTTCACCAAATATCTCTAGTGTCTCATAGTTTGATGAAAGATATGAAAATTTTAATCCTTTTTGCTCAATAATAGAGCTATCAAATATCTGCCTTATGACATAATAGCCCATCACTAGAAGAAATATTTTTGTAGCAGGGTAGTAATAATGTGTCCTTATAGAAGCTTGATTGTAAGATTCATCAGCTATTGCTTCAAAACTCTCCATCCCTTCATTAGGCATTTTAAAGTATTGGTTTAAAAAATAAGCCACTTTATCATGTTTCAAGTTTGAATTTAAGCCTGAAAAGAAAATTTCAAATTCCTTTATATTGGCTTTTAAAAATTCCTCTTCATTATTAACTATCTCTTCCATATCTTTGGCGTTTTTAAAGTGTCTATTTATGCGACCTAGATATAAATTTGCCTCATTAAATTTTTTGTATTTTGCGTTAAAAGTGGTGTTTAAAACCTCTACTGATTTTGCGTCACCTCCATGAAAATTTTTGACACCTTTCATATATGAGTTATACTCCTCTATATCCTTTTCAAATTTTGCAAGCCTAGAGTTAATAACTCTCGTAAAAGGACTTAAGCTTAAAAGATAAAGGTCTTCATTGTTTTTGGCACCTATTTGTATAGAGTACTGACTATAGTCTTTTACATTGCCTACATTTTTGGGATCAACTATCTTTTTACCGCTAACTCTGTTTATACTATCTTCTATCTTATAGCTTAAGATGTTTTGTATAAGGTGCTCGTTTAGCTTTGCGTTTAGTTTCATGGGGGCGTTTGAGACGACAAGATAGTTTTTAGAGATGCCGCTACTATTATTTGTATTGTGAGTATTATCTTTTGTTGTTAGGGATTTGTCTTTTAGGAGATTTGCAAATTTGAAAGAGTTAAAAAATGGATATTGCATATAGACAAAATTTGCTCTATTTGCGATCACGCACTCTTCTATCCTTTTAAGTAAGCTCTCTTCGTTATTGTTCTTGTCGTTTTTACATATAGATATATTTTTAGACTTATCTACATTTTCATTTTTGCTTACTCTAGCGTCAAATAAGCTTTGCTCATCGCCCTCTAAAATAAAATCAGAACAAATACCAATATACTCATCATAATTGCTCTTGGCTTTAGTGGCTGTTATATCAAAGCATGAAAAATCTATAAATTTTCCACTTTTTTGATCGTTATTTGTAAAAACCAATATATTATTAAATGACACTGTGTTTAATAGACCTAGTATAAAGCCAAATTTAGTAGCTAGCAAGCTAGCGGCTGGACCAGAAAACGCGTAAAAGCCTCTTTTGTTTAAAAAGTCAATTATATTTGTAGTAGTAGTTATCGCCTCTGGAGCTGCCAGCAATAAAGCTAGCGGCTTAAACGATCCTTTTATATCGCTTATGTCGACAAGATTGATTAGAAATTTTGTGATCTCTTTTAAAATATATTTATTGCCATCATCTGAAGCTTTTTTGAGATTTTCTTTTATATTTTTAAAGCTCTCTTCTATGGCCTTTACGGTTTCATCTCTTTTATCAAAATTTTCACGACTTAGTATTGTATTGGTTTTGTTGATTAGCGAATTTTTTAGTTTATCTAATATAGCCTCAAAATTTGTCTCTATATTTTTATAGTTAGATACCAACTGGCTAGATGCATCGTCAAAATTTTTAATCTTATTGTCTTTGCTTCTACCATTATTTGCAAGTTCTATTAGCTCTTTTACGAATTCTGCTATTACATCTTGTTCTTTACTAAGAACCTCTACATCTATATCAATATCTTTGATTGCTATCTTATTGGTTGTGTTAACAGCTTTTTCGCTTTTAAATAAATTTGACTTTTCTAAATACTTATATGTTTTTATAAGCACATTTTTATTGGCTTTCTTGTGATTGTATAGCCTCGCGATTGTCTTGTTATATAAAGCATCTCCATTTAATATATTGGTATCATGAAAATGGTTTAAATCGCGACAATAAAATGTTATGTTTTGATATTTATCAGCAAAAACATCAAATGCGTCAAGCAAGTCTTCTATGCTTCTAATAATTTTTGTATTATCTAATCTCAAGAACGATCCCTCTCTTTAAATTTATCAACTAACAAGCATTACAAAGCTAGTTGTGTTTATGTCATTTGTATAGCCACTATCTAGCCCTTTAGCTATCTCAAGCTCTATGCTTTTAGCTCCAGTTGGAGACATAAAAACATAAGTGTAAGTACGTCTATTCTTTTCTATATTAGAACTATTAAATTCATCTAAACTGGCAAAAAAGCCTACCCCGCTTTCCGGGCTATTTGCCTTTTTGTAGTTCTCTTTATCAAGAGAGCTAAAATTCTTTGGAACTACAAATATCAAATTCAGTTTATCCACTCCATATCTTAGTTTAAATTCTTTGATGTCGTAACGCTTATCGTCATAATTATCCGCTAAAAGAGTCTTTAAATTCTTATCCTCTACGTCTCTTCCCTCATCTAAATTGAGTTTGATCTTGCCAAAGCCATTTTTATCTTCAAATTTTTTATCAAATAGATAATAGGTAGTTACCAAAAGATTATCTATTTGGGAAGCAAAAGCTTTTATATGAAGTCTGATCAATGGCTTATTTAAATTTGGATTTTGTACGGCAAGGTTATTATTCTCAAACATAGGGTTACTTAAACTATGCTCTAGTTTTAGTTTATTCTCTTTTTTTATGCACCTTAGCGAAGAGCCGGTGTTGCTTAGGCAGTTTGGCACTAGATCTTGCATTACAGCGTAGTGATCATTCATGCTTTTTAGACTAAGTGCTGATCTTGGTACATAAGCTACTATGACGCATGGAGTCCTAGCAGAGCAGCCTACTATTGGTGAGTTTATAAAATCAACATCAAGTATCACGCCTTGATCGTCTGATCTTATACTCCTGCCCGCTCTACTTTTTAAGATCACATGACCACCATGTGGGCAAATGATAGTGTCGTCTTCTATGACAGGGCATGAAGTCGCAGTGGATGAAATTTCTTTAGATTGATTATCTTTTTGTAAATTTTGCCTTTGATTTAAATTTGAAAGAGCCTCTTTAGTCTTTTTGCTCATTGGTTTTAGATCGATATTTAGACTCTTATTTAATAGTGAATAATTTAATATATTTGCTTGAGAATTTCTATAAGCAACATTTAGCCTTCCTATATCTTTATCCTCATCTCTTGGCTGATGAGTAAAATTTAGAGGCATATTCTCATCACTATTATATTTTTCGTCTTTAAAATAAAGTGGATAATCCTCCTCTTCATTGGCTTTAGACAAAAGAGCAGAGTTTAGATATATTCTTTGATTCATATTTTTGCTATCTAGCTTAAATATCTCCTTTAATACCTCAACATCGACTATACTTTTATCTACTGCATTTACACTAAGGGTATCGTTGTTTTTATAAAAGATACTTCCCACGCTCTCATTCATAAGAGCTTTTATATCATCGGTTGCTACTTTATTATTGTAAGCTACATCATCATTATTTTGAGCGGATTTATTATTAGCTATTACTATGGCTTCATCGCTAGAGCTTATGTCCTTAGAGTCTATGCTAGCTAAAAAATTTTCATTTTCTTTTAGCTTTGCTAGATCCGCATATTTTAGATTTATTATGCTCTTTAGCATATCTATTCTATCTTTTACAAAGATGCTAGCCTCTGCTATATCTACTCTATTATCTCGTAGTATCGTTATATTTTTATAGATGTTTTTATTATAAGAGAAGTATTTACCAAGCTCATTTACATCTATCTTTTTTTCAAATACAAATAAATTCAAAGCACAAATAGCCACTAGCATATCTATATCGCCAGCTCTAGCATCACTTACTATCTTTGTCGCATCTAGTTTATCTAGGTCATCTATATCTAGTATCTTTACTAGATGTGCCTCTTTGTTGCTATTTTTATCTATGTTGCTGCCTAAATTTTCTATTATATACCCGACCATATCTTGCTTAAAATTTTCATCACTAAATTTGCCATATTCGTAAAAGAGATTTAAATAAGCATAAAAAATATATAAAGGCGTATCTAGCATAGAAGCATCACTTATATCATCTATATTTACATCCAAATTTAACTTCGATCTTATGCATTTTAGTTTAAATTTAAGCGTCTGGATATATTCATTTAGATAATCAAGTGCTTCAGCTATATCTTTACCTTCTATTTTGGCTTCATTTTCTTTGTTTTCCAAGAGATAGCACAACATATATAAAACCAAAACACTCTCTTTTAAAAAGTGAGATCTAATTAATATATTAACCAAGTGTCTATTCTCAGTATTTTCATACTTTACTTCGCCAGTTGTATCTATGCCTAGCTTATAGCCTAGATCAGATATGACTGAAAAGGTAGGTTCTATCAAAACAGCTACATCTTTTGAAAAGCTATCTTCATCTCTATTGATACTTTGTTTAACGCTCTCTACGTGATGTATCTCTATGTCTATATCTTTTTCTTTGCTAGCTTTATTTATATTGGAGCTCACCTTTTTATCTGCAAGAGTCTTTTGAGCTTGTTCATTATTTTTAACTACATCTACATATTCATCTACGCTGCTCTTATCATCTTTAAAGCCAAACATACCTTTTATCTTATTAAAGACTGAGCCTACCATCTTTCCTATAAAGCCATCTTTGTCTATGACTCTTGCTATCCATCTTGCACCTTTTGCTATGGCTTTGGCTACAAAGCTGAGAAGCCTTAAGCTCCAAGTAAAAGCTGAAGCTAATATGCCACCATAAATTCCTGGAGCGTTATAAGTATAAAGTTCTTTTACTCCGCTATCTTTGAAAGTTACTGCATATATTTGAGCTAGATGACCTCCTAATGAGTGACCTGATAAAATGATGTCTTTGGTATTGTTATCTAAATTTAAAGAATTACCACCTTCATTATCTAAACCACTTAAGTTTTGACTATGAGAATTTATAGCTTCTTGCATAGAGGATTGAAGTGATTTTAAAGCAGATATTTGCATAAGCGCTCTTGATGTGATGGCCATAAAAGCATCATCTAAGAGATCATTTATTTTCATCTCTGTTCCTCTAAAGCCTATGATATAGTTTGACTTAAGCGTATCATAAAATATAGTTGAGCTAAAACCTGATTTTTGATTAGGTATGTGCTTTACTAGCTCATAGCGATTGACAAAGAGTTTTGTGCGAGGGGAGAGGGATTCAGGGGCGTAGAAAATTTTAGGATTAGCTTTATTACCATTTTTATCAGTTGGAGTTGTAATAAATCTTTTAACATTATTTTCTAATTTTTTTGGTTTTTCATTTTCTTCACCATTGGGATCTTTTATAAATTTATCTGACATAAATCTAGCTTCTATGCAAAGGGCATAAGCAGTAGGTTCACCAAAATTTCTATTATTTGCTTGTGATGTATCTGTTTCATTATTTTTGTCAATCTTATCACCTAAAGTAATATCATCCGCATATCTCCAAATAGGCTTTTTCTTTTCGTCTTCTCTATAAGAATTTACGATATTTTCAGGGATATTATCTTTACCAAATTTATCATAAAGCTCATCAAGTCCATTTCTTTCATTCTCAAATACATTATGAAGCATTGCATAACTTGCATCAGCTATATCAATATAGTCTTTAAAGCAATTTATTAGCTCTTTATTTGATTTTTTAGTTTGCACTTACTTGTCCTTATTTGCTTTTATGAATTTGTTGTTTATTAGAATGAATTTGTTTCCACCTGGTATAAAAATTCTCTCTTCATCTTTAAATCTAATTCCCATTCCTTCATCTCCAAATAGTCCATATTTGGTTTTATAGTATGTATAAGACATTGATAATTCAATAGGTACTATTTGGTTATTATCTTCATAGAAGCCTACTAATATTGGTCTATTTGGTGACTTCTTATAATTATCACTACCCATAAGCTCTTTTATTTTATTTATATACTTTTCAGGAATTTCTGCTTTTTTACCAGTATCTCTTTCATAATCTAGCCAACTAGTATAATATTTTTTACCATTTGAGAGGGTTTGATCCATTTTTGGATTATCGTAAAACTCTGTTTTTAAAATTTCTCTCATTTTTTTATTTCTTTCATTTTTATTAGGTATTGTCTTTATTCTCTCTAAAATTTCTTTTCTTTTACTATCTCTTATTTGTTCTTGTCTCTCTATCTCTTTCTCAAATTTCTCATCAAATATATATACTCCACCATATTGTTTAGCTAAGTTTTCTAGTTCGGAGTTACTTATCTTTTTGTTTGCTTGATTAGCTGAGCAAGCTATTAAAAATATACTTGTTAGAAGTAAGAGTGTTATAGCTAGAAATTTCATTGGTTATCCTTTTATGTTTGAAATTTTAGTTTGGATATTTTATTGTTATTGTATTTATAATATTATTAATTTATTATGTGCTGTTTGGGGTTTATTAAAATTTATTATGTAGATAAAAATTTATTCTAAGTATTTTTATAATTTAGTTCATTTTTAATAAAGCTCATCAAGTCCATTTCTTTCATTCTCAAATACATTATGAAGCATTGCATAACTTGCATCAGCTATATCAATATAGTC
>NZ_CABPUP010000005.1:100059-153446 GCF_902460705.1 Campylobacter concisus | reverse complement strand
ATGTATAGGTATTTAAAAATACTAACTCCATAAAATTAACAATGATAAGTGAAAGAACCCCTAAATTTAGGCATTTGTCATCTTAAAAAAGTTCGCAAATCTCTTTTAAAAATTTCAAATTTTATAGGTTTGCGAACCTATTTCGCGAGATTTTAGCTAAAAAGGGTCAAATTTCAGCTAAAAAAGTTCGCAAATCAAAAATCCAAAAGAAATTTAAGAACAACATAAGCTAGACAAAGAGCTCTTGCATTTCAAAAATGGCTGGTTTGCGACATAGTCTATAAATTCTCAGGCTATTTATATTTTATTTTGTCATATTGTGTCCAAAAAGCCAGATAGTATCTTGTCTTGTTTTGTATAGATAAAATTTAAAAAGGAAGAGTAATGAAAAAAATGTTTGTGCTTATAAGTCATGGCTTGACACAAGAGCAGAAAAGTCAAGCTCTAAAGGTCTTTGGCGTCGAAAATATCATAAATATCGCCGATGACGCGTGGTCAAATATTAGCCCATCTGATGAAAATATACTATATGTTTTAAACAGATATAAAAAGGAGTTGGTGCTGGAGGCTGAAGCTGGCGATATATTGCTGGTGCAAGGGGACTTTGGCGCTACGTATAATATGATAAATTTCGCTAAAAATATCGGGATAAAGACCATCTATGCTACTACTAAACGCATGGTGCAAGAACTCGTAATAGACGGGAAAACGATAATAAAGCGCAAATTTAAGCACGAGAAATTTAGAGAGTATCTGTAGGATCTAGCCATTGTCTTATTAAGTAAAACGCAAGTTGCAAAACGAGATAATCGCTGTTGTTAAGTTGCTAAATTTAAGGGAATAGAATGCCGATCACTATAGTAAAAAAAGCAAATCCACACCAGAGTGAAGAGATCAATAACAAAACAGCCGTTATCACCATCCTTGGAATACAAGGTCAAAAAGAAAACATTAAAACCGAAGGTTGTGCTAGGTATTATTTCGCTGGTGAGAGCGCTGATAAATCGCAAGAGTTTTTTAACACTTTGCCGTTGCTGGCAGATAAATTTGGTGCTGAAAACATAGTACCCATATATACGACAGATGCTAGGGGATTTAACGAAGCGGTAATGGCGCACTATGCAGATTTTCAGATAAATTTTAACGATGATTATAAGATAGTAGATGAGAAAAATTTTGAGGCTTTGTTTGAGATATTTGAAAGAGCGATAGATGATCTAGTAAAAAGCGGTGTTGGTAGGATCGTTTTTGACGTGACGCATGGTTTTCGTCATCTGCCTTTGCTGGCACTAGTCGATCTGCTCATACAAAACTTCTCAAACGTCTCCCAAATAGATCAAATTTTATTTGCAAAAGAGATAGAAAAATTTAAACTATATGAGATAATAGATCTGAGGCAATACCTAGATATCGCCAACATCGCCTTTGTGATCGCGTCCTTTTCACAAAACTATACTCTAGCGCAGCACATAAAGACAAAGAAATTTGAGCCGCTAGTAAATGCTTTAAATGATTTTTCAAATAATATACTAAGCTTAAATATCGCAAAGCTGAAAAGCTCGCATGGTGAGCTGATCAAGGAGCTTGATAAGATAGATGATATCGCGCTTATATCAAGAGCTAAGAATTTAAAAGACGGGCTAAGTAAAATATGCGACTGGAGTGATAGTGCCTATGTTTTTAGGTATAAACTAGCTAAAGATATGTTTGAAAAGGGCTATTTGCTGCAGTCATTGGTGCTATTGTTTGAAAGTGTAAATAGCTATATAGTTGGAGTTTTTGAAAGAAATATCCCTGTTGTTTTTAAGAAAATTTTAGATGAATGCTCTACTAAGGGCGTTAGGAAAAATTATCTGATAAGCAATTTCTTTATTCAGTCGTTAAAAACTAGGGCGAATGAGAGTGATGACGACTTTGTTGGCAGGACTATGAAAAATTTAAAGTATCTTGAACTTTCAAAAGAAGAAATAAAAGAGATTAGGGATGTTATAAACACAAAATTTGGTTCAAACAACGAACTGAGCAAATATCACAAGCAGTTAGATGACCTGCGCAATGACTTCGCACATGGCAATATAAGCGAAGAGGAATTTAGCCATATCAAACAAGAGATAAAAAAGCTATTTGACAAATATCAGAATTTTATAAATATACAAGAAAGCCTATAATTTAATATTTTTAGACACTATATGTCTATAATGCCCCTTATAATCTCCGAAAAAATAACGGAGGTTATAATGAGCAACCAAACTTTCTTAGATGGCATGAGCGAAATTTTTCATATGACAGACTCTAACAACTTAAAAAATATTTTACTACATGGCTTGCAAAATCACTACAACGCCTACAAACAAGCGGATATCAGCAACCAAGAGGTAAATGCAAGGCGCGAAAAGATTGAGTTCATATATGGACATAAAATTCACGACTATGTTCCTTTTTATTTTAATCCACGCAATGCCATGCTCTATAGAAATAGAAACAATGCTCGCGTTATCATTCTAGGACTTGACGTTCGGGTTATCAAAGATCACCAAGATGGCTTTTTGATCTCAAATCGCAATGCATCTGCGGATGAAGCTAGATTTAGCAGATATTTGCCCGACTTGCAAGATCCAAATTTTATAAATTTTGATGATGTCTTTTCTCCAAGATGGTGCAACAATGGCATTGCAAACAATGATATCAAACAAAAAATGATGGCAAAAATTTTGATCAATGATGTAGTTTATAGCCGTTACATACGCTCTATATATGTTAAAGATCAAGCTAGTAAAAAAGCTATAGAAGAGCAGCTAGCTGGCGATCTTAAAATGTATAATATCAACGTCATAGTTAATTCAGCTAAATTTTTCTAAGGATAAAAATGGTAACACTAAAAAGTGGAAATATATTTAACACTAAAGCGGACACCATCGTAAACACTATCAACTGCGTAGGCGTAATGGGCGCTGGCATAGCGTATGAATTTAGATTGCGCTATCCTGAAATGTTCTCGCGATATGTTGAGCTTTGCAGTGAGGGCAACCCAAATAAAATAGAAATAGGCAAACTATGGCTATATAAAGCAGCTGATGGGCGACAGGTGCTAAATTTCCCTACCAAAAAGCACTGGAAAGATCCGTCAAAAATGAGCTACATAAAAGCTGGTCTTGAAAAATTTACAAATACTTACGTAAGTAAGAATATTAATCACATAGCATTTCCGCTTCTTGGCGCAGCAAATGGAGGCCTTGATAAAGACGAAGTTATAAAATTAATGATGGAATTTCTGGAGCCTTTAGAAATAGAGTGTGAAATTTGGGAATTTGACGAGAAAGCAAGCGATGATTTATACGATGACTTTGCTCTAAATTTTGATATCAACGAGCTAAAAAGGCAAACCAAAGCCTTAGGCGTAAAAAATATAAGATTTCAAGCCATCAAAGATGCGATAGATAGCGGACTATATCACTCGCTAAGCTCTTTACTAAAAGCTCTGGGCATAGGCGACAAGTCACTTGAAGCATGTTTTAGACTAGTTAAAAGCATGCCTCAAGGATTATTTTAGCTAGAGTAAATTTTTACCTTCTTCTATCTTTTTTATGATCTTTTGTTTTAGCTCCACTGGGGCTAAAATTTTGACGTATCCCAAAAACTCCATGATAAAAAACTCTATCTCCTTAAGATCGCTAAAGTGATAACTAACTACTATCGCCCCGTCTGGCTTGTGCTCTACTATCTTTTGCGACTGAAAAAAGTTTTTTCTCTCAAACAAAAAGGCTTTTTGCGGGCTGATCTCGAGCAGTACCTCTATGAGCGAGCTTCTCCACTCATGCGAAAAAACAGCAAACGGCGTCTGGATGTTTTTTATAAAATCATCTATGTTATAGTCGTGATTAAATGTTTCGCCCTTGATAACCTCTAAATTTACTATCCCAGCTATCCTAAAAAGTGAAAAATCATACTCGTTGTTGCTATTTGCCAGATATAAATTTTCATTGATTAGCAAAATTTTATATGGCTTCACCTCTTTAAATTTTTTGCTATTGGATCTGCTTGTAGGCGTATACTCAATCGCGAGCTTTTTTCTATAGCGTATCGCATCTTCTAGTGTTTTTATGACGCTTTTGTCTAGCTCTGTCTTGATCGGGCTTGTGACAAAGTCATAAACGCCCAATGATTCATTTATAGTTTGAGATATAGCCGTTTTATTGCTGGTTTCGTTAAATTTTTGAGAGTTTTTGGCAAGCATCGTGTAGATTATCTTTAAGACATTTCTCTTTCTCTCATCAAGTAGATCATCAAGTAAATTTGTATTGATCGCTTGATAGCAGCCAGACTCTGTGCGCTTTATCTCTATCTCACCAAAAACACTTTTTATCGCGTCAAAGTCTCGTCGTATGGTTTTATAGTTTAGCCTTGGAGTTTCATCTTTTTCATTTACCCATAGCTCGTCTTGTGCGGTGTCGATTATCTCGCCACGGTTTAGCTTTTTAAGTAGCCATAGTATCCTAGTCTGAGCATCCATTGCTTTATCCTTTATATTCTAAAGTTATTAAGAATTATACACAATATGTCCACACACCACTTTATAATTCACTCAACAAAACAAAACAATTCAACACAAAGGGGTTAAAATGGCAAAATGCTATTCACGTTCTTATTCAAAGTCTTCTTCATCGTCTTCAAGCAGGTCTTACTCATCTACTCGTGCTCACCAAAAGGTGGGTCAAAGCTTTGGTGGCTACACCAAGGTCCAAACGACTAAGGGCACATTTCGCATGAAGCCAACTTCCAAATAGTTGGCCTATGTAAGCCATGAATTTTGGTTCATGGCTAATTTGAAGTAGCTTTTTATTTATATACGCAAATCACAAAAAACCTATCATCTCACATCTTCTTATCTAAATTTACTCAACAAAAGCATATAAACGCTACTCATTTTTATAAATAACAACATAAAGCGCCTACGCTTTACCATTTTCATTAGTCCCCTTGATCGGGTCAAATTTGTTTAAATGCTAAGAAAGGCTTAGCAGCACAAGGCAAACGAGTGTTTCAATCCCCTTGATCGGGTCAAATTTGTTTAAATCTTTTAGTATAGCTTTTACCGGAGATATTATAAGTTAGTTTCAATCCCCTAAGTCGGGTCAAATTTGTTTAAATACATAAAAGCAAATGAAATGTTTGTCTTTGGTATAAAGTTTCAATCCCCTTGATCGGGTCAAATTTGTTTAAATAACTTTATTAAAAGGAGACACTATGGAGTGGATCATTGCGTTTCAATCCCCTAGAGCGGGTCAAATTTGTTTAAATGCCTAAAAGACTATTTTTGCAAAGGAAAAATTAGCAAAATTATTTAAGAAACTGGCTTTAAAGATACCTAAAATTCGTGAAAAGCTCAAAAAAGTTCGCAAATGTATAGGTATTTAAAAATACTAACTCCATAAAATTAACAATGATAAGTGAAAGAACCCCTAAATTTAGGCATTTGTCATCTTAAAAAAGTTCGCAAATCTCTTTTAAAAATTTCAAATTTTATAGGTTTGCGAACTTTAAGCGGTATATAAGTTTCGCAAGGTCCTAAAATAGGCTATCCTAAACTTAGGCATAACTAAAAGTTCGCAAATGTATGAGAGATATTTTGAAAAAACTAGATTTGCGAACCTATTTCGCAAGATTTTAGCTAAAAAGGGTCAAATTTCAGCTAAAAAAGTTCGCAAATCAAAAATCCAAAAGAAATTTAAGAACGACATAAGCTAGACAAAGAGTTCTTGCGTCTCAAAGATACCTTTTTTATCGCATAGCTCAAAGCTTTTTCCCACGCAGTTTTCGCATAGTCTGTAAAATCTCAAGCTATCTGTTTTGATATTTAGCAAAGCTTTGGCGGACTTTATCAGTTTTTTGAGCTTGGCTTCATTGAGCTCACACTCAAAGACGCTAAAATTTACGCGGTAGCCGATGCCTTCAAGGATGTCTGAGAGCTTTTTGCGATTTTTATCGCTTTGTATATCGTAGGCTATTACAAATTTCATTAGAATTTCCCTACAAAAGGTCTATAGCTTTTGCTCTCGCCGTTTACGAAGCGAGCTAGTTCGTAGCACTCTTGCATGATTATGTTTTCGCATTTGCAAGACTCTTTTTTCCACATAGTGTAGCTGCCGAGTTTTTCTTTCATATTTTGCGCTATTAGCTTTTTAGAAGCGTCGGTGAGAAGCCCCTCTTTGTTTAGTGAGATGGGTTCGTCTTTGTTTAACATCGAGACGATGACTCTATCTACCATAAATGTACTAAACTGCTCTATCATGTCAAAGACTAGGGTCGGCTTTGTGCTGTCAAGCGCATGTAAAAATGAGATATGTAGGCTAAGGCCTGCTAGATATAGGCACTCTTGAACCTTGGAGTAAAGTATGGCGTAGGCGTAATTTAGTGAGGAATTTACGATATCTTTGGCGCCAAATGTTATGCGCTTTTCAAATTCTAGCGGTAGTATGCTCTTTATGCCGTCCCAGTAAATAGCAGTAGCCGAGCCCTCAAATCCCATGAGCTCGTTTGTATTTTTGACGTATTTTAGCTTTCTAGCCAGGATATTTTCTAGTTTTAGGATGTTTGGAGTTAGAAATTTATGGTATTTGTTTAGGTATTTTAGATAGTTGGTTTGGTTTCTTATCTTTGCCTCAACAAAAGAGGTGGCGAGATATAGCTGGGCTGGTGTGTTGAGGAGCATGGCTTGTTTGTGTGCTGTCTGTGTAGAGGTGCTATTGTAGGCTAGTAAGGTAGCGTATGGGACGTAGTGCTTGTCTATGAAATCGATGTGGATCTTTTCTCTTGCGCAGCGCCATATCACTGCAGAAGATAGTGAGATATGCTCGCTATCAACGATGATGCGGGAAATTTTAGAGATGGGAAATTCTTTATAAATTTTGCCGTATTGCTTTATGGTAAATTTATTTTTGCTAAGGCCTAGATAGACACCTATTTGGTTGATATGAAGCGTAGAATCCGAGGCGATCTTGGTGGCGTAGAAATTTCTCTTTTGGTTTATCTTGCGGGGCTCGTTTTCGTAGCTTTTATTTATCTACGCAAATCGCAAAAATCTATCATTATTGTAGTCCTTCATAAGCCTAAGCCAATCTATTCTTATCTAAATTTATCCAATAAACGCATATAAGCACCACTCATTTATTTTTACAAATAACAATATAAGCCACCACATATACTTTACCAAATTTCATTAGTCCCCTTGATCGGGTCAAATTTATTTAAATGTGAACGACAGTGGTGCAGAAAGCTGGATCACAAAACTGTTTCAATCCCCTTGATCGGGTCAAATTTGTTTAAATGCATTATGATAGTAAGAAATAAAGAGGGGCTTATTAAAGTTTCAATCCCCTAAATCGGGTCAAATTTATTTAAATTAGAGGCTACTATAACATAGTAGTCAAAGGGCAGAAAATGATGTTTCAATCCCCTAGAACGGGTCAAATTTAACAATAATAAGTAAAAGAACCTATCTTAAATAGCTTTAAAATCACAAATTTTTGAAATTTTAGCCAAAAAGATGGAAATTTAAGCTAAAGCCAAGAGTGATAAAGGTGCGCAAAATATACAAAAATAATAATTTTTAAACAAAAATTTAAAAATTATAAACATTTGCCTTTAATTCATATATAATAAGACAATTTTAAAATCGAGCGTTGAAGTGAATAACGAAACTAATATGATTTTGACCTTTTCTCGCTATATAAGGGTGAGAAGAGATAGTCTTAGAGTGCTGATAAAACTACCAGATCTTAATAAATTTATCCCCAAACTTAAAACAAATAGAAAAAATGGCCTAAAAAAGAGCATGGTGGGTATGGTTTTAGACTATGTGAAGATAAGGAGTTTTGATGAGGTACGCCGAGCTTAGAGTGAAATTTGAACCGTCACAAAAGCTGCCATTTTTTATCGGCTCGCAGGTGCGAGGAGCCTTTGGGTATGCACTAAAAAGCGTAAGCTGTATAAATCACGCCCATAAGTGCGACGAGTGCTTTGCAAGTGAGAGCTGTTTATACTACGACTTTTATGAGAAGAAAAATAGCTACCACAGATATAGGCTGGACTTTGAGCTAGGGGCTAAAGTGTATGACTTTGGCATAGTTTTGCTAGAAAGTGCGTGCGAAAAACTACCGTATATAGCCTCTGCGGCGTATATGATGCTAAAGAGATATGGTCTTGGTAAAGATAGGGTCAGGTATGATAAATTTGATATGTTTGTAAATGATGAGGTGTGTTTGGTGGAGGATAAAATAAGCCTGCCTAAAGAGTACGTGAGAGAATTTAGCTTTGATAGCGATGGTGGCGATGTTAAGGTCAAATTTGTAACACCGCTAAGGATAAAAAAAGATAATGTTTTTTTAAAAAATGACAATATAAGTCTAAAAGAGATACTAAACTCCATCTACCAAAGAAGGCTTGGCCTCTTTGGACAAGACCATGAGGCGTTGCCGTTTGAAGTAAAAGGTGAGATAACCAAAAAGGATCTAAAATACGTGGAGCTAACTAGGCGTAGTAATAGGCAAAATACTACTATGAATTTTGGCGGATTAGTAGGCTCCTTGGAGATAAAAGGCGTTAGCAAAGAGTGCATGGAGCTGCTAAAGCTAGGCGAGATAATAGGCGCAGGAAAGCAAACTGTTTTTGGATTAGGAAAAATAAAAACGGAGGATATGAATGAGCAAATTTAGCAGTTATTTTAGCGATGAGTTTGCTGCTTTGGAGCAAGGATCAAAAGATATAGATGAGATATTGCAAGACAAGATGTTTTTGATCGGCGGGGATTTTTACGGGATACAAAAATTTATATTTGATAATCTAGGCTCGAAAAACGCAGCCAAAGTACTAAGGGCAAAGTCTGCATTTTGCGAGCTTTTCATGGTGGTTTTGTCTAAATTTATCTGCCAAAAATTTAGCATAGATGAAAAATGTATCTTGTCATGCACGGCTGGTAAATTTGAGATACTATCGCCAAAATTCGACGAAGCTATTTTTAAAGAGATAAAAGGCGTTGTAAATGCTTATTTTATAAAAAATTTCTTTGGCGTTAGTGGTGTTGGTCTATCTTGCGTGGAGTGCGAGAGGGTGGACTTTGCGGAGTCACAGCGATATAAAGAGCTAAGGGATAAGATCAGCAAAGCCGTAGAGCTAGAGAAATTTAAAAAGCTAAATTTAAAAGAGCAAGAGCCCGTGCTTTCATATGATAAGGGCATAACAAATCAAACTCTTTGCAGAATTTGCAACATAAGAAAGATAGCTCACGATAAGGACAAATGCGAAATTTGCAGTGCCTTTGTGCGTCTTGGCGAGAGGCTATCTAGCGATAGCAAAAAGATAAATAGCAAAGCTATAGGCATAGACTTTATGGATGTGGATCTTGAGATAACGGAAAATATAAGATCATATGTCGCAAAAGAGGTGGGTGAGATAGTGGACTTTGAATATCTGGCTAAAAAATCTCGCGGTGATAATGCGATCGCTGTGATAAAAGCCGACGTGGATAATATGGGAAATTTCATAAAAAATAGCGACGTGACACAAAGTTTTGCAAATTTCGACACATTTTCAAAGGGGATAAATAACTTTTTCTCTCTATACGTGCCACGAAAGATGAAAGAAAAATTTGAAAATAGCTATACGGTTTTTGCCGGCGGCGATGATCTACTGATAGTAGGAAGCTATGATCAAATGATAGAGCTTGCACTTTTTGTAAGGCAAGAATTTATGAAATTTATAAAGACAAAAGGCTTAAGCATATCTTTTGGCATCATCTTAGCAAAACCATCTACGCCGATAAGCTTTCTAGCTCAAACTAGTGAAAAATGGCTGGAGAGCTCAAAAGAGATGGACGGCAAAGATGCGATCACTATCTTTGGCGAAACCGCTAAATGGGATAGCTACTTAAGCGTCAGAAGTAAAATTTTAAATGATTTTGTGAAATTTAATATAGATAATACAGCGTTTTTGTATAGGCTGCTTGAGCTTTGCGAGATGAGTAAAAATGTATGCGAGGACGTAAGAAATACAATTTGGAAGTCAAAGCTAAGTTATAGCTTCACTAGAAATATGCAGGGTAAGCAAGGGGATGGTGATATGAATGAGCTACTTCTTATGCTAAATAATGTGATAGAAAACAATCCAAAGGAGAGTAAAATGGCTATTTGTGAATACATATATAAAAGGAGAGAACGATGAGTGGATACAATAGAAGTGGCGGTGGCAACTATAATGCCGGCAATAAACCGCAAGCTGACTTTTTACCGCCGATAGTTTTGGACTACAAGAAAAATCCAAATTTGTTTGACGAAACAGCAAAGAGCGTCGCTGATCTAGTCTCTGCTAGAACAAAAGCTACTCAGATAAGAGCATTTTATGACTATATAATCGAGCTAGAGCAAAAGTCAAATAGTGAAGACTTCAGCGAAGTTTTGCCATTTGTAAAGATGCTAAATTCAAAAGCGGCTTACTCTAAGTCAAGAAAATGTTCAAGCGATGAATTTGTCGAGATGATAAATAAATGTGTGGCTCAAGTAAAGACAAAAGATGATCTAAGGGTGTTTAAACTCTTTTTTGAGGCCGTTATAGGCTTTGCTAAAAAATAAGGAGAGAATATGAAAATTTTAACTTTAAAGGGACAAATAGAGCTTTTAAGCGGACTTCATATAGGTGGCGGTGATGATACTATGAAGATAGGCGGCATAGACTCGCAGGTGATAAAAGATATAAACACAAATAAGCCTTACATCCCTGGAAGCTCGCTAAAAGGCAAAATGAGGAGCTTGCTAGAGTGGAATAATAGGCTGGTTGGATATGGCGAAGGAGAGGTCTTTAACTCTAAAATTTTAGAAAAAGTACCAGAGCCAGATAAAAAAGCGGCACAAAATTTACTAAAGATTTTTGGCGATAAAGAGAATAAATTTGGTATTACTAGAATAAGCGTTGGGGATTGTTTGTTGTCTAAAGAGAGCGAAGGGCTAAAACTAAGCGAAGCAAAATATGAAAACGTGATCAATAGGGAAAGCGGAACTGCCGAGCATCCTCGCCAGATTGAGCGTGTGCCAGCTGGAGTGAAATTTGACCTTGTTATCAGACTAAAAGTTTTTGATGAAAAAGAGCCTTATAACGACAACGAAAACGAGCTAAAAGAGATGGTTGAGAGCGGACTCAAGCTAATACAAAACGACTATCTAGGCGGTAGCGGCTCAAGAGGTTACGGAAGGGTTGAATTTGAAAATTTAAGGTGGGAATAATGACGCTTTATAAAACTACCATAACACCCAAGTCAAATTTTACAACGCCACTAAAGGGCGATACTTTGTTTGGACAAATTTGCTGGGCGATCAGATATGTGCTCGGGGAAGATAGGCTAAATGAGTTACTAAGTGACTACGACAAAAAGCCATTTTTGATAGTATCTGATGGTTTTGCTAGCGGATATGTGTCAAAGCCCTGCATTCCAAGTCATCTTTTGGGCGAAAATTTGGAGCTAAAAAAAGAAAATAGAAAGAAAATTTGGCTTAGTATGGAGGATCTGCAAAGCGGAAATTTCAAAAATGCTAAAACAAGCTACGAGATCAGCTACGAGCTTAAAAAGACAGCTACGATCAAAAATTCCATAAATTATCTCACATTTACAACAGATGACAGCGGTAAATTTGCGCCTTATGCTTTAATGGAGATGAAATTTAGTAAGCAAGATATCTACTTTTTGTTAGATGATAAATTTGAGCTAAAAGAGCTAGAAGGGGCGTTTAGGCTTATATCTAAAAGCGGCTACGGCAAGAGAGCTAGCATAGGTAAAGGAGCGTTTGAGTATAGCGCATTTGAAAAAATATCCGTAAAAAAGAGCTCAAATGCTTTTATGACGCTTAGTCCGGTCGTAATAGACGATGAAAACTTAAAAGAATTTTACTATGAGCCTTTTACGAGATTTGGCAAACACGGCGGAGCGCTTGCAAGCGTAAATCCCTTTAAAAGTCCGATCCTAATGGCTGATAGTGGTAGCGTGGTGGTATTTGATGAAATTTGCGAAAAAAAGTATATAGGAAAGGCCATAAGCGGACACTCTACAAACGCAAATACGGTACACCAAGGATATAGCATACTAATAGCTACGGAGATAAAAAATGCGTGATGAAACTAAAAACTATAAAATCAAACTAAAGCCTATAAGCCCGATACATATAGGTACTGGAGAGGCCTATGAGCCGATGAATTACGTCATAGACAAAGGCGTGGACGATAAATACTATATGTATGTTTTTGATGAATTTGAGTTTTTTAAAAGACTTGATGATAAGGCTAAAGATGAATTTATGAAAATAGCCTCAGACACTACCGGCGATGGTATATTGAAGCTGCAGAAATTTATAAAAGAGAAAAGCTCTTTGGCAAGAAAAGTGTCTTATCATAAAATACAGGCGCTAAAAAACGTTGCAGAAGATTATAACGACAAAATAGGCAAAGTCGTTCAGAGAGAAGGTGGCGGCAAAAAAGTTATAAACCAACTAGTTGTCGAAAAGACGTTTACATCTCCAAATTTTAAAAAAGCCATAATCCCAGGAAGCTCACTAAAGGGTGCTATAGCTACGGCCTTTGGTGAAATGCTTTATAAAAAGAGCAAAAGTTATGATACAAAAGAGTATTTTAGTGATTTTTTAGTGGCTGATAGCGAGGTGATAGAGTCACATACTTTTGCTTCTGTTGCTACAAATATAAAAAGAAACAGAGTCTCAAGAGACCAAAATGAAAGCAAAGGCATACCGGTAAGATACGAGGCGATCAACTCAAAAAGCGAGTTTAAAACAACATTTACGATAAAAAATAATAAATTTGGTATAGAAGAGCTAATAAAAGCTTGCAACTCTCACTATTTGCCAATATTTGCCTCTCAGTTTAGCTATGAAACGGACGAATTTACTCGAGAAGCTCTATCTGATAAATTTATTGAAAAATATGAGAATTTTAAACTTGCAGGCAATCAATTTTTATTGAGGGTCGGTAAACATAGTGGCGCAAGAGCCGTTACGGTAGATGGCGCGAGAAGGATAAAAATCATGAAGGGCAAAGGAAAACCATCTATCCAAGAGGAGGAGACTACGGCTTGGCTTATCAATAAACAGCCGTTTGGTTGGCTGCTTTGTGAAATCTTAGAACAGGATTGATCTTTTTTAACAATGTGACGAACTTAACCAAACCATCCTTGTAAATTTATATATATTGTAGTATTATACTCCTAAATATTTAAGGATAAAATACTATGTATATCAAACGAGCCATAGCTGATGAGATAAAAGAGTATATGAAAAGCTTTCCTGTGCTTTTGATAAGCGGAGCTAGGCAGGTTGGCAAATCAACCCTTGCTTTAAATTTAGATATACCAAATTACATAACACTTGATGATATAAATATCTATGAATCCGCAAGAAACGACCCTAAAGGCTTTATAGAGCACTGCAAGAAGCCTATCGTGATAGATGAGATACAAAGAGTGCCTATACTGCTTCTAGCCATAAAAGAATTCATAGATAAAGATAGAACAAACGGTCAGTTTATACTAACTGGCTCTGCAAATTTAAAAGGCTTTAAAGATATATCAGACTCACTTGCTGGTAGGATAGGCATAGTGGAACTCTATCCGCTTTCTCAAAAAGAGTTAAGTCATAGTGATGAAAATTTGATAGATATTTTAAGTAGCGATATAGGCCATCTGGTGTTTAGAAAATATGACAACGACGGCTTATCTGAGAAGATCATAAACGGCGGCTACCCAGAGATCACAAAGATAAGCTCAGAGAAATCAAAATATCTCTGGTTTAGCTCATATATAAGAACATATATAGAATCAGACGCCAAAGAGATAGGCAACATCAGAAATATGGATAAATTTATCACTATGTACCGCCTATGTATGCTAAGAAGCGGCAACATCTTTAACAAAAACGAGCTATGTTTAGAGTCTGGGCTTGATAACAAGACCTTTGATAGCTATTTTAGCGTGCTTGAGCATACCTATCAGATCCAAAAGCTTCAGCCATACTTTAACAACGCTCTAAAAAGGCTCATAAAAACACCTAAAATTTTTGCTACAGATACTGGGGTGCTAACGCACTTACTTCAAATTTCTTCAGCGCAAGAGCTTGCAAATTCTTCATATAAAGGTGCCATATATGAGACGTTTGTATTTGATGAACTACTAAAGGCAAATACAAGTAGCAAAAAAAGAGCAAATATATATTATTATAGAACGAGCGATCAAAAAGAGATAGACTTTATACTTGAGATATCAGGTAAACTCATAGCCATAGAGGTCAAGTCCTCAAAAACAATCAGCAAAGATGACTTTAAACATATCTACCATCTAAAAGAGAATTTGCAAAGTAAATTTGACAAGGGCATAGTTTTTTATGCTGGAGATACGGCTATGAAGCTAGATGATGATATGTTTGCCTTGCCGTTTGGATTTATGGGGTGAGAGATGGCCATAGTAAAGAGCGATTATAAAAAGGTTGAAACTTGCTTGTTCATGCATAAAGAAAAACCAAACGTTTTTTACTAAGAAAGGTTATAGCAAGCAAGTACTTTACAAAAGTACTTACGCTTGAAATTCGTAGTGGTTGGAGCAAGAGAGAATACAAAAACGAAGCCAAAAAAGAACTCGTCAAGTGGCTAGATGGCGTAACTAAGCAGGTAAAGGGGCTGAAGTTTAAAGATACCACTAAGGTAAATGATTTGTTCGAGCTGTGGAAAGGCAAAAAAGATATCAACAAAAAGTCCGTCGTTAGCGACATCGCTTTTTATGAGACCTATTTGCAAGACAGTATCGGCAAAGAGATCGTAGTAGACGTCATAGCTGCCCAAATAGACAATGTTATCCATAATCTAATGCACGATGGGAAATTTAATAAAACAATAGGAAAAGTGCAGGTATTATCAAAGCGCACAGCATACGATAATACAAGGCGAATTTTAGGCGAGATGTTTGACATAGCGCTTCGCAATCAGCTGATAGTGGTAAATCCTTGCGCTCTGCTAACTAAAATAGCTAAAACGACTAGAAAAACGATAGTAAAAGATGCGGTCGGTAAATTTTATAAGCTAAAAACGGCTATTTTGGAGCTCTATAAGGACGATCCGTTTTGGAGAGGATTTTTCTTATTTTGTTTGTATGGTAGGCGAAAAGGAGAAGTAGCCAGCCTAAAATGGGAAAATGTCGATCTAGAAAATAACGTATACTACCTAATAGATACAAAAAACGGAAACGACTACAAAAAGCCGCTTCCTTTGCTCGTAAAAGAAGCTATGATGCAAATACCGGCCGATAGATGCGGCTTAGTATTTGCAAGTCCAAAAACCGGCGAGTCTATTAAAAATACAGATAGACAAAAGATGAAACTTGATAAATTCGTTGGTTTTCATGATTTTAAGTTGCACGGCACTAGGCATATAAGCGGTTCGGCACTCGAAGAACTTGGCGCAAATAGTGACATTATTAAAGATCATTTAACTCATAAAAGAGATGGTGTTACATATAAAAATTACGTAACTTACGATACCTATATAAATAGCTGTAAGGCTCTTGAGCTATTAGAGAGCATAAAGGAAGACTATGAATTTTGATAATGTTATAAATTTTACTTAGGATCCTAAGAATGCTTTTTCGCAGTTAACATCAAACTTAATACTGCATATATGCGAATTTTTTATTAACGAAAAATTTTTTATAAGTGCTTTTTATGTATATGAAGTCATTAACAATGCACAACTTCAAATAATAGATATTTTTAAAAATTTTATAGTCGTAGAAAAAGTTGATAAAGACAAATTAGACGACCTTGGTTCAGCACAGTTTATATGCTTTGAAGAGGATGATTCTTACTGTACTATTGATCCGTGCCAAACGGTAGAAAACATGGAAAAAGTTAAGGGTATGTTTGGTGGAGACATCGAAATATTGAAATTATCGCCATATTTTACAAATCAAGATATTTTTATTAAAGAATTGGCATGGCACACGTTTTTATATATAGTAACAAAGCTTAACAGTATTCTATATTCCAAGAATCAATATTTTAAAGATTTCTTTGATGCAGTTGATACACTGAGGAAGCAAAATTTTCCATTTGGTAATCACGATGAAAAATACCAAGACTGCTTTTCTAAAAATTATGAGAAATATATAACAATTATAAACGGAATACTTAAGAAAATATCAGAATTTAGAAATTTAAAAATATCTCAAGAAATTAAACGAAATACATATATAGTAGCTTTAAATAATGCAATAGATTACACTTTTGAGGAAAATAACTTAGAGTTTGAGAAAAATATTTTAATCAAAGTCTGATAAAAGCGCAAAAATTTGAAAAAATTTGGTCATTCTTTGTGCTTTTAAATTTTTGATTTTTACTATGATGTCCGAAAAGATAACAAGGATATCATATGAATAATCCTATAAAACAAAATCGTTGGCTAACGCCGAAGGATGTTGTACAAGAGTATGGAATAAGCATAAATACTCAAGCAAAATATCGCATGAGAGGCTTAATACCGTTTTCTAAAATAAATAAGATCATAAGATACGATAGAACCAAGCTAGATGAATGGTTTGAGTACCACGCTATTGAGGTAAAGAGATAGTGTTATGATACAACCAAACCATACCTGTAAGATATCAGTACGTTTCAGTGAAGATCAAAAGAACAATATTGAATTAAGTGCTGCAATAGCAGGCATTACTGTCTCTAGCTATATAAGAAATGCCGTATCTAGTTCTAAGCCACCCATTCATAAATTTGATAGAGCTATGATGGTAAAAATATCAAAGATAGGCAACAATTTAAATCAGATTGCAAGGTATGTTAATTTAAACAAAAGTATAGATCAAATTGTCTTAAAACACATAATATCTATTGATAATGACCTGGATGGATTGTTAAGCAAGACTAAGTAGCATGCTTATTAAGTTTTTTAAAACCAATAGCGGTGGTGGTGAATCAGGCATAGACTATCTACTAAACAGTAGAGTTGCCGACAAAACAGCCTATGTCATAAAAGGAAATGAGCATGTTACTAGACAGATTATAAATAATATTGAGAATAGACAAAAAACTTGTATTGGATGTTTGTCGTTTGAAGAAGACAATATTGATCAAAATGTAAAAAAAGAGTTAATACGCGAATTTGAAAGAATACTGTTTGGTATGTACAGAGAAAGATTCAATATTCTTTGGGTTGAGCATATAGACAAAGGAAGGCTGGAACTAAATTTTGTTATTCCAAAAATAGACTTGAAAAGTGGTCTAGCATTTAATCCGTATTATCACAAAGCAGATATGCCATTAATAGACAGTTGGCAAAACTATACAAATTTAAGATATAACTTCTCAGACCCAAAAGACCCAGCTAAGAGCCATATACTTCAAGGCCAAAGAAAAGAGCTTAGCCTAATCAAAGACTATATTGAGTTTGAAAGAATATTAATAGATAAGTTCATAAATCAAGAATTTACTTGCAGGAGCGACATATTAAAAGCATTTAACGACAGCAATATAGAAATAACTAGGGTTGGAGAAGACTATGTTAGTGTAAAGCTTCCAAATTCAAAGAAGGCAAGAAGATTTAAAGGAGATATGTTTAATGAAAAATTTACAAGCATTGAGGCAATGGAGCAACTCAGAAGTAAAGCAGATGCAAGAGCAGCAGAATTTAAAGATACAAGAGATTTATCAAGAAATGAAAATGATGCAAGAGTCGTATCAAAGCGAGAAAAAGAGCTTGATAGACTCAAAGCAGCTTGTATTAAACAAGTTCAAAAAAGAGATCGATGGCTTAAAAGTCAAGCTGAAAGAGAACCTAAACAAAACAAAGGCTTTCAAAATCATATCATTGATACTATTGGTGATAATAATAGTTATAACAACATAGTTGATAAAAACAAAAATAGAGATATCGTCTTTAGAAAAAGAGAACAAAGGGATGAATCGTTATATAGAAAAATATATAAATGGCGACAACTAAAAAATAAAATCACAATTTTTGATAAAAGGATAGATAATGACACTATTAGAGCAAACATTATTAATAGAATTAGAAGAAAAAGAGAGGCAAGAGAGCGAGAAAATGGAACTTTTATGTCAATTGTTACAAGTGTGCAATGTATTGTCAAACAAGTTGAGTCCATTATCTCAGGAATTAAAAACATTCGAATACGAGTTGCAGGACTTAGGAGCCTTTATGCAAAAACAGAGCGAGGCATTGATGAAATTGTCGCAAGACGCCGAAACATCATAAATCAATATAATCAAAAATCTCAGTCACAATATCAAATATCACAAAAGACAGAAAACAAAATTCCTCAGAAAACTGCCGAAATTGATTTCCTATAATGGTCTTATATTTTATTTGCAAGACCATTTTGCACACAAATAACCATACAAGTAATATTACTCCAAGATTCAATCTTTATAATACATTAGCGTCTTATTCCAGTAGTATTAAATTTTTTTATAAAATAATAAAAAATAATATCTTAACGCTAAAATTTTAAATGCCTAAATGGGGTTTTAGGGGCAACCCCTAACGAGGTTTTTGTCTGCATGTCAGACAAAAAGTATCCTCGCCCAAGCGAAAAAAGTTGTTAGTTTTTACCATATTGTCTATGTACCAAAATAAAAAGTTAGGATCTGTGTAATAATTTGGCGTTTGCTATAACTAGGCTATAAAAACATTATTGAAAATGTTAAGCTTTTTGAAATGTTTGATTTTAACAAAAAATATTTTTAAAATTTTTATTTTTATCTTCTATTTCGCCGTGTATTAGTTTTTCTTTTTGGTAGAAAACGGACTAATAAATGGCACCCAAGATGGCACCCGGCCAAACCTTAAAGCTTTGAAATATCGATAAAATAGGGATTAGTAAGGAAATGGTGGTTAGAGGCAGAATCGAACTGCCGACACGCAGATTTTCAGTCTGCTGCTCTACCGACTGAGCTATCCAACCACCCGTTAAAGAAAGTCAGATTATACATGTTTAATATTTAAAGCAAGTTTAAAATACACACTTTTTTTAAATAAAATAAGCTATGTTTTTCTATTTTGACTTGAAATATAAAAGAAATTCTACAAAGCAGATAATAAATTACGAGCTTAAGTAAGCTTGTAATTTATTTTAATGTATACGAAATAGGGAATCGAAGGTAACGATCTTGTTTAGGCTTTGGAAACTCAGAACTTGCTCTTTGAATGTTTTCTAAAGCACCATTATCAAGCGACTCAAAACCAGAGCTTTTACTAACTTTAAGTTCATCTATGCTGCCGTCTTGCTTGAGTAAAAACCTAACTTCTACAACTCCTTGATGTTTCATACGTCTAGCATTATTTGGGTAACTTTTATGCCTCTTAACTGCGATTATAACCTTCGTAAAATCTTCATCGCCTTGCGAATTTGATAAATTTAGCTCAGGTGTTACATTTTGAACTGGAGCTGCAGCGATAGACTTGTTATTGGCTGGTAAATTTGTATTTACACTAGCTGGCGGTACAATAGGCTGCACTGGCTGAGCAATTACCGGTTCAGGCTTGGGCTCTATTTTTTTCTCTTTTTTAGGCTCTACTTTTTTTATTTCACGCTTTGGTTTCTCCACCTTTTTAGGTTCAGGTTTTGGTTCTGGCTTTGGTTCAGGTTTTGGTAGCTCTGGCGGTGGTGGTGGAGCTGGTGGAGTTGGCTCTGGGATAAGCATTTGCTCCGCTATTTGAGGTGCTGAGACTTGCGGCACTGGAGTAAATGAATTAAGAGCTATTTTTATTGGTTTTTGCTCACCTATTTTTATCTCATGAAAATTATGTGAAAGCAAAAAATATACTGCTGCTCCATGCACTATAAGTGAAACAGCTAAGCCGCTATAATTTGAAATTTTATTCAGAGATTGTTTGGATTGCAAAATTTTCGTGGCCCTTCTCTTTTAATATATCAATTACTTTGACAAAGCTATCAAATTTCGAATTTTTATCGCTTTTTAGTTCGATCAATGTCTTTATATCAACCGCATTTAGCTTATCTTTGAGTTCATTCTCAGAAATTTCTACATCATCTATAAAAAATTTATTATCCTTATCAATTACTACGCTTACCTTTTTATCGTCCTCTTTGCTTTGCTCAGCACTGTTTGCACTTGGAAGATCAATAGCTATCTTGCCTTGAGCAATAAAAGTCGAAATGCTAAGCACGATAGCAAGCAAAACAAGCATAATATCAATAAATGGGACAATATTTAACCCATCTTTTTTATTTAGACGCATTTTCAGCCTTATATCTATTTAGCATCACATCTACTTTTCTGACAAAACCATTGTAAATCATTAAAGTTGGTATCGCCACGAGTAGTCCAAAAGCAGTTGCTTTTAGCGCAAGAGAGAGGCCGACCATTATGCTTTTAGTATCGATTCCGCCTGCCATACCCATATCATAAAATGTGATCATAATTCCAGCAACTGTACCAAGAAGTCCTACATATGGCGCATTTGAGTAGATAATGTAAAGTGTGGTTAAATTTTTGGTTAGTGCCTCTTCAAGCGCTTCGATACCTTTGTAACCTTTTATATCAACACGTGAATAAAAAATAATACGCTCAATCGTATACCAAAGTACAAAAAAACTCATAATGCCTAAAATCGCAATAATTACATGATCAATGTGATGTTTAATTAGCTCCATAATACCTTCTTAGTAAAAATTTTTGCGTGATTATAGCTATATTGATAACCAATGTCAAATGTTTAGTAAAAATGTAATTAAATAAAAACTAAAATTTTTAATTTTGTATGTATATATTTAATATTTTTAGAATTTCAAAAATTTAATTTCTTTCTTAATAGCTCTATTTCAGTGATGACTATTTTTGGCGTAAGCTCCTTCATACAGGCATGTGTTTTTATGGGACACACTCGCTTCATGCATGGCATACACTCTAAATTTAAATGCACTATCTTTGCACTTTCATCTTGCCATGGGCTAGTCTCTTTAAATTTAGTCGGTCCAAAAAGAGCCACAAGTGGCACTTTATAGGCAGCTGCGATATGCATCGGTCCGCTATCATTTGTCAAAAAGATGCCATTTTTTATAGAGCCTATTACCTCGCAAAGCTCTTTTATGCTTGTTTTTCCGGCCAAATTTTCACATTTCATGCCATTTTGTAAGAGTATTTGCTCGATTTCATTGCAAATTTCAAGCTCTGCTTTTGAGCCAGTGATCTTCACATTAAATTCGTCTTTAAAATGAAGTGCAACCTCTGCAAAATAGTGTGGATACCACCTTTTGGCACTTCCATAGCTAGCACCTGGATTTAGTACGAGGAGCTTTTGCTCGCTTTTTTTAGCTTCATAATAAATTTTTAGTTCGTTTGAAATTTCTTTTAAATTTAGGCTTTGCTGTACAAATTTTAGATATTTCTGCACCTGATGCAAGCTCTCGCCACTCTTTTTAAAGCAAAATTTTTGCGTTGCTTTTAGAAAAAATAGCAAAAATTTACTAGCAAACGAGCTTCTAAAACTAATAGCGATATCAAATTTTCCAAGCTTTCTAGCTGCTTTTATAAGGCTTAGATATCTTGAGCTTTGTTTTTTACTATCATCAATTACTACTTTTTCACACTTTGGATGTGATTTATAAAGCTCACAGGCCACATAAGAGCCAAAAAATACAATATTTGTAGCATTTTTACTTAAATTTTCTATCGCTGCACTCGCCATCACAGCATCTCCAAGCCAAGTCGGAAGCTCTATAAACACTCTCACTTTTGCTCCAAATTTAGCACTTCGTTTATGATTTTAAGAGTTTTGCTTGCATTTTCTTCTATACTAAATTTTTGCGAAAGCAAAAATGACTTCTCTTGCAGCTCTCTCATCATCTCATTGTCATTAAGCACCTGCTCTACTAGCTCCAGTATGCTCTCGTCGCTTGGTTCACGCATGACAAAACGATTTTCTAAAATTTCAGCTGCTCCGTTTTGAGCGGTTGTAAATACAATATTTTTAAAACTAAGTGCCTCTAGGACGACATTTGAAAATGGTTCGTAGTGCGTTGGAAATATAAAAATATCGCTTGCCTCATAAAATTTTGCAGTCATTTTTTGCTCACCTGTGAAAAATGCATTTATCTTTAGCTTTTTTGCTAGCTTCTTATATGAATTTAAATTTTTATCTTTGCCTACTATTAGTGCATTTACTGGCGTTTTTAGCTTTGAGACAAGAAGCAAAAAGTCCTTTGCTCCTTTTCTTTTAAAGCCGTTTCCGACAAAAAGCACAATTGGTAAATTGTAATCAAGTCCAAATTCTTCGCATACGCTAAGTTTTGCTTCTCCTTTTTCTACCTTTTGTGGCAAATTTATACCGTTGTAGATAGTAACGATCTTTGACTCATCGATACCGTAAGCTGAAATAATTTGCTCTTTTATGTAGTTTGAATTTGCGATTATCTTTTTAGAATTTTTAAAGCAACGTTTTTCTAGATATGGATAGACAAAATTTAGAGGATTAACCCACCAAAATGGCTTTGTGGCACGATAAATTTTATGCACGCCGTCCCCTGCTCTATAAATATCTGCGCAGCTCACTCGCTCCAAGCTAAAATATACCTCATCGCTTTGTTTCTGGCGTTTTACCTGTGCATTAAATCTCAAAGCCTTTTTCCATGACGAGATCCTAGCCTCTCCTAAATATGAGCGTATAGATGTGTCTATACCTACGTCTTTTAGGGCTTTGGTAAGCCTTCTTAAATAGCGTTCGGCACCACCTACTGCATTTGGATTGATACGTAAAAAAACTATTTTTTTCATGACCTCAAAGCTTTTTTGTTTTTGTGATTTTTTATTTGTAATGTCCGCCATAATATCAAAAATTTTTATAAATCAGCCTATTTTTTGCCTAAATTTCATAAAATTACACAAAGGATAAAAATGAAAACACTTACGATTATTGACACTTTTGGTTTCTTTTTTAGGCTCTACTACGCTATGAGCGGACTTAAAAACCGTGAGGGCAAGCCAAGCGGTATGATTAGTGGCTTTGCAAATTTTATAGCAAGCCTCAAGGATGAATACCAAAGCGACTATCTCATCTTTGCTCTTGATAGCAAAGGCAAGACCTTACGTCACGAAATTTTAGGTGATTACAAAGCAAACAGAAACGAGCCGCCAGCTCAACTAAAAGAACAGCTTCCAGTTTGCATAGATATGATAGAAAAAATGGGACTTTACAGCCTTAGCCGCGAGGGCTACGAGGCCGATGACATCATCGCAAGCGCGGTTAAATTTTGCAAGGATAAAGATATATTTGTGCGAATAGTCACCCACGATAAAGACCTTTACCAGCTCATAGAGGACGGCAAAGTGAGCATCTACAGCCCACAAAGCAAGATTGATCATGATAGTGCAAGCTGCTTTGAAAAGTACGGAGTTTATCCAGCACAGGTGAGGGACTTTTTAGCCATCGCAGGCGATAGCTCGGATAACATCCCAGGTGTAAAAGGCATCGGCGCAGTGGGAGCTAAGAAGCTTTTGGCTGAGTACGGAAGCTTAGAGGGAATTTATGAAAATTTAGCCCTTATTAGAAATGAGCGCACTAAAAATATGCTTGCCGCCGCAAAAGACGAAGCATTTTTGAGCAAAAAGCTAGCCACTTTATTTGATGACGCAGTTAGCTCGTTTGATCTTGAGCACTCTAAATTTCCAGAGCAAAATCCTTTGATAAATATCTCAGAAATTTTAAAAGAGTACGATCTAAATAGGCTTCTTAAGAGCTTGCAAAAAGAGGAAAATGCTGAATTTAAGCTTGGCTTTAGAGCAAATTTACTACTTGATGAAGCAAATATTGAAAAGCTACTTACTGACATCACGCCTGAAACTATCGTCGCATTTGACACGGAAACGACCGGCGTTGATAGCAAAAGTGCAAAGATCGTTGGCTTTAGCTTTTGCTTTAACGACGAGGACGCCTACTACGTGCCGATAGCTCACAACTACCTTGGTGTACCACAACAAATCAGCCTAAAATTTGCAACTTGGGCGATAGGTCAAATTTACAAAGGTTGCGTAATCGGACAAAATTTAAAATATGACTTTGAGATCGTGAAAAACAACCTTGGCCTTAATCCCCCAGCAAATTTTAAAGACACGATGATACTTGCATGGCTTAGCGATCCAAACTCGAGTGTCGGCATGGACGCACTGGCAAAGAGACTTTATGACTACGACACGATAAAATTTGAAGATATGGTCAAAAAGGGGCAAACTTTTGGCGATGTGCCGCTAGAAAATGCCGCCAAATACGCGAGTGAGGACGCTTGGATAACGCTTAAATTTTATAAAACTTTTCAAAACACGCTTGATAAAAATTTACTAGCCCTTGCCGATACGCACGAGTTTCCTTTTATCCTCACACTCTTTGACATGGAGCAAAACGGCATCAAGATAAATGAAGCCAAAATGCAAAAGCTCATCCTTGAAAACGACACAAAACTAAAGGCACTAACAAGTGAAATTTATGAGCTAAGCGGCGAAAATTTCAACATAAACTCAGTAAAACAGCTTGGTGTCATACTTTTTGAGCACTTGAAGCTTCCAACCAAAAAGAAAACTAAAACAGGATATAGCACCGATGAAAGCGTGCTCGCTGAGCTCATAGACGCCCACCCAGTGATTGAGAAAATTTTAGCCTACAGGGAGCTATATAAACTACAAAGCACCTACTGCGAGCCGCTTTTAGCGCTTGCGAAAAAGGATGAGGGCTCGCGAATTTACACGAGCTTTTTACAAACTGGCACAAGTACTGGCAGGCTATCAAGTAAAAATCCAAATTTACAAAACATCCCTGCTCGCGGTAGCCTCGCAAAGGATGTTAGAGAGTGCTTTGAGGCGCGCGAGGGGTATAGCTTTGTGGGGCTTGACTACAGCCAGATCGAGCTTAGACTGCTAGCTCACTTTAGTCAAGATCCTGCGCTGCTTGAAGCGTTTAAAAACGACGAGGATATCCACGCAAGGACGGCTATTAGCATATTTGGTAGTAGCGATGGGCAAAATAGAGCCGTGGCAAAAAGTATAAATTTTGGCCTCATTTACGGCATGGGCTCAAGCAAGCTGGCAAATCAAGTAAATATCACAAGAGCCGAGGCAAAAGAGTATATAGAGCGCTATTTTAAGGCTTTTGAGACGATCAAAGAGTTTTTAGAAGGGATAAAAATTTCAGCCAAAAACGACGGCTTTGTGCAGACGCTACTTGGCAGAAGGCGCTACTTTGACTTTAAAAGTGCTACACCTATGCAAATAGCTATGTTTGAGCGCGAGGCGGTAAATACGGTCTTTCAAGGCTCTGCGGCAGATCTAGTCAAGATGGCGATGGTAAAAGTTAGAGCAAATTTAGATGAAAACGCAAAAATGCTGTTGCAGATACATGACGAGCTAATCTTTGAAGTAAAAGACGAATTTGCACAGGAATTTGGCGAAGCGACACAAAAGACGATGGAGGAAATTTACACGCTAAATGTACCACTTAAAACATCGCTAAATATCGCCAAAAACTGGGGTGAGCTAAAATAGATAGATAAATTTTGCTGGAGCTTTTAAGATGATTAGTTCCTGCTTTATACTTAAAAATAAAGTTGTAATTTATCACTATATCTTTGGACTTTTATACTTTTGCAGAAAGCAAATGACATCAATCAAATAAGCCAGCAAGCAGCCCAACGCATAACATACGATGTCGCTAACATCAAATGTCCCGCCAAAGACTATGCGTATTATTAAATTATGAATATCTAAAATTTCAAGTACTTTAAAGTATTGTAAAATTTCTATAAATAGCGAGAAAATAAATATTTCAAATGCTAAAATTTTTGGTGCAGTTTTAAATATAGCTCGTTCAAATGCGTAAAGCATCACCGTAACTAGTACATCACCCAAATAATGACGCACAAAGCCACCTTTGACAAAAACTGCGATAAAAATTTCGATTGTCAAAATCACGATTGCCACGACTAAAAAGAACAATCTAGCTCGCAAGACATGTCTCATTTTCTCGTATTGAAAAGTTTTGTATATTTTTCGTTTTACTTGCATTTTTTTATTTATTTGAAATTTTACTTTTTTACAAATTAGAAATGATATCCATACCATCTTTAAAGCCAGGATTATACTGGATATATTTCTCGCCCACAAATGTATTTATAACTTCTACCTTATGCTCATTAAAAAGAGCATTCCATTAGGTTTTACTTGAAATTGCCAAAACCCAGCTATTTCATGCATTGTAACGGATAATAGCAATATTGCCAAATAAAAAATTTCTTATTTTTAAAATTCTTTGACAAGAAATATCAATCAAAATAGCTTTTGAAAGTATTTTTCAGACACTTAATAACTTTTTGGTTTAAGGATAATGAAATTTATGGATTAAAATTTTTCTATCAAATCTTTAAAAATTTCATAAAGTTTATTTACTTCGTGGGCGCTAACTCGCTCGTTTTTGGCGTGTATGAGGTCGTTTATGACGCCAAATTCTATCGCATCTACACCAAATTCAGCAAAGTGCCTTGCATCGCTCGTGCCGCCCTTTGTATTTAGAACCGGCGTGACTCCGGTAATCTTTTTGACAGAAGCTATTAAATTTTTTACGATTTTGCTATCTTTGTTTGTTAAAAATCTCTTTGAGCTTTGCTTTATACTAAGCTCGTAATCAAGCCCTTTTAAGACCTCTCTAAGATAGCTCTCAACGTCATTTACGTCGGTTAAATTTGAGTTTCTCACATTAAACATTATGCTAAGCTCGCTCGGCGTGACGTTGCAAACTTGCATGCCGCCTCTAATATCAGTTACCACGATCTTACTTGGGCTAAAAAACTCACTTCCAGCGTCCATATCGTGATCAGCTATCTTACTTAAAAGTGGAGCTATTAAATTTACCGGATTTATGCACTTTTCAGGATACGCCACGTGCCCTTGAACGCCCTTTATCACGATCTTGCCATTTATTGAGCCACGTCTGCCAACTTTTATGCTATCGCCAAATTCTTTATCGCAAGTTGGCTCAGCCACTACGCAAAATTTTGGCAAATCATTTATTTCGTGTAAATATTCAAGTGCCAAAGGCGTTCCATATGTGCCATCGCCCTCTTCGTCGCTTGTTAATATGAGGCTTAGCTTCCCATCAAATTTTGCGTATTTAGCAGCGCAAACAAAAGCAGCCACGCCACTTTTCATATCCTGTGCGCCTCTTGCGTAGATGTAGCCATCTTTTTCTAGTGGAGTAAATGGCTCACTATCCCAGCCCTCACCTGGAGGCACGACATCAACGTGTCCAGCAAAAGCTAGATGCTCGCCATCACCATAAATTTTAGAGAGTATGAGATTTTTGGTGCCGTTTTTTTCTATAAATTTTGCCTCAAAATCAGGCAAAAATCTAGCGATAAATTCTAAGCTTCCAGCATTATTAGGTGTGATAGAGCGAAAGCTTAAAAGCTCTTTTAAAAAGCTAATTACCACTAAGTACCTTATGAGCCAGCACGCTCTGGTGCACCAAAATAAAAGCCCTGGAACTCATCTACGCCGATCTCTTTACAGATTTCAAATATCTCTTTTGAATGCACATATTCAGCAATAGTTTTTATACCAAGGTCTTTTGCAAATGCCACGATCGCACTTGCGATGGAGTGTGAATCTTTATTTATGTCTATATCTTTTATAATAGAGCCGTCGATCTTCACATAGTCAGGCTTGATCTTTATAATGTAAGAAAAATTTGAATATCCTGAGCCAAAATCATCAATAGCGATCTTTGCGCCCATACTTTTTACACGCTCGATAAAATTTGAAACTCTCTCTAAATTTTTAAGCTCTTCATCTTCAACGATCTCAAATACTACTCTACCAGCAACATTATGCTTGTTTAATAAATTTAAAACAAGTGAGCTAACATCACCATCGATCATATCTCTACTGCTTAAATTTATAGAAAGTACTAAATTCTTATCCTCTACAAGTTGTTTAAAACACTTTACAATGAGTTGTTTCTCAAGATCAGCATAACGCTTAATACGCTTTGAGATATCCAAAAAGACATTTGGTGATATAACATCGCCTCTATCTAAAAGTCTTATCAAGCATTCGTATTTTACAGGTACCTTTTGGTCATTAACTATCGGCTGAAAATAAGGAACAATATTGTTATTTATAGTGGCGTATTGTATCAGTTTAGAGCGTTCTATTTGAGTTGCGTATTCCTCTTTTTGATTTAGCCCTTTAAAATAGCAAACATAGTCTTTATCTTGCTCTTTTGCTGTTTTTAATGCTATTGTTGCTTTTCTTAGTGTTTGATCACTATCAAGGGCAAAGCCTATTGTACTATGTATCTCGATACCTTCTATCTCCCTACCATCTTCATCGACTATATTTAGCATACGACCTTTAAAAATTTCTATCAAATCTTCAACCATATCTTCATATCTATCGATAAAGCTATCGCTATCTTCTACCAGAGCAAACCTATCTGCTTCTATGCAGTAAGCTTTCATATTCTCATTTTTGGCAAATTCACTGATCAAATCAGCCATTTTGACCAAAATCTGATCACATGCAAATTTACCGTAAAAGTCATTCATCTTGCCAAAATCGTCAATATCTATAAGCACTACTTTAGGATTTTCATAGCTATTAATATCACGCACCAATGCTGTTTTATTTAAAAGTCCGGTCATTGGATCGATATAAAGCTTTTCTCCAAGCTCTTCTATCTGTTTTTTAGCATCTGTTTTTAATGCGTTATAGTTATTTTTTTCTTTTATGTATTTGACCGCATACCATATACAAGTAGATAAAGCAACTATTGCACCAACGAAGCTTAAGATGAATGTTAAAGCCATATTGTTTAAAAGCCACTTAAAAAAGTACTCATCATGCGTGCCAGTAATACGCTGATCAACCTTTCCTTTAAAGCCTAATATATACTCTCCAACTGGCACAAACATACAAACTTGAGCGGCGTTTTCTGGCAAAATTTTTGACCAAAAATAATCTTTTTGGAAATTATGAGCAAAGATATTTCCACAGCTTTTATCGTTAAATTCTTGATTTATTATTCTTTTATCTGAAGACGCTACGACCTTGTATCCATTTTTATTATCATCCTTTAATAAAAGGACATCACCCATAGCGCTATCGTTAATGTAAGATTGAAAATTTGCGACATCATATTTGCTGACATTTTTGAAATAATCAACATATTGATATGTCAAATAATCAACTTTCTTTCGAAGATTAAAACCATTTTCAGCAGAAGCATTATTAAATTTAAAATAAAAAACTGCCAGGTTTTCGACTAAAAAAATACTTCCCAAAACAAACACCAAACCTATAATCGTTTTAGTGATATTTAGATTTTTACCCGTTTGCTCGTCCTTGTTACTCAAAAGTTACTTCCCTTGTTTTGTGTAATTACACTGATTATATCAACCTTAAAATAAATTTTAACTTTTGGAAAAAAGTTAAAGCCTGACTATTTTAGCTCCATATCCACCCTGATTTGCTGGTGCGTCAAAAAATTCTTTCACACTTGGATGCTCTTTTAAGAAATTTTTAACAGCAAAGGCGAGCTTGCCAGTGCCGATGCCGTGAAATACGCTAACCTCATCAAATCCCATAACAAGACTATCTGAGATAAATTTATCAAGCTTTGCTATCGCCTCGTCAGCTCTCATGCCGTGCAGATCAAGCGAGAGTGAGGCAGTTTTTGGCTTATCGACACTTAAACTCACGCCACCTTTTTTAGGCAAGACTACTTCGTTGCCATTTTTTCTTAAAAGCTCAAGCGGTACACGTAAATTTATGCCATTTGACTCGATCATCGCGTCATTTTTAGAGATGCTTAGAACTGTGCCTTTTATATTTTCATACTTCACTATATCGCCTACTTTTAGGCTCTCGCGCTCAGTTTTTTTAGGCTTAACGATGGCAGCTTTTTTCTCATTTGCCACATTTAGCGCTCTTTGTTTGTCTTTCATATCCTTGAAATTTATAACCGCTTTTGCCGCATTTATCGCTTCATAATACTCTTTTTCCAGACGTGAAATAGTCGCATTTAGCTTGATCTCATTTTTCTCTTTTAGCTCTTTTTGCTCCTCGAGCAAACGCTCCAGCCGCTCCTCTTTTGCCGTGACCTCTTTTATCCCCTCATCAAGCTTGGTTTGTAAATTTAGCGTCTTTGTGATGATCTCGTTTAAATTCTCTTTATCTTCGCCGTAAATTTTCTTAGCCTGAGCCACTAAATTTTGAGATATGCCGTATCTTGCCGCCGTTTCAAAGGCATAAGACTTGCCGATCGTGCCTTTTAAAAACTCAAATTTAGGCCTTTGAGCCGCCTCGTCGTAAAGTGCTGCCACTAGCTCAACCTCGGGGTTTTTAGCTAGCAACATCGCAAGGCGTTTGTGGTGGGTTGTGATGATCATTTTGATATCTTGAGTGATGAGGCGCTCTATCATGACGCCATACAAGCTAGCAGCCTCTTCAAAGTCGGTGCCAAGCTCGATCTCGTCGATGCCGATGATGATTGATCTTTTAGTAAAAAGCTTTGCAAAATGCACCATCCTGCCAGCAAAGGTCGAGATGTCGTTTTTCACGCTTTGCGGATCTTCTATGATCGCGTCAAATTCTTTAAAAGAGCCGATAGTTGAGCGGTTTGCGTCGATACGCATAGGTAGCAGATACTTTGCAAGTAGCGTGGCTGAGATGATTGATTTTAAGAGCATCGATTTACCGCCAGCATTTACGCCGGTTATTAAAAGCACCTTTTTGCTAAAATCCACACTCACGCTCTTTGGATTTTTAAGCGCTGGGTGAGCAAATTTCTCAAGCTTTATGACATGCGAGCTATTTGGCAAAACAAACTCATAATCACGTGACCTAGCCAAATTTACACGAGCTTGATATGCGTCAAACTGATCAAAAGCGTTATTTATAAATTTTAAAAAAAGCAGACTCTTGCTCATCTGCAGGCTAAATTTCTTGCAGTATTCAAAAATGATCTCCTCTTTTCTATCAAGTAGCTCGCTTTGCTCCTTTTTTAGGCGCTCAGTACTTGTAGGAGCGACATAGAAGTAGCCGCCTGAGCTTCTAGCGATCACGGTGCCTTTTAAGGCGTGATTAAAGCCGCCACGCACCAAAAGTGCCTCTTGCGAGTTGATGTAGTGCGTCTGGGTATCAACTAGATAGGGCGTGATATGCTTTGAGTAGATGAGTTTTTTAAGCTCAGCGTCGATCTGGCGTTTTTTCTCGCTAAACGCCTGCTTTATCGCATAAAATCTCTCATCTACGCTGTCACTAAACTCACCATTCTCATCAAAACTATTTGCCAAAGTAATCATCACTTCAGGAATTTCTACCTTTGCGATCCACTCGCCAAGTCTGCCTTCAAATTTTTGCTTTTTTAGATATGAGAAATACTTAATGATCTTTGCAAACTCGTAGATTTCACTGATGTGAAGCACCGCTTGCTTGCTAAGTCTCATAAGTGCGTCATCTAAATTTTTTATCTCGTCTGGTGCCTTGAAATCATACTTGGAAAGTTCGTTTATGTTTTCAAAGTGAATTTTGCTGTCGCCTTGTAAAAATAGCGGTTTTTGCCTTGCTAAAAAGGAGTGAAATTTATCCAAATACTCGTTTAGATCAAGCTTTGCAAATATATCCTGAGTCATTGTTCGCAACTCTTTATAGGCACAATCACGCCTGAAAATTCGTTAAATTCTCGTTTTGGTAAAAATGATGCCGTGCCAAATTCGTAGTTAAATTTTTTATTGCTCACATTATAGTCGCCACATTTTAGTGTTTTGCCCTGCTCAAAATCACTAACTAGCTTTGAGATGGCGTCCTCGTTCTTTGATAAATTCTCTTCGTAAAAATAGACACAAGCAAGGATCGCTACAAGCACCGCGCTAACGAGCGCTTTTATGCCTTTGCTGATTTTTTCATCTTTTATCGCCCAGATCGCTCCAAAAAGTACAATAAAGCCAGCGATTAGGATTAAATTTCTTACCATTTCACGCCTTTATATTTTGCGATAAGCTCTTTGTAAAGCTCAGCATGAGGCTCAATCTTTTCTAAAATTTCTGCCCTAACCTCACTGATATCTTGTTTTTCAACTAGCAAACAAACAGCCATATACGGGGCATTTGGCAACATCTCTTTTATCTGAGCACTACTTAGCTTTTGCTCTCTTGCAAGCGCGATCAAGATATCTTTTTTACCTAAATTTATAAGGCTAGAAATTTCATCCTCGCTTAGCTCTTTTTCTTTTATCTCTTTTAAAATTTCATTTTCATCTTGGTGCTTGAAGCTACTTAGATCCATTAGTAGCCGCCTCTTAGCTGCACGCTGATATCGCCCGCTCCAAAACCAACTACGATGCCGTCACTTAGGCGGTTTTTTACGCCAAATTCATCTGTAAATTCGATGCCGTCCTCGACTCGCTCGACCTTATCTGTAAAGATCGGGTTATACTCGCTAAATTCGCTCTTCATATCAACCTCGATCGGATTTTCACCGGCTGCATAAACTGGCAAGATAACAAGCTCATCAACACCTTTAAAACACTCTTTAAAGCCGGCTAAATTTGTACTAAGCCTTGTGTAGCGGTGTGGCTGAAATATCGCTGTGACGCTGTTTATGCCTAAAATTTTGGCGTATTCAAAGACTGATTTTAGCGTCGCTTTTATCTCGGTTGGATGGTGCGCGTAGTCGTCGATTAGGACGAAATTTTTGTTTGCGCTAAGTATGTCAAAACGCTTTTTGATACCTTTAAAATTTAGTAAATTTTCTCTGATGTCTTTTAGCGGCGTCTCGTGCATCGCAGCTAAAATTGCCAAAGATGCGTCTATAGCGATGTGCTCACCCATGCCAAAGGCTTCAAATTTGCCTAAATTTTTAAGGTTAAAGCTGGTGTATGGCTGATAGTCTCTTACAACCATCGTAAGCTCGGTGATGTCAGTGCTTGGAAAGAGTCTGATCGCATCAAGCTTAAGCGTGCTCAAAAACTCGTCCTCAGCGTTTATCACCCTAACTTTCGCGCGCTCCAAAAAGCCCTTATAGGCTGCGTAAAATTTAGCTAGATCATAGTCATAGTGCTCCATGTGCTCTGGCTCTGCGTTGGTGACGATGGCTAGATATGGGTTTGAGTTTAGAAAGCTTGAGTCGCTCTCATCCGCCTCAAATACGACGTTATCGCTTTTAGCATAGCGCATATTTGAGCCAAACTGTTTTGAGATAGCACCAATAATCACTGAACCCTCAATGAGGCTTGCTAACATCGCAGAGGTCGTACTCTTACCGTGCGCGCCAGCTACTGCAAAAACGCACTTATCCTCAAGCACATAAGGCAAAATTTCCTTTCTAGAAAAGCACTTTATGCCCTTTCGTCTGGCCTCCACTAGCTCGATATTATCCTCTTTTATCGCAGCTGAATAGACCACGAAGTCTTGGTCTTTTATCGCCTCTTTACAGTGTGGCGTGATGACTTCGATGCCTTCATCTTTTAGCTCTAGCGTCGTTTTGCTCTCTTTGATGTCGCTGCCGCTTATCTTGTGGCCCTTTTCGCGTAAAAATCTAGCGATGGCTGAGATGCCGATGCCGCCGATGCCTATGAAATGGACTTTTCTGATCTCGTTGTTTAGCTCTTGCAAATTTTATCCTTAAGTTTTTCGTGATTTTAACAAAAACTACTAAATTTAAGGCTGAAAATGGCTTTTATTTGCTTAGCTCAAAGCTTTCATCTATCAGATCAAAAACGGCTTTTTGTGAGATTTTGGAGTTTAAATTTACACTTATCCAGTGCTTTTTATTCATGTGATATGCTTTAAAAATTTGCTCTTCATCAACTAGCACCATGGCTAGATCAGGGCTGCATTTTAGATTTAAAACTTCTATTATCTCGTCACTTTCAAGACCTAGCTTGCTTGCACTTATATCCATAAGCAGTGCAAACCACTTCTCATTTTTCTTATGGCGAAAGGCGCTAAAATTTGGATATTTTGGGAAAATTTGCTCGCCCAAAACGTCAAATTTCTCTTTTATATATTTTTCAATCTCGCTTCGTTTCAAATTTCACTCCAAAATTCCTTTAAAGAGCGCTCATTCTCGTAGTCGTGATGTCACATTACCCAACTCGTAATCGCGATAACTTTTGCTAAATTTGCTCTTTTCTACCTAGGCACAGCGCTTCATCTTTTAAATTTAGCCTCTATCTGCATAAAGCCCCAGATGCTTCTAGCCTCGCTAAGCTCCTTTTTGTTAAGCTCATCGATCATCATCTCTTCGTTCTTGCCGAGCCTATTTTTAACTTCACCAAACGGATTAATAAGCATCGAATCGCCGTAAAAGCTCCACTGCGTATCATCGCTCTTGTGGCTTCCTACGCGGTTTACGCGCAGCACGTAGACATTATTTGTAAAAGCTCTAACCTTTAAAAGCTCCTCCCAGCGCACCTGCGAGAAAAATGTACAAGCCGTTGGCACGAGCACGATATCGACCTTCTTAGCGCTCATATACGCCCAGCACACATCAAAGTGCGCCTCATAGCCAAACATGACGCCGACCTTAAATTTATCATATGTAAAGACAGGCAAATTTAGCTCATCGCTTGTGTTATTAAAGAATTTCGCCTCGTTCCAGTGAGCGTAAGGCATTAGAATTTGCTGATCATATAGCTTTACTTGTGTTGAGGTAAATTTAGCTAGACTTTTAAAAATTTCCTTGCCTTTTAGATTTACAATGGGTGCAACGATATTTAGATCATACTTTTTTGCCATTGCAAAAAGAGCCTCTTTTTTGCGCTCGCTTTGCTCTTTTATAAGGCTTTTTGGCATGCTAATGAGCTCTTTAAAAAAGCTATTTAGCACATATTCACCAAGCACAACCAGCCTTGCGTTTTCGTCAGCACAAATTTTTAGGTAATAATCAAGCCTTGCCTCACTTAAAGGCTGCGTTGGTAGCTGAAGAGCACAAATTCTACTCATCATCCACCTGCTTTATGCTAAGTTTTGCATTTTCTAAAATTTCTCTTGCTTCATTTAAGAGCTTTTTGCCTTGTTCGTGCAGCTTTATGCTATTTTCTAAGCTCACATCATCTTTATTTAGATCGTTTAAAATTTTATCTGCTAGGGCTAATTTTTCTTCAAAGCTTTGCTCTTTTTGCTCCATTTTCTATCCTTTTAATATATTTTTTATATATCCATCAAATTTTTCTATCTCGACCAAAAAGGCGTCGTGGCCGTAGTTGCTATCTATCTCTACAAAATTTGTCTTTGCGCCTCTGCCCATCTCGCAAAGTGCGTCGTAAATTTCTCTCATACAGCCTGGAGGAAAGAGTAGATCGCCTTTGAAAGCGATTAAGTGTAAATTTGCTTTGATCGGCGCAAGGGCGTCTTTTAGGTTGTCATAGTGCCTTGTGCAGTCAAAGATGTTCATCATTTTTACGATATATAGGTAGCTTAGTGGATCAAACCTCTTTGGGAAGTTGTAGCCGTTGTACTCCATGTAGCGATCCACCTGAAAGCGCCCAGAAAGCTCGTAAAGGCCGTCAGTCTCGACGTAGTTTCGTCCAAATTTCTCATCCATACTATCAGGGCTTAAGAAGCTGATATGCCCTGCCATCCTGCCGTAAGCCATACCTTTTAGACCATTTTTTCTTATAAATTCCGCATCGTATTCGCCGTTTTTGAAATTTTCATCGTTTAAAATGGCTTCGATGGCTATTTTGTTAAAAGCTATCGCCCAAGGCTTAGTCTGATAGGTGCTTGCAAGCATGATGATATCTTGTGCAAATTCTGGAAACTCAATAGCGTAGCAAAGTGCTTGCATACCGCCAAGACTGCCACCTATCACGGCTCTTGCTCTTGTGATGCCTAGCTCGCTAAATAACCTCATTTGCGCCTTTACTACGTCGCTTATGGCAAGGACTGGGAAATTTAGCCTATACTCTTTACCACTGCTTCTATCTACACTTAGTGGCGAAGTCGAGCCAAAGCATGAACCCAGTATATTTACGCAAATAACGTAAAATTTATCTGTATCGACCGCCTTTTTGCTGCCTATTAACCCGTCCCACCAGCCAGCTTTTTCATCGCCTGCGTAAGTGCCAGCTGCGTGGTGCGAGCCAGTTAGAGCGTGGCAGATCACGATAACGTTGCTTTTATCAGCGTTTAACGTGCCATAAGTCTCATAAATAAGCTTGAAATTTGATAGTATACGGCCACTCTCAAGATAGAGTGGCTCGTTAAATTTAATAGTTTTAGTTTGTAGATTTAACACTAATTAACTTTGTAGTTTGGTGCCTCGTGAGTGATAACTACGTCGTGAACGTGGCTCTCTTTAAGTCCTGCGCTTGTTATCTCGACAAATTCAGCTCTTTCTTGAAGAGTTGGGATATCTTTTGCGCCAACATAGCCCATAGCGCTTCTTAGGCCGCCTATTAGCTGATGTATCACATCTTTTATGCTTCCAGCAAATGGCACACGACCCTCGATACCTTCAGGTACAAGCTTGTCTTGAGCGGTACCCTCTTGGAAGTAGCGGTCTGAACTGCCCTTTGTCATAGCGCCGATCGATCCCATGCCACGATATACTTTGTACTGGCGACCTTGGAATGTTATAAGCTCGCCTGGGCTCTCCTCGCAACCTGCAAGCAAGCTACCAGCCATGACGCAAGCTGCGCCTGCTGCAAGGGCTTTTGCTACGTCGCCTGAGTATTTTAAGCCACCATCTGCAATAACTGGGATGCCGTATTTTGCTGCCTCGCTTGCGCAGTCATCGATAGCTGAAATTTGAGGCACGCCAACGCCAGCAACGATCCTTGTGGTACATATTGATCCAGGTCCAATGCCCACTTTTATGCCGTCCGCTCCTGCTTCTGCTAGGTCTTTTACGGCCGCTGGATTTGCGATATTGCCAGCTACGACATCGACATTAAAATTTGCTTTTACCTCTCTTAAAGTGTCGATAATGCCCTTTGAGTGGCCGTGAGCTGAGTCGATGACAATGACATCTACACCAGCATCGACAAGTGCTTTAGCGCGGTCAATCTGACCCACACCAATAGCCGCTGCTACACGAAGTCTGCCGTAGCTGTCTTTGTTTGCATTTGGATACTCTTTACGTTTTTTTAGATCTTTTATAGTGATAAGACCGTCAAGCTTGCCGTCTTTATCGACGATAGGTAGTTTTTCAACTCTATTTTGAGAGAAAATTTTCTCCGCATCATCAAGCGTGCAGCCCTTTGGTGCAGTGATAAGCGGTGCCTTTGTCATGCGGTCTTTTACCAAAGTGCTCATATTTGTCTCAAATCTCAAATCGCGGTTTGTTAAAATTCCTATTAGTTTACGGTCTTTGTCGATGACTGGAACGCCTGAAATATGAAGATCTGACATAAGGCTTAGAGCTTCAGCCACGGTTGCTTCTGGATTTATAAAGATAGGATCGATGATGACGCCACTTTCGCTTTTTTTGACGCGTTTGACCTCTTTTGCTTGGCTTTCGACGTCCATATTTTTGTGGATGACGCCGATACCGCCGAGCCTTGCCATCATAATAGCAGTTCTATGCTCAGTCACCGTATCCATCGCAGCAGAGACGATCGGGATATTTAGCGTTACATTTTTGCTGATCCTGGTTTTTACATCAACTTGCTTTGGCAAAATTTCAGAGTATTGCGGTACAAGAAGCACATCCTCAAATGTTAAAGCTCTCTTTACTATCTTCATATTTTTATCCTTTTATTAAATTTTCTAGGCTCTTGGCACCATTTATCAAGGTCTGTTCATCCCATGCTTTTGCGATTAGCTGTGCGCTTATATTTAGATTTAGATCATCTTTGCCAACTGGCACAGAGATAGCTGGTAGGCCTGCTAAATTTACGCTGATAGTGTAAATATCGCTTAGATATGCTTGAAGTGGATCGCTGTGTGCTCCAAATTTATAGGCTGTACTCGGAGCTACTGGCATAAATATAAGGTCGTTTTCTTCTAAAATTCTCTCGTATTGAGCTTTTATATGCGCTCTTGCTTTTTGCGCTTTGATATAGTAAGCATCATAGTATCCGCTACTTAGCACAAAGGTACCAAGCAAAATTCTTCTTTTTACTTCTTCACCAAAGCCCTCAGAGCGTGAGTTTATATATAGCTCTTTTAAATTTCTAGCATCTGCGCGTCTGCCATATCTTACGCCATCGTAGCGGCTTAAATTTGCGCTTGCCTCTGCGGTTGCAATGATGTAGTAGGCTGCGACGTCATATTTTGAGTCTTCAAAATTTGTGTAAGCTACGCTGTGGCCGTGTGATTTTAGCTTCTCTATAGCTAAATTTAAAGCAGCTTTTGTCTGCTCGCTTGCGTTTTCTACGTAGTTTTTGATGACACAAATTTTTAGTTTTTTGTTGCCATCTATCTTATCGCTAACGCTAATAAACGGTACATCTGCACTCGTGCTATCTTTTGAGTCGTGTCCAGCGATCGCGTCATATAAAATGGCTGCGTCTTCTACGTTTTGAGCGATCGGCCCTATCTGATCAAGGCTGCTTGAGTAGGCACCAAGGCCATATCTACTCACTCTGCCGTAGGTTGGCTTAAAACCTACACATCCACAAAATGCCGCTGGCTGGCGGATCGAGCCACCAGTATCACTACCAAGTGCGGCTATTGCAAGGCCAGCTGCGACTGCTGCTGCCGAGCCACCGCTACTGCCACCTGGGACGTGAGCGTGATTTAGTGGGTTTAGTGTTTTGCCGTAAAATGAGCTCTCAGTCGTGCTTCCCATCGCAAATTCATCCATATTTGTGCGGCCAAATGGAGCTAAATTTTTGCCAAGTAGCTTCTCGATAACAGTTGCGTTATAAGGTGCTACGTAGCCTTGTAAAATTTTAGAAGCGCACGTGACGTTCCAGCCTTTTACTTGGATGTTGTCTTTTATAGCGATAGGCACGCCCTCGCCTAGTTTTGCGATCTCTAAATTTGCTAGCTGCTCAACATAAGCGCCAAGCTCTTTTTCTTTTATGATCTTTGCCTCAAGCTCGGCTCTTAAATTTTTTATCTCTTCAGCTGAAAATTTTAAAGCTTCTTTTAAAGTTACCACTATTTTTATCCTTTAAATTTATTAACCAAAAATATGCCAAACAAGCTAACAACGACCACCGCAGCGATCGTTGCGACTATGATAGTTGCGCTTACTGGCTCACTTAGCACTTATGACCTCTTCGCATCTTGGGCATAGCGCATCTTCTTTGCTAGCGTTAAATTTCCAGCATCTTGGGCATTTGTGAAGGTTGCTTGCTATGATCTTAAATTTATCGCCCTCCAGCTCAAACTCAGCTAGTGGCTCGCTATCATCATAAGCTCTAACTGAGCTTACCATATAAAGATCGGCCACTTCGCGCTCGTCGTAGCTTGTGATGTTGTGGTTTGTGGTCTCTAGGCTTAGCTCTAGAGTTGATTTTATCTTTTTATCCTTCTTAAGAACATCCACGATCTCGTTAAATTTCTCCCTGCTGGCAAAAAGCAGCTCATCCTCAAAACTAAGGTCAAATTTGATTGGCTCATAGACTAGGTCAAACGCGTCTTTTGCCTCGCCTTTGACGATCTTTGGAGCGTAGTCCATAACCTCATCTACGGTGTAAGTAAGCGTTGGAGCGATGAGTGGCAAAAGTGCCTTTGTGATGATCGCCATCGCGCTTTGAGCTGATCTTCTTCTTGGAGCGTCTTTTGCGTCGCAGTAGAGTCTATCTTTGCAAACGTCAAGATATACGCCGCTAAGATCGGCTGATAGGAAATTTAAAAGGATGTTAAAGCCCTTTGAAAAGTCGTAATTTCTAAAGCAAGCACTCGCCTCGTCAAAGACCTTTTTAGCGCGTGCTAATATCCATTTATCAAGGATGTTAAACTCTGTATTTAAGCTCTCAAGGTCATTTACGTTTGCTAGTAAAAAGCGTATAGTGTTGCGGATTTTGCGGTATTGCTCGCTTATTTGTTTTAATATATCTTCGCTGATTTTTAGATCGCTTGAGTAATCACTCATGCCAACCCAAAGGCGTAAAATTTCCACGCCGTGAGTTTTCGCCACGTCTTGTGGAGCGATGACGTTGCCCTTGCTCTTGCTCATCTTTTCGCCCTTAGCATCGACAGTAAAGCCGTGAGTTAGGATGCTCTCATAAGGTGCGTGAGAATTTATAGCTGTGCTTACTAGAAGCGAGCTTTGAAACCAGCCTCTATGCTGATCTGAGCCCTCTAGATACATGCTTGCGGGGTATTTGCCAGCGTCGTAGTTGTCGCTTTGTAAGACCGCATGCCATGTCGAGCCGCTATCAAACCAAACGTCAAGGATGTCCATAACTTTTTCTAAATTTTCAGCCTTGTATTTTGAGCCTTTTGGTAAAAGCTCGTCTATGCTTAGCGCCCACCACGCATCAGCGCCTTTTTCTCTAAAGATAGCCACGATGTGGTCTAAAATTTCACTATCAAATATAACTTCTTTTGTCGCTTTATCTCTGAAAAACGCGATCGGCACACCCCAGTCACGCTGGCGAGAGATACACCAGTCTGGGCGATTTTCTATCATCGAGCCTATTCTTTTTATGCCCACGCTTGGGTAAAATTTAACCTTTTCAAGCTCCTCGCGTGCTGTTTGTCTAAGCGTTTTGCCACCTAGTTTAGCCTCGTCCATAGCTATAAACCACTGCTTTGTAGCTCTATAAATAACAGGCTTATGCGTTCTCCAGCAAAATGGATAAGAGTGTCTAAATTTAGAGACGCTAAGTAATTTTTTGCCAAGTAGCTCTAAAATTTTCTCATTTGCTTTAAAGATATGCATACCGACAAACTCATCTACCACGTCGCTTCTAAATAGTCCGTGGTGCTTCAAGCTCTCATCATAGCAACCACTATCATCAACTGGCATTAAAATTTCACTAAAGCCATATTTCAAACATACGTAGTAGTCATCCTCGCCGTGACCTGGAGCTGTATGAACAAGTCCAGTGCCGCCGTCCATCATAACGTGATCGCCTAGTAAAAATTGAGACTTTCTGCCGTTTAGTGGATTTACCGCGTGAGTGTTTTCAAGCAGGCTTGATTTAAACTCTTTTTTGACCTCGCCCTTGCTTAGTCCGCTTTGCACGACGCTTTCAAGTAGTGGCTTTGCAAAGATCAAATTTTCAGCTGTTAGCACGTAAATTTCATCTGGATTTAGGCTTATAGCTTGATTTGCTGGTAGCGTCCAAGGTGTGGTCGTCCATATGACAGCGCTCGCCTCTTTTACGCTAAGCTTTTCTAGTGCGTCGCTATCAAGCTCAAATGCTACGTAAATAGAATAGTCCTCTTTCTCCTCGTACTCAACCTCGGCTTCAGCTAGCGCCGATCTAGCCGCCCAGCTCCAATAAACTGGCTTGCTTCTCTCTACTAAAAGCCCCTTTTTAGCGATCTCGCAAAGCGCTTTGTAGATGTCAGCCTCAAACTCAAATTTCATCGTCATGTATGGATTTTCAAAGTCGCCGATGATGCCAAGGCTTTTAAATTCATTTCTTTGAATGTCTATAAATTCTCTCGCGTGCTGCCTGCAAAGCTCCCTGATCTCGACCTTGCTAAGCTCTTTTTTCTTATCGCCAAGCTTTACTTCGACTTGCTGCTCGATAGGCAAGCCGTGACAGTCCCAGCCTGGCACGTAGCGGACGTTTTCGCCGTAAAAATAGTGCGTTTTTGTAATGATATCTTTTAAAATTTTATTTAACGCGTGGCCGATGTGTAGGTGACCGTTTGCATACGGAGGGCCGTCGTGGATGTTGAAACTTTTAACCGCATTTTGGCGGTTTTTCTTCATTTTTTCGTAAACCTTGCGCTCTTCGTACCATGATTTTAGTCTTTGTGGTTCATTTTGTGGGAGATTTCCGCGCATCGGAAAATTTGTCTCTGGGAGTAAAAGTGTCTCTTTGTAGTCCATTTTTTACCTTGATTTTAAAATTTGCTAATTTTACACCTGTGCTGGTTAAATCACACTGAAAAATAGTATAATGAGGTAAAAAAAGGAGCTTAAAAATGAGACAAAGTATCTTGATAATAGGCGAAGATCTTGAGATAAATAGAGAATTTCTAAACTACATTTTTCAAAGTTACGAGGATCATTTTGGCGAGCTTGGAGTGGTAAGTTTTGCTCCAAAAAATAGCAAAGAGCTACCTTTTATCATCGAAAATTTATCAAAAGATTACGACTTTGTAAGCATTTTTGGCTCTGACGAAAATTTTGCCATCGCGGCAAAGATCATAGCGACTCTAACTGGGGGCTCACTCGAGCTAAAAGATAGCATGACTCTTGCGCTTAAAGACAGCTTAGACTACTCAAAAAATAGCTTTTTGGTCAAGCTAAATAACGCTCAGATAAATCTCATAAAAGCCAATCCAAATGAAGAACTAGGCGAGTTTTTGATAGAGTATGAACCTGATTTTAGCTACTTTCATCTAATAGACATCGACGCAGATAGCGCGAGGATCCTTATGCTGCCACTTGCTAAAACTTACGAAGTCGATATAACCCTTGCGCAGATCCTACCAAATTTAATACTAGTAAGAGCAAAAAGTAATAAATTTGGCCAGATTGAGAGCTTTTTGCAAGGGGTAAAAACACTATTTTCACAAAAATTTATCCCACAAAAAGATGTGATTGCCTTCGTGGCAAACAAACTTATGCAAAAAGGGCTTAAAATTTCATTTGCCGAGTCTTGCACGGCTGGGCTTGCGGCGGCGAAATTTGCAAGATATGGAGGTATCTCGGCTAGCTTTGATGGCTCGCTAGTGACTTATGCAAATCACATAAAGCATGAGTGGCTGGGCGTTGAGGATGAAATTTTAGATACTTACGGAGCTGTGAGCGAGCCTTGCGTAAAAGCGATGGTAAAAGGCACTCTAAGCACGACAAATGCGGACTTTGCGCTTGCCATTAGCGGTATCGCAGGACCTGGTGGGGGCACAGCTAGCAAGCCAGTTGGCACGGTATATGTCGCAGCTGGCGATAGAAACGGCAATATCGAGGTTGAGAGACTTCTTTTAAAAGGCGAGCGCAACTACGTTAGAGAGCAGAGCGTCCTGAGCGCCTATCTATGCCTACTTCGCCTAAAAAGCGAGATATTTTTTGCTTAAAATATATTTTTATATTTTTATTTCATATTCTTCAATTATATTTTGTAGAGTATCGAGTAATTTTTTAAAATTTTGGAAATTTATATTACTATAATTTTTAAAAACATATTTTGAAAGTTCATTTTTTCCATATTCATTCCCGTTTTTAGGATCCTTTGAAAAGCTTCTGTTATTTATTTTATGTTCTAATACCTCTTTATTTAGAAGATCTTCTATTTCAGCCTCTTGTTTATTGGTATCTACAATCGGTATAGTTGCCAAATAAAGATTACCCAAAAGCTTGTTATATAAATTTTTTTGTATTATTTTTTTAAAATTATCTCGATCTTCTTTTGGAGCATTGTTAATAAATTTCAATAGCGGTTTTTCTTTTCCATCTATTTTCTGTAGTTCATTATCATAAAACAAAATCACTGGCTTGCATGATTTAATTTCTTTTTTTTCAAAAAAATTAAGAAGATTCAATTTACCATCCTTTCCAGAATAGTAATTGTAGATATTCTTTAAACTATCCGCACCATCTTTTGTGATACCAAAAAAATATTCAAGTCGCGAGCTCCTTTCTAAAAAAGATATTTTAAAATTAAATTTATTATTAACTTTTTCAATAAGTTTTGGATAGTCACTATATAAATTTTTAAGAGCTGCTTTAATATAAAGAATATCTGTTTTTCCTTCTGTTAAAATCAATGGCTTATTATTTGCATAAAAATATTTATAAAAAAGAAATTTTTGATATTCCTTTTCTCTAGAATTTAATTTATTATTTTTATTTACTTTTTGAATTTTATTATTATATCTATCTATTTGATCTATAAAGTTAAACCTACCCTCAAGCTGGTTTAAAGTAGCCTCTTTTTCATTAATATGAAAAGATCCATTGCTATATAGTGTGTTTGCCATGGCTCTCGTACTTTTTACATATTCCCTTTTTATACTAATCTTTTTATTTACAATAAGACCAGTTACTTCTTGTCTAGAGTCTTTATATAAAAGTCTCGTTTTTTTATCATTAATATTAAAACCCGCTCTTTTTACTTCATTGTTAAGTTTAGTCATAAAATCATCATAGAATTTTATAAAATTTTTATCATTCGTAGAAAAACTCAAATCATCAGCATATCTTGTATAGTCAAGCTTAAATTTTTTAGCTAGCTTAAGTATCCTCATATCAAAAATATTACAGATCAAATTTGAAATTATAGGAGAACTCGGAGCGCCTTGCGGTAATTTACCATCACAGCAAAATATTTTTGCTAATAAAATAGAAGTTTCTCTAGAGAATTTTAATTCTCTGTTTTTTTCAAAGTAGCCAGCAACTCTTCCAAAATGAAAACTGTCAAAAAAATCTTTAAGATCAATATTTAGAATAAATTTTTTATTTCTATGAATTTTTGCATTCGTAATAATACTTTTTCCTTTCTCAAATGCATGCGAAATATTTGTTTTTATATGTTTATCCTTTTCTGTTTCTCTTATGTGATCTAAAATTTTAAAAACTATAGATTTTTGGATTTTTTTTAATTCTTTTTTAGGAGCATGGATTGTTCTATATCCACCACTTTTTTTTGGAATATCAAATGAAATATATGCTTTGCCTGCTGTTATGTTATATAACAACTTTTTAAGTAACACGGTTTTAATTTTTATTAAGTTTGCAAATTGATCGAACGTAGTTAATTTATCCAACATAATAAGAGCCTAAAATTTTATACTCATTAAGCGCATAGAATGCCATGTATTAATATTGCTGATATAGATAAAACTCTCTATAACATTTTAGTCAATACTTGCGAAACACAAGTACAAAATCTAGCTACGCCTTAAAATACTATTTTACACTGCATTTGTAACTTTAAAATAAATTCTTTTACAAGATAAAACGCTAGCACATAGCCCATATATCAGCACGCAAAGGCTAACACTTAATCCAAATACGCTAAGAGCGGGGCAGTCTGGCTAAAAGATAGCGTAAAAAACGAGATAAAACTCATGATAAATGCGCAAAAAATACCATAAATTCGCTCTTTTTCGCCAAGGCTCTCATTTAGCGCAAATATCATGTAATCAATCCCAACAGCGCTTGCAAGGATGAGCCCAAAGACGCCAAAAATGCTTAAATTTATGCCAAAAATGGCAAAGATAAAGAGTGTGAGAAGCACGCCAAAGATGATGACGCCCATCACAAGTGCCGAGATAAGCGCACTAAAATAAAACCACAGCAGTAAAAACGCGACCACAAGCGCTGCTATTTTTAGTTTTAGAGCTAGCTCTTTTGCCTGAGTTAGGCTCTCATTTAGTGAGCTAGCGAAATTTAGGCTAAAAGCGTTGTAGCGCTCTAGCACCTCATCACTTTGCGCCCCTTTTACAAAGCCGCTCACGTAAGCCACACTTGTATTTTCATCAAGGATAAATTTATTAAAATCCTTCATTGATTTTAGAGCTAAAATTTCTTTTTTAAATCTTCGACTCCAATCTTTGCTTTTGAAATGGCTAAAACTGCGATATTTTCTTTATGAGAAAGACAGATTTTACCTCGCATCTTTGCTTTAAATTTTAAGTAGCGAGATATTTTAAATGAGTTTTGTTTTATTAAATTTGGGTATTTTTTACTCTTCTGCGATCTTTTTTATCTAGCATTTTTGGGCTAAATTTCTCACCGCAAAAGCTGATAAAAAGATGAATCTCACCCTTTTTTATAGGCATTTAATCTCTTTTTATAATTTTCATCAAACTCTAAGGCTTTTTCAAACTCAGCAGCAAATGCTCTAAGGCAATCATTTTTTTGCTGATTTTTATCGCCAAATGATCTAATACGTGGCGCAGGAGTAATCTCATCCTTTCTAAAATCAGCCTCTTTTAGATCAAAGTTTAAATTGCTCATTTTGCTATTTAAGATATGCAAGGCACATTTTCTTGGCCCAAAGATAAAATTTTGCCCGTTTAAGGGCTTTAGGCTTCTTACTAAAACGCCACCATAAAGCGATGGCTCGCTTTTAAAAGATATGTCAAAGCCAAAGTTGTGAAAGTAAATCTCTCCTGCCTCACACTGCCTTTTATAGGTATTTGCGTCGAAACAAGTATAAATTTCAAGCTCGCTAAATTTATACTCTTTGCCAGAAACAATTAAAACTTTACTTTGCATAAGCTCGCATAAAAAGCTCTGAAATTTCTCATCAAAAAACTCTTTAAAACCTGCAGTTCCAACTATCTCTTGCTTTATATTTTTATCTAAAATTTTAAAGTTATTTTGTTTGAGCAGATCAAATTTTTCTTTATCAAAATGACTTTGCTCTAAAAATTTACTAAGCACCGCCACTAGATCAAATTTAGCAAAATGGCTTTTAAGCAGCTCGCCAGCTAGCATCTTTGCTCCTAAGTTTTTATATATTTTAAAGGATTTGAGCTTTACAAGCTAATCTTTGATGAAATTTTACCAACTGCCACTTGCTCCACCTCCGCCAAAACCGCCTCCGCCGCCACTAAAGCCACCACCTCTTGAACTGCTTGAATGTCCGCTGCCACTGCTATTTGAGTCTGATCTATCGCGCCTAAAGTCACTGTGTGTATTTTTGCTTTGAGTATTTTCTTTAAAGACATTTTTTAAAATAATAAAAAATATTACAAACACAACAGCAAAGACAATGAAGTAATTTTGTACGCCAAAAAATTGCTCAAATACCGTAGATGTAAGCCCTGCAAAACACGCACTAAAGCCAATTCGCATAAAAAATTTACCTAAAAAGCCAGAGACAAAACATGAGATCATGCCAGCAAAAAAGGCAACTATTCCAAATGGTATCTCTTCATCATCACTCACACTTTCAAATTCTTCGCCACTAGCCACTTTTATGATGGCTCTTATGCCATCTATCACGCCACCGCCCATATCTCCTTGCTTAAATTTAGGCACTATCACATCATTTATGATCTGGCTTGATATAGCGTCAGTTAGCACACCTTCAAGCCCATAGCCAACTTCTATACGTACTTTTCTCTCGTTTGGAGCGATTATTAAAAGCACTCCATTACTGCTTTGTTTTTGTCCCAGCTCGTAGCCTCTAGCCACCTCAAGAGAGATCTCTTCTATGCTTTTATTTTCTAGTGATTTAAGTGTCACGATAGCAATTTGCGTCGTACTATTTTGCTCGTAATTTTGCACCAAACTTAAAAGCTTAGCTTTCTCATTTTTAGAGAAAATTTGAGCCTCATCATTTATCTGCTCGTTAAAATTTATGGCAAAACAAAAGCAAAATGTAAAAAATAAAAGAGCAAAAATTTTCTTCATCATTTCTCAAATGAAACTTTTGGATTTATCTTCTCTTCGTTACTTATTTCAAAATTTTGTTTTGGCTTTAGCTCAGGATAAAAAGTACTTGCTATAAATTTATTTGGAAAGCTTCTAAGGGCTACGTTATACTCTTTTACAGCTTCGATATAATCATGCATTGCTACGCTTATGCGGTTTTGCGTACCTTCAAGCTGACTCTGAAGAGATAAGAAATTTTGATTTGCTTTTAGCTCCGGATAGTTCTCACTAACTGCCATAAGCCTGCCAAGTGCCAAACCAAATGAGCTTTGTGCTGTCATAAATTCTTTCATCTTAGCTTCATCACTAAGACCACTTGCATCAACGCTTACTTGCATGCTCTTGCTTCTAGCATTTGCCACATCTTCAAAAATTTTTTGCTCATGAGCTGCGTAGCCTTTTACAGTTTCAACCAAATTTGGTACAAGCTCGGCTCTTCTTTTATATTGATTTAATACCTGTGACCACTTTGCATTTACGTTTTCATCAAGTGCAACAAATGAATTTATATACTTAAAAGCACCAAAAGCAAGTGCAGCAATAACTATAATAACGGCTATTAAATTTTTCATATTTTCTCCTTTAAGGAGCAAATATTAGTAAAACAAGACTTAAAAAATAATGTGAGTTTGAGTTTGGAATGAGTGCGAATTTACGCACTCATTTTGGGGATTAAAGATCGGTGTGGATTTTATCGTCTATTTGGATATGGATAGTTTTTCCATTTATTTGATCAATGCTTGAGTAGCCTTTAAATCCAGCAGTATCATATGAATGATCTTCGGTCCATTTATGAACTAGATCAACTTTTGTGATTTTATTGCCATTAGCATCAACATCACCACCTTTTATCTTAAGCACCGTGTCAGGATTATCAGTGATATCAAGGATATTTTGTGCATTAAATTTGATCTTTGTTTCTCCTTTGAGCTCAAGATTTTCAAAGCTTTCTACTTTTGAATTAAGATTAGTAATGCCTCTAAGATCAACTATTTGCTTATCAAACACCAAAGTATCATGACCTTCGCCACCTTTCATATCTTTACTTGCGTCAAATTTAACCGTATAGTTTTCAACGCCTATATGAAGTGGTTTATAAGGCTCATAAGATTTAGACTCTAAGCCATCTGAAGTTTTAAGTGAGGCTTTAACATTTAGATCGTAGGCTGATCTTGCATTGATATCAAGCTCTTGGTCAAATGTACCTTTTGCTATATCTGCAGCCGATAGAGTATATGTTGTAGTCTTGGTTAGTGCATGGTGGTTGTCTGGATCAGTGTATTTAAACTCTACTGTATCTCCATCTCTAGCATCTTCATTAAGATAAACTTTTACCGTAGTAGATCTCTCGCCACTTTCTGAGGTTTTTATATCTTTATTAAACATGATACCTCTTATAGCATCTATTTCAGCATGTGCTGTATCGCTTACTGTTTTGCTCTCACCAAATGTGTCAGTTAGAGTAACCTCGGCTTTTGTTTCTTTATCAACTGCGATAGTAGCATCAAGTTCAAGTGGATTATCCCTACCTAGTGTAATCGGATGCATAGGATCTGCTATATTTTTTAAAGTAGTTTTACCATTAACGTCTTTTCCTATAACTTCGTAATGATTAGTCGCAGTAGATCCATCAGGATTTGTTATCTTAACATCTATCTTATCACCAGCTACAACACTTCCTGGGATAGAAACATAAACCTTTGAAATTTTACTACCTGACTCATCTCTTGAGATAATGCCATTGTCATTTTTGTCAGCAACTATGCTTACACTTAATCCCGCTTCGCTTAAAGGTGCAAGTTTAGCTTTTGCTTCGCTACTAGTTGTAGTCTCAGCACCATTTGTTATAGTAGCTACTGCACTAGTTTCGCGACCTGGGAGCATAGCAACATCAGGAATTTTTATAGTGTTATTTTCTAGTTCATGTGGAGTATGAGTAGTATCACTATCATCTGTTAATGAAATTTTACCATTAGCAGTTTTTGAAACTGTATAAGTTATAGTTCTAGACCCTGTTGTACCATTAGCTTGAGGTTCTTTTATTGTTACTGCTACCTTATCACCATTTGTGACATTATGCGGCACCTGAACGCTTATAATTGTCTTTTTTATATCATTGTCCAAAATAGCTTCATCTCTGTCTATTATATTGTCTCTACTTGCATTATCTTCAACAAATTCAATCTTTAAATTTTTAGTATCTACTGATTCTAATGTAGCTTTAGCTGTCTTTGTTACTCCATTTATAGTAGCTTCAACCACTGCTGGATGATCTTTATCTATATGAACATCAGAAATTTTTAGTTTATTTCCTGGCTCAAGTGCAACAATGCTGCCATCCGCATCTTTTATAGTAACGTTTGTACCATCATTTGAAGCAACGGTATAAGTTTTCTCTGCCCCACCATTTACCTTAACTTTTATAATATCACCGCTATTTACAGTGGTTGGGATTTGAAGTATTGCCGAAGTGGTATTTAAATTTCCATCCTTCATAGCCTCATCTCTACTTAGAACACCATTTCTATCTTTATCTTCATCAATAAATAGCCTAAAGCCTGTTCCAGAACCGCTACCTTGAGCATCAAGTGTGATATCGCTATTTGTCTCAACCTTATCAGCACCAGTATTATCAGTAACCTTGGCATTAATGATAGTCTTATGATCTTCTGTTAAGCCAAGTGTATATTTGACCACTTTATTGCTATCAGCATCATCGGTAATATCAAGCTCTTCACTGCCATTTTTGGCTATCAATTTGCCGTTATTGTCTTTTACTATCTCATATGTCTTGGTCGTTTTATTGTTTGGCGTGTCTTCGTTGTGTGACTCTACTATTAATTTATCACCTAAAACAAAATTTGAAGGAAGCTTGATAGTTGCTATAGTAGTCGCTCCAGTTGCCTCTGAACTACCCAAAATACCATCATTATTGATATCTTTTTCAAAAGTTATCTCCATGTCTTCATGAAGCTTTTCAAGAGTATTATGATTTTGAGCTTCGGCTTTCTTGCCGCCACTTGCATCGGTGGTCTCAGTAGTTACATTGATGGTCTTGCCAGCAATGATCTCTACGCCAGGAATTTCTATCTCATTTTTATCACTTGCAGTTATAGAAGCATGAGTAGAAGTATCTTCTAGCATGATTTTACCGCTTGGGTCTCTACCTGTAACCTTATAAGTTTTAGGTGAAGTGCCATTATCTATTTTTACAGTTACCACATCGCCAGCTATAACGTTATTTGGCACTTTTACTACTACTGTCGTTTTATGTAGGTCGCCATCCGCGTCCTTGCTCTCCGCTCTCGTTAAGGATACGTTACGGTCAGTATCCTCTTTGAAATATACCGCCATATCGTTTATATTTGAGATAGTAACCGTGCTTGTATCTTCTGCATGTTGAATACCATCTTTATCTTTTATCTCAGCTGTTACTTTAGTTTCTAGACCAGTCGCTGTTTTAATGCCAGAAATTTTAAAGCTTCTACCATCTATTTCTGTATCTATTTTATTGCCATCGCTATCTTTTACAAAGAACTTACCATTATTATCTTTTCCAATAGTGTATTTTATTTCTCTAGCAGTAGCTTCATTTGGCTCTTTTATAGTTACAGTTAGTTTATCTCCACTTACTGCATTTTTAGGAAGCTTTATAGTGACTGTTGTGCTATCAAGATCACCATCACTCATAGCTTGCTCTCTGCTCATACTCCTAGTGCCATTAGCCTCTCCAAAGATAACTTCAGGTTTTTTTACATATTCTAAACTAGCCGATACTTCTGACTCATTTATGGATGTATGCCTATTTGGATTTAAATTTGTAACTTTGGCCTTAATAGTCGTATCTTCTCCATGCTTTAGCTGTATACCAGAAACATCAATGGTATATTGATTGTCACCTGATTTTATCGGTGTTAAAACATTAGAAGTTCCGTTTTCTGTTACACTAGTCACAGCACCTTTACTATCCATATGTATAGTAAATTCTCTTGTATAAGTTTTAGATGGATTATTTACAGGATCATCAGGATCAGGTCCAGTAATAGTTAGCGTAAGCTTATCGCCATTATCAATTTTATTTGGCAGAGTAATCCTTGCTGTGGTTTTATTTACTTCATTGTCATCAGTACTTTCTTGTCTTGAAATTTCATGAAGAGTCTTTTCTTCTGGTAATGTCATTTCTAAATTTCTACCAATAGGCATTACACTATCTTGATCTGACTCTTCACTTTTTCGAACATTGTTTTTATCTACCACATGAACACTAGCTGATGTTCTTACATCTGGAAATATCGGAAGAGAGGTATTTACTTTTTGATTATCAATCATCTCTTGTGTAAGAGAAATTTCTTTTGTTGTATCTTGCTTAGTTAGTGGATCGGTATAAGTTATAACGATCTTATCGCCAATAACTACATCTTTTGGTAGAGTTATTTCTACTGTCGTGCTTCTAAAGTCGTTATCTTGCTTATTTTCATTATCATATAGATAGATATTATCGTCTGTATCTTCAGTAAATTTCAAAGTCGGTTTTACATCAAGAGTAGTAGAGTCGCTTGCAGTTGCACTTCTCATCGTGTTTGTGCTATCTGCTACGTAAGCTTCTACTTTTGAAGGCTTACCGTGTTCAACTGGCATATTATCTATCTTATATCCATTGTCTATTATGTTTTGATCTATAGGTACACTTTTAACCTCGGTTGTACCATCAGGCTTTGTTAAAGTCATGTGAAGCACATCTCCAACAATCACATCTTTTACAGTTACAAGTACTGGAGTTTCATTTAATTTACCATCTTTAGCATTTTCAGTATATGTTAATAGACTATTATCAGGGCTGTTATCTTCTGTAAATTTAACCTCTGGAGCACTAAAGCCACTTGAAGTTACGCTATCTTCACTTTTGCCACTAACATTTCCTTGAAAATTTGTAATAGTTGCATCAACTTTTGAAATTTTACCAGTCTGTATTGGAGCATCAAACTGATAACCATTGCTTATGATAGTTGGAGTGATAGGAATTGTTTTATTTTCAGTATTACCATCTGGCTTAGTTATAGTGATATTTAGTATATCTCCGACCCTTACTGTGCCATCATTTGGAATCGTAATAAGAACTTTTGATGTATTTAAATTTGTATCGCGTGCATGCTCAACCCTGCTTAAAGTACCATCGTTATTAAGATCGCTTATAAAAGTTACAAGAGGATTGCTTGGGATTATAGTATCATCTCCACCATTGTATCCGCTTATTGGGCTATCGTATGATGCAAAAGCTCTGTTTGTATCACTTAAATTTCTATATGTTGCATTAATGTTTGAATAGTGGCCACCCTCAGCAAATTTAGCGTCACTTAGGCTAACACCATCTCCACCACCAGCAGCAGTGTTTCCACCAGCAGCAGTCTCTTCAAGTTTTGTTAGATCTCCGCCATTTAAAATAGCATTTTGCAAATCACTAACATCTGCCAAGCCTTCCGCGCCTATAGTACTTTGATTTAAAGCAAGTGTATCATTGCCTACGATCGTAATCTCTTTTCCATTATTTGAAACAATTGTTATTTTATCAGCGGCATCACTTGTCTTGATACTCTCTCCCATATAAAGGATGTCACCTACTTTTAGCTCTCTCTCATTTCCGTTTTGATCGATAGCGACCGCCTTGCCACTAATAAATTTTACTACTCCAGCTTCTTTAGCCAAGATTACTCCTTATTATTTTTTGTATTATTTAAATTTTTGCCTGATTATATAATATTTTTATAGGATATAACTTTATATGAGAAATTTTATCTTTTAAGAAAAAAATATATTAATTAAATATATAAATTCTAAATATCAATAGTTTGTAAAAAGCGA
>NZ_CABPUP010000005.1:22889-99429 GCF_902460705.1 Campylobacter concisus | reverse complement strand
ATCATAATAGACTGGCTCAATCGATCACTTGTTTAGATTTCAAAGATTGACTAATAGTTTAACAATTGTAAGTTAAAAGAACAACGATAAAAAGAAAAGGCTTTATTAACCAATGAAGTTAAAGGTGGTTTCTCGTTTCGTGAGCTGGAATTATATACGAGCAATACTTAAAGATAGTTGAAATATTTAGGGAATTTGAGAAAATTTTATTAGGCGCTTTAAAATTTTAAAGCATGTATTTCTATTATAGGTTTATAGGGTTTAGTTTTTGAAGTATAAATTTGGAGAGTTTTTGCTCTCCATTATAATTAAGCATTAAATTATGTGAACTTTTACACAATATCTATTAATAAGCCGCGATAAGCTCTATTTCTACAAGTGCGTCTTTTGGCAAGGTCTTAACAGCTACTGTACTTCTAGCAGGATAAGGCTCTTTAAAAAATTTAGCATACACAGTATTTACTTTAGCAAAATCTCCCATATCTGCTAGAAATATTGTAGTCTTTATGACATTATCAAAATTAAGTCCTGCTTCAGCCAAGATATTTTTTAAATTTTCAAGAGATTGCTCAGCTTGAGCTTCTACGCTACTACTTGCAAACTCACCCGCTGGTGTGACACCAAGCTGACCTGAGATAAATAAAAATCCATTTGAGCTAATAGCTTGAGAATATGGTCCAATCGCTTGTGGAGCATTTTTTGTTGAGATTTGTTTTTTCATATTTTCTCCTTTTGAAATTTTTAAAAATCCTACTATAAATTTTCTAAATTTTTAGTCTCCAAAAGCTATAATGGACAAAATTTCAAAAGGATGAAGATGCAAAATATACTCGCACCAAATGAGTTTTTAGATGATTATGTACTCGGTGCTGAGTTAGCTAAAAAAGCCGGCATCTCATCAAATGCTTATCTTTTTTGGAAAAATGTCATAAGCGCAAAATTTGAAAACTCAAGAATAGTTTTTCTTAGAAAAAATAGCATTCCAGCCAAATTTCAAAACATTATAAAAACCTGCACACCTTTGAATGGACTTATTCCAACAGGCGTATTTTGCTCTTTTACCTCGCTTGCTCCTTCTCATCTTGTAGCAAAAAATGGCTCTAAGATCTACGAGCTCTTTAAAATTTATGAGATTTGCGGTATCAAATTTATAGACTTGAAGAAATTTTATGATGATTTTAATCTTAGCTATTCTTATAGAATTTACATTGAAAAGTGTAAATTTTTCTCACCTGCTCCATTTGAAAAACGCATAAAATTAACTGAAACGATGTGTCTTGGATATTACTAAAGTCCGCTAGCTAGCTTGCTAGCGGGATAAATTTATATCTTTTTGTAAGGTGCTTGACCGACTTCATAGAAGTTATTACCTTCGCAGTCAATGGCAACTATTGCTGGGAAATCCTCAACTGTAAGCCTAGCAACTGCTTCCGGTCCTAGTTCTGGATAAGCTAGCACTTCATATTTTTTGATACTTTGGCTAATGAGCGCTCCGATACCACCGATAGCAACCATATAAACACAGCATGATTTTTTCATAGCCTCGACTACTGTGTCACTCCTGTAGCCTTTACCGATCATACCATTTATACCAACTTCATTTATCATGGTTGGGGTGTATTTATCCATTCTGCCACTTGTTGTTGGGCCTGCTGCGCCGATAGCTTGATTTGGCTTGGCTGGAGTTGGTCCAACATAGTAGATAGTCTCACCCTTTAGTTCAACTGGTAGTTTTTCGCCGCGTGCCAATGTTTCAGTAAGTGCCTTATGTGCAGCGTCACGAGCCGCTATGATAGTGCCTGATATTAGGACGTTGTCGCCTGCTCTTAGGCTTTTTACCACCTCTTTATCAAATGGTACTGTTATTCTTTTTACTTCTGACATTTTTTCTCCTTAAAGCTCGGCATCTGCGTGGCGTGCAGCGTGACAGTTGATGTTTATAGCAACAGGAAGACCCGCTATGTGAGTTGGATACCACTCGACATTTACTTTAACAGCAGTAGTATCACCACCAAGTCCTTGAGGACCAACGCCAGTTTTACAAGCAAGCTCTAGTAACTCGTCTTCTAATTTGGCATATCTTGGATCAGAATTTTTACTATCGACTGAACGAACTGCTGCTTCTTTTGCCAAAAGTGCTGCCTTATCCATCGTACCGCCTATGCCAACGCCTATTGTTAGTGGAGGACAGGCATTTGGTCCAGCGTATTTTACAGCCTCTAAAAAGACTTTTTTTACACCTTCTATACCATCAGCTGGTACAAGCATTTTTAAAACTGATTTATTCTCACTACCAAAACCTTTTGGAGCTACTTTTATCTTTAGCTTATCTCCTGGCACGATTCTAGTATGAATGACAGCTGGAGTGTTGTTTGTGGTATTTTTTCTCTCAAAGAGTGGCTCAGCCACGACTGACTTTCTTAGGTAGCCCTCAATGTAGCCTTCCGCAATACCCTCATTTATCGCATCTTCAATATATCCACCCTCAATATGCACATCTTGGCCGATCTGCACGAAAACAACCGTCATACCGGTGTCTTGGCAGATAGGCGCAACACCCTCTTCTGCAAGCTTAGCATTTTGTAAAATTTTACCCAAAATGTCTTTGCCTAGTGACGAGCTTTCGCTACTTTGAGCCTTTGTAAAAGCAGCTTTTAAATCTGGCGTCACGACATAACAGGCCTGTTTGCAAAGCTTGGCAACGACTTCTCTTATATCTTTTACATTTATTATTCTCATCTTTACTCCTCGTAAAAAACAATTTTTAATTATATTAACTATATTTAAAATTTAAGATTAAATTTTACTGCTGGATATCTACTCGAAAAATTTATATGAGTTTATTTTGCTTGACTACAACTAGAAGACTTATCTAAAATAAAAATTTAATGAAATAAGCGGATGGTGAAACTGAGCCTAGAGCATCACAATATTGATAGAAATTTACATAACATGGCTTATTTAAGCCATAAATATATAAATTTAAGATTGAATGCTATCCTCTTCATTTTTTATCTTTTTTCTAACTTTGACTCGTGATATGCTAGCTCCATCCATCTTTCTTACTTCGTAGTAGCAGTTTTCGTCCTCGATCTTATCGCCCACAACTGGCAAACGACCGATTAAGTTGAAGACATATCCACCGATTGTAACTTGATCTGTCTCTTCATCAAAGCTTATACCAAGAACCTCTTCAACGCTCTCTAGATCGTATCTGCCTTGAAATTCGTAAATATTGTCATTTATCTTTTTGTAGTGTTGATCGACTTCATCGTGCTCGTCATTAAAATCACCAAGAACCTCTTCCATTATATCTTCCATCGTAAGAAGTCCGGCTGTGCCGCCATACTCATCAACTACGAGTGCAGCTGAAATTTGCTCTTTATTCATCATTACAAGCACTTTTGAAATAGAAAGGCTCTCAGGTACGATGACAAATTTACGAACAATTGAGTCAAAACTCTTCTCTTTGTCTTTACTAAAGTGAAGCTGTAAAATATCTCTAATGTGTATCATGCCCAAAATAATATCTTTTGAGCCGTCTATATAAGGAAAGCGAGTGTATTTTGACTCAAATACAACTTGTAAATTCTCCTCAAAACTCTTTTGTTTATTTATGCAGATCATATCGCGCCTTGGCGTCATGATCTCTTTTGCGACTGTGTCACTAAAATCAACTGCATTTTTAATGATCTCAGTCTCAAAACTATCAAGCACGCCACCCTTTAAGCTCTCGCCAACGATGATTTTTATCTCTTCTTCAGAATGCGCTAGCTCATTCTCTTTAGCTGGCTGGATACCTAAAATTTTAAGTCCAATGGTCGCTAAAATATCAAAAAGCTTAATTACAGGTGAAAATAGCACCCAGAAAAAGTGAAGTGGACGAGCGATTTTTAACACTGAAGTCTCAGCCTTTGCGATAGCAACTGACTTTGGCACAAGCTCGCCCATTACAACATGAAGTAACGTAATAAGCGTAAATGCAATCGCAAAACCAACCGTATGAACTAATATGTCGCTAAAGTTGAAGAAATTTTTAAGTGGAGCTTCTATAAGTCTTGCAACCGCTGGCTCACCGATCCAACCAAGAGCAAGTGAGCTTAGTGTGATGCCAAGCTGAGTGGCACTAAGATAAGTATCAAGCTTGTTTGACATCTCAAAAGCAAGCTGAGCATTTGGCTTTTTCTCTTTGATAAGCTCTTCAAGTCTAGACTTACGAACTTTAACAAGAGAAAATTCTGATAAAACAAAAAATGCGTTTAGTAAAATGAATATAATGGCAAGTATTACCATTAAAAGCGAATTATCGCTACTGGGGTTCAATTATGATCCTTAAGAGTTAAAAATTTTTGCCTGATTATAGCGAATTTATATTTAGCGGTCAAATTAATCGCGCTCAAAAGTAACAACATTTCTTAAATTTAAGATTTATAAAAAGTTCTTAAATCATATTTTGATAACATTATTTTCATCACTAAATTTATGGATTTTACAATGAGCAAAAAGAATTTTTCATCGCGCTGGGCATTTATATTGGCCTGTGTTGGATCAGCAGTTGGCATGGCAAACGTCTGGGGCTTTCCTTACAAACTTGGCACAAATGGCGGTGCAGCGTTTTTACTCATCTATGTTTTTTTCATAGCTCTTTTTTCATACGTTGGTCTAAGTGCGGAGTATGCGATCGGCAGACGAGCAAAGACTGGTACGCTTGGATCATATAAATATGCTTGGCAAAGTAGAAATTTAGGTGTATTTGGCAGTATTATTGGCTGGCTTCCGCTTGCTGGCTCACTTTGTATAGCCATCGGCTACGCAGTCATCATCGCCTACGTACTAAAAGCCCTTACTCAGGCACTTACTGGCTCATTTATGAGCGTTGATACGAACGTTTGGTTTAACTCATTTGCACTTCAAGACTACTCAGTCTTGCCTTATCATTTTATTATCGTTGTTGGCACGCTTCTTACACTATTTTTTGGGGCAAAAAGTATCGAAAAAACAAATCAAATAATGATGCCACTGTTTTTCGTATTGTTTAGCATTTTGGCTATAAATGTCGCGATGCTACCAAATGCATTTGATGGATATAAATTCCTTTTTATTCCTGACTTTAGTAAGCTTGCGGACCCGATGGTATGGGTTTCTGCGATGGGCCAAGCCTTTTTCTCGCTCTCTATCACAGGATCTGGCATGATAGTTTATGGAGCTTACCTTTCAAAAGACGAAGATATCGTTGAAAGTGCTAAAACAACGGCCTTTTTTGATACTATTGCAGCTCTTGTGGCGGCTCTTGTTATGATCCCAGCGGTCTTTGCCTATGCTATGGATCCAGCCGAAGGTCCAAAGCTACTTTTTGTAACGCTTCCAAAAATTTTACAAAACATGATCGGTGGACAAATTTTTGCCATTATTTTATTTACAGCTGTTATCTTTGGCGGTATCACTTCACTTCAAAATATGTTTGAAGTAGTCGCCGAGTCACTAATGCATAAATTTCCGTTTCTTAGTAGATTTTGGACACTCACGCTACTTTGTGCAGTTTGCTTTGGCATAGGAGCATTTATGGAGCCTATTAGCAGTTGGGGACCTTGGATGGACTTTGTGTCGATCTATATTATTCCAATCGGCGCGGTAATCGGTGCTATTTCTTGGTTTTGGATTATTAAAAAAGAAGAAATTTTAGACGAGATAAATTCTGGAGCAAATAAATCTTATAGTAATTTCTGGTATTTTGTAGGCAAATTTATCTACGTTCCGCTAACATTTTTACTTTGTATCATAGCCGTAAGTAAGGGAATTTCTTTTTAAATTTAGCTCACCAAAAATGAGCTAAATTTAAAAATTTTTGAAGTTATCTTAGTTTTTTTGTGCCAATATAAGTGGCAAAAATTTCTTGTGAGCCATCTTTTTTAAATAAAATAACATCGTATTGCTCAGCTTTACTGCCTTGCTCCATACCTTGACTCTCCATCGGCATGCCAGGTACTGCGATACCAACTACGTCTTTTGGTTTAAGCTCTAGTAGGCGCTTTACCTCATCGGCTGGAACATGGCCTTCTATGATGTATCCATCGATAATTGCTGTATGGCAGCTTGAAAGCTCTAGCGGCACGTTAAATTCTTTCTTAACTTTAGCTATATCATCTACTTTTATGACCTCTTCGCTAAATCCAGCCTTTTGCATCGCCTCACCCCAGCTAGTACAACATCCACAAGTTGGGCTTTTATAGACCTTCATATCAGCCGCAAATGCAAGTGTTGCAAAAAAGCCAAGAGCCAAAAATGCTAATTTCTTCATCATTTTCCTTTACGTAAAATTTGCAAAATGATATAGCTCGCATTTAAATTTTATATAAATGCTTAATATTGCTTGCTATAATTCGCCAAAATTTACAAAAGGCACTTTATGTTTTCATCATTTTTTAAAGATAAAAAATGGGCACTCTGGGCTTATGGCGGAGCGATATTTATCATCTTACTTCTTGTCTATCAAACGCATCTAAACGTCCGTATAAACGAGTGGTATAAAAATTTCTACGACATCGTGCAAAACTCAAAGGATCACAATGTAAGTGAGCTTTGGCGAGAGATATTAAATTTCATAAAGCTTGTTATGCCTTACGTCGTAGCTAGCACGGTGATATCGTTCTTTGCGAGCCACTGGGTCTTTCGCTGGAGGGAGGCGATGACGTTTAGATATCTAAAATTTTGGCAAAACTGCAAAAGTGACATCGAAGGTAGCTCGCAGCGTATCCAAGAAGATGTCTACCGCTTTGCCAAAATAATGGAAAGCCTTGGCGTACAAGTTTTAAGGGCGATCATGACACTTATCGCTTTCATTCCTGTACTTTGGGAGCTAAGTAAGAGCGTGAGCTTGCCTTACATCAAAGACATTGAAGGTTCGCTAGTCTATATCGCACTAATAATTAGCATCGGAGGCCTTATCGTATCGTGGTTTGTAGGCATTAAGCTACCACACCTTGAGTATAACAACCAAAAAGCAGAGGCAGCATTTAGAAAAGAGCTGGTTTACGGCGAAGATGATAAGGTTAAATTTTGCGGGCCAAACGTCATGCTAGAACTTTTTACAGGTGTCAAGCTAAACTACTACAAGCTATTTTTGCATTATGGCTACTTTAATCTCTGGCTTATCTCTTTTTCACAAATTCTTGTCATCGTACCTTATATCATCATGGGAAATGGCCTATTTAGCGGCGTTATAACGCTTGGTGTGCTTATACAAGCTAGCAACGCTTTTTCTCAAGTTAGAGAGAGTTTTAGCGTCTTTATCGATAACTGGACGACAATAACAGAGTTAAGATCTGTAAATAAACGTTTGAGAGAATTTGAGAGAAATATAAACTATAAGGCATAGGCGTAAATTTACATACCAAATAAACTCTAGTAAATTTTAAAATTTCATGAGCGAGTAATTTCGGCTCTAAAATTTGAGCTAAGCTATAAGCGAAGCCAAGATTTTAGTAGTCAATTCTTGCGAGTGAATGGAATTTTAAAATTTGTAAAGCAATCTCATTAAATTTAATATTTGTTTCTTTGTCAAAGGGAAGAGGATTGAATTACAAAGTCGTCCCCCCCCTTTTTTTTTTAACAATCTCCTAACCCCTCATAAATTAGAGATAGCATGCTTTAGTACTTCGCACCGCATGCGGTTCATACTCAGATAAATTTCGAGCAAATTTTAAATTTTACAAGCCGTTTTAGCTCCAAAAATTAAATTTCCCCCTCATTTAACAATACATATCCAACTCAGGCTATAATACGACAAATTTTAATCCACAAAGGATAAAAATGAAAAAGATTTTACTTACATTATTAGCCATTAGCTTACTTTTTGTAGGCTGTACGAGCGTCACAAAGTCGGGCGCCGTGGGTGCTGATCGTGGTCAGTTTATGGCAATATCTTCCGAAGTAATGGAGCAAAGCTCAGCTCAAGCTTACGTCAAGACGCTAACAGCTGCTAGAAGCAAAGGCGAGCTAAATGTTGATCCAATCCTTACAAAAAGGATTCAAGATATCGCTAAAAGGCTCATCGCTCAAACTGGCGTTTTTAGGGATGACGCTCTAAAATGGAAGTGGCAAGTAAATGTCATTAATGAAGATACACTAAATGCTTGGTGTATGCCAGGTGGCAGGATCGTAGTTTATAGTGGCATTATAAAAAGGCTAAATTTAACAGACGCGCAGCTAGCAGCGGTTATGGGACACGAGATCGCTCACGCGCTTAGAGAGCACAGCAGGGAGCAAGCGAGTGCTGATCAGGCAAAAAATATCGGTATTGTTTTACTAGCAACTATTACTGGTCTTGGTGATTTTGCAGTAAATGCTTTAAATATAGCTAGTGAATATACAATCATGAAGCCATTTTCTCGCTCACACGAGACTGAGGCTGATCACATCGGTACTGAGCTAATGGCAAGAGCTGGATACGACCCAAAAGAAGCAGTCGAAGTCTGGGTAAAAATGAGCAAGATGAGTGGTGGAAAGGTGCCTGAAATTTTAAGCACACACCCATCAAACGAGAGTAGGATAAAAGATCTAAAAGAGATCGCAGCAAAGCTTGAGCCAGTCTATCAAGCTACCAAAAGAGGCTAGGCTTCAAAAAATTTGAGCGATCTTGAAATAGTTGCTCAAATTTCTAACTAGTACATTTTAAAAAACTACGACTGCTGATATTCGGCTAGTTAGCGAGAGCCCTGGGTTAAAGCTCACAACAACTCTTGCTTAATCTTTGTCTATAAAGAAAATGGTGAAATTTTAGGCTGGTGTTTTGCTTAGTGATTTTAATCCCAAGATCGCTTACGATATAAGCGCATAGATAAGCATATATGTCGCTAAAAAGGCTCTTGACTTGGCATTGGTAAGTAGCTTTTAAGTCAAAGTCTAGATGAAGCTAGAAGGCTAAATTTAAAAAATATTATCGCTTTAATATTTAGTGAGAACAAAGCAAATATTGGGCTATTTTTAAAATTTGGCTTTGAAAAATGGGGTGAACTGCCCAGCATTTGTCTGATGGATAATGAGTACAAAGATGTCGTTATCTTGGGGCTAAAGCTCTAAAAGCCAAGCATTAAGCAAATAAAGATATAATCACCTTCTTCTTGGGTAGATGTCCGAGCGGTTTAAGGAGCACGCCTGGAACGCGTGTGTGGGGCAACTCACCGAGAGTTCGAATCTCTCTCTACCCGCCATTTTTAAACCTATCAAATTTACTTAGTTTTGAGGAAGAGGTATGAAAATTTTACTATTGGGCGCTAGCGGAAGCCTCGGTGGATACGTCATAGAGGAGCTCTTGCGCGTAGATAGCGTAAATTTACGTCTATATGCCAGAGATATCAAAAAGTTAGAAAAATTTAAAAGTGACAGCACCGAGCTAATGCAAGGTGATGCCGAGGATGAGGCTAGGCTAGTAGAGGCTTTAAGTGGCGTAAATGCCGTCTATGCAGGGCTTGCTGGCTCCCTTGAGATGATGGCTAGCACGCTAGTTAGCGCCATGAAAAAGTCTGGGGTCAAAAGGGTGGTTTGGATCACCTCTTATGGCATTTACGCCGGTGAAGTCCCTAGCGGCGCGCGCGCCCCAAGCTCATACATAAACTCAGCCAAGATCATAGAAAACTCCGGCCTTGACTACACGCTGATACGTCCGCAATGGTTTAGCAAAGCCGATGAGATAGACTACGAGGTCACGAGCTGGGCAAAAGGTGAGAAATTTAAAAACGAAAATGCCCAAATTTCAAGAAAATCTATCGCAAATTTGGTCAAAAGATGTCTAGTTGATAGCTTTGGCATAAAAGATAGCCTAGGCATCAATAAAAAAGAAATTTAAAGGACAAAAATGATTGAGCATTTACTGCTATTTTTGGCTTTGCTAGCTATCATCATCGCTTTGGTGATGGTCTCAAACCACCTAAAGGTCGCCTATCCGGTGCTATTAGTCCTTGGCGGGCTTGCCATTAGCTTTGTGCCAAATTTGCCAAGCATTAAGATCGATCCCGAGCTTATTTTCATCATATTTTTGCCGCCACTTCTTTATGAGGCTGCGTGGGCAAACTCGCTAAAAGAGCTCTATAAATGGCGCCGAGTGATTGGCAGTTTCGCCTTTATCGTGGTTTTCATAAGCGCGGCAGCGGTTGCTTTGATAGCAAATTTAGTTATCCCCGGCTTCTCGCTCGCCCTTGGCTTCATGCTAGGAGCCATCGTCTCGCCACCAGATGCGGTGAGCACGGCAGCTATCCTTAAATTTGTCAAAGCCCCACGCAGGATCAGCGCTATTTTAGAAGGCGAGAGCCTTTTAAATGACGCCTCCTCGCTCATCATCTTTCGCTTCGCCGCAGTTGCAGTGACGACTGGGCAGTTTGTCTGGTACAAGGCGGCAACGACCTTTTTTATGGATGGTGGCTGGTGGCGTTTTGGCAGGTCTTGTGGTGGCATTTGCGGCTTATTTTTTACATAAAATTTTGCCAACTGACGAAAACAGCGACACGATAATGACGATCACGACGCCTTATATCATGTATATCTTGGCTGAGGAGCTAGGTGCTAGCGGCGTTTTGGCGGTGGTTTGTGGCGGACTTTACCTCTCAACTAAAAGAAATGAAATTTTCACCGCTTCAACAAGGATCCACGCGATGCCAGTTTGGAACAACTTCATTTTCTTGCTAAATGGCCTTGCTTTTACCTTGATCTGCCTGAAATTTTAGCAGGGCTAAAGCGTAGCGGTGTCTCGCTCTTTGAGGCGATCTTTTACGGCGTTTTGGTCACTGCCGTGCTCATCGTCATTAGGCTTTTGGCATCATACGGAGCCGTTTATATCACGATGTTTATGAAGCGTTTTATCAGCGTGGCGGACGATCGCAATCCAGGTAAAGCGACGCCGTTTATAGTTGGCTGGGCTGGCATGAGGGGCGTAGTCTCGCTGGATGCGGCACTTTCTATCCCTGCCATGGCCGGTAGCGATCCCTTTCCGCACAGAGACCTTATCTTGTTTATCACCTTCGTAGTGATCTTGCTAACGCTCGTAGTTTAGGGCTTAAGCTTGCCACTGCTCATAAAAAGTGTGAAATTTCCAGACTTTAACGACCATATGCCAAATGAACTTGCAAGGATCAAGATCAAAAAGGTGCTTGCCGAGGCTTCGCTTAAATTTCAAAGCGAGAAATTTTGCAATGAGGAGAATTTCTTGTTTCAGAAACTCAAAGAAGTTTGGAATTTCAAGCTTGAGAGTGAAAATTTCGAGATCAGCGACAAGGTCAGGCAGACCTATTTTGAAATTTTAGAGGAGCAAAGAAAGGCACTTTGTGAGCTCAATAAAGATCCAAAGATCGACGAAGAGGTGATTAGGACGTTTTTATACCACATTGACCTTGAGGAGCAAAGGTGGCAGGAGTATAGCGAGCACTAAAATTTTCTTCCGACATTGCAACTTACCGCACCGCAAAATCTCTTGCCAAATTTCGCCTCGATTATAAGAACTAGCACGAAAAATATCTTTTCATCATTCATTCTTGCGATCTGGCGTAGAGTTTGGCTAGCGTCATTAAATTTAACTCCATTTTTACGTAAAGTTTCGCAAAAAATAGCCTCGTCAAAGCCCAACATTTGCGAAATTTCAGTTATGCTATATGGCTCGAGCGAGGCGATAATTCGGTCCATATTGCAAATGCTTGGATTTTTACTGCGTGTTAGCACATCCGTCGTTTCATTTATTAGTTTTACTAGCTTCTTTCTACGATTTATAACGTGAAGTGTTGCGGCAAGCAATATTAAAAATCCTGCGATTTTATGGGCATTTAATAGATACTCATTATATTCGCCAAGCGCAAAATTTACACCAGAGAATGCGAGCATACAAAGCCCTAAAATAAGAACCAAAACAAGACAGAATTTATAAATAACCTCTACTTTAAACATGACACTCATCCTAAAATATATTTTTCTAATTATACACTTTAGGAGTTGAAATTTATCACCAGCTTATTTAGCTGGTGATTTAATTAGATTAAAAATTGTAGTTAAAGCTGAGATTAAATGTGCGTGGGTCACCATAAACCATCATGTTTTTGCCGATGCCCTCGTAGTATTTTTTATTAAATAGATTGTCGATATTCAGCTGCACGTCAAAGTTTTTAGCAAATTTATAACCAAGCATTAAATTAGCCAAAGTGTAGCCTTTTTGTGTGATTTTATCTGCGTCTTTGTAAATTTTACTCTTATACATAGCTCCAGCTCCTACTCTAAAGTCCCTAAATTCATACTTTGCAAATAAATTTGCCGTGCTTCTTGATGAGTCGGTGGCATACTTCTCACCTTTGGCATCTTTTGCGTTAAAGTGCGTTGCACCAAAGCTTAGGCTTAAGTTTTTAGTGATCTCGCCGTTTAGATCTAGCTCGACACCCTTACTTGTCACGCCCTTGCCAGCTTCATATATGTCGGCATTTGTCGCTGGATTTTTCTTGCCAGTCTTTACGCCAAGCTTGTCTTGCACGATCTTAAAGACGCCAAGACTTGCTTGAAGCGCCCCGTCAAGATACTCGCCTTTGATGCCCACTTCATAGTCCTTGCCTTGGATAGGATCAAGATATTTGTCATTTGCATCTTTTGCGGTTTGAGGTTTAAATATACTCGTGTAGCTAGCATATAGAGTGTGGTTTGCTCCGATGTCGTAAGTGACACCAAGATATGGTGTGATCTCATTTGTGAAATTTCTATTGCCTTTACCACCCTCGATCTCGTATTTGTAGTAGCTCACCCTGGCACCTAGCAAAAATTTAAGCTCATCGGTGATTGATAGTTTATTTGCCGCGTAAAATGCCTTTTGTATCGTTTTGTCTTTATTGTTTTGATCTTCGTAAGGTAGCTTTGGATCATCAAGGTGTAAATTTTTAAAGTCTATCCTACTTCTAGCTGTATAAGCAAGTCCTGCTGGCGTGGTCTTTTGCAACCAGTAGCTACTTACCTTATCGCTACTTTTTTTATAGTTGTTATACATCGCACCAAAGACAAACTCATGGGATAAATTTGCTAGCTCATAAGGGATATTTGCATACGCATCGACGTTGTGGATGTTCTCCTCTCTTTTGTTTGCATAAACGCTAAGATCACCTATGTTACCAGTACCGTCTAAATTTACCGCTCCCCCGTAGTAGAGTAGATTTGAGTCAGTGTTTGCCCGTCTAAATGAGTAGCTTAAATTTAAGCTCGCTTCATTTTCAAAGTAGTGCTTGAAATCAGCGTAAAAATCAAGCGTCTTTATATCCCACCTAGTCCAAGGCTGAGAGAAAATTTCATTTTTACTAAAATTTGTCCTAGAGCCATCTGTGTAAAATGCTGGCATACCGCCCCATCTAACGCCGCGACGTCTTAGCTCTTGATAAAACGCACCAAGGCTAAGCCATGAGTTATCCCTATGTCGCTATAGACTACGCCATAAATCGCGCTATTTTGCGGTTATAATAATCCATATAAGAGTGCGACTTCTCATGCATAAAAGATAGCCTCGCTCTGACGCTTCCACTCTCATTTACAGGCATTTGCACATCGCCATTTACGCCGTATCTATCGTATGAGCCAGCACTTATGCCAAAATTTCCTTTTAGCTCCTTTGAGTCTGCTCTTTTTCTTATGAAATTTAAGCTTGCAGATGGGCTGCCAGCGCCTGCAAGTAGGCCATTTGCCCCTTTTACCACCTCAACTCTTTCATAAGGCAGCAAGCTCATATCATTTGCGCCAAGGCTAAAGCCGCCAAAACTAGGCATCGAATCAAGTAAGTAATAATCTATCTTAAAGCCACTAGCCGTCGGATATACGCGCTCGTCCCATTTGTTTAGCGTGACGCCCGGGATATTTCTAAGAAGCACTTGATAGTCCTTGATGCCTTGATCTTTTAGCCTGGCCTCTGTTAGCACAGTTAGCGACTGGGGCGTTTGGCGAGAGGTTAAATTTAACCTAGTTGTACTCTTTACAAGCTCTTTTGCAAAGTAGTTTGCATCGTCTCTTCGCTCGCTTTCTACGACATCGATTGCCTCTAAAATTTTATCGCTTTGGCTAGCAAAAATTTGAGGTTGCATCAAATTTAATGCAACCAAACTAATTAAAAATTTTTTCATTTTCTTCTCCTTTTAAAGTTTCTTTTAATCCACAAATAAAGCCCTGAAATACTCAAAATAAGCGGTGAAATACCAACCAAAAACCAGATAAATTTTGTGATTTGGTTGTAGTTACCAAAGTGCGATTTTCTAAATGCTGAGAGAATTTCATCACTTAGATTTGCATTTTTTATGTCCAAAATGCTTACTAATTCGCCGTTATCTTTATCGTAAGTTAATATGCTTGAATATTCGTTATGCAAGAAATTTTGATCTTTTACGTAGCCAAAAAGGCGTATATTTACTCCTTGCATAAAAGGCAGTGAGATGAAGTGTGGCTCGAAACCTTTGATATCTTTTTTCGAGCTGGCCACCAGCTCATCAAGGGATAAACTTTTGTTGTAAATTTTTGCATCTATCACAAAGTCATTTTTAAACTCTGGCGTACGTATCATCTGAAATTCCCACCAAACACCGCTTACGCAAATGAGCAGTAAAATAGGCGTAGAAAAAATTCCTATCATTTTATGAATATCGCTCATAAAAACATTTAGCCTATTTACACGAAGCCTAAGTAGTGTCAGCCAAAATTTTTTATAAATCACTAAACCGCTTATGCAGATAAAAAACGTGAAAATAGCGGTTAAAGTAAGGATAACGTGACCAATTTTCCCAAGAAATAGCGACTCATGAAGCTCGGTTAAAACTCCAAAAAATCCCTCATCATGTGCGAGTGGCTCACTCTTTATCTTACCGCTAAAAGCGTCAAAATAGATAAATTTCCACTCTTTTTGACTGTCATTGTGCTCGATCAACCAAATTTTGTCACATTTTTTAGGGTTTGCATCGATGTTGATGCCGACCATCTCGTAGCCGCCAAGCTCGCTTGCGATGATCTCTCTTTGCTCATCAAAGCTGATCCTTTTGCTTAAATTTTCTTTGTTTAAATTTACATTTACGACATTTGGAGCAAGAAGGCTGTTTAGCTCATCTTTATAAACAAGGATCGCACCGCTAAAACAAACTACTGCAAGTGGAATGAAAAATAAAAGAGATAAATAAGTATGCAATTTATAAAAAAAATTTTTGATTTAGAAATTTCACTTTGTTTTAAAGCCTTTTAATAGTAGGTTTTGATAATAGCTCGCAATCTTATACAAAATTTACTTTGATAATATTTAAAACTATTATCAATTATAATTTCAAAAAGAAAAATTTTTATAGAATGTAAATTGAAAAAAATAAATAGATTTGATTTTTAAAAGAATAAACAACTCCTCTTTGTGTATACGAAAAGCCAGAAAAGGGGGAAGCAAAGACTTATCAGTTACAAAAAGGAGGGTCCATTTAGGACGATGAAATAGTATTATTTAAGCATAAATTTTAATAAAATTTTTAGTTAATAAAAAAGAAATTCCAAGTAATACTAAAGTAAATTTAACTTTAAAGAAGCTACATTTAAGAAATTTCTTTTAATTAGTGCGAGCATAAAATTAGGCTAATTTTTAGGCACAAGCTCTAATACATTGCAAGCTCGTTTACTGCCCATCTTGCAAGCCTTATCAAGAGCATTTGCAGAAAGATCAAAGCTTTGCTCAGTGCCATTTCCTTGAAGATACTTTGTCGCTAGCTCATAGCAAGCTTCACTTCTGCCATCATCACAGAGTGATTTAAATATCTCAAAAGATTTTTGTGTATCTTTTTCTATGCCAAGGCCACGCCCTAGCATATCTGCATAGATAAAGCAAGAAATTTTATCTTTATTTTCACACTCACTTGAAAGCTTTTTTGTAAAACTCTCGCAAGCTTTAATGTTGCTTTTATTAATACACTCTTGCATATTTATATCCCAGTTCGCATTCAAAGATAAAAGAGCAAATGCTAAAAATAAAATGGATTTTTTCATAAATTTCCTTGGAAGAAGTTAGCTCCCTTTGGGGGAAAGGGAGCTATTACAAAAAGGAGGTTTCTTGTTGGACAAGTAGAATAATACAAGTTTCGTCTAAATTTAAAACCAACTTTTCTTTAACAAAAAACAATCTCAAACCAAATCTTTTTTACTAAAGGCAAAATAGCCACAAACTAGCAAAATAATGCCTAATAAGAGCGGATAAATAATCGCATAAGCTACAAATGTCGCCTTTGGAAAGGTGCTTAAAATAAAATAAGATGCAGTACCGATAACTGCTAAATTTGGATCAAAAAGACTAAGTGCTGCTATCCTAAAAAGTTCTATCGGATTTAGTATAGCAATAGCGTAAATAACGTACTCATCGACTGAACTTCGCATAAGAAGTCCAATTAATGCTAGATCGATAAATGCAAGCATTATAAGCCAAAGTAAAAACGCCACGCCTTGGCCTGTCTCTTGATTTTTAATCACGCTTGAGATAAAAAATCCAAGCGATAGAAAAATGATACTTAAGCTAAAAAGTAGCCCAAAATAAAGCGTTAATACACTCCAAGGTATCGCAACACCTTTTATAAAACCGACGATCACGCAAAGCAAAAGAGCAAACAAAAGTGGCACAAAAACAACAAATGTACGGCCCAGTGCCTTGCCAAAGTAATACTCTCTAAGGCTTAGTGGGAAGCTAAGGATGTATTCAAGCAAATTTGTATCTCTATCTTGATTTATGCTTCTTACGGTTGAGATGAGAATAAAAATAGGCACAATGATGACGCAAATTTGAATAAACAAAAGCAGTGCTCTAGTAAGCCCAGAAAAGCCAAGCACACGTGAGTCAGTTACACCACTAAATAAAAATCCTATCATCAAAGCAGAAAAAAGCGCAGCATATATCACAAACCATCTTGAGCGAAAAGACTCTTTTACATCAAGCTTTGCTATTAAAAAAAGATTATTCACTCTTGCTCCTTAAATTTTCTTCTTTGATGATCTTGCCAAGATCCATATAGACGCATCTATCTAATAAATTTGCTATCTCATCGATACGGTGTGAAATAAAAACAAGTGTTTTGTTTTGCGTGAAGTTATCAAGTAAATTTTTAAAAGAAAGCCTTGCTTTTACATCAAGATTTGCCGTTGGCTCATCAAACATCAAAATTTCACTATCCTTAGCAAATGCGATGGCTATTAGCATCTTTTGTTTCATGCCGCCAGAGAGCTTATAAAATGGCTTATTTAAATTTGCATGCAGATCAAGCTCTAAAAGCTTGCTAAATTTCTCAATCTCTTCAAATTTTACATTTGAGCTTTTGCAAACAAACTCACAAAGCTCGCGTAGGTTAAATTTAAGCGGTGGTGGAGTTTGTGGCACAAATGAGATAAATTTCAAAGCCCCTTTTCTATCTTTTAGAGTATTTACGCCATTTATCGCGATGCTTCCACTATTGGGGATAAACTCGCCTAAAATGATACGCATGAGCGAGCTTTTGCCAGCTCCATTTTGTCCAAGTATTGCTATTTTTTCGCCAGATTTTACATTTAGGCTAACATTGTCAAGTATCCTTTGCGAGCCAAAAATTTTAGTTACTTCTTTTATATCTATCAAAAATTTTCCTTATATGAGTTTTTTAAAGCCGTTGTCAAATTTCAGTGCATCTTGATGACACACATCAATACACCTACCACAAAGCGTACAATCAGCGCCAGCTATTCTAAATATATTTTTGCTCTCGTCAAGCTTTGCCCCCTTTTTTGTCATAAAAAGTACGTGAGGCACTAGACAAACATCGGTGCAAACTAAGCAGTGATCGCACCTTTCTTTATCCCAGCTAACTTTTATGGCATTTGGTTTAGCTAGCACCGAGTAAGTAGCTCCGATAGGACAGACATACCTACACCAAGCTCTACGTGAGAAGAAAATTTCAACCATAAGCATAGCCACAACGAACCAAATAGCATGAAAATAGCCATAGATAATAAATCTTGAAAAAATCCCAACAACATTAAAAATTTCAAATGTAAGGCTTGCACTAGCAAAGCTAAGAGTTAAAAATAAAATGGTAAAAACATATCGCCACTTTGTGTCAAAAACTCGTGGTTTTACTATCTTTTTAGCGCGTAAATTTTCATGGATCTTCTCAGCTATTTCACTTATTAACGAATAAGGACAGATCCAAGAGCAAAAGCCTCTACCGCCAAAAATGATATAAAAGGCCAAGATACTAAGTGAGCCGATTATTAAATTTACATGGATTTCATGTGTCGCCAAAAAGACTTGCAGGCTCATAAAAGCATCTGCCAAGTGAAAACCAAATATCCTTGACGCACTGATGTCGCCTTCTAAAATTTGTATATCAACTCTATATGAAAGCACAAATAAAAGATGAACTAGAATAATGCTAAATATGCGCCAAAAACGTATACTAGGACGCTTCTTGCCATCTTTTGTAGTTGTGATTAATGTGCTTAGAAAGCTTACATTTCTAATCGTCGCACGAGTGTTATATTTGTCCATTTTTACTTTTTAAATTTAGAAATTTCATCTGCAAGGCTTTCAAGCTCGCTATCACTAACATTTGTAAGTAGCCCCTTCATAAGCGAGTTTTGCACCTTACCAGCTTTATAATCAGCTAGCTTTTTAAGTAATTCATCCTTACTTAGGTGCGTTATATCAGGAGCTACGACGCCTTTTGCATTTGCACCATGACATGGAGCACAAGTTGTTAGATACTGCTTACTAACGCCTTCATTGTGCACTTTAGCCACACTTAGACTTAGCTCTTTTACCTTTTTTAGCTCATCTTCACTAGCAAATTCTTCACTAGACTTTGACTGCTCTTTTGTAAAATTTTGCTCTACTTTTGGCTGAGCATTAGTTGCTACTTTTTCCCTTTTAGGCGGAGTCTGGCTTAACATAAATACCATAATACCGCAAATTACTACCGCTAAAATAATGGTTATAATCTTTCCTACTTTCATTATTTGCTCCTAAATTGTGTATTAAAATCACTGATTTCTTTAGCTAAATTTCTGATTTCACTATCATCCATTTTTTTAACAAGATCTCGCATCAAGACATTGACTTTTTCTTTATTTTTATAAGCATTTATCATTGTATAAATTTCATTTTCACTTTTTGTTAAAAGTGATGGCCCGATGATGCCATTTGCGTAATCGTCGTGACAAGCTGAACATTTTGTAATGAAATTTTTGCTAAGCCTGCCCTTTATAAGTCTTAAATTTATAGTTTGAAGAGGGGTTCTTACCATTGCTAAAGCACCGATTTGACGGCTTACGTTATTATCTTCAAGTCCAAATTTTACGCTCTTTTCACCGTGCATATCGTATTTTATGAAATCATTTTGTTTATTTGTACTTTGATTATTTTCTTTTTTTTCAACCTTTATGCTAGCACTCGTGGCTACATTTATTGGTTGCTTGCTAGCTGCTTTTTGCGCTTTATCATCGCTCTTTTCACAGCCGACAAATAGCAAAGCAGCAGCCACTAAAGACATTATTAATCTCATTCTTTCTCCTTATAAATTTCATCATAACTCATTTTAGGGGCAATATTTATAATTTTTACAGGGCAAACCTCAGCACACACCCCACACCCAACACAGCCATGCTTTATGAGTGGCAAATTTGCTTCGCTCATTACTATTGCACTATCGCCAACTGGGCAAATGCTGGCGCAAAGGTCACAAATTTGACCGATTTTGCCTTTTATCTTATCTTTTTCTGCCTCTTCCCTATCATTATAAACTTTGCGAACAAGCAAATCTTCAACGCTATCTTCGCTTAGCTTTTCTCTTTTTAGGCACATACAGGCATTTGCATTACTCAAGACAGCAACGCCCATTTTCACATCATCAACAACTTTTGTAGCATGATCTAACGCACCACTTGGACAGGCGAGCACACATGGGAAAAGATCACATAAATAGCAACCTCTCTTTTTAGGATCGATGTATGCTGTACCATTTGAATATCCATCTTTTATATCAAGCAAACTTATACTGTGATAAGGGCATACCTGCACACACTGACCACATTTAACACAAAGATCATCAAAGTCATCAACCGCACCTGGTGGTCTAAGATAGAGTTTATCGCCGCTACTTTTTGGTAAAATTTTACCTATGCCATATCCTGCGGCAGCTGCGACTGAGCTTAAAATTATAAATTTTCTTCTATCCACGTTTTGCCCTTAATGCGTTAAAATTTGAAGCATCAAGTGGTTTTATTCTTGGCGTGCTATCTTCAAGTAGCTTTACTGGCTCAGAAAATGGTGCGAGTTTGGCTAAAAAATTTAAGATACTAAAGACACTTGAGCCATAGAAAAACTGCAAATTCGGATAATACTGCCAAAGCTGATCGGCATACGATAGATGCATAAACGGCGTATCGCCATAGCCATCTTTATCTCTATCAAAGCTCTCATACTCATCATAATAATTTTTACTCCACCGATTTAATGCCATTTTATCACCTGGAGTGTCGTTCGCAACGATATCCATATTGCCTATAAAATCATTATTTTCAAAGATGCTTGTCCCCTGGGTAGCGTGAAAATATACGCCAACTACGTTGTGTAAAATTTTATTGCCTAAGAAATTTATCGTTGAGCCTGGCTGAAACGGCGAGTTATCAAGCAAAATTCCTCTCGCATTATAGATAAGGGTATTATTTTCGATAGTAAAATTTGAAACATCTTTTAGACCGATGCCGATACCAAAAGCGCCGTCACTATCCATAACAAGATTATTTTTTATATTTGAGCCAGCTGAATACATAAAAAACATACCAACCGCATTGCCGATAAAATCATTGTTTTCGACTAAATTTTGATTTGCATACATAAAATGAAGCGAGTATCTACCGCGGATCGCTTTATTTTTTAAAAATTTATTGTGACTTGCATACCATGCAACCATATCGCGGCTATCATAAATATAATTGCCTTCTATTAAATTTTCATGGCTATACCAAAGTCTAACCGCATCACCTCTAAAGCCAAGACTGGCCCCTTTTTTAGAAGTGATGTTATTTCCAGTGATCTTTGAGCTACTGCACTCTTTAAAATCAATCCCAAAAAGCACATCACTCAAGTCATTTTGCGTAATCAAGATATTATTTGCTTTATCACAGCCAATGCCAGCATCTAGCTCACCAAGGTCATTTCCGCTACCGCTTATCTTTAAATTTCTAAGCGTAACATTTGAGGCAATAATCTTTACAACTGTGCCTTTACCATTTCCTTTTATGTGAGCATTTTTGCCCTCACCAACGATACTAAGCGGCTTATTTATAGTTATGCTTCCTTCATAGATGCCGTCTCCTAGCTTTATAACATCGCCAGGGCTAGCGTTATTTATTGCATCTTGAAGGATATTTGCAGAGCTAAAAATAGGCAATAAAGCAAGGGCAAAATTGAAAATTTTACGCATTTAGCTCTTTTTTCTTTGAAAATACTGCGAGTATGCAAAATACACTCATAGCGATCATAACCCAAAACCCAATACTTGGATAAGAGTGCGTTGTAAATTGCGCGACGCTACCATCGCCTAAAACTGTTGGCATAAATGGTTTAATCTTAAATGCACCCCACTCTTGCATATTGTGTCCATACCAGTAAAGCCATCCTGCAAATGCGCTCATAAATAGCACAGGCGCGATAATCGTTGGAACCATAAGAAGTGAGTTAAATTTACCGTTGTAATACAAAAATGCAAGCATACAAAGTGTTGAAATAAGCAAATAATAAGGTGCTATCGCTCGCTCTAAATTTCCACCATGCTCCATAGGATACATACCAATGTAGTGATTTATCGTATTCATCTCATGCACATCGCCACTATATCCATCTACGTGAAAATATACAGGAATTCCATCAGGAAAGGCTGATTTTGGATAATTTGGAGCTTCAAGAGAGACGTACCAGATAGGAAAAGATGGCGTACCAATCTCTGCTTTTTGTTCGATCATCTTATGAAGATCGCTTGCTACATCTTTTGATAAAAGGTGATTTTTATACTGAAATGAGCTATAAAGATTATAGATACCGTAAGTATAAGATGGTAGTTCATCACCATCAGCTATACGCTCTTTTGCTCCGTGCCAACCAAGAACAGGCAAAGTAAAACAAACAGTCATTAAGACAAGTGCAACAATGGTATAAATTTTATATTTACTCATGATCTCTCCTTTAAATTTTAAAATTTCATCTGCTAAAAATAAAATTTTAAAATTTAAAAAAGGGGCAAAACGCCCCTTTAAAAACTACATACCAGCGTTTTCATCTACCCATTTTAGGTATTCGATGATATTTTTGATCTCTTCATCACTCATATGCTGATTTGGCATTCTAAGGTTAAAGTAATCAATCATTGATTTAATGTAGTCATCATTATAGAACTTAGCAGGATCTTTGATAAATTCTGCTACCCATTTTTCACCATTTTCATGTCTTAGTAAAACGCCTGTTAGGTCTGGACCTGAGCTTACTTGACCGATAACGTGGCAACCATTACAACCGCCTTTTAGATAAGCCTCTTCACCTTTTGCAGCAGCTGGACTCATCGGAGTTGCGATCTCTTTAGCTAGGTTATTTTTAGCTCTTAAGCCAACGTCAGCTGTTTTAACCATGTATTGCCATACTTGGTACTCCCAAAGGATAGCGCCGTTTACGTCGCCTTTTTTGTAAGCTTCGTCAGCTTTAGCTTTTACCTCTTTGATGTGGCCGTATTGATCAAGTGCATCATCAACCAAAGCTTTTACTTTTGGATACTTCTCATAATGTTTCTCTTTTAGGTATTTAACAACCTCTTGGATAACATCATCAGTTGCCTTATTAGTTGCGATTACTTTGTCGTATTCAGCTTTTAAAGCCTCTGGACTTAGAGTTTTTAGCTTGTTATTTTTTGCAGATTCATATTTTTTACTTGGATCTTTAACAAGTAAATAACCCATCATCTCTAGGTGAAGCGCCGAACAAAACTCGGTGCAATAGTATGGGAAGACACCTTCCATATCAGCTACGAAATTTACTGAAGCAGTTTTGCCAGGTTCAAGTGAAGCGTGGATGTTGTAAAGGTCGATGCCAAATCCATGAGTCTCATCTTGAGCGCGCTCTAGGTTTGTTAGGTGAATTGTTACATTATCACCTTTATTTACCTCGATGTGCTCTGGGTTGATATGGCTTCTGATCATTGTTGCATAGACAGTTACATTTTTGCCGTTTCTCTCAACTCTTTCTTGACCAGCCAGAGTTGCATATGGGCTAGCCTCACCTGTTCTTGAGTTTGTACCCATGTTATATGTAAGTGCTGGGCTTAGTTTGCTAGCAGCTATTGACACAACATCGTGTGGCTCACCAAGTGGTATTGGCATATCATAGATTAGATCCATTTTTGCACCAGTGATGTCTATTAGCTGGTGATTTTGTGGATGAAGTGGGCCAACTGGGCTAAAGCGATCGATTGAAAGTTTATCAAGAGCGATTGCATATTTGCCAACTGGTTTTGCTGATTTGCCTTCCATTGTATCAAGGTGGCCGATATTGTAGTGAACATTTATCTTATCAAGCACTTTTAAATTTTTATAGTCCCATTTTACGATTTGACTATCAACGTAAAGTGAAGTATAGAGTACGCCATCTTGTGAGTCAAATGATGTATGCAGTGGTCCAAGGCCAAGTTCAACTTGTCCGTGCATTGACTTTTCTCTATCTAAGATAGGAATTCCGTATGGGTCAGTGCCAGCATACTCTTTTTTGTCGATTAGCTCTTTGATCTTTCTAAAGTCATAAACTGATGCGTGAGTATCAAGCTTACCGCCAATAATGATATATCTACCATCTGGAGTTACGTCACAACCATGTGGGCTCTTTGACTCTGGGATCAAAAATAACGCACCTGCTTTTACAGCAGCATCTATTGTAACTACCTTGTGTCCATTTATAACTTTATAGTTTTTCTTGTCTTGTGCAAGTTTTTCTAAAATTTTCCAGTTATAAACGTGTAAGAAGTCAGTGTCATTTCTACTTGCACCTGCTTCAAATGGAGGAAGACCTTTTTCGATACCGCCAGTATACATCTCAGTATTTATTGAGTTTGTAAAGCCCCAGCCGTAGCTCTCGCCTTTACCAGCATCACTTAGATCTTGCCAGTATGGTGGAAGCTCAAGAGAAAATGACTCTTTCTCATCGATCTTACCTTTTGGATAGTCAAATTTCCAAAATGTTACAGCGCCTCTATAGACTGCTTCATAGTCGTCTATTGAGTGATAGTTGTTATCAAGCGGAGCTGCATATTGGCTAGCTTCGATGACATACTCGCTATTTGGAGTAATGAAGCTACCGCCGTGCTCACTCTTCATGATAGGGTTTACAACGATTTGAGTTGTCTCAAAATCATGTAAATTTATAACTGCGATTCTTGGGTTAGCTTTATCGTTTATAAATAGATAATCACCAACATACTCGCCATTTTTCTCAGTGAAATTTGGATGGTGTGTATCGCCCCAAGTTATCTCCTTGCCTCTTATAGCACCCTGTTTTAAAACAGCTTTTGACTCATCGTCATAGCCATATCCTTGCCAAGGCTCTGGTGTGAAAACGCCGATGTATTTATAAATTCTCATCGACGGAACGCCATAAACTAGCACTTGACCGCTTTGCCCGCCAGATGAAAAGACGATGAAATCATCTTTTTTACCGCTAGGCTGATAAGTTTTAGCAGCTGCAAGGACATCTTTTTCGCTTAGCCCACGCTCTTTCATGACTTTTTCAAGGTCACTACTAGCAGCACAAGCAGTAGTTAAAGATAGCCCAAGCAACGCAGCACTTGCGACACAAAATAACTTTTGCATTTACTCTCCTTTTTAAAATGAATTTATCTCTAAACTCTTTATCTCATTGTCTAAATTTACGCCATTTAGGACGCCTTTATCTATAAAAATTCTTTTTATCTCATTATTAAAAAGAGCCTTTTGTCCTTTTAGTTTAAGATCTTTGTCAAATTTATAGACTACTCCATCCCCATCACCTATGAAAATTTCATCCTCCATACACGCAAGAGCTGAAATTTTAGATTTTAAAACTTGCTTTTTAATTCCACTTTTAAAATCTAAAATTTCTCCATCTCTAAAGCCAAGCAAAATATCATTCCCTTTAAATTTACAGGCACTAAGTGGAGCAAAGCCAACACGCTTTTTCTCTTTTAAATTAAGCTCTTTATCAAGCAAAAATGCTTTGCCATTAAAGCTTGTAAAAAATAGCTCGTCATCAATTGGCAAAAGGCTTGAAATTTTATAAACATCTTTATAATTTTTAGTTAAAAGTTTATTTAGATTTTTATCAAAAACGCCTATGCTGACTTCATTTGCCATATCGCAAGCTACGTAAATTTTATTTTTAATTGCCACAATTTGTGAAATTTTACAGCCAACATTTGGCATAGCAAATAAGAAATTTCTCTCATTTGCCACTTCAATAATCTCATTGTTTAAATTTGCGATATAAAAGGATTCTCCATCATTTCCGCATTCTTGATTTTTATAAATCGTATCTTTTAGATCCAAATTTTTAATCTGTCCATCTTTTATAAAAACGATGCTTTGATTGCTTTCATTAATAAAGCAGCCTAATTGCTGGGCAAAAGCTGTTATCAAAAACAAACTTATACAAAGCAGAAATCTCATAATCCAAGGCACTTTCATCATAAATTTAATAAGTAAAAAAACTATACATACTTAACTCTTAAAAGCAAATTAGCGATTAATTTATTTTTTTAAGCTTTTAAAGAAAAATATCAATAAATTTTTTTAAATTTTATTATTTACATTATATAGACATTATGATTTAATCAATACTAATATGACTTTAATAAAATTTATTATCTATTGAATCGCTTATTTTTAGTACTAATTTGCATAAAAATTTAAATTTGAATTATTTCTTAAGAAAATTATTTAAATTAAATAATTATATTAAGTAATGAGAAATCTTTAGCATTTAAGTAAAAGCCAAAAATTTATGCATTTAGTATATTTTTAGCTTAAAGCCATTGGTAATTTAAATTTGTTTAAATAGGCTATAATCCGCCAAAAAAAGGAGAGATAATGCTAACGCATTTAGATGAAAAAGATCGTCCAAAAATGGTCGATGTGAGCCCAAAAGATCCTACAAAAAGAGTAGCAACTGCTAGCGGGATCATCAAAATGAGCAAAGAGGCCTTTAAAGCGATAAAAGAAAATACTGGTAAAAAAGGCCCAGTCATCCAAACGGCCGTCGTTGCTGCGATAATGGGAGCAAAAAAGACAAGTGAGCTAATCCCGATGTGCCATCCACTAGCTATTTTAGGTGTGGATTGTGATATCGAGGAGCTGCCTGAAATTTGCGCTTTTAAGCTTTATGTGAGTGTAAAAATAGAGGGCAAAACAGGCGTTGAGATGGAGGCATTAACTGGCGTTAGCGTGGGGCTTTTAACGATTTATGATATGGTAAAAGCTATAGATAAAAGCATGGAAATAAGCAATATTGTATTAGAGAGTAAAACAGGAGGAAAAAGTGGCGAGTATGTGCGATCTAAATAACAAAAAAGCAAAAATTGATTACCCAACGCATTGGGAATACAAAATAATATTTGATGCAGATGTCAATGTAGAAGAAAAGGTAAAAGAGATAGTAAAAGATAGAGAATTTAAGCTAGTTTTTTCAAAATTTAGCAAAGATAAAAAGTACGCAAGCTATGACTTAGCCGTACTAGTTTTGAGCGAAGAAGAGAGGCTAGAGATATTTTCAGCACTAAAACACGAAGCAAAATACGTTTTATAAGGTAAAAGATATGAATAATTTAGAACAAAATTTACATGATTATAAAAGTAGCGATGGCTTATTAATAAGTATAAAAGCTCTTTGCAATAACTTCTTTCAAGATACTGCAAACAAAGATATAAATGCTTTGCCAGAAATTTTAAAGGCTAAAATGAACGAGCTTTATGACAAAATGAACAAAGAAGATCTCATAAATGCAAAAAATCTAAAAAGTGCCATGGAGGGAATAAATCAGGCCATTGTCGGTGCTGAGGAAAAGGCACTTTACGAGCTACTTGATAAAAAAGATGAGCTAAATCGTGCAATAGAAGCAAAACGTGAAGAGATAAAAAATAGGCTCAAAATTTCATTTGAAGCAGCTGAAGAGGTCATAAAAGATAGAAATTTTAGTGAAAAAGAGGAAATTTTGGAGCTTTTAAATAATGCGATCATTAGAGAAACAAGGCTTCTTGGTATCTTAAAAGAAAGTGCTCAAATCGCATTTTTGACAACTCTTGAAGGCGCAAAAGATGTAGAGGAAACAGCTGGTGCGATAGCTAAAAATATGACTTATGTTGCGATAATTGGAGGAGAGTTTAGCAAAGAGCGAATACTTGAAATTTCAAAAAATATCATCATAGCAGCGGCAAATTTAGCAGACGAGGGTCATATCTTTGCAAAAGAGCTAATAAGTGGAGCGATAAGTGGCACAAGAGATGGCATTTTAAGAGCCATAGAAAAGCTTAAAGATGAGGCGAAATTTGCTCCAGATGAGCTTAGGCTAAACTCGCAACTACTAAACTTAAAAAATATTGACGAAGAATTTATAGCCTTGCTTAAGGAACTTGAAAAGGAATTTGAAGGTGTAGCAAGAAATGAGATCGAAAATGTGATAAATAGCGAGCTAGATACAAACCTAGCAAAATTTAAACGCATTAGCGATCAAGCAAGAGAGCAGATCATTTCAAGGATAGAAGAGTTAAAGTCAAACGGCATGGCAAAGCTTATGAGCGAGGCAAATAATAAATTTGAAGCCCTAAAACAAGAGCTAAATGACAAGAGTAAAAAGCTAAAACTAAATTTTGATACAAACGATAAAATCGAAGAGATCAAACAAGAGATCGCTAATCTTGAGAAAAAAGCCAATGAAAAATTTGAAGACATCAAACAAATTGACATCAAATCAGAAGCCAAGAAATTTGGAGATAGGGCTTACCAAGCTGCAAAAGATCTGCTAAATGTTATTAAAAAAGATAAAAAAGAGGATTAAATTACCAAGCTTATCTTGAAATTTTTCCTGAAAGATACTCGAGTTATATATTCTTGCCAAGTGTGAAAAATTTCTCCACACTTGGATTTTACTTTTTAAAGCTTTAAATCATAAAAATAGATAAAGTAAAAATGTTCCTAAAATCAAGCGGTAGATGACAAAAGGAAGCATTCTAATCCTTGAGATGATCCCCATAAATAGCTTAACGCAAACATAGGCACTAACAGCACTTATGATGACACCAAGGGCGATGTCGCTCCATGGCAGAGCATTTGGGTCTTTTATGAGCTTGATGCTCTCAAGTCCGCCGGCTAGGATGATGACTGGGATCGACATCAAAAATGAGAAATTCGCACTTCCCTTGTGGCTAAAACCTAAAAATAAGGCTGCCGTCATCGTTATGCCTGATCTTGAGACGCCAGGGATAAGTGCGACAGCTTGAGCAAGGCCGATAATAAGCGCAAATTTTATGGTCATTTCATATTCGCTTTTATTTGTCGAGCGAAGATCAGCAAAGTAAAGTGCTATGCCAAAGACGATCGTAGTAATAGCGATCACAACGCCACTTCTTGCGTATTCTTCGATAATATTGTTAAACAAAAGTCCAAAAATCCCAACTGGAATGGTAGCAAAGCCGACACACCAAACAAGCAAGCTATCCCCCACCATCTTTCTTTGTACGATCGAGGCAAAAAAGTCACGAAGTAGCTTAAAAATCGTATCTTTAAAATAAAAAAGTATCGCGCTTAACGTACCAACGTGCACTGCCACGTCAAAAGCAAGACCTTGATCTGGCCAGCCAAGTAACTTTGGTACCAAGATAAGATGAGCCGAGCTAGATATCGGCAAAAACTCGCTTATACCTTGCACCAAGGCCAAAACAATAACGTGAGAAATTTCCATAAAATGCCTTTTTTGATTTTAGATTGCAGTTGGGGATTTTACTCCCCAAGATTAAATTTATATAAGTTCGCTAGCAAAATTTGCAAGTTTTTGCGGAGTAAATCCAAAGTGATCAAATAGCTCGTTAGCCTTTCCGCTAGCGCCAAAGCTATTCATGCCATAAACTGCATCAGCAAATTTATACCACTCATAGCCAGTTGCAGCTTCAACTGCGATGATGGTTGTATTTTTGTCTAAAATTTTAGCCACATACTCATCTGGCTGCTCGCAAAGTAGGTCAAAACAAGGAGCTGACACGATGTTTGCACCAATGCCTTGTTCGCCAAGAATTTCAGCTGCTTTTACACAGAGTGATACCTCGCTACCACTTGCTATAAATGTTATCTTTGCGTCTTTTGACGAGCTTAAAAGATATGCGCCGTTACTCACCTCTCCAAATTCGCCTTTTGCAAGTGGATCAAGCCCTTGACGGCTAAGCACAAAGGCACTTGGAGCGTTTAAATTTAGAGCCACTTTCCAGCTAGCTGCATTTTCGTTGCCATCAGCTGGGCGGAAAGTGTAGAAATTTGGCATCGCTCTAAATGTGCTAAGCTGTTCGATAGGCTGGTGCGTCGGACCATCTTCGCCAACGCCGATACTATCGTGCGTGAAGACAAAAAAGTGTTTTATGGCCATTAGTGCTGCTATCCTCGCACTTGGCTTTAGATAGTCGCTAAAGATGAAAAATGTCGCTGAAAATGGCAAGAAAAGGCCGTATCTAGCTATACCGTTGTTGATGGCCGCCATAGCGTGCTCTCTGATGCCGTAGTGGATATTTTTGCCATTTGGAAAGTCGCCCATACTCTTTAGCTCAGTCTTATTTGAAGGAGCTAAGTCAGCGCTACCGCCGATAAAACCAGGTAGTTTTTTAGCTATCTCATTTAAAATGACATGGTTTGTATCTCTTGTGGCTAGCTTTTTGTCGCTAAAATCTGGAAATTCTAGCTTACTAAAGTCTGGATTTAGAAGTGAGTTTAGTAAATTTTTACCCTCGCTGCTTAATGCCTCAACCTTTTTGTTCCACATAGCCTCTTCCAAATCGCCCTTTTCTACCGCACCTCTAAATCTTAAAAGCACGTCCTCGTCAATGGCAAATTTCTTCTCAGGATCAAAACCAGCTGCGGCCTTTGCCTTTTTGATGATCTCCTCGCCAAGTGGGGCGCCATGGCTGTGGTGGCTACCCTCAAGCTCCATTGCGCCGCGTGCTATGCGTGTGTTTGCGATGATGAGATATGGCGACTCTTTTTCGCTTGCCTGCTCAAGTGCAAATTCGATCTGGTCATAGTCGTGTCCGTCGATACGTGCGACCTCCCAGCCCTGCGCCTCAAACCTAGCTTTGACATCCTCACTAAATGCTATCGCTGTGTCACCCTCGATCGTGATATTGTTTGAGTCGTAGATGAGCACAAGGTTGTCTAGTCTTAAATTTCCAGCCACAGAACATGCCTCGTAGCTTATACCCTCTTCTAAGTCGCCGTCGCCACAAAGGCAGTAAATTTTATGATCGATTATTTTATTATCTGGCTCATTTAGCACGTTTGCAGCGTATTTTTCTGCCATAGCTAAACCTACTGCATTTGCCACACCTTGACCAAGTGGGCCAGTAGCAACCTCAACGCCTGGAGTGTGAATCTCTGGGTGTCCTGGTGTATTTGAGCCAAGTTGGCGGAAATTTTTAAGCTCATCTAGGCTTAGATCGTAGCCGCTTAGGTGCAAAAAGCTATAAACCAAACTTGATGCGTGACCGCCGCTAAAAACTAGCCTATCTCTATTTAACCATTTTGGATTTTTTGGATTGTGTTTTAAAAAGTTGCTTAAAACCACCATGATATCAGCTAGGCCCATAGGAGCACCTGGGTGTCCGCTGTTAGCGTTTTGCACCATATCAGCGCACAAAAATCTTATAGTATCGGCTTGTTTTTTTAGCATATGATCTCCTTTTAGTGCTTTGGATTATACAAAAAAGTGATTAAAACTTGCCTTGCGTTTTGGTTTAAAATGTCTAAAGAGTGATATAAATTTTCTAAATTTTTAGTAGCAAAAAGCTAGAAATTTCTAGCTTTTATCTGAGGTGTTTATCTGTAAGCTCCAAGATCATCTTTGCTATGCCAGCATCTATCTGCCTTAGCGTCTCTTCTATCTCGCTTATTAGCTCATATTTTTTCTTTTTAGCGCCAGATAGGCCAAGCAAATTTGTAAATGAATTTTTCTCTAGGTCGTTGTGTACGGGCTTTCCAGCGGCTGTTTCGTCGCTTGTAAGGTCGATAATGTCGTCTTGTATCTGAAAAGCAAGCCCAAGCTTTAGTCCGATATCATAAATTTTATCGCACTCATTTTCGTCTAAATTTGCTATCACAGCGCCCATTTTTAGGCTAGCAGCGATCAGCTTAGCGGTTTTGTGGATGTGTAAAAATACTAGCTCATCAAGGCTTAGCATCTTGCCAGAGAGCCCAAATTTAGCCTTTGCTCTTTTGATGTCCTCTTTATTTGTATTTTCAAAAAAACAATCAAGCGCCTGACCTAGCACCATGCCGCTAATGCCAGCATTCTCGCTTAAAATTTCCACGCATTTTATGCGTGTTTGCGCTGGCAGATCAGCACGTGAAATTTCATAAAAAGCATGCGTATTTAGAGCGTCTCCTGCAAGTATCGCAGTCGTTTCGTCGTATGTTACGTGAAGCGTTGGCGTGCCGCGTCTTAGGCTTGCGTTATCCATCGAAGGCAGATCATCGTGGATGAGCGAGTATGTATGCATCATCTCAAGCCCCAAAGCCACTCTCATGGCCTTTTGTGTGAGGCTTTTATCCACATTTTCGACCACACCAAGAAGCAAAAGCGCCCTAAAGTGCTTGCCTCCAGCCTTTAGCATAACACCAAGCGCCTCCTCGTAGTAAGGGTGAAAACTAGGCGCCTTTGGCAAATTTGCATTTAGAAATTTTACGAAGTCCTCAAGTAGGCTCATTTTGGCACTCTTGCAAAGAACTGAAAGTCGTTTCTAGTAAATAAAAGCACGAAATTTTGCAGGTCGCTTATCTTTTCTAAAAGCTCCTCGCGGCTACCCACACTCTCTTTGTTGTAGCCTAAAATTTTATCGCCGATCTTTATGCCAAAAATTTCTGCATTTGACTTTGGCTCGACCTTAGTAACGACTAAATTTTTATCGACCGTGATACCATAATCAACCAAAATTTTATCATCAAGCAAGCTCTCAGGCGACTTTGGCATGACGTTTAAATTTGGCAGATCAAGGCTTGAAGGGGCGTCTATATCAAGGCTTTGGTTAAATTTCACATCCCCACTTACTGGCACTTGAAAGAGTAGCTGCTCTCTATCACGCTTCACGACGATGTCTAGTTTTGCGCCCTTTGGAGCAAAAAGCACCATCTCATTTAGCTCTCTTAAGCTCTTTGGTTTGATGCCATTTATCGTAACAAGCTCATCATCAACCATCATCATCTTGCCACGGCCCAGTGGATCAACAAGCCCCACAAAAAAATTATCCTCTTTTTGCAAGAATTTCACGCCGATATCGCCGTAATAGACGTCATCGTAAGATACAAAGTGCTTTAAATAGCGGTTTGGTATAAATTTATCAGCTCCAACAGCTATACCTATCATCTTGCAACAAGGCGTGTTTATCTCGCCAGTCGCGTCATACTCGAAGCTTAGCGTGTCAAAGTCGCCTAAATTTTGCCCTAAAGACTTGATGTGACCCATGATAGTGTTGTTTGCGTCATTTAAGATGCCAACCCAAGTGCTCTTTTTTATGCGCTCCTCGTTGGTCTCATCAGCCATCACGACAGGGCTTAGCTCCTTGCTAGAGCGCACTAAGAAAAGCTGCAAATATGGGTCAAATTTGACATATTCTCCAAGCGGAGCTCCATCGCTTTTTGGCACTGCGATCAAATTTTTAGTGATAGCTACACCAAAATGTTTATTTACTGAGACGATTGAGTTTTTATTTTTTTCAAAGCAGGCGTTAAAGTCCTCTTGCGTAGGTCTAGGATCGGCACTTAGGCAAAGTGCTGTTAGCAAAAAAGCAAGGGTAAATTTATGATCTAGTCTCATTTTATCCCCATCGAAGCAAGGCCACCAAGCATCCTTGAAGCGGTGTTTTTCTTATCAGCTTCAACAGATTTTAGCACGTCATTTACGGCACTTATTAGTAAAATTTGCATGCTCTCTTTATCTTCAAGCAAGCTATCATCTATGCTGATATCAAGTATCTCGCCACTGCCGTTTGCCCTCACGCTCACTAGTCCGCCGCCGCTTTTTGCTCCAAATTCTTTATTTTTGCTCTCTTCTTCTATCTGCTTGGCCTGTCTTTGCACATCCTCAAGCATCTGCCCCATCTTTGAAAAGTCAAATCCCTCAAACATCCGTCTACTCCTTTATGATCTCGTTTTTGTTATTTACATGCACGATGGTTGGCTTAAATTTCTTAGCCTTTTTAAATTTCATACTAGCGTATGCCACGATTATGACCACGTCGCCCACGCAAACCTTTCTAGCAGCTGCGCCGTTTAGGCAAATTTCGCCCTTTTTGCCTTTTATCACATAGGTGGCAAATCTCTCGCCGTTATTTACGTCTAAAATTTCTACCTTTTGATTTTCTATCAAATTTGCAGCCTTCATTAGCTCCTCGCCTATGCTTATTGAGCCAACATAGTTTAAATTTGCGTCTGTTACGACGGCTCTATGGATCTTGCTAGCTAAAATTTCTATATTCATTTTTACCTCTTTAAAAGCTCAATTACAACTTCTTTGTCGCTAAATGGGTGCTTGACACCCTTTATCTCCTGATGTGGCTCGTCGCCTTTGCCAAGTACGACAAGCGCCCAGCCAGACTCAAGCTTGCTAATGGCCAGTGCGATCGCCTCTTTGCGGTTGGCATTTCGTATCAAATTTTCATTTTGACTCATACCAGCGCAAATTTCATCGATTATGCTCTCTGGCTCTTCGCTTCTTGGATTGTCACTTGTGACGATGCAAATTCTTGCGTATTTTTGGGCTATTGCTCCCATTTTTGGGCGCTTTGTCCTATCTCTGTCGCCGCCTGCGCCAAAGACAGCTATCAAATTTAGATGTCTAAGCGAGTTTAGCACCTTTTCTATACCATCAGGCGTATGGGCAAAGTCCACGATGACTAGCGGATCGGTGCTTACAACTTCCATCCTACCGCTAACCCCTTTAAATTTGCTTATCGCCTTTGAAAGCGCGGTCGCCTCTGGGCGCTCTAGCAGGCAAACGGCGCCAAGGGCTGCGATTAGGTTATAAAGATTAAACTCGCCTTGAAGGCTTGAGTCTATCTCCACATCGCCATTTGGTGTCTTGATAACTGCGTCTATGCCGTCTTTTAGCCCATAAACTATCGGCGCAAAGCTGGCTGGTTTTTTAAGCGAATACGTATAAGCATTTTTTGGATTAAATTTAATGCCATTATCATCAGCATTTATAAGCTTCATGCCATCATCGTCAAAAAAGCTCGACTTTACCCTAGCGTACTCCTCCATGCTCTTGTGGTAGTCGAGGTGGTCTTGAGTCAAATTTGTAAAAATTTTTAGAGCAAATTTCAAGCTCTCTATGCGCTTTTGAGCTATCGCGTGTGAGCTAACCTCCATCACAAAGTACTCACAGCCCTGCTCACTAGCTGCTTTTAGATATGAGAGCGTCTTTAAAATAGCACTTGTCGTAAGCGCCTTGTCATCTATTTGCTTGCCCTCTATAAACGCCCCTCTTGTGCCACTTAGGCCGCATTTTTTGCCTAAATTTCGCAAAGTCTCATAGATAGCAGCAGCTGTTGTGGTCTTGCCATTTGTACCTGTGATGCCAACTATCTTTAAGCTTTCATCGATTTTTAAAAGCTTTTTACACTCTTCAAGGCTGATTATCTTTGCGCCATTTTTTACCGCTGCCTCTGCAAATTTTGCGTTTGCAGCAGTTTGCACAAAAAATGAGCCATTTTCGCACTCGTTTGAGTCATCTGTTATGAAGCTATTTTCTACTGATATTTTCATTGTTTTGTCTTTTTTGTATCTCTTTAAAAAGCTGATCTATACGCTCGTCGCCGCCAAACATCACCGCCGCACTCTCAAGGTAGTTCATGCTCATATCGATAAAGTCATTTTTTATCAAATTTCCCAAAAATTCTAAAAAATCATCTTTGTTTGAGATCATGACCTTGGTTGAGAACATGATATTTTCAAAGACCTTTTTGAAGCTCCCGTCCTTATAAACAGCCTTTTTAAAGTCCTCGTAGCTGATAGCATCTTGCTCTTCAAAATACTCATCGCTAGCCAATCTTGATTCTAAAATTTTTAAAATTTCATCCATTCCTTCATCATCTTCGCCAGCTCTTAGTTTATCCATAAAATAGTCAAATAAAAGTTTTGCTTCCTCTGCATTTTTCTCGCCAAGGGAGCAAATTTGTATCAAAAATAGTAAATTTTTATCCTGTGTCTTTTCGTAAGCTAGAGAGAAGTAAAAGATCGCTTCTTTAAATTTAGAACGTTTGAAGTATTTAATGCCTGTTTTTTTATAATCTATCAATGTCAAATTCCTCGCCGATCGGGATATTTACGACCTCAAGCTCTGGGTGAATATCCATACGAAGTTGTCTTTCAAGTCCATATTTTAGTGTAGTTGTGCTAGCTGCACATCCATGACAATGTCCTGTAAGTCTTACATAAATTTTGCCGTTTTTTATGCCAAGTAGCTCCATACCACCACCATCATTTTCAAGCATCGGTAATACCTTTTGCAAACTCGCACTGACTGGTTTTAAAAGTTCTTCATCGCTAAATGGGATCATATTTTTTCCTATTAAATTTTTGGGCTATTATAGCAAAATAAAAATGCAAAAAATAATGGCTATATTTTTGCTTAGCGCTAATTTTGCTTTATAATTTAAACTATTCTAATGCGCCTAATCAGCTTTTATTTTTAAATACGTGAACTAAAATTTAGTTAATTTTTGATTATTAAGTTTTAGGATAAAAGGGCAAATTTGCCCTTTTTGTTTAATCTATTAGAAGTGATTTTATATCTACTTTTTGCTCGATCATCTTGCTCTCAAGCATAAATTCTTGCGTAGCCTCAAGTGCCTTTATATCTTCAGGCGTGATCTTTGGACTAAAGTCATACTGCGGATACATACTCTTTACCGCCTCTATGCTAAGCCCGGTCTCTTCAGCTGTAAATTTTAATGCCTCTTCCTCATTTGCTTTCATAAAAGCCAAAATTTCATCTTGGGCCTTTTTAAATTTTTCAACTAGATCTTTATGCTTTTTGTAAAATTCTCCGCTTGTGGCAGTGACGATGACTGGAGTGATGACGCCCTTGCCTGTTGTTACGACACTAAGTCCTGATTTTTTAGCATTATAAGCAGCTGGTCCAGCAAGAAGTGCTGCATTGACACTGCCATTTTCAAGTGCAGCTTGTGCAGCTGGGATGCCCATAGAAACGAACTCTACGTCATTTATGCCAAGTCCACCAAGAGCAAGATACCTAACCAAAAGCTCATTTAATATCGTGCCTTTTGGGCCTGCTATTTTTTTACCTTTTAAGTCTTTAGCGGTTTTTATGCCTTTATCTTTAGCAAATATCGCAAAAGCTTCAGGTGCTCTTGAATATGCACTTATGATCTTTATGTCAGCTTTGTTCGCTGCAGCAAGTATGACTGAAGTTCCGCCCACGCAGTTTAGAAACTGGAGCGAATTTGAAGCTAGAGCTTGAGTCTGCTTTGCACCTGATGTTATCTCAGAGTACTCGACTGGCATGCCAAAAGATTTAGCATAAAAGCCTTTAAATTTATCGACGATTGAGGGGACATTTAGCGGCGATTTGACATAGGTCATACCGATCTTATCTAGCTCACTTGCGTTTGCGACTAGACAAAGCAAAGAGGCTGCACACAAAATCTTAAAAAACTTTCTCATATTTGCTCCTTTAAAAATTTTTCCAAATTATATAACTTTTTGCTTCGTTTTGGTTTTAATTATCATTTTATAAAATGCTAAATTTCGCTCAAAATTTTACGCTTTAAGTTTATTAGCTCATCGCAAAGCAAATCTCTTGGCTTAGCTAGATTTGACAGGTCATAGCTTGATTTCATCCCGCCTTTTTCAAGCAAAATGATCTCATCTGCTAAATATAGGGCTTCATCGACATTGTGAGTGACAAAAATGATGGTTTTACCAGCTTGAAGCTTTAAAATTTCAGCCTGCATGCTGGCTCTCGTAAAAGCATCAAGTGCTGCAAATGGCTCATCCATAAGGATCAAATTTGCTTCGTATGCAAGCACTCTAGCAAGAGAAACACGCGAGCTCATACCGCCAGATAGCTGCGAAATAGCGGCGAATTTAAACTCATTAAGCCCTATCATCGATATGAGCCTATCTATCTTTACCTCGTCTATCTCATGCTTTTTAAGCGCAAATACAATATTTTCATAGACATTTAAAAAAGGCATAAGCCTAGGCTCTTGAAATACAAAACCGATCTTTGCTTGCTCTTTAAATTTTATCTCGCCTAGACTTACACCCTCAAGTCCAGCAATAAGCCTTAAAAGAGTCGTTTTACCGCAACCACTTCTACCAAGTATAACGGTGATCTTATCCTTTTTTATACTTAAATCTAGCTCTTTTAAAACGTCGATACGCTTGCCATTAATAAAAAAATGCTTTGATAAATTTAAAATTTCTATCATTTTTCGCTTCGCAAAAGGCTAAATTTAGATATCAAAAATAAAAATATCCTATCTATGAGCACACCACAAATTCCAATCGTAAAAATGCCAACAAATATCCTATCTGCGCGTGAAAGCTCCTCCGCATCTAGTATGAGATAGCCTAGCCCACTAGAAGCTGCGATCATCTCCGCTCCCACAATCGCTCGCATAGCGTAGCCAAAACCTATGCGCATACCTACAAAAATATCCTTTATGGCATTTTTTAGGATGATTTTGTAAAAAATTTCAAATTTACTAAAACAAAAAATTTTACCAACCTCAATAAGCTTCACATCGCAGCTAGTTAGCCCTTTTGAAATGCTTAGAAACATTGGAAAAAACGATGCTAGGATGATAATAATAATTTTTGGTGTTTCGTTTATACCAAACCAAAGCACTAAAATAGCAATAAGGCTAAGTGGTGGAACATTTCTAAAAAACTCTAGTATCCACTCGTAATAAATGCTAGCTTTTGGAAATAGCGCCGCCACTCCGCCAAAAGCAAATGCCAAAACAAAAGCAAAAGCATAGCCAACAAATATACGCTTAAAGCTAATCATCACATGCGTTATTAGCTCGCCACTTAAGCTCATGTCAAACATTGTTTTAAGTGTCGTAATAGGACTTGGCAAGATATAGGGCGTAAAAATTTTTAGTTCGCAAACGACCTGCCAGAGGGCAAAGATCACTAGGATCAAAACGCTCTTTTTAAAAATTTCTATCACAGCCCATCTCCATTGTGACAGCCATTTTCACAGTATAAAAGCTCGATGATCTGATAGTTTTTAAGCTTGCTAAATTTATATGAAAATGCGTTTTGTATCTTTTCTTTGCTGCATAAGCTTAGTGTTTTTATGCCTAAATTTTCAAAAAATCCAGGTGGGATCGGACTTGATTCTATTTTACTTATTTGTAAATTTATGTCGTTTAGCTCTTTAAATTTTTTCCATGTTAAAAATGTAGTTTGATCTAATTTTAAAGAATTTCCAAGCTCAGCCAAGTCCTCACAAGGCGTTGTTATATAAAGCCACTCATCTTCTTTTAGCTTCGAGCTAAGTTCAATGGCGCTTTCTATTAAAATGGGATTTAAGCTTGAAATATCGTTTGAAAATTCTTTAAAATTTGATCTAATAAAATTTACAGCTCTTGGACAGCGACTGTCTAAAACCATGCCTTTAGAGCATAAATTTTTATATGAATTTTTGACATCACGAACATGATCTTTTTCGCACTCTACTATGTTAAAGCCCTTATTTTGCAAGAGCTCTTTTAACGCAGAGAGGTCATACATATTTTTTACAACGGGATTTAGCCAAAGTAGCTTTCTCACGAGTTCTCCGTAATTTTAATAATAGAAATCAAGATTCTATCATTTAAAAATTTAAACCAAGTAAAAAGAGCCTATTATGACTAAAATCATAAAAGATAGGCGGTACAAAAAGCTAAACTTAGCCTACACTTTTATATCTAATTTCTGTTTTTGCTCCACTTTTTCCATTAGCTTTAGTATATCAACTCCATTTTTCTCAAGTTGCATTAGCTCCTTAAGATAGGCAAATTTCTCATCTTTGTTGATGTCGTAAGTAGCCAGTTTCTCACTTCGTCCGATCACTGAAGCATAGACTTTGTTGCCATCGAGTTTGTCCGTATTTTGCACATTATAAAGCGAGAGCACGCCCTCTACCACCTCTTTAAAATCCGCCCCACTCTTCATGCCAGCTTTCATAAGTGTAAGAAATCTCTGTCTACTCTCTTCGTCAGTGAAATTTATATTTTGTAGCGTCTGGTACTCGATTGGCGGCTTATTAGTGCTAGTTAGCATTGAGATAGCCTTTTTGCCTATCGTAATGCTTTCTACACCGACTCTTTCACCAAGATACTGCCTAAGCGCATAATCAATCCACTTATCTTTAAACTTATCTATGCTTAGGTCCTTATCGAGTATCTCAAACCCTTCCACGTGGCTCTTGTGACCAAGCCCAAGAAGTGTGTTATCAAGTTTTGATGTATACTCTTTTGCAAAGAGATCAACATCTGTTGGATAATATCCTATGATCTCTTCGTGAGCTCTGCCAAAACCAAGTGCTTTGGTCTGGTTGATAAAATTTTTGAGATCATTTATCTCATCTTGGCTGACTTGTTTGTCATATCCCATGAGCTTGCCCCAGATGCTTATCTTACCATTAGCAGCTATGCCTGATAGCGAGAAATTGCTAGCAAATGTTAGATTCTCGCTATTTTTTTGAAATTTTATCGTATTTGTTTCATTTAAATTTATTGGCTCACCTCTAGTATCGGTATGACTTTTTTGCTCATTAACCAAACTGCTAGATAAATCATTTAAAGAATTTTTGTCTATATTGGATTTAGAGTTATTAGTGTCAAGCTCTTGTGCTCTACTACTTTGCGAGCCAACATAAAAATTTGTGCCAACTCCATTTACGCTACCTATCATCTCAAATCCTTTGAAATTTATAAGATATTTGAAACAAATATCGTCTTTATAAAATAAAATTTTAGCATAGAGTTCAAAGGTAAAAATTTAAAATGTATGATTTTAGATTAGAAAATTTACAACTTTTAACTATGAAATTTTATGGTTTTTGGTTAATAATTTTGGTAGATAATTAAAGAAATTTATAGTTTGAGAAAGCTTTTGAAAAGAAGGATTTATTTTAAAAGTGGGAGATTTGATATAAAAAATTAAAAAAAGAGAGCCGAAGCTCTCTAATAATTACTCAGCTACTAGCTCTATATAAGCCATCTCTGCTGCGTCGCCTCTGCGAACACGAGTCTTGATGATTCTTGTATAGCCACCATTGCGCTCTTTAAATTTTGGAGCTACTTCAGTAACTAATTTATTTGTTGTTTCTTTATCTTGTAAAGAAGCAAATACTGCTCTGTGAGCGTTAGAGTCACCTTTTCTAGCTCTTGTGATTAGCTTTTCAACATAGCTTCTAAGCTCTTTTGCTTTTGGTAAAGTCGTCTCTATCTTTTCACTTTTGATGATAGCTATCGCCAAATTTTTAAGCAATGCAGATCTATGAGATGACGTTCTACCAAGTTTGCGATATCCGTGTTTATGTCTCATCTATTGTCCTTTTATTCTTTTACACTCATTTGTGCTTTAAGCTCGGTTATTTTCTTTCTTAGTTGCTCTTTGCCATCTTTTAATACATCGGCACCAACTGGATAGCCTATCTCTTCCATAACCGCTTTAATCTCTTCAAGAGATTTTTTACCTAAATTTTTAAGCTCTTTAAGCTCATTTTCGTCCATTAATGCAAGCTCGCCGATAAATCTAATATCAGCTTTGTCAAGGCAGTTGAAACTTCTAGCGCTTAAATTTAGATCTTCTACACTAGAAAGTAACTTTGAAAACTCGCCACCTGCAGTTGAGCTAGCAACTGGAGTACTAACATCAATATCTAAAATTCCTTTAAATACTGACATTTGTTGATACATAGCTTCTAAACAATTTTTAAAAGCCTCTATCGGACTAACTTGACCATCAGTTGTTATAGTAAATACAATCTTTTCATAGTCTGGATCATCCTCAACCAAGACATTTTGTATATCGTAAACTGCTTTTTTAACAGGTGTAAAGAAAGCATCAAGTGCGATATAGTCATCTTCGATCTCTTCTCTAATCTCTTCACTAGGCACATATCCGATACCTTTTTGAATGATAACTGAAAAATTTAACTCAGCATCTTCATTTATTGTAGCAAGGTATGCATCTGGGTTAACGATCTCAACTAGATCATTATTTAGATCAGCCCCGGTTATCTCTTTTGGTCCTTTAAAGCTATACTCTATAACTTCGCGCTCACTGGTGCTTTTTAATTTAAATCTGATCTTTTTCAAATTTATAATAAAAAAAGCTACGTCTTCTAGCATACCACGCATACTATCAAATTCATGGCTAACGCCTTTTATCTTTACACCAATAGGAGCAAAACCTACCGTGCTTGTGTAAAGAAGACGACGCAATGGGTGAGCCAAGGTAACAGCATAACCTGCCTCAAAAGGATATGCTGTAATGTTAGCAACATTTTCGCTAACACTTTTAACTTCAATTTCAGTTGGCATATAAGCTGATGTAGTAATCTTTCTCATCTTTATACCCTCTATTATTTTGAATAAAGCTCTACTATAAATCTTTCCTCAACAGGAATGATAACCTCTTCTCTTTCTGGATTTCTAGTGAAAATTCCAAATTTTTTCTCTTTTTCAACATCTACCCAAGCAACAATACCAGTTTGCGCTGTAAGATCTATCGCACGAACAATTTGTGGATTGTTTTTAGATTTTTCGACAATCTCTACTTTTGCGCCAGGTTCAACTCTATAAGATGGTATATCTACTCTTTTGCCATTTACTAAAATATGTCCATGGGTTACTAGCTGACGAGCAAAACGACGAGTTGTTGCAAAGCCCATTCTATAAACAACATTATCTAATCTTTGCTCTAGTAGTTGGACTAAAAGAGCACCAGTATTGCCTTCGCGGCGTGCTGCTTCTTGAAATAATCTTCTAAATTGTTTCTCAGAAACACCATACATAAATTTAGCTTTTTGCTTCTCGCGAAGTTGTAAGCCATATTCGCTTATTTTTGCTCTTCTTTGTCCATGTTGCCCTGGCGCATAAGGTCTTTTTTCAAAAGCACTTTTACCAGCAAGTCTTCTTTCGCCTTTTAACGCAAGAGACACACCAAGACGTCTTTCTAATTTTTCAACAGGTCCTGTATATCTAGCCATAATAATTTCTCCTATTTTTCTCTAATTATACGCGGCGGCGTTTTGGCGGTCTACAACCATTGTGTGGTAAAGGTGTAATGTCTTTAAAGAAAGATACTTTAATTCCTTCAACAGTTCCTACACTTTTAACAGCCGTTTCACGTCCGCTACCTGGACCTTGAACCTTAATACCAACTTCTTTTATGCCATGCTCTTTTGCTTTATTTAGAGCATCTTCAACTGCTTGTTGAGCTGCATAAGGAGTTGATTTTTTACTACCTTTAAAGCCTAAGCCACCTGCACTACTCCATGCAATAGCATTTCCCATTTCATCAGTTACAGTTACCATAGTATTGTTAAATGTTGCACTGATATAAACGATACCTTTGGCTATGCTTTTTCTAACTACTTTTTTCTTAACAATTTTTCTTTTCGCCATTTATTATCCTTTAACCCTTGCCTTACTTAGTAGCTGCACCGACAGTTTTACGTCTGCCTTTTCTGGTTCTAGCATTAGTTTTAGTCTTTTGACCACGAACAGGAAGACCTTTTCTGTGGCGAAGACCTCTATAACTTCCAAGATCCATAAGAGCTTTGATATCCATAGCAACTTGTTTTCTCAAATCACCCTCAACGATATGATGCTCTTGAATTTCTTTACGGATAGCCGCCGCTTCATCTTCACTAAGCTCATAAACTCTCTTGTCGTAAGAAATTCCAGCTGCATCAAGGATTTGACGAGATTTATAAAGACCTATACCATAGATATAAGTCAAACCATACTCTATTCTCTTTTTGTTTGGTAAATCTACACCTGCAATACGTGCCATGCCTTATCCTTGTCTTTGTTTATGTTTTGGATTTTCGCAGATAACACGAATTATGCCACTACGTTTGACAATTTTACATTTGTCACACATCTTCTTTACAGAAGGACGAACTTTCATTTTAGTCTCCTAAAAATTTATTCCACTTTTTTAGGGGCTGCATCAGGTCTAAAGAAAAAATTTAGACCAACTATTTTCAAAATAAGTGGGGAACTTTGAAAATAATTCTTCATACAGCTTTTCGCAAAGCTTGGATTTTATCCAAAACCAGCTTTAAATTTACTTAGCATATTTTTGCCAAGAGGCTAAATTTACTTATATCTATAAGTGATCCTGCCTTTATCTAGGCTATATGGCGTAAGTTCTACTTTTACGCGGTCGCCAGGCATTATCTTTATATAATGCATTCTCATTTTTCCAGCGATATGACATAAAATTATATGTTTGTTGTCAAGCTCAACTTTAAAAGTTGCATTTGGCAGTGCTTCAACAACATTTCCATCAATCTCAATGACATCATCTTTTGCCACAAACTCTCCTTTCTTTAAATTTTTGCTATAAATTTTACGCTTGGCTTAAAATTTCAGCTTTGCCATTAACTATAGCCATGCAATGCTCATAATGGCTAGTTCTCAAACCATCTTTTGAGGTTACTTTCCAGTTATCACTTCCCAAAACTGGCGTGCCGTCTTTTTGGCAGATCATCGGCTCTATACAAAAAACCATTCCCTCTTTTATCTTTGGTCCGGCTTTTGGATTATGCCCCTCAAGATAGTTTGGAATTTCTGGCTCTTCGTGTGGCCTTTTGCCTATGCCGTGACCACAATACCCACGTAAAGGTACATAGCCTCTGTCTAGTATAAATTTCTCAAGCTCGTAGCAAATTTCTTTAAAATGCATACCAGCTCTTATGAAATCAATCGCAAAATATAGTGCGTCTTTTGAGCAAGCGATCAAAGCTTCGTCTTCTTTTGAAATTTTACCAACTCCAAATGTCCTAGCCGAATCACCAAAATAACCATCTAAATTTGAACCAATATCTACACTAACGATATCGCCCTCTTTTAGCTTGTACTCATTTGGAATTCCGTGGATTACCACTTCATTGACGCTTATGCAAGCTGCATTTGGAAAGCCATAAAGCCCTTTAAAAGCAGGCTTTGCTCCAGCGGCCCTTATCATATCTTCGCAAATTTTATCTATCTCAAGAAGGGAAATTCCAGGTTTTATGATCGTAGAAACGTGATCAAGAGTTCGAGCGACGATCTTGTTCGCCGCTCTCATTTTCTCTATCTCAGCTGGTCTTTTTAGCGTGATAGCCATTTTACAGACCTACTGCACTTAGAGTTTGGTATTTGTTTGTATAAGACTGAGCTTCTATACGTCTCATCGTATCAAGTGCTACTGAAACCACGATAAGAACTGATGTACCACCAAAATAAAATGGTACGCCCATAGTCTTTACAAGTACCCAAGGCAGCGTTGAAATGATACCCAAGTACAAAGCTCCACCTAAAGTTAGCCTGCCAGCTACTTCATTTAGATAGCTAGCTGTACTCTCACCTGGTCTAACGCCTGGGATAAATCCGCCTTGTTTCTTTAAATTTTCACTTATATCTTTTGTGTTAAACACGATTGATGCGTAGAAAAACGCAAAGAAGATGATAAATAAAAATGTTAAAAAGTTAAACATATAGCCATTTGGACTTAAAAAGTCGTTGATAGCTTGGATGATCGGATTTGTACTAGCTTGTAAAATAGTACTAGGAAACATCAAAATCGCACTAGCAAATATCGGTGGGATAACGCCACTTAAATTTACTTTGATCGGTATATAGTTCATTATACGTTTGTTTTGATTTTCCATTATCACTTTTCTTGAGTAAGAAATAGGGATACGTCTTTCGCCCATCTCGACAAATATAATAGCACCAATAGTAGCTAAGATAATCACCAAAATAGCGATAACTGTTAGGAAATTCATCTCAGAAGTATTTACCAAATTTACAGTTCCACCGATCGCACTAGGTATGCCAGAGACGATACCAGCAAAGATGATAAGACTTATACCATTGCCTATACCACGCTGTGTTATTTGCTCACCTATCCACATAAGCAGCATAGTTCCAGTTAGCATAGATACAGCAGATATCGCGATAAATAAATTTATATCTATCATGATAGCTTGTTCGCCACCGCGTCCGCTTAAGCTTTGAAGTCCAATAGAAACACCGATTGATTGCACAAGAGTGATAACGATAGTTGCATAACGTATAATTTGCATATATTTTTGCATACCGTCGCGCTCTTTTTTCATCTGACCTAACTTTGGAAATGTCGCTGCTAGAAGCTCCATAATAATCGAAGCCGTGATGTAAGGCATGATACCTAGAGATATGATACTTAAACGCTCAGCAGCTTTACCACTAAACATATTAAATAGACCCAAGGCGTTGCTATTGTTTGAATTGAAAAATTCTTTAATTACGTCGACATTAACACCAGGAACTGGCACATAAGCCAGTATCCTGTATGCGAATAAAAATGCCAACGTGATTAAAATCTTGTTGGTCAGTGTTTTATCCATTATTTTGTTCCGCTAACGCTAACGTTCTCGTCTTTAACCTTAGAAGCAAGAGCTTTTGCACTTGCACCGATTAGTTTTATCTTAGTAACGCTCTTTGAAATTTTATGAACGCTAGCTATTGTTGCTATTGAAATTTCAGCAAGCTCTTTTATAGCTGTGATCTTCTCAACATTGATAACATAAGGTTTTTCAAATTTAGAAGTAAAGCCTACCTTTGGAAGACGTCTTTGAAGTGGTTGCTGTCCGCCCTCAAAACCTCTTTTCTCATTGTAGCCTTTTCTTGCTCTTTGACCTTTGTTACCTTTGCCAGCAGTTTTGCCATTGCCGCTACCTTGACCACGACCTATTCTTTTGGTTGCATGAGTTGAACCTGCAGCAGGTGTTAATTTTTCTAATGCCATCTTAACTCCTTTCTCTTAGCTTTTTAACAAACTAAGTGCTTTTATAGTAGCACGAACGACGTTTGCTGAGTTGTTTGAGCCAAGTGATTTAGTAAGGATATCCTTAATACCTGCAAGCTCGATAATAGGACGTGCACTACCACCAGCGATAACACCAGTACCCTCGCTAGCTGGGCGAAGCAGCATTCTACTTGCGTTGTATTTTACCTCTACATCGTGAGGGATAGTTGTGCCTTTGATCTTAACGTGGATAATATTTTTAAATGCGTCGTCAATCGCTTTTCTCATCGCATCTGGTACCTCTTTAGCTTTACCATAACCAAAGCCAACTAAACCATTCCTATTACCAACAACAACTAAAGCTGTAAATCTAAATCTACGACCACCTTTAACAACCTTTGTAACCCGACCGATATCGACGATTACTTCTTCAAATTCTTCTCTATTATATTTTTCCATCGATTTTCCTTTGGGTTATAGCTTGATGCCATTTTCTCTTAAAGCTTCAGCAAATGCTGCGATAACGCCATGATACAAATAACCATTTCTATCAAAAACTGCAACATCTATCTTCTTAGCTTTTAAAGCCTTAGCAAATTCTTTAGCTAAAGTGACCGCACCTTCTTTGTTTGCTTTTATGCCTATTTTTCTACCATCAACCGCAGCTAGTGTAGTAGCTGTAACGTCGTCAATCGCTTGAACATAAAGAGTTCTATTTGATTTGAAAATAGAAACTCTTGGGCAAGTTGCAACACCAGAAATTTTACCTCTGATTCTTCTTTTTCTCTTAATTCTAAGAGCGATTTTTCTTTTTAGTACTTTTGCTGTCATTTACCGCCCCTTATTTCTTAGATGTCTTGCCCGCTTTGCGGATGATACGTTCTTCTAGATATTTAACGCCCTTGCCTTTATATGGCTCAGGTGGTCTAAATCCTCTAACTTGAGCAGCCACTTGTCCTACTACTTGTTTGTCATCGCCTTTGATAGTAATAACGTTTTTCTCAACACTAGCTTCAACGCCTGCTGGTAGCTCATAGTTGATAAGGTGTGAAAAACCAAGAGAAAGCTCTAAAATTTTACCTTTTGCAGCTGCTTTGTAACCAACGCCGTTGATCTCAAGCTGGCGAGTAAATCCCGCAGTGATACCAGTTACGATGTTGTTAGCAAGTGCTCTATATGTTCCCCAGTAAGCTCTACTTTGGCGATCTTCGCCTTTTGGAGCAAAAACTATATGGCCATTTTCTACCTTGACATCAACGTGACCTTTTGTGTCAAGCTCTTTTATATGATTGCCCTTTTTAAATTTTAGGACATTATTTTCAACACTAACATCTACACCACTTGGGATAGCGATAGGCTGTTTTCCAATACGTGACATTTTTTTCCTTTACTTGTCTAGGGTGTTCCTACATTTACGAATAAACACCACAATGCCGTAAATTTTATCGTCAAATTTGACGAAACCTTCATTTGAATTTCTAAATTTAGCTTTGGCAAAATCTAAAATTTTACCAAGCTAAAAAATTTAACCTTAAAATCATAAGGTTAAATAGCGTTTAATGCAGTTTATTACCAAACCGTACAAAGAACCTCGCCGCCAACGCCAGCTTTACTTGCTTCAATACCACTCATGACGCCTTTGCTTGTGCTAACGATAACTGTTCCGTAACCATTCTTAAAACGCTTAATGTCGTCTTTGCCTTGATAAACACGGCGACCAGGTTTTGAAACCCTTTTAAGCTCGTTTATAACGCTTCTGCCGTACTCATCATACTTTAAAACTACGTTTATAAATTTCTTGTTACCTTCTTCAATAACGTTGTAGCTCTCTACATAGCCTTTTGCTGCAAGGATAGAAAGAGTAGCCTCAACAACCTTAGAATGAAGCAATTTCGCAGTTTCAAGCTTTCTCATACTTGCATTTCTAATGCGTGTTAACCCATCTGATATTAAATCGTTCAACATTTCTCTTCCTTACCAACTTGCTTTTTTAAGACCAGGTATTAGGCCTTCGTTAGCCATTTTTCTTAGGCAAACACGGCAAATTCCAAAATCTTTATAAACAGAGTGCGGACGACCGCAAATTTGGCATCTAGTATAGCCGCGAACCGCAAATTTTGGCTTGCGTGCAGCTTTTGCTATCATTGATTTCTTTGCCATTTTACTTTCCTTTTGCAAACGGCACACCAAATAGCTCTAGCAATTTGAATGCCTCTTTATCATTTTTAGCCGTAGTAGCAATCGTAATATTCATACCATGAGTTCGTAAAATTTTATCATACTCAACCTCTGGAAACATTAGCTGCTCACTAAGACCGAAGTTATAGTTTCCACGTCCGTCAAAGCCATTTTTTGGAAGACCGCGGAAGTCTTTAACTCTTGGAAGAGCAACGCTGATTAGCTTATCTAAGAAAGCATACATTTGCTCTTTTCTCAAAGTTACTTTGATACCAACAGGGAAACCTTCGCGAACTTTAAAGCCAGCAACTGATTTTTTAGCATCAGTGATAACCGCTTTTTGTCCAGCGATAAGTGAAATGGTATCAGCCATATTTTGAAGCACTTTCTGATCTTTCGCAGAGTCTCCAGCACCTACACTGATCACGATTTTCTCGAGCGCAGGGATAAGCATTGGATTTTTGATGTCAAATTCTTTTACGAGAGCTGGCTTGATAGTTTCGTTAAATTTATCTTTTAATCTACTCATATCTCTTATCCTTCAACTTTCGCGACGTTTGATATATCAATTGGCATCTCTTTATTTACGTGACCACCATTTGGAGTTTTTTCGCTTGGTTTGATAGCTTTTTTAGCTACTTTGCATCCCTCAACTATAACCTGACCTTTTTTTGCAAGAACTGCTAAAATTTTACCAGTTTTGCCTTTATCGTCACCAGCGATGATCTTAACAGTATCGCCTTTTTTGACTTTAAATTTTACATTAGCCATTATAAAACCTCCGGAGCTAGCGAAACAATCTTCATAAAGTTAGCATATCTAACTTCACGTCCAACTGGTCCAAAAATACGAGTGCCGACTGGCTCTTTTTTGCTATCAAGTATAACAGCTGCGTTCTCATCAAAGCGGATTAGCGAACCATTATCTCTTTGAACCTCTTTTTTAGTTCTTACAACAACAGCTTTTACAACCTGTCCTTTTTTAATCTTACCGTTTGGAAGAGCTTTTTTAACAGAGCAAACTATGATATCGCCAAGTGTAGCGTATCTTCTTTTGCTGCCGCCAAGAACTTTTATACACATTAACTCTTTTGCGCCGCTGTTATCAGCAACTGCAAGTCTTGTAAAACTTTGAATCATTACTCAACTCCCTTTGCCAATACAGCTTTTAAGCGAAAATTCTTGCGAGCTGAAAGTGGTCTGCACTCGATCGCAACAACTGTATCGCCTGCTCTTGTCTCATTTTTCTCATCGTGAACTAAATATTTTTTAAAGCGTTTTACAAATTTATGGTATCTTGGGTGCATAACGCGTCTTTCTACCAAAATAGTAGCTGTTTTATCTCCAGCTTTTTGTAAAACAACACCTTGAATTTCTCTTTTTAATGCCATTTTACGCCCCTTGTCTTGTTGCACTAATTGCAGTGTTGATCTGAGCTATCTCTTTGCGAACAGCACTAATCTCATTAGGGTTGCTTAACTGCATAGTTTTTAGCTTTTGTCTTAAAGTAAATAAAAGCACCTTTTTCTCTTTTAGCAACGCGTTTAATTCTGCAACGCTCTTATCTTTTAACTCAGTATATTTCATTTTCACTCTCTCGCGTTACAAATTTTGATTTGAAAGGAAGTTTGTGTAAAGCCAAAGTTAGAGCTTCACGAGCCAACTCTTCGCTAACACCAGCCATTTCAAATATTATACGACCAGGTTTGATATTCATAACCCACTCTTCAACTCCAGCCTTACCTTTACCCATACGAGTTTGTAGAGGTTTTTTAGTAAGTGGCTTATCAGGGAAAACCCTAATCCAAATTTTAGCCTGTCTTTTTACGTGACGAGTTAGAGCTTGACGAGCAGCTTCTATTTGGCGAGAATTTATTCTACCAGCCTCAACAGCTTTAAGCGCAAATTCGCCAGTTGCTAAAGATGCTCCACGAGTCGCATAACCACGGTTGCGACCTTTCATTTGCTTACGAAATTTCGTTCTTTTAGGCATCAACATAATTATTTACCTCTTCTTGCTCTACGTGTTTTCTTAGGCGCCTCTTCTTCAGTTTTCTCAGGCTGAACACCTTTTTGAAGAACCTCACCTTTAAAAATCCATACTTTAATACCTATGTTTCCATAAGTCGTATGAGCCTCAGCTACACCGTAATCTATCTTTGCTCTAAGAGTATGAAGCGGAACGCGACCTTCTAGATACCACTCGGTTCTTGCCATCTCAGCACCACCTAAACGACCAGCAACTGAAATTTTGATACCCTTAGCGCCTGATTTTTGAGCACCTTGGATAACTTTTTTCATAGCACGTCTAAATGCGACACGCTTTTCAAGCTGCATAGCTACGTTTTCAGCAGCAAGTTGAGCTGAAGCTTGAGCTTTTCTTTCTTCTTTGATATTTACATTTACTTCTTTGCCAATAAGTTTGCTAACTTCGTTCTTTAGGTTTTCAACATCTTGACCTTTTTTGCCGATGATGATACCAGGACGAGCTGCAACTACGGTTACACGAAGTTTTTTAGCCGTTCTTTCGATTAGAATTTGGCTAATTCCTGCATAGTAAAGTTTTTTCTTTAAAAATGCACGAATTTTGTAATCTTCACCGATATTTTCAGGAAGACTCTGTTTGGTTGGAAACCATCTAGATTCCCAGTTGCGGTTAATTCCTAGTCTAAGACCTATTGGATTTACTTTTTGTCCCATATTATGCTTCCTTCTTTTCAGGTTTAGATACTTCTACCATTACATGAGAAGTAGGTTTGCGAATTTTGCTCGCTGTTCCTCTTGCTCTAGGTCTAAATCTCTTTAATACAGGACCAGCATCAACGCGGCAACTAGTTACTACAACCTCTTCTGGCTCAAATCCGCCATTTGCTACTGCTGAGCTAATAGCGTTTGCTATAAATTTAGCACCACGATTTGGCATAAATTGTAAGCTTGCAAGTGCTAGCTCTGCATTCATGCCTTGAACTTCTCTTGCTATAAGTCTTGCTTTTGTAGGAGAAAGTCTTACGAATTTTATAATTGCTTTACTCATATTATCTCCCCTTACTTGCCGATTTTCTTTTGCACTGAGCCTTTGTGACCCTTAAATGTGCGTGTTGGAGCAAATTCGCCAAGTTTATAGCCTATATGATTTTCTGTAACATATACAGGAATAAAGCTCTTGCCATTATGAACGTTAAATGTTAGTCCAATCATTTCAGGTACAATCGTGCTACGTCTTGACCAAGTCTTGATTGGTTTGTTATCGTTTGCATTTTTTGCGGCAATAACTTTTTTCATTACATGATCATCTACGAAAGGACCTTTTTTGAGTGATCTTGCCATCTCTATTTTCCTTTCCTTCTTGAAATTATAAGCTTATCGCTAGCTTTTTTACGGCGAGTCTTAGCACCTTTAGTTGGTTTACCCCATGGAGTAACTGGGTGACGGCCTGAATTTTTCTTACCTTCACCACCACCGTGTGGGTGATCAACTGGGTTCATAGCAGAACCACGTGTTTGTGGGCGGATACCACGGTAGCGATTACGTCCAGCTTTACCGATAGTGATGTTAGCCCAATCTTCGTTACCAACTACACCAATACTTGCCATACACTCAGCTAGTACTTGTCTCATCTCGCCACTTGGCATTCTTAGGATAACATACTTCTCTTCTTTACCCATTAGCTGAGCATAACCACCAGCTGAACGAGCTATCTGAGCGCCTTTGCCAGGTTTTAGCTCTACGTTATGAACGATAGTACCAACTGGGATAAATCTTAATTTCATAGCATTGCCTGGTTTAATATCTAGTGAGCCCTCATCGATAGATGCGATAACATCGCCAACATTTAGGCCGTTTGGTCTAATGATATAGCGTTTTTCACCATCTTTATAAGCTATAAGAGCGATACGGCAGTTTCTGTTTGGATCGTACTCGATCGCTTCAACTTTACCTTCTATACCAAATTTGCGACGTTTGAAGTCGATGATACGATAAAGTTTTTTTGCACCTGCTTCTTTATGTCTTGAAGTTATACGACCATTGTTGTTTCTACCGCCAGTTGCAGGTAGTTTAACAAGCAAGCTTCTAACGCTTGGTTTAGCTGTTATATCTTCAGAGCTTAGTCCAGTCATATATCTACGACTAGGTGTATATGGTTTATATGATTTTATAGCCATCTTACGCCTCCGTATTTTCTAGGCTTACGCCTTCAGGTAACTTAACATAGAATTTCTTTATCTCGTCACGTTGGCCTGCTCTTCCTCTAAAACGCTTAACCTTGCCGCTAATTCTAAGTGAATTTACGCGAACAGGCGTTACTCCAAAATACTCTTGTAAAACCGCTTTTAAGCTGTTTTTTGTAACTCTTGGTGAAGTTTGGATAACAACAACGCCTTGTTCTTGAAGGCCTAGAGTTTTTTCTGTATAAATAATTGTTTTGATATCAGTTATATCCGCCATTTTAGCCCTCTTTTGTTATAGTTTTTAGTGCAGCTTTTTCAATGATAACCGAACTAAATGTAGAGACAAGATAAGCATTCACCTCATTTGCATCTACTACATAGCAGTTTGCTAAATTCCTAAAAGCAAGTAGCGTTTTATCGTCTAGTAAATCTTTAACGATAAGCGCATCTTTTACTTTTAAATTTTTGATGATATTAGCTGCATCTTTTGTCTTTCCAGACTCGATTGAGATGCTATCTACTGCGAAAATTTTACCATCTTGTGCTTTTACTGCCAAAGCGTATTCAAGAGCTAGTCTTTTTTGTTTTTTATTGACTTTTTGAAAATAGTTTTTCTCGTTTGTTGGACCAAATGCAACTGCACCGCCTACCCAAACGTTAGTTCTAGTTGAACCTGCTCTTGCACCACCACGTCCTTTTTGTCTCCATGGTTTTTTACCACCACCGCTTACAAAAGCACGACTTTTAGTATGAGCCGTATTTGCTCTTATACCAGCAAGGTAAGATTTTACATAAAGATATAGGTTGTGCGGATTTACTTCAGCGTAGCTTGCAGGAAGCTCTAACTCGCCTGAATTTTCAAATTTATCGTTTAATACGTGAATTTTACTCATTTTACAATCCTTATTTTACCCATTGCACCATTGTGACCAGGAACGCAACCTTTTACAACTACGATGCCATTTTGAGCGTCAAAGCTTATTAGCTCGTTTTTAACAGTAACTTTCTCATTACCCATGTGTCCTGCCATTTTCATACCTGGTTGAACACGACCTGGCCATTCGCAGTTACCAATTGAACCATGGCGTCTATGGAAACGTGAGCCGTGGCTTTTTGGACCACCACCAAAACCATGTCTTTTTACCACACCTTGGTAGCCTCTACCTTTTGAGTTAAAACTAACTTTTAAAATTTTAGCCTCATTTAATGGTGTAAAGTCTAGGTTTCCAACTTCGCTATTAGCTACTTCAAGCGTAGCAAATTTGTTAAATTCTGCTGTCAGATTGTATTTTTTTTGCTGACCAGCGATAGCTTTGTTGTTTGCTTTAGTGTGGGCATACGCTACGATAGCACGTTTGTTTTCGTCGATCTCACATACTTTAGCCTCAACTAGCTTAAGTAGTGTAACTGGCGTACTCTTCGTGGCAATCGTTCTACTCATGCCTATTTTTTCTACAATATATTCCATACTCTTATCCTTTTGTCCGCTTATTTCATCGCACGAACTTCGACATTAACTTCTGGAGCTAAGTCGAGTTTTGTTAGGCTATCTACAGTTTCTGGAGTAGCAGCTACGATGTCAAGCATACGAGCGTGTATTCTCATCTCAAACTGCTCACGTGAGTCTTTGTTGATGTGTGGAGATTTTAAGACTGTATAGCGTTTGATCTTTGTAGGCATTGGTACCGGGCCACGAACGTCGGCACCTGTTCGTTTGACAGCTTCTACGATTGCTGCAACAGTGCGGTCTAGAACTCTATGGTCGTAAGCTTTTAGCTTTAACCTGATTCTTTCCATGTGTTTTCCTTTAAAAAGAACTTGTCGCAAACTCGCGACCTCTTTACATCAAAATAACTCGCATAGGATCAAGCGATCGTACGAGCAAAGACGCTTGTCTTTTCGTAAAGAGAACGCGATTTTACAAAAAAGCTATTATAGTTGTCAAGAAAAACGTTATTTTTTGATAAATTTTGATTAATTATTTCCTTTTAATAAGGAAGATATAAAATTTAAAAAGATAAAATTCAAAGAAAATAAAATTTTAAAGAGAAAAGATGCCGATCTTTAATCCAAAATTCTTACTAACCCAAGATCAAGACGAAGAAAAGCTTAAAAAGCGTTATGCAAATTTGCAAATGTATCAGGCAAAAGCTAGCGACATTAAGAGCTTCAAAGAAGAAAAATTTCAAACGCAGTTTCTAAAAGATATCTTTGAAAACTGCCTTGGCTACACTTTGGACACTACTAATCCTACAAATTTCAATCTTGAGCGTGAGAAAAAGAACGAAACTGACGGCAAAAAGGCAGATGGGGCGATACTGATAAATGGCGAAGTTAGATGCGTGATCGAGCTAAAAGATCAGACCACACAGCATCTTGATAAAACTCCGTCCAACCGCGAGCTTAGCCCAGTAGATCAAGCCTTTCGCTATTTTATCTCGCATGAAAATGCCAAATATGTCGTTGTTTCAAATTTTAATGAACTGCGTTTTTACATCGGCAATAAAACAACATTTGAAAAATTTGACCTTTTTACAGCAAACTTTGACGAGTTTAAAAGACTTCATTTACTGCTTAGCTTTGAGAGCATTAGCACGGATCTGCCGCTAAAGCTAAAAGAGAAATTTGCCACTCACGAGCGTGAAATTTCAAACAAATTTTATAAAGACTTTAGCGCATTTAGGCTCACTCTTTTTAAAAATATTTGCAAAAACAATGCTAGCATTGATAAAAATAGGCTTTTAAGCCTAACTCAAAAACTATGTGATAGGTTTGTCTTTATACTATTTGCCGAAGACCGCGGACTACTAAGACTTCGCACGATAGCCGAGATAAAAGATAAATTTCAAAACCAAGTTACTGAGCTTAGTTTTTATGACTTTTACAAAATTTACTTTAAAGCCATTGATGAAGGCAGTGAACGTCTTGATATCAAACGCTATAATGGCGGTCTTTTTGCCACAGATACTGAGCTTGATGCGCTAAAGATAGACGATAGCGTGCTTGAAGCGCAGTTTTTAAGCGACTATGACTTTTTAAGCGACATCGGTGTAAATATCCTAGGACATATCTTTGAAAGCTCACTAAACGACCTTGAAGAGCTAAATGCGCAAATAAATGGAAATGAATTTGATGCCAAACAGAGCAAACGCAAAAAAGATGGTATATTTTATACGCCAGAGTTTATAACAGAATTTATAATTGAAAATTCGCTTGGTGCGCTTTGTAAAGCCAAAAAAGATGAGTTAGGGCTTGATCTAAATGAGCTATTAGCACCAAAAAATCCCAAAAAATTAACCAAAGCAGAAAGTGAGATCAAAGATAAAATTTATGCTTACCGCAAGTGGCTTTTATCCCTTAAGATACTTGATCCAGCTTGCGGCTCTGGTGCGTTTTTAAACCAAGCTTTAGAATTTCTCATTGCCGAGCATAGCGCATTAGACACTTACCGCAAAGTATATGAGGGTGAGGGCTTGGGACTTTACGATATAGAAAGCACTATTTTAGAAAATAACCTTTACGGCGTAGATATAAATGCCGATGCAGTCGAGATCGCTAGGCTATCTCTTTGGCTCCGCACAGCTGCAAAAGGACGAGTTTTAACAGATCTTAGTAAAAATTTAGTAGCAGCAAACTCGCTTTTAGAATTTCCTTTTGACTTTAAATTTGATGTCATTATCGGCAATCCTCCCTATGTTAGACAAGAGGCGATAAAAGAGCAAAAGCCAGCCCTACAAAAATATAAAGTTTATAGTGGCACGGCTGATTTGTTTGTATATTTTTATGAGCTTGGCATTACACATCTAAAAGAAAGTGGGCTTTTAGGTTTTATATGTTCAAATAAATTTTTCCGTGCCAGCTATGGTGAAAATTTGCGTAAATTTATATTAGAAAATACGCAAATAACACACATTATTGATTTTGCTGGGGTTAAAGTTTTTGAAGACGCGAGCGTAGATAGCGCGATTACTATTTTTAGAAAAATAAGAGCCGGTGAAAATTCAAAATTTAATTTCCTGGCTTCGAGCACCATAAATTTAAAAACACAAAAATTTATCCAAATACCACAATCCACACTAAACGAAACAAATTTCACTTTCCTTGATAAGAGCAAATTTGAGTTAAAAAATAAAATCGAAAAAGTCGCAAAGCCATTAAAAGATTGGGGTGTAAATATTAATTATGGTGTTAAAACTGGGCTAAACGAAGCTTTCATTATCGATAGCGACACTCGTGATAAAGTTTTAAGCACTTGCATTGGGGACGAAAGAGAACAGATGCAAAAGCTCATTAGGCCGATCTTACGAGGTCGCAATATAAGGCGTTATGACTATGAGTGGGCTGGGCTATGGCTCATTTGCACATTTCCGGCGTTAAAGATAGATATTGAAAATTTTCCAAGTCTTAAGGGATATTTACAAACTTTCTTGCCTTATATAGCACAAAGTGGCAAAACCATAAATGGTAAAAAATGCCGCAAAAAAACATCAAATAAATGGTTTGAGACGCAAGATAACATCGCTTATTATGAGGAATTCGAAAAAGAGAAAATTTTATGTGCCAGAATGGTGCAAAGCCCAAAATTTGCTTACGATGCAAATAATAATATTCCAGACAATACTGCATATTGCATAACTGGCGAAAATCTAAAATTTTTATTAGCTTTTTTAAATTCAACAGCTGTTTATAAAATTTTCAACTTTTTCTATGCTGGAGGCGGACTTGAAGGCGAAATAAAAATAAATCGCTTAGAAATTTTGCCTATCCCACAAATCACGCCACAAAATGAAAATTTATCAAACGGGATAATAAATTTGGTCGATGAAATTTTAAAAGCCAATGAAAAGATCAAGCTTTACGAGAAGCACATGCCTACTTTGAGTCTTGATGAAAAGCTAGAAGCCAAAGAAAATATCGACGCGCTAAACGACAAAATCAAGGCAAGTGACGAAAAAATAGACAAACTTGTTTTTGAGCTTTATGAACTAACAAGCGATGAGATCGCGCTTATAACAGGGGGGGGGGAAAATTGACGGTATAACAAAAATTTACATATACATCTTACAAAGGGGAGAAAATGAACCAATTAGAGCTTTATTACAATCAGCCGCTTAAATCAAGTAAATTTATCCCCAGAAAATACGAAATCATCTCGCCAAAGACGCTTATAATAGGCGCTGTGTCAAGTGGCAAAACAGCCCTTGTTTATGAGTTTTTGAGCCATTATAAAAGCGAGGAGAGACTTTATGTAAATTTAGACGATCTAAGGATAGACAGAGCCTTGCTTTTACCAAATTTAAAAGAGTTTTTAGAAAAAAACAGTCAGATAAAGGTGCTCGCAGTTGAAAATTTACGAGGCGCTGATCTTGTAAATTTAGACTTTTTAAAGGAGGCTGCACTTGAAAACATCATCCTTACAAGCAAGGAATTTTCACTCACGATTGACGGCTTTGCTCGCATAAATTTAAACTATCTCGATTACGAGGAATTTATACTATTTTTTAAGAAGAATTTGGACCAAGACCTACTGTTTAGCTACTTTTTGGCTCACGGCAACGAGATAGCAAGTGCCTTTTTAGACTCAAGCGAGGTCACAGCTCACTTACAACAGCTCTTAAGAGCAAATTTAAGCGAGCAAAGCATTGCGATTTTAAAAGAATGTGCTCAAAAATGCCACGATGTGCTTAGTACTTTTGGTATCTACAAAAACCTAAAAGAGCAGATGAAAATTTCAAAAGATAGTGTCTATAACGTGGTAACCAGCCTTAATGAAAATGGCTTTATAGAATTAGTACCAAATTTAGATGAGAGCAGTACGAGCAAAAAGCTCTACTTTACAAATTTTGCACTTCGTAGCGCTTTATACCTAAAAAAGGATTTTTTAGCTGTCTTTGTAAATGTCGTTTTTTGCGAATTGCTTAAATTTAAAGATGAAATTTACTACACAAAAGAGATTGATTTCTTCCTTAATAAAAGGAAGATCGCGATCATCTGTGTGCCGTTTTCTGCACCAGAGATCATCTTTTTGAAATTTAAAAAACTCCACGCAAGCTTAAAAGAGCTGGGTGTAAGCAAGCTTCAGATAATCAGCGTCGCAAACCAAGCTGAGCTTAGCCTTGAGGGCATAAAATGCGAAATTTTGCCCTTTTCTAGGTGGAGTCTAGGTTTATAAATTTAAACCTTTATTTGATTATTGTTTTAAAAGCTTAAAGTAAAGAAGCTATAATCAAAAAAACTATGAAGGACGGACATGAGAGCATTTATTGGGATTTTTATACTTATAGTAAGCCTATTTGGCTATGAGATAAATCACGAAAACTGGGCAAAATTTTATAAATTTATTGGTGAGGCAAATGGTATAAAATTTGAAGTTTATATGAACTATTTTAAAGATGAATTTGAAAATTTTAAACAAAGTAAGAGCTTTAAAGTGCCGGCCAAGATAAGCGGGCATATCTTTTTTGATGGTACAAAATACTACTATGAAAAAGGCTCTTTTGAGCAAAATAGCAGTGAAATTTCATCGCTAAATGCTGTATCTGATAAGATAAATTTAGACGTTAAAAATGAAAATGGTGAGCTAAAGGGTAAAATAATCGTTAAAAACAAAGCCTATAATGCAACTATCAAAAAAGAAAAAGAGTATGAAATGCTAAATATTGGCATCCAAATGACCGAAGCAAATGGCACGAGATACGAAGCTATAATTAACGATATATTTGCCAAAGAATCGGCTAAAAAAAATAAAAATAAATTACTCTCGACACTTTATGACCTAAAAAGCGAGCGTAAAAAATGGCCAAATAACCAATTTGAAAGCCTAGACAACATCTACTATATAAATGACAAAATAAAAAGCATCTGCACCTATAAAAATAATAAAACTAGCTGCGATGTCGTCTTGCTTAAAACCAACAAAAAGCTAAAGTTAAAGCAGATTTTTAAAGATATGAACGACCCTCATCTAAAAGCAATCCTCGCAACAGCAGGTGTTAGCGAAAATTTTGTACTTTCGCCACTTGGGCTTACCTTTTTAAATGAGGAGCAAATTAGCGTCCCACTTAATGAGCTAAGACCTTATTTTAGCGATGAAATCGGACTTTAATGGCAAAAATTTGTGGCATAGATGAGGCTGGACGTGGGGCTTTAGCTGGGCCTTTAAGCGTAGCGGCCTGCGTGCTAAATAAAGAAATTTCAGGCTTAAACGACTCCAAAAAACTAACCGCAAAAAAGCGTGAGGAGCTTTTTAAAGAGATCATAAAAAGCTCAAATTTTCTCATCATCTACTTCTCAAATGCACAAATAGACGAACTTGGGCTAAGCGAGTGCTTAAGACGAGCGCTCAAAATTTTTAAGGCGCACTTTGAGGGTTTTGAGATCATTTATGATGGAAATTTAGACTATGGCGTTGGTATCACAACGATGATAAAGGCTGATAGCAAGGTCGCTGGGGTAAGCGCTGCTAGCATATTAGCAAAGGTTAGTCGTGATAGTTTAATGAAAGGCTGGGATAAAATTTACTCAAAATATGGCTTTGCTGGGCACAAAGGATACGGCACAAAGGCGCATCTAGATGCCATTGCCAAGTTTGGCTATTCAAGCCTTCATAGAAAAAGCTTTGTAGTAAAATCTTTTGAAAAATCTCTATTTGACTAAGATTAATTATCTAAGCATCAAATAGATGCTTAGATAACGCCTTTTTTTAATGGCAGCCACAACCACAACTACCGCTACTTTTAATAGCATCAAATACAGCATCGTAGTTTGGCTCTTCTGTCACTTCAGGGACGATTTGTTTGTGAATGATTACGCCATCATTGATGACAAATACCGCTCTTGCAAGTAGTCCTTTTAGTGGGCCATCGCTCATTAAAACGCCATAGTTTTTAGCAAATTCTCCGTATCTAAAGTCGCTTCCGACACGTAAATTTTCTATGCCTTCAGTCGTGCAAAATCTCCCCATCGCAAATGGTAAATCATTTGAGATGATGCTAAGTTTTACGCCGTGTTTGCCAGCTACTTTTTCGTTAAATTTACGAGCCTCTGCCGCACAAACGCCAGTATCAAGTGATGGTAAGCAGACAAGCACCTCGATGCCGTTATTTCCGCCCACGCTAAATTCGCTAAGATCTTGCGCTACGACTTTTGCTTCAGGTGCATAAGAGCCTACAAATACCTCGTTTCCACTTAAATTTACCTCACTACCTTTAAATTTTGTAGTTGCCATATCTATCTCCTTTATTATTTTTTTGCTTTTTTAAATGCTTGATCAAGATCTGTTATTAGATCATCAGCGTTTTCGATACCGATTGCCAAACGAAGCAAGTTTTGCTTTATGCCGATCTTATCTAGCACCTCTTTTGGATATGCCTCGTGTGTCATCGTCGCAGGCCTGCAAATAAGGCTTTCTACACCTCCAAGACTTACTGCTAGATCAAAAATTTCTAGCGATTTTACAAATTTATTTACATCATATTTTTCATCAAGCTCAAATGAGATGAGAGCACCGATGTCGCTTGCTTGAGCTGCTTGCATCTTTGCCTCTTGCTCACTATATGAGCCAGCAAAATGCACAACACTAACGGCGTCATTATTCTGCAAAAATTTAATTATTTTATGAGTATTTTGCGTTTGTCTATCAAACCTAACGCTAAGCGTTTTAAGCCCACGTATTAGGTAGTATGCGTCCATCGGACTGATGATGCCACCAAGCGTGTTTTTAGCAAATTTTATCTTCTCAGCCAAAGCATCATCGTTTAGCGTGACAATACCAGCGATCACGTCGGCGTGTCCGCCAATATATTTTGTAGCGCTATAAACCACGATATCAGCTCCATGATCAAGTACTCTTTGATAATAAGGCGTTAAAAATGTGTTATCCACGATGACTAGAGCGCCTTTTTTGTGAGCGATTTTTGAAATTCTAGCGATATCTGTCACTCTTAAGAGAGGATTTGAGGGAGTTTCGATAAATATCGCCGCCACATCGTCGCTTATGTCATCTTCGCTTAAAAAATTTAGATCATCTATAAATTCGCTCTTTATGCCGTGGCTTTCAAAAACAGTCGTGACATATCTATAAGTGCCACCATAGACATTGCTATTTAGTAGGACCTTTTGCCCTGTTTTTATAAGGCTAAGTGCGGCTGCTGTTGCTGCCATGCCTGAGCCAAAGCTAAAAGCGTATTTGCTACCTTCAACCTTTGCAAAAATTTCATCAAATGCTTTTTTGGTTGGGTTGCTACCACGCGAATATGCAAATTCTTGAAAATTTTCAAGATCATCTTGCACAAATGTGCTTGCTAAAAAAACAGGCGGAATGACCGCTTTATTTGGATTATTTTTAGCTTCAATGCCTTTTACGATCAAGGTGTCAAGTTTCATAAATTTCCTTTTAAAAATTTGTGAAATCTTACATAATAAAGATTAATCTTCCCCAAACCCACCCAAAACGTAGCTAAATCAGTAAGTGGTAGTAACATTTATTTTTAAGAATACATTTTTTAAATTGCTGGGATAAATTTAAGCTTTTGCTCTCTCCCCGCAAGCCTAATAAATTTTTCTTTTTACTCGCCTTTAGCTACATTTTCACCATAAATTTTACTCTACAAGATCAACTTGCCAGTTTGCCTCCTGTAGCTTCATATTTAGCTCTCTGATCTCTTTAGAAAGCTCGTCTATTTGCTTTTGTAGCGTGGCTACATCAACACTACTTAAAATTTTTATCTCGCTATTTGAGTAAAGATCGACCTTTTGGCTTGCGCTTTTGGCAAATTCCCTAAGCACGCTTGCTTTTTGGCTTAGTGTATCTTTTTTAGCGATCATTTCAGTTAGACTCACGCCTTCAAATTTTGCACTTGAGTTTGTTAAATTTATAGCCAAGATCAGCCTAAATAGCTCATCGCTTAGCCTATCAAGCTCTTTTAAAAGAAGCTTTGGATCTTCGCTAGGCCTTTCATTTTCTTGCATTTTTGCATTATCGAGCAACCTACCTTTTAGCTGCTCTAAACGTTTTTGTGTATCGGCTCTTAAAATGAGAGCCTGAGCTAATTTCATCATTTTTCCTTTTGAAATATTAAATTGAGAGAAAATTTCAAATTATATTAGTATCTTTTGGGTTATAATTGATTTAAAATTTTATTTTAAGGAAAAGCTATGAAGTACGATTTTGATACGCTTATTAGCAGAGATGGCACCAACTCATCGAAGTGGCGAATGAAAAACGATGTTTTGCCAATGTGGGTTGCCGATATGGATTTTAAGGCTGCACCTGAAATTTTAAATGCCCTACAAAAGCGTCTTGATAATGGCGTCTTTGGCTACTCATTTATCCCAAAAGAGTGGAACGAAGCGATTAAAGGCTGGTGGAAGAGGCGTCATGATGTTAGCTTTGAAAACGAGTGGATGTGCTTTTGCACTGGTGTTATACCAGCGATTTCAACTGCTATTAGAAGATTTAGCAATCCAGGAGATCAAATTTTAGTTCAAGCTCCCGTCTATCACGTCTTTTTTAACTGCATCAAAAACAATGGACGTGAAATTTTATCAAACGACCTTGTTTATAAAAATGGCTCTTACGAGATCGACTTTGAAGACCTCGAAGCAAAGCTAGCGCAGCCGCTAACAACTATGATGCTTCTTTGCAATCCTCACAATCCAATAGGAAAAATTTGGGACAAAGAAACGCTTAAAAAGATAGGCGAGCTTTGCTATAAGCACGATGTTTTGGTTATCAGCGATGAGATCCACTGCGACATAACAGATCCTGGATTAAGCTACGTACCATTTATCAGCGTTAGTGAAGAGTGTAAAAATAACTCAATCACATGCATCTCACCTACAAAAGCTTTTAATATCGCAGGACTTCAAAGCTCAGCCATCGTCACGCCAAATGAGCAGATACGTGCAAGAATAAATGCGGCTGTAAATTATGATGAGATAGGTGAAGCAAACGCATTTGCGATAACTGCGACAATAGCGGCATTTAACGATAGCCAAACATGGCTTGATGAGCTTAGGGAGTATCTTTTTGAAAACAAAAAAATCGTTATAAATTTTATAAAAGAGCAAAATTTGCCAGTAAAGCTTCTGCCTTCAAATGCGACTTATCTTTTATGGCTTGATTGTAGCGCGTTTTGCGAGGATTCAAGCGACTTTATGAATTTCTTGCGTGATAAAGCTGGACTTTGGCTAAATGACGGCAATGCTTACAGGGGAGATAGATTTTTTCTCCGTATGAATATCGCAACCCAAAGAGCCAGAGTACTGGAAGGGCTAAAACGCTTGCAAAATGGTATAAATTTATACACTTCAAAAAGATAAATTGAGTAAATTTGGCTGGATAGCTTTGAAATTTAAAGCTACCCATGCCTAGTTAATACAGCTCGGGGCATTTTTGAAGCAGTAAACATTGCCCCAACATTTTTAAATATCAAATCAAGTTTTGCTAATAAATTTAAAGACAAAATGGCCTATACTAGTTTTTATTTGCTTGCTTAAATTTAAGTATATAACCTCTCTCAATCACGATATAGTAGATTAAAGCGAGCAATTTGTACCTTTTTGAAGTGATAAATTCTATACCCATGGCTTATAAAATTTAGCAGTGGTTTAAAATTTTCAACAAAGCAGAAATTTGAAGTTAAGATAGCTTATGCTGGTTTTAATTTTAAGAGAAATTGTTTGCTAAAACAAAATTTTGAGCCATTTTTGATGTTACACTTTCTTTTAAAACAAGATAGTTTTTGCTGATAAATTTGATGATTTTAAAAATTTAGATAAAAGTAGAAATTTAAAGGCGGGAAACCCCGCCAGATATTATTTGTGAAGTTCTTTTGTGTAAAACTCAACTGAGCCTAGACCCTCTTTTTGCGCCCACTCGTAAGCTTTGCTTACAAATTCCCAGTTTATGTTCTCATAAAATGTCTCTAGGTATTTTGGACGAGCGTTGAAGTTGTCGATGTAGTAAGCGTGTTCCCAAACATCAACGACTAAAAGTGGCACTTTGCCGTCACTCACTGGAGTTTTTGCATTGCTAGTTTGTACGATCTCTAGCTTTTTGCTGCTTGGATCAAATACAAGCCACGCCCAGCCTGAGCCAAAAAGCGTTGTAGCTGCTTTTAAAAATTCCTCTTTAAAATTAGCAAAATTTGCTTCGATTGCAGCTTTTAGCTCGCTTGACATCTCACTTTTTTTAGCGATGCAGTCCCAGTAAAAGTCGTGGTTATAAACTTGAGCGACATTGTTGTAAAGCCCACCTTCGCTATTTGTTAGAATTTCATAAAAAGATGTGTTGGCAAATTTTGTATCTTTTATAAGATTGTTTAAATTTGCTACGTAAGTTGCATGATGCTTGCCGTAGTGATATTCACAGGTTTTCGCACTAACTACTGCATTGCTATTTGCATCAAATGGAAGTTTTCTAAGTTCAAACATAATAATTCCTTAATAATAAAATTTGTTGTTTCGTATTATAGCCATAAAAAATTAATAAATAAAAATCTTTTAAATTTAGCCACAAAATATAGGCTAAATTTAAGCAAGACTAAACTTACATTTTTTGGCTGACTTTTAAGCTTATGAAAAAGCAAATTTAGAGCAAAATATCCTATGTATTTGGTTAAATGGATTCAAAATTTTATTAAAAGTAAAAATAAAATAAATTTTATGTGTAAAAAAGTAACAAATGTACTTTAAAAGTTTAGTTATCGAAAAATTATAAAAATCTTTTGAAAATATAAATTAGCTTTTTGAAGTATATTTGTTACTAAAATACACATATAAAAATAAATAGCTGTGAATTTACGAAACAAAATTTCTAAATTTTTATTTTTGAAATTTATAATACGTTTAACGAAACCATTACAAAGGATAAAAGATGAAATTCTTACAAGCTTTACTTTTTACTTGTGCCATCAGTGGCTTAGCATTTGGTGCCGATAAGGTCTATACTATCAAATTTGCTCACGTTGTCGCAGCTTCTACGCCAAAGGGTAAGGCAGCTGACTTCTTTGCTAAGCGTGCTGAGGAGCTAAGTGGGGGCAAACTAAAAGTTCAAGTTTTCCCATCAGCTCAGCTACTTGATGATGATAGAGTTTTTGGCGCGCTAAAGCTTGGCAATGTCCAAATGGCAGCTCCTAGTTTTTCTAAATTTACACCTATCGTACCGCAGTTTCAGCTGTTTGACCTGCCTTTCATCTTTAAAGATGCAGAGCACCTTCATAAGGTCCAAGACGGCGAGGTCGGCGAGGAGCTAAAAGGCCTTGTGACTAAAAAAGGCTTTGTGGCGCTTGATTACTGGGATGCTGGATTTAAGCACTTTAGCTCAAGCAAAAAACCAGTTCTTGTGCCAGAAGATGCAAAAGGACAAAAATTTAGAATCCAAAGCTCAAAGGTGCTTGAAGAACAAATTAAAGTAGTTGGTGGCAACCCACAAGTTTTACCATTTTCAGAGGTTTACTCTGCACTTCAACAAGGCGTAGTTGATGCGACTGAAAACCCGCTTTCAAATTTCTATAACTCAAAATTTCACGAAGTTCAAAGCTCGCTTACACTTTCAAGCCACGGATATTTGGGCTATTTAGTCGTTATGAGCGATAAATTTTGGAGCAAGCTACCAGATGATCTAAAAGCAAATGTAAAACAAGCTCTAAGCGAAGCAACAGCTTTTGAGAGAGAAGAGACAGCAAAAGAGGACGCTCACGTCATAGCTGAGCTTGAAAAATACATCGATGCTAGTAAAAAACTAGAAATTTATAAGATCGATGATGCACAAAAAGCCGAGTGGCAGAAGGTTATGCAGTCAATCTATCCTAAATTTTACGATGTTATCGGTAAAGACCTCATAGAAAAGACTCTTGGGACAAAATAATGAAGAGTTTTTTTAATGTCCTTGATATAGCGATAGCCTCACTAAATAAAACTATCGCAGTAGTCGGGCTAGCTAGTGGAACATTGCTGGCCTTTGCAAATGTTATGGCTAGATATTTTTTCGATAAAAGCTGGTCATGGGCGAGTGAGCTATCAAACTATCTATTTATATGGTCGGCGTTTTTTGCCGCAGCATATGGCTTTAACAAGGGCATTCACGTGAGCGTAACTATCTTGGTGGAGAAATTTCCACCAGCGCTCGCAAAAGTATGCCTGCTCTTTTCACACATCTTAACAACTGTCTTTTTGATATTTATCGCAGTTTATTCGATTGATTATCTCAAAATTTTGCATGAGATCGAGCAGATGATAATAGACCTTGGCATACCTCAATGGGTCCCTATGTTAGTGCTTCCAATAGCCTTCGTTACAGCTAGCTACCGCTCGACTGAAAAAGCCATAAAAGTAGCTCTAACGCCTGCAGAAAATGTCGTAAGCAACGAAGCACATGAGCTAGCTCATGGTAGCGTAGTCAAAGATTAAGGAGAAAAAAGATGACAATAGCATTTTTATTTATCCTACTTTTTGCACTGATGCTAATAGGCGTGCCAGTGGCGGTTTCGCTGGGAACGAGCACGGTTTTGACGATGATATTTTTTACAGATATCGACGTCGCTACGATCCCGCAGCTCATATTTGACGGTATCAATAAATTTTCGCTAATGGCGATACCGATGTTTATCTTGGCTGGAAATTTACTAAGTAAAGGTGGCTCAGCAAGACGTATCATCGACTTTGCAAAGTCTATGGTCGGACACTTGCCAGGTGGCTTGCCTATGAGTGCGATATTTGCCTGCATCATCTTTGCAGCGGTCTCTGGAAGCTCGCCTGCGACGGTTGTAGCTATTGGCTCAATTATGTTTGCAGCGATAAAAGAGGCTGGCTATCCAAAAGAGTACGCAGTAGGCGGCATAACTACAGCTGGCTCGCTTGGAATTTTGATCCCACCTTCAGTTGTTATGATAGTTTATGGTGTAACAGCTGAGGTAAGTATTGGTAAGCTTTTTATGGCAGGCGTTGTGCCTGGTCTCATGCTTGGAGCTTTTATGCTAGTTCAAACTTATGTTGGCGCAAAAAAACTTGGCTTTAAAGCAACTAAGGCTGAGCCATTTAAAGTAAGAGTGCAGAAATTTGCCAAAGCATTTTGGGCACTTTTGATCGTCGTTGTGGTCATCGGCGGAATTTATGGAGGCATTTTTACTCCGACAGAAGCTGCTGCGGCAAGCGCGGTCTATGCGTTATTTATCTCACTTTTTATATATAGAGATATAAAGATAAAAGATCTTTGGGATATCTGCCTAGACTCGGCTCTTACAACAGCTATGATATTTTTCATCATCGCAAACGCCGTTGTTTTTGCATATTTGCTAACTAGCGAGCAGATCCCTCAAGCAATCGCATCAATGATACTTGACGCGAATATCGGTATGATAGGATTTTTGATATTTGTAAATATCTTGCTCTTTATCATGGGTCAGTTCATGGAGCCTTCAAGCGTTATCATGATCATGGTTCCACTCTTGCTTCCGATAGCTACGCAGCTTGGCATAGATCCGATACATTTTGGCATTATCTTAGTTGTAAATATGGAGATAGGCATGGTGACTCCGCCTGTTGGACTAAATTTATTTGTCGCAAGCGGTCTTACAAATATGAACTTAAAAGAGGTCATCATGGCATGCTTGCCGTGGACGCTGACCTTGTTCTTTGGCCTTATCTTAGTTACTTATATACCACAAATTTCTCTTTGGTTGCCAAACATAATGTATGGACATTAAAATTTAGAGGCTCAGGCCTCTAAATTTATGCTTTTGAGTCGTAATCCGCACTCATAACGATATTTTTACCACTTCTCTTACCAGCATAAAGTAGATTATCAGCTTGTTTTATCATCTTTTCTAAGCTAAATTCTCCCGTACCATCATGAGCAACTACTCCAAAAGTCATAGTTGCGTTGATCTTTATGTTTTCAAACTCAACTATATTTTTACTCAAAGTCTCTCTCACACGCTCTACGATACTTACAGCTGCGTCTTTTTTTACGCCCAAGACGACTGCTAAAAATTCTTCTCCACCAAATCTAGCTACTCTATCTTTATCTCTAAATGTGTTTTTAAATATGCCTGATAAGCTTCTTAAAACAGCATCTCCTGCGCCGTGTCCATAGGTATCATTTATCTTTTTAAAGTTATCAATATCGCACATAACGATAGCAAAGTCCCTATTTTTATAAAGATCGTTTTGACTTAAAATTTTCTGCATCGAAGTACGATTTAAAAGTCCTGTTAATGGATCGTGATTTAAGATATTTTCAGCCATCTCTTTTTCCTCTAAGATGCTTAAAAATATAAATAAATTTGAGCTCTCCAAAAGATACGAAACAACAACCGAAAATATACAAACTATACTTAAGTTAAAAACAAAAAGTAGATCTTTAAAGCCGTCAAAATCTTTTACAGGCTGGCCATCTAAATATACATAGCAGGCTATGGATAAAATTATTTGCACTGCAACTATTATGTAGTTAAAAAATTTATAGGTAAATGAAGTAAAAAATAGTATTAGAGACGATGCTAAAAACAACAACCCAAATCCATATCCCCATCCAAGTGTCAGCATACAAACCAATGCATGAAATAAAATTTCAAGCTGGACTATAAGCATTGTTATCTTGTTATTTTCAGGGCTATCGTAAATAAGCCTTAAAAGAAAAAGATAGGTTGCTACTGAAAATACATTCGTAACTGCTAGAATTTCTTCTTTCATAAATAAAAAAATAAAAAAATAACAGACGTGAGTTAATAATATTGAAAATATGATAATTTTTTGAGCTGTATAGAGTGAAATTCTACGCATCCGAGCCCTTTTTTAAAATTTCTAATTCGATGCGGTCTTTGCCATTTTGCTTGCCTTCGTAAAGCAGCTTATCTACTAAAGTTATGGCTTGCTCAAAATCCACCTCAATACCATTTGCACATATTAGCATGCCAAAGGTCATAGTAACTGGAGTTTTATCTGGAAGTTTTGCGTTGTTTATCTGTTTTTTAAGCCTTTTGCTCACTTCGTGGATAAATTCTATCTTTGTATCGGGCAAGATTATCAAAAATTCTTCTCCACCCCAGCGACAAACATAGTCTTTGCCTCTGAATGATTTCTTCAAGGCACTGGCTACATCTTTTAAGACCTCATCACCACAGTCATGTCCATATGTATCGTTTATTTTTTTAAAATTATCAATATCGCCTAACATTATGACTAAATTTGTATTACCACTTCTTTCCTTGTTAGCAACTAGTTCAAATCTTAAAGTTTTTTCTATTGTTCTTCTATTTAAAAGCTGCGTTAAAAAATCATGCTTCGAGTCCTTTTCAAGCTCTTCCGTCTCTTTTCTTATTTGCTGATATCCACTAGATGTGATGATATCTGCAAACATTGAAAGTCTTAAAACAATAAAAAAAGCAAAAACAATACTGCACACGACTATCGCCCCTCGTATAGCTGATGGGATCAGCGGCGCCTCATCTTTATGAATAAAATAAAGAAGTATAAGCAAGATTAATTCTAAAAATGCCATTATATAAGTAAGACTCTTTGAATCAAACGCTAGGAAGTAGTTTATAAAAATTACACCAACAAGTATTATCCAAATTCCAGTATTCCAACCCATAGTAGTAACAATAATAGTAACAAGTAATATGATATTTAGGTGAAATGCAAGAGATATTAATACTCTATATTTTATGTCAAATTTTATTCTAAGCAATATTCCAGCTGCTATAAAAAATAAACACATAAAAAGTAGTGGTGTAGCTATGATCATAAAAAGCAACAAAGATAGTGCATTTACAGCTATCATAACGTCTAATATCGTTTTATAGATATCATCGATCGCTTTATAACTACTTTGATCTACAAAATCGTGTGTCAAACAAAACTCCCTGTAAATTTATTCCATTAAATTTCATTAAGTCATTCTAATAAGAGTCGTAACTATCTTCGTCCTCGTCACTATCTTCGTAGTTGTAGTCATTTTCATCGTAATTATAGTCATAACTATCGCTACTATCGTCCTCATCGTCATTAAATTCAGAGTAGTCTTCTTCTACTTCTTCATAGTCAAAATCATCACTCATTGTTTTCTCCTTAAATTTTATCTTTGACGCTTTCAATATACAAGCTTTGGCTTGGGAATGCGAAATTTAGACCATTTTGCTTTAAAATATCCATAATCTTTAGCATTACATCTTGTTTGACATCTAAAAATTCTCCCCAAACGATAGTCTTTGCAAAACAATAAACTAAGATATTTATTGAGCTATCTGCAAAATCATCAACTACGACAAATAAATTTGATTTATATCCAGCATAATCATCAACTGAAACTATACTTTGTCTATATTTTAGCCCTTTTTTCTTTGCTGTTATATCCTCACTTTTGGCAATATCTGGATGATTTATCAACATAGTTTTTATGTCATCTACACATTTTTTAATCTCATCAGTTGTCGCTCCATACTCAATGCCTATTAGCATTCTGATACGTCTACCAACTTTTCTTCTACTCCAGTTTCTAACAGGATCACTTGCTAGCTTTGAGTTTGGCACAAAGATTAAAGCATTATCAAAACTTCTGATAGTCGTCTTTCTAAAGCCAACCTCAACAACAGTACCCTCTATATCACCACAAACTATCCAGTCACCTTGCGAAAATGAATTATCAAAAAGCATCATAACAGAAGCAAAGAAGTTTGCGATGATATCTTTTGCAGCAAATGCAACAGCAAGACCACCGATACCAAGTGAAGCTATGAGTGCTGATATATCAAAGCCAAGCTTTTGAAGAATTAGTAAAAGTGCGATTATTAATACAATTACATATACTACTTTTAAAACTAAATTTACGACCTCTTTTCGTCTACTCTTTTGTGCAATTTTATCGATTATTACTATGCCATAACCATTTAGGATAGTTAAAACAAGCCATGAAAATGCGACTATATAGACGATCGAGAAGATATTTGCTAGAGTTAGTGGCACTGGTACTGGATAAAAGCCAACACCGATACAAATATTTAGTGCATAAATGATAAGAAGTGCAGATATAGGCTTTTTAACGATATCTACTATCTGATCCTTTGCCTCCTTTACGCCTTCACCTGATGCAATGAGTGACATAAGCCAGTATGTGAGTTTGGCAAGAATTCTTGTAAGTGAGACAAAAAATAAAAATACTACGATTATAACTACGATTTTACCAACGTTGAATTTTGCCGAATTTATAGAAGTTAGCTTATTTATATATTCGACCGTATCGACTAAATTTAGCTCTGATAAGATCATGCTTGAGCTTAGAAGATCGGCATTGTTTTTAAGATAGATTAAAATTTCCTCATCAGTCTCTTTTTTTAAATCAAGCTCGGCAAATGCGTTATCGTAAGAGCTTGAAGTCTCATTTAGTGAATCTTTTAGCTCTTTTATACTGACGTAAGAATTTGTTTGTAAATTTAAAAGTCCGTTATCTATCACCTCTTTGATAGAATTTGCCTTAGCACCCTTTTTAAATATCTCTTCAAGGCTGATGAGTGCCGAGTAGTAAGCGTAGTCGACTTTCATCTTTTCAAGTTCAATGGCGCTTTGGATATAAGCGTCTTTATTTAATTGCTTCTCTAATCTAGCTACTTTTTTTTCTAGATTATTTTTTTGCAAAATAAATTTGTCAATATCGCTTTGAGTCACTTCAATCTGCATGATATATAGCGGAATTTTTTCCAAAAGATCGTTCTTCTTCTTCTGAAGGCTGGCTAAATTTGAATTATCTGTTTTTGAAGAGTTTGTATCTTTTTGCTGTGCTTTTATAATCTGGATTTGATTGTTTAAAGTTAAGATCTGATTTGTTAGGCTTATGATGCTTTCTTCTTGCGTTTTATTATCTTCGGCACCAAAAAGAGTTAAAAATGAGAGCAAGACGATGGTTAAAATTTTACGCATTTTCACCCCTTTTATCTGCTAAAAGTTTGAATGTACCCTCTTTTAAATCGTAGCTGAAAATTTCACCAGTTTCTATAATGTAGTGCCAGCCATAAATTTGAAGGTTTCCTCTTTCATACTCCTCTTTTACATTTGGATAAGTCATTATATTTTCGATCGAATTTATCACATTTAATCTCTCAGTTAGCCACGCCATCTTTGCTGGATCGTCGCTTGTAAATTTAAGTACTTCTCGCTTGATCGGCTCTATTAGCTTTATCCAATTTCTAACATTTGGCGTAGTTTTGAGCTTTTTTTCATCCATATAAAGCGCTGCGCATCCACCACAATCAGAGTGTCCGCAAATAATGATATTTTTGATATTTAAAAGCTCTAATGCATATTCGATAGCCGAAGTCGTTGCCAAAAATTCCTCGCTCACTCTATAAGGTGGCACGATGTTCGCGATATTTCGTACCATAAAAAGCTCTCCCGGAAGGCAGTTTGTTATCAAATTTGGTACTACTCTTGAGTCCACACAGGATATAAAAAGGGTATGTGGGTCTTGTCTATTTTGTAGACTTTTAAAGAGCTCTTCATGCTCTAAAAAGCCATCTTCCATAAATTTTACCGCACCTTCAAGTAGCGAATCATCCATAGAAATTTATCTCCATTTTTTATATTTTTACGCGATTATAGCAACTTTTATTTAATCTAAAAAATACTTTAATATATAAATTTTTAACTAATACAATTTATTAAAATTCTTTTTATTCATTGTTTAATTATTTTAGGCTAAATTCATTCAAAAATTCATAAGGAGATAAAATGAGTCTGTATGATAGGAACTACGCAAAACAAAATCAAGAAGAACTTGCGTATTCTCAAAGCTCACTAAGCACTTTTATAAAACAAACTTATCAACTTTTTGCAGCATCACTACTTTCAGCAACAGCTGGCGCTTATGTAGGTATTAGTATCGCTAGCGTTTTTGCGGCAAATAGATTTTTGTTTTGGGGACTTGTTATAGTCGAGTTTGCACTACTTTTTGGCTTAATGGCAGCTAAACGTAAAGAGGGGTTAAATTTAATACTTCTATTTGCGTTTACTTTCATAAGTGGTCTTACGCTAACTCCGCTACTTTCAGCGATCTTGGCTATGCCAAGTGGAGCTGGTATTGTAGCTCAAGCATTTGGACTAACAACAGTTGCTTTTGGTGCATTAAGTGTCTTTGCAATGAATGCAAAACGTGACTTTACAACAATGGGTAAAATGTTGTTCATAACCCTAATTGTTATAGTTGCAGCAGCTATTATCAATATTTTCGTTAAAAGTACAATGTTTCAACTTGTAATCGCAAGTATTTCATCGATCCTGTTTAGCGCATATATACTTTTTGATACGCAAAATATTATCCGTGGAAACTATGAAACACCAGTTGAAGGCGCAGTTGCTTTGTATCTTGATTTTGTAAATCTATTTACATCATTACTACAAATTTTAGGAATTTTTAATAGAAATGACTAAAGATGAGCGCATCTACCGAGTAATAGATGCGAATCTAAATAGGCTAAAAGAAGGGCTTCGCGTCGTTGAAGATATAAAAAGATATGTCTTTGATGACGCTAAGCTCGCCTATAAGATAAAATCCCTCCGCCACAAGGCAAAGATCCCACAAAAAGAATTTTTAAAATTTAGAAATTCTCAAAACGACGTTTTAAAAACTAGCACAAAAAGCGAGCAAGCTAGAGAAAATTTAGACGAGATAATCACTGCAAATTTCAAGCGCGCCCAGGAAAGCGCTCGCGTGCTTGAAGAGTGCTTTAAGCTCATAAATTTAGAACAAGCTGAGCTTTTTAAAAGCATAAGATACGAGCTTTATGAGATTGAAAAAGAACTTTAACTAAAAATTTAAATCTTTTCTTGTATAATCGCAACCAATTATTTTTAAAAATTTAAAGGAAATTTCGTGAGTTTAATATTTTTGATCTTACAGTTTGCGCTAGCTGTTATAATAACTATCGCTGTTTTGCTTCAAAAAAGCTCATCTATCGGACTTGGGGCATATAGCGGAAGCAACGAAAGTCTTTTTGGAGCAAAAGGACCAGCTGGGTTTTTAGCTAAATTTACTTTTATTGTAGGTATTTTATTTATCTTAAATACACTTGCACTTGGATACTTCTACAATAAAGATCTAAAGCGCTCTATCGTTGATAGCGTCGATAGTAAATCTCTAGTCATACCAAAATCAAACGACGTACCATCAGCTCCTAGCGCACCACAAACTCCAGCAAAATAACAATGATAAAAACACTTTTAGCGTCATTCTTGGCGCTAACATTTGCTTTAGCAGACGCTCATATTTTAGTCTATCATCGCTTTGATGATCCAAGACATACAAGCACTGATATTTCTATTAAAAATTTAAGAGAACAATTTGAATACTTTAAAAACAACGGCTACGAGGTCGTAAAGCTCTCTAAGCTAGTTGATGCGCTAAATTCTGGAGAAGAAATACCAGATAACTGGATTGTCATTACTATTGATGATGGCTACAAAAGCTTTTATGATAACGCGCTTAATGTTTTTAAAGAATACAACTATCCATTTGCCATTATGATATATGTCGAGGCTATTGCTGGAAAATATGGTGATTATCTGACATTTGATCAGCTAAAAGAGCTAGAAGCTTATGGCGAGATTGGCTACCACTCATACGCACACCCAAGGATGACCAAACTTAGTGATGAGGCACTAAGAGAAGATTTTCAAAAAGGTGTAGAAACATTTGAAAAGCACATGGGTTATAAACCAAAATTTTTTGCAGTACCTTATGGTGAGATTGATAGTCGAGTTGTAAAACTTGCAAAAGAATTTGGTTTTTTAGCCCTTTTAAACCAAAACTCAGGTGCTGTTTCAGACAAAAGTGATGTTTACGATCTTTATAGAACGCCCGTAATGAACGGTACCAAAATAGCACTAACGTTTAATAGCAAATTTTTAAATGCCCAGTGGATATTTCCGGATAGCTACCCACAAAATAATGCAATAGACAAACTTATTATAAAAACTGATACAAATGCTAGTGAAGGTAATTTTTTCATGACTGGCTTTAATGGCTTTAAAAAGGTACCTATGACAAATGGTGTTTTTGAGTGTAAATTTAACCCACCTCTTGATAAACGCAAAGTTTTAATATCACTAAAAGTAGATCATCAACGAAGTACAAAACTTCTAATAAAGGACATCAATGCTAAATAAAATTTATGAAACACAAAAAGAAGGCTGCGAAAAAGCAATAGCTTCATTAAAACGTGACTTTACAACGCTTAGAACGGGCAAGGTAAACATTAATATTGTAGATCATGTAATGGTTGATTATTACGGCTCACCAACTCCGCTCAACCAAGTAGCCACTGTGCTTACAAGCGACGCTTCAACTATCGCTATCACACCTTGGGAAAAGAGCATGATAAAAGCGATCTCTTCAGCTATCCAAGCAGCAAATATCGGTGTCAATCCAAATAGTGATGGTGAGAGTGTTAAGCTATTTTTCCCGCCTATGACCGTCGAGCAACGCCAAGAAAATGCAAAACATGCAAAATCAATGGGGGAAAAAGCCAAAGTTAGTATAAGAAACGTAAGAAAAGATGCAAATGATGAAGTCAAAAAGCTTGAAAAAGACAAAGCTATAACTGAGGACGAGAGCAAAAAGGGACAAGATGAGGTTCAAAAGATAACTGACACCTACACTGCAAAAATCGATACTCTTGTAAAAGAAAAAGAAGCCGAGCTTTTAAAAATCTAAAATTTTTAGAAATTTTTCCTTATCTAGCTACTTTTATGTGGCTAGATATTCTCTCAAAATAATATTTCAAAAAAATATTTATTAGCAAGTAGTTTATTTTTTTGTCTGTTGTGTTTTATCTATTAAATATAAATAGAACCTAGACTGCATAAAATATAGCTACCACTTT
>NZ_CABPUP010000005.1:0-17045 GCF_902460705.1 Campylobacter concisus | reverse complement strand
GCTTTTTATATAATAAAAAAATGATATTATTATTAAAATAACAATTTATCTAAGCTATATTATTAAATATAGCTTAAAAGCTACTATAAATTTTTTTCCAAAAGTCGTTTTATCTAGGTTAAAAGTCAAAGCTTAAAAAAATAAAGTAGTAATTAATATTTAAAATATTAAATATCTATATAATTTCATTAATACATTTTTTATAAGGAGAATGGTTATGGCAACCAGAAAAGAACACGATTTTATAGGTGAGTTGGAAATCTCTGACGATTTTTATTATGGTATCCAAACATTTAGAGCTACCGAAAATTTTCACATGAGCGGTAGAACATTAAAAGAGTATCCATACTTTGTAAAAGCATTTGCACAAATCAAAAAAGCAGCTGCACTTGCAAATAAAGAGGTTGGCGTTTTAGATCCTAAGATCGCTGATACGCTAGCAAAAGCCGCTGATAGAGTAATAGCTGGTGAGTTTTTAGATCAATTTGTGGTTGATATGGTCCAAGGTGGTGCTGGAACAAGTACAAACATGAATGCAAATGAGGTTATTACAAACATCGCGCTTGAGAGCATGGGTCATAAAAAAGGTGAGTATCAATACATCCATCCAAACGATCATACAAACCTTGGACAAAGCACAAACGACACTTACCCAAGCTCAATAAAAGTAGCAACTTACGCAAAACTTACTGATTTGCTTGCTGCGATGAATCTACTAAAAGACGAACTTGATAAAAAAGCAAAAGATTTTAAAGATATCATTAAAATGGGTAGAACTGAGCTTGAGGACGCAGTTCCTACAACGCTTGGAAATACGTTTAATGCATTTGCAAGCTACATTAAAAGCGATATCGAAAAGATCACAGCTGCGCGCGAGTCAATGACATATCTAAATATGGGTGCAACTGCGATTGGTACAGGTATCAACTGCCATCCTGATTATAAAAATGTAGTTGTTAAAAAGTTAAAAGATATCACTGGTGTTGATTTCAAAAAAGCTGATGATTTCATCGCAGCTACTCAAGATACAGCAGACTTCGTTCACGTAAGTGGTGCATTAAAAACTGCTGCCGTCCGCCTAAGTAAGATCGCAAATGACCTTCGTTTGATGAATTCAGGCCCAAGATGCGGTCTTGGCGAGATAAATTTACCACAAATGCAACCAGGCAGCTCTATCATGCCAGGCAAAGTAAACCCAGTTATCGCTGAGGTTGTAGGCGAAGCGTGCTATGAAGTAATCGGTAACGACGTAACTATCATGCTTTGCTCAGAAAGAGGTGAATTTGAGCTAAATGCATTTGAGCCAGGCATCGCTTATGCGCTATTTAACTCTATATTTATCCTTGAAAACGCGATGAAAACACTAGCTGAAAAAGCTGTAAGAAAACTAACAGCAAATCCAGAAGCTTGCTTAAAGTCAGTTCTAGGCTCAGTTGGTATCGTAACTGCATTTAACCCATACATTGGCTATGAAAAATCTGCAAGCATCGCTAAAGAGGCTTTGCAAACTGGTAAAGCAGTTGGTGATATCTGCCTAGAGAGAGGTTATCTAAGCAAAGAAGAGATCGATAAAATTTTAGAGCCAAAAAATATGCTAAATCCAAGCATGGTTAGGTAGAAATTTAAGCAAAGTATTATTAAAAGCGTGTCAAAATTCTGACACGCTTAAGTAAAAATTTTAGTTATAAAATTTAATAGAGGAGTTTTCAATGGATATTTCATTGATATTACAGTTGATCGTGCTCTTTGGTGCGATATTCTTGGGTGTTAGACTAGGCGGTATGGCTATTGGTTATGCTGGTGGCATTGGCGTCGTAGTTTTAACTTTAGGACTTGGATTAAAAGCAGGTAGTATACCTTGGGATGTTATTTTAATCATTATGTCCGTTATAGCCGCTATTACAGCGATGCAAGTAGCTGGTGGTCTTGATTATTTGGTGCAAATAGCTGAAGGGATACTAAGAAAACATCCAAAATACATAAATTTCTTAGCTCCAGTTGTCACTTATCTGCTAACTGTATTTGCCGGTACTGGACACACAGCATTTTCTATGATTCCAGTTATTACCGAAGTTGCAAAGACACAAAACATTAAGCCTAGCGCGCCTCTTAGTATAGCTGTTGTTGCTAGTCAGATAGCTATTACTGCAAGCCCAGTTTCAGCAGCGGTTGTATTTATGGCTGGTGAGCATGCCTTGGGCGGACTTGGCATTAGCTATCCATTACTATTAGCTATCTGGATACCTACAACTTTTATTGGTTGTATGCTAACAGCTCTTGTTATAAATATATTTTATAATCTTGATCTAAGTAGCGATAAAGAGTATCAAAGAAGACTTAAAGAAGGGCTAATCAAAGATGTTAAAATCGAAGAGAAAAAAGAGCTTCCAAAAGGGGCTAAACTATCTGTTTTAATATTCTTGGTTGGCGTTATCTCTGTCGTTTTATATGCTACTGCTATTAGTAAAAATGTAGGCTGGATAAAACCAAGCTATATAACAGGCTATGAAAAAATTTATGAGACCAAAAGTCCAGATAAATTTAATGAACTTGTCGCAAAAGATATAAAAGTCAAAACTGACTCAACTACTAATGTAAAATATGTAGAAGATCCAGATAAGCCTACAAAGGTGTTGGTATTAACTAGAGATAACGCTATTATGAGCTTTATGCTAGTTATCGCTACTTTAATCACACTAACTTGTGGCGTTAAAGTCGATAAGTTATTTAATACAGCTACATTTAAAAGTGGTATGACCGCGTGCGTCTGCGTGCTAGGTGTAGCGTGGCTTGGAGATACTTTCGTGGTAAATCACACCGATGCGATCAAAAATTTTGCCGGCGATTTTGTTAAAGACTATCCGTTTATGCTAGCTGTTGCGCTATTTTTTGCTAGTATGCTTCTTTATTCTCAAGCTGCTACCGCAAAGGCACTTATTCCTACAGTTATAGCCGCACTTGGTTTAACTGCTGCAAATAACGGTGACGCATATATTTTAGTTGCATCATTTGCTGCAGTTTCAGCATTGTTTGTATTGCCAACATATCCGACACTACTTGGAGCCGTTCAAATGGATGATACTGGAACAACTAGGATAGGTAAATATATATTTAACCACTCCTTTTTTATTCCAGGTGTTTTAGCTATTGCTTTTTCTGTCGCACTTGGATTTTTGATAGCTCCGATACTTTTATAAGTATTTTAAATCAAACTTAAGCCGAGATCTCTCTCGGCTTTTTTAAATCCCTTTAAAATTTTTAATTTCTATTCAAAATCCTTAATCAAAATTTTATATTCAAAATTTTTATAAGATTGCGTTAAAAATTATATTAATTAAATTTATAATTTTTAGAATTTTACTTATTTTGATATTAGAATACTCATTTTTTAAAACTAAAAATCTAAATATAAATATTAAGTAAAATTTAATTTTATTTTCAACTTTAAATACTAGAATAACTGAAGGCAAATATCTTTTAAAGGGAGAAAGATGAGCTTAAATAGACGAGAATTTTTAAAATTCGGTGCTGGAGTTAGTATGGTTGCATCGTCCTTGCCGGGTGGTGCTTTAGAAAATGCTGCAAAGCAAGATGAGAAGTACGTCCATAGCTTTTGCGAGATGTGCTCTTCAAGATGCCCTATCGAAGCAAAGGTCGTTGATAATAAAATTTGCTTCTTAAGCGGTAATCCAAAAGCTGGCGGTACGGCAACTTCGCTTTGTGCAAGAGGTGGCTCTGGTTTTAGTCAGCTTTATGACGAAAATAGAGTCAAAAAGCCTTTGATCAGGGTTGGTGAGAGAGGCGAAAATAAGTGGCGCGAGGCCAGCTGGGACGAGGCACTTGATTTAGTTGCTTCAAAAATGCTTGAGATCAAGCAAAAGTATGGCCCTGAAAGCTTTGTCTTTACCTGTAAAAGCTCGCAAACACACAAGCTAATGGTAAATTTTGCCTCAGCTTACGGCTCGCCAAACTGCTTTTCACACTTTTCGTGCTGTCCGATCACCTATCAAATGGTCTGTGAACAGATGTATGGCATAGCTAAGCTAAAAAGAGACTTTGCAAATGCAAAATACGTTGTAAATTTTGGCCACAATCTCTTTGAAGGCATAGTTATAGCCGATGCAAAAAAGCTTGCTAAATTTGCAGCCAAAAAAGATACAAAGCTACTTGTGCTTGAGCCAAGATTTAGCGTGGTGGCTTCAAAGGCTGATGAGTGGCTGCCAGTTAGACCTGGCACTGATCTAGCTTTTGTGCTAGCTATCATAAATACATGGATACAAAATGGCACTTACGATAAAGAATTTATAGAAAAATTTACAACCGGCTTTGATGAGATCGTTAAAAGCGTAGAGGGCAAAACGCCTGAATGGCAAGAGGCGATCACTGGCATAAAAGCAAGTGATGTTAGACGCATCGCTGATGAAATTTATAAAGCTGCCCCAAGAGTTATTTTTGATTTTGGGCATAAGACAACCACCACAAAAGCTGAATATATGAGGACAAAGGCCATCATGGTGGCAAATGCGATGATGGGTAACTGGGAGGTTAAAGGCGGTCTTTTTGGTGGCAAAAACGCAAAAACCTTTAACAAGCTAGTCGGCGAGGATAAATTCCCCGTTCTTAAAAATCCAGATGAGAAATTTAAAGTGCCAAAAGTCACTAGACTAGACTTCGCTGGCGAGACTGGTAGGCATAAATTTGTAAGCAGAAAACATGGCGTTTTGATGGATATAAATGACGCTATCTTAAACGAAAAGCCTTACGCCATAAAAGGCTGGTTTAACATCCGATTTAATCACCTAATAAACGTTGCTGAGACGATGAAGAGCATAGAGGCTATGAAGAAGCTTGATTTTATCGTGGTAAGTGATGTCTATCTAAACGATATGGCGACCTTTGCTGATGTTATCTTACCTGAGAGTAGCTACCTAGAGCGCGACGAAGGCATAGAGGATAAGTCAGGTCTAAAGCCAGCTTATATGATAAGAAATAAGGTTATTGATCCAGTTGGCGACACAAAAGATGGAGCATTTATCTTTAGAGAGCTAGCACGCCGCATGAAGATAGATGAGCTTTATACTTGGAACGACATACGTGAGTTTAGGATGCAGCAAGCCGGCGGAGATGTAAATTTACTTGCTGCGCTGGAAAAAGATGGCTTTATCACGTGGGATGAGCCGGGAATTTTGTTTAGAGAAAAAGGCATGATCGATAAATTTATCGCTAAATATCCAGTTGCTGCTAAATTTATAGGCGAAAATGGCCTAATGGATGATATGGCTAAGCTTAAAACAAAAAGCGGCAAGATAGAGCTATTTTTGCCTGATGTAGAGGCGCAGTTTGCAGGATATGGCGCGCTAAATGACAAAGATATGGACACATTTGACGGACATGATCTTTGCCTAACTTGTGGCAAAACGCCTATTCATACCAACGGCCACACTCAGGCGGTGCCGTCGCTTCATGATCTTATGAGTGATAGCCCTATCTGGATAAATCCAAAAACAGCTAAACGTAAAAATTTACGAGATGGCGATATGGTCGTGGTGAAAAATAAATTTGGCGAGCAAAAGGGCAAGCTTATGGTGACTGAGGGCATTAGAGAAGATACGCTCTTTATCTATCACGGCTTTGGACACATCACTCCAGCTCTTAATAGCATAAATCACGTGGGGCTTAACACAAGCGTGCTTCTTAATCCAGCCGAAGGGCCAGTGGCTGCGACTATGGTTACAAATGTTGGCGTTAGTATAAGTAAAGCGTAAGGATATAAAATGAAAAAATATATGATGATTCATGATGAAAATTTATGCATTGGCTGTCAAGGCTGTTCGGTAGCTTGCAGAAGTGCAAACAACGTACCAAGAGGACTTTACCGCTTACAGGTGCATGCGAAGATGAGTGGGACATTTCCAAATTTAAAGATTGACTTTTTACGTCAAAGTTGCGTTATGTGCGAAGATGCACCTTGTGTTGAGGTTTGCCCAACTGGCGCTAGCTTTAAAACAGCTGATGGCGTGACGCTGCTTGATCATAGAATTTGCGTTAGTTGCAAGTACTGCATCCTAGCCTGTCCATACGACGCTCGTTATGTCTTGCCAAATGGTGAGATAGGCAAATGCACATTTTGCTATGAGAGTAGGCTAGAAGAGGGCAAAGAGCCAGCTTGCGTTAGCGTCTGCCCTACAAATGCCCTAACTTTTGGCGATGTAAATGATGAAAACTCTAAAATTTCAAAGAAATTAAAAGAGAGTAAATACTACTTGCCAAAAGCGGAGCTAAACACAAAACCTTCACTTGCGATGATCGCAAATACAAAAGGAGCACACCATGAATAACATGTCAGGAAGCCTAGCTCAATACTCTGAAATTTACTGGGGTTGGCCGATAGCCGTTTATCTATTTTTAGCAGGACTTAGTGCGGGTGCTAGCATCGTTGCTGTGCTCATTTCAAAAAAATATGGCAAAGAGAATTATTATTTTAAAGCAGCCGCTCTTATCGCTCCAGTGGCGATCGTCCTTGGACTTGCTCTTTTGGTGCTTGATCTTGGTAAGCCGCTTAGCTTTTACTGGATACTTTTGCTTTACAACTTCGACTCAGTCATGTCAATAGGTGTTGCACTGCTTCTAGTTTATACGCCTCTTAGCGTTATATACGCAGTTGGTGCATTTAAAAACGAGATCGCAATGCTTAAAATTTCTCTTTTTGACGTGGTTGCAAATTTTGCTAGCAAGCTTTCAAGCCTACTTGAAATTTTGCTTTTTGTCCTAGGCATTGGCGTTGGTGCATATACAGGCTTTTTGCTAAGTGCAGCTCACAAGATCGCACTTTGGAATACATCAGTCTTGCCGGTATTATTTTTAGTATCAGGCTTGAGCTGTGCTGGTGCATTTACGCTATTGATCGGTGTACTAAAAGATAAAGAGAAAAAACATAACGATGCTGCACACTATTTATTAAAATTTGACTTTTTTGCGATTATTGCTGAGTTTTTGCTCATAGTCGCTCTTTTTATGGTTGTAAAAAGCGCAAGTACAAGTGGTGCGCAGAGCGTAGCAAACGCACTTAGCGCAAATTCTCTTGGGCTGATGTTTTATATTGGCGTCATTGGTTTTGGTATGGCTTTGCCTATCATTTTAGACTTAAGCGTTTTAAAGGTGCATGATTTTAAACGCGAATTTGCCGTGATTAACGCATTATTTGTAATATGTGGCGTCTTTTTGCTAAGGTGTTACATTGTCTATGCGGGGCAAATTTTTATTTAATGCTTAAAAAATAATTTTAATTTTGAATTTACCTATTAAATATTACAATAGGGCTAAATCTTAATAAAACTTATTTTTTAGGAGAGAGATTTGAAAATTTTGCTTTTAGAAGATGATTTAGGGTTTCAAGAGAGCGTCTGTGAGTTTTTGCAGACGCTTGGTTATGAAGTTACAGCGGTGAGTGATGGCCAAGAGGCGTGTGATCTGATAGAGAAAAATTTCTATCATCTTTTTATACTTGATATAAAAGTGCCTGGCGTAAATGGACATGAAGTTATCAAGTACATAAGAAGTCTAAACCCAAACGCTCCTATCATGTTAACAACATCTTTAGTTGATATAGGCGATATGGCTATTGGCTACGAGCTTGGCTGTAACGAATACCTAAAAAAGCCATTTGAGCTTGCTGAGCTTAAATTTAGAGTAGCTGAGCTTATGAGAAAATACTATGGAACTGACGATAAAAACATAGTAAAGATCAATGACGAGTTTAGCTTTAATCTAAATAAGCGTGCGCTATTTAAAAACGGCAAAATGGTCGATCTTAGTGCAAAAGAAGTCGCACTTGTTGAGTGTCTAGTTTCGCATCTAAATTCTTACGTCAGCATGGAAGAGCTAAGAGATCTTGTCTGGAATGACAAAGATATAGAAGGCGCTGATATCAGAATGCATGTTTTAAAGATAAGAAACAAAACAACTAGTGACTTTATCACTTCAAAGAGGCGTATAGGCTACAAGATAGATGCACAAGAGCTTTAAGATCCAGATCATAGCGACATTTGTCATAATGTCGCTTTTTTGTTTTCAAAGCTTTGTGATCTTAAATTTAAGCCAAAAAAATAGCACTTCAAAAGCTCTTTTTGGTGCGATGAAGCATGAAACTATTATCAAAAATTCGTTTTTAAAAAATGAAAATATAACTCCTTCTTTAAAGTATAAATTTGCGATCTATGATGTAAATTTTAATCCTATTATTTCAAATCTTACCAAGCAGCCAAGCAACTTTAAGTTTGTAACACTTGAAGAAAATGGCTACTTGTTTTACAAAAGTTTTTTTATAAAGGATAAAACGCCTTATTACATTGTCGTTGAAAAAGAGCTTGATAATGAAAAAAGCATATTTCTAGCGGCACTTATGCTCCTTGTTATCCTTGTGGCAGTGCTTTTTATCGTCTATTTTTTATATCTAAGCAGCGTTAAGCCTTATAAAGAGTTTCAAAAGTATATGAACAACTTCTTTAACGATGCCATGCACGAGCTAAAGACCCCACTTGGCGTAGCTGGCATGAACCTTGAGATGCTTGGACTTGAAAACAAGTATATAACCCGTATCAAAAATGCCCTAAAACAGATGCAAATAACCTACGAAGATGTAGAATACTTCATAAAGCGAGGCTATATAAAATTCCCACTTGAGCGGCTAAATTTAGGCGAATACATAATAGAGCGAGTGAAATTTCTCTCAAGCGTGGCCGAGGTTAAGCACATCGAAATAAAGACAAATTTAGAAGGCGATGCATTTACTATACTAAGCAAGGTCGAGGCTCAGCGCATCATCGATAACACCATCACAAACGCCATAAAATACAGCCAAAAGGAGAGCGAGATACTAATAAATTTAAGCTTTGAGGATGAGCGCATAAAGCTTAGTGTGCAAGACTTTGGCAAGGGGATAAAGGACGTCAAAAAGGTCTGGAAGCGCTACGTTAGAGAGGATGAAATCCAAGGCGGCTTTGGCTTAGGGCTAAATATCGTCAGCGAAATTTGCCAAAAACATGACATTTTATACGGCGTTGATAGTGTCTACGGCGAGGGCAGCACCTTTTATTATAAATTTAAACGAGCTTAAATTAAGCATAAAAGCGTAAAATGAAGCCTTAAATTTAGAAGGAAAAACTTTGGATAGAATCGTTGAAATCGAAAAAGTAAGCTTTGAAAATGACTTTGAAGTCTCGCTTAGACCGACAAAATTTGAAGACTACATCGGACAAGAAAAGATAAAACAAAATTTAGACGTCTTTATAAAAGCAGCCAAAAAGCGAAATGAGTGCCTAGATCACGTGCTATTTTACGGCCCTCCAGGACTTGGTAAAACCACCCTTGCTCACATCATCGCAAACGAGATGGGTGTAAGTATCAAAATGACCGCAGCACCGATGATAGAAAAGAGTGGTGATCTTGCGGCGATCCTTACAAATTTACAAGAGGGCGACGTGCTTTTTATCGATGAGATCCACCGCCTAAGCCCAGCTATCGAGGAGGTGCTTTACCCTGCGATGGAGGACTTTAGGCTAGACATTATCATAGGCTCTGGCCCAGCTGCCCAGACTATCAAGATAGACTTGCCAAAATTTACGCTAATAGGAGCAACGACACGTGCTGGCATGATCTCAGCGCCACTTAGAGACCGCTTTGGAATGGACTTTAGGCTGCAGTTTTATACAAGCAGCGAGCTAAGCCGTATTGTGCAGATCGCCTCAGCTAAGCTTGGCAAAGAGTGCGACAAAAACGCCTCACTTGAGATCGCCAAACGCTCACGTGCCACGCCTAGGATTGCTCTTAGGCTATTAAAGAGGATTCGCGACTTTGCTGAGGTAAATGACGAGCTAATCATCAGCCACGAGCGTGCAAAAGAGGGGCTTGACGCGCTTGGTGTAAATTCGCTTGGGTTTGACGAGATGGATATTAGGTATTTAGAAATTTTGATGCAAGCAAGGCGTCGTCCTATGGGACTTAGCACGATCGCTGCGGCACTTAGTGAGGATGAGGGCACAGTTGAGGACGTCATCGAGCCATATCTGCTTGCAAATGGCTTTATCGAGCGCACTGCAAAGGGCAGGATCGCAAGTGCGAAGTGCTTTGAGACCTTTAACGTCAAGATCGACATCGAAAAAGGGCTTTTTGAGTAGCAAAATTTAAATTTGGAGCAAAAATGGGTGAGCCACATCTTTGTCCTAAGTGCAAGCAAAGGACGATTTACTTTGATGGGATCTGCTATGATTGCAGACAAAAAGAGAAGCTCGAGTTTTATCAAGGCTTAAGCGAGGCTGAGATTAAGCAAAAGCTAAAAAATGTCCTAGCTCACACAGACGAGATAGGCAAATATGATGAAATTTATAGCGACCTTGTCTATATTTTTTACCTGCATGGCATTTGCGACGAGCAGATAATAAAAGAAGTGACCAAGCAGGGCGAGTACTACCCATTTGAAATTTATAAAAATGCCACAAGTGAGGTAAGAGATGAGCTCATAAATAGTCTAAATGGCGCTGAAAATATCGTAAAAATAAATCACATCCTTTGCGCACTTGCATGGCAGGGCGATGAGGTGGTGAGGGAGCTATTTTTTAAGCTCTATAATGCGCCAAAGCCTTGGAAGGCAAAGCTTCACGTCGATACTGATGCATACGCTCAGGTTGCAGGCTGGAGCTTTGATGAGAGTGGCAAGAGAAGAAGCCTAGTTTTTGATAAGTGCTTTACCTGTGAGCCAAGTAAAAACGAGGACGCTAGCGTTAAATTTAAAGCATTAAACGATGAAAAATGTAAATTTTGTAGCGGCGAGATGCTGGAATTTACAATCAAAAAAGAGAGCCTAAAGCGACTTGGGCTAGAGCTTAAAAATAACGCTGTGCTTAAATTTTGTCCAACATGCGTTGGACTTTTGCAGTACTTTTGCCAAAATGATGGCAATAGCGTGCAAACAGAGGTAGTAGGCGAGGGTGATAGCGAAGATTATTTAAGAGATGCTGTGGCAACGCTCGATGGGCAAAATTTCGAGCTAGCTAGCGAGGTTTGCGCTCACTACTCATATATGATAGATAGCGAAATTTTGCTTGGTGGATATCCGCAGTGGGAGCAAGATGCTGAGCATTTAAAATGTCCAAAATGTAGCAAAAGCATGAAATATCTAGCACAAATTCCTCTTGGAAGTCTAGTAGATGGCGAGGGAACTATATATGTTCAAATTTGTGATGAATGCGAGATCATCGGAGCAAATTTTCAGTGCACGTAAAAGGCTAAATTTATATGAGCTTTTGAGCTAGAAATTTTGCGTAAAACTATAAATTTATCTAAATTTACTAAGCGCTAGTAGCATGCTAAAAATGCCAAAAGCCTAGCCACGCTTGCTAGCTTTGTAAGCTTGATGCCAAAGCGTTTTAGCAAATTTATCACATAAATAAGCAGCTTTGATAAATTTGCTATAATTACCCCATTTTAAGGGAGTGAGATGAACAATAGACTATTTTTTGGAATTTTTGTATTTTGTGCTTTGGCTTTGGTGGTCTATCTTTTTAAACCATATCTACTTGACATTTTTATCGCAGCACTGCTTGCTGTCGCGGTTTCAAATGTCCAAATCGCATTTTTATCGCTCACTAAAAACCGCAAGACGCTTTCATCGGCGCTTACCACGTCGGTGCTTCTTTGCTTATTTATCGCCCCACTTCTTTATGCGGTGGTTGAGATCGCAAAATACGCGGCTGGCTTTGATATAAACAATGTCACAAAGACTATCGAATTTATCAAAAATTATGATTTTAGGATGCCTGAGTCGATAAATTTTTTAGAGCCAAAGATAAAAGAATTTATCGGCGGACTTGATATTAAAATGCTTTTTTCTCAACTTGCGACAAATCTTGCAAGTCTAGGTAAGTTAAGCCTTAAATTTGGCGTTGATATGATCATTATCTTGGTCTTTTTCTTCTTTTGCAATCTTTACGGCAATGAACTAATCAGCTATCTAAAATATGCACTTCCGCTAAAACAAGATGACACAGAGTCTATTTTAAGCGAAGTTGGCAACGTGATGAGTGTGGTTTTTTATTCAACCATCGCAAATATGATAATACAAGGCTTTTTATTTGCTATTGTCACAAGCTTTTACGGCTATGACGGCGTGCTAACTGGCATCTTTTTTAGCTTTGCTTCGCTTATTCCAGTTGTTGGCGGTATTTTAGCGTGGGGGCCTATTAGCATTTATGCGTTTGCAAATGGCAACATAGCAGCAGCGATAACTATCGCAATTTATACGATCGTAGTGATCTCATTTGCAGCTGATACGCTTTTAAAGCCACTTGTTATTAAATTTATAAACTCGAAGCTGGTTAAAATACCAACAAAGATAAATGAACTTCTTATATTCTTCGCGATGCTTGCAGGTATCACGACATTTGGGTTTTGGGGTGTGATCCTTGGACCAGCGATCGTGACATTTTTTATCTCGACTATCAAGCTTTATACGCTTTTAAGAGAGAGAAATTTTGTATAAAAATAGGAACAAAAATGATTTATGAAGATAAATTTATAAAAATCGAGCGTGAAGACAATGAACTTCCATGGATAAAAATTTTTACCATTAAGCCATTTCGTGAGCTAAGCGATTGCGATGAAGCGAGTAGAGTTAGGCTTTTTGAGGCGATGCTTATAAGCGAAAAGGCTATGCTTGAGTTTTATAAACCAACCAAAATAAACATTGCAAGCTTTGGCAACTACGTGCCACACGTGCATATTCATGTTATTGCTAGATTTAGTAATGACGCATTTTTCCCAGATAGCGTTTGGGCTAATCCAAAAAGAAAAAGCGAGCTTGCGTTGCCAGAATTTGATAAATTTGCAAAATTTTTAGAAGAAAAGTTAAGGGCTAGTTTTGAATAAATATAAAAAATATCTTAATTTTTATATCGTTTTTATCTTTATCATAGTACTTGGAGGGCTTTTTTACTTTCTTTACAGCTCTTATATGGCTGAAAAGATGCAAAATAATATGCGAGTCTTTTTTGATTACCAGGTAAAACAGCTTAATAAAAGCATAGATGATGAGAAATTTTCATCAATGGCGATCTCGATCTTGCTTGCCCAAAATGAGTCTATACAAATGTGCTTGCTAGGGCAAAGCCGCGATGAATGCATAAAAAATATCGAAAATTTAACCAAAACCCTTGGCGCAGCTTCGATGTATAACAACATTAAGCTTCATATTTATGATAAAGATCTAAAAAGCTATGTAAGGAGTTGGGATCTAAACAGATATGGCGATATGATCGCTAGTAGTAGGTTTTTAGTGCAAGAGTCAAGGCATCAAAACAAGCCCATGGTCGGCATCGAGGCGTGGTATGCTGGAACGCATATAAGGGCTGTCTCAAACGTAATACGTGATGGTAAAATTATTGGCAACATCGAGGTTTTATTAAATTTTGATTCACTTGGAAATTATTTTAAAAAGCAAGGAATTGATCTATTTGTTCTTTTGGCAAAAGACAAGATGCCTTCACGTAAGAGCATTCCAAGTGATCAAATTTTAAATGATTACTATATTGAAAATTTAAGTAGTGCAAATTTAAATATAGTAGGCTTTTTACGTGATATTGATTTTAAAAAATATGATTTTTACGTTTATAAAACACACTACTTTTGCGTGGTACCATTAATAGACGCTAGTAACACACAGATAGGTTACTACGTGCTTCATGTAAATACTAATGAAAAAGAGCGAAATATTTCACAAAATTATTTTGAGTCAGAAGAACTCTTTTAGATTCTATTTATCTGATAAATTTTTGTATTTATAGTGTAAATAAAAAGAATGGTGGAAGCGAGGGGGATCGAACCCCTGTCCAAAAACAAAATGCATACAGCCTCTACACGCTTAGCAAAAGTGAAAATTTCATCTAAAAAGGCTCACTTTCCAAAACCAAAATTTAGACTAAGACTAAAATTTCAGCTAGCAAGTAGTCACTTTGCGAGCCTACTCTAGCTAAATTACTTGCTTTTGTCCCTAGCTAGAATTAGACTAAGCAAGGCTCAACTGAACTTACGCAGCTTTAGCGTAAGCAGGAGCGAAATTAACGTTGTTTGCGTTTAAATTTAATTTGAGCTTTTTACGCTTTGCTCAAAGCGACGTGCCACCGTACACACTCTACTCCTGTCGAAGCCAAGTCGCTCCCAAAAAATAAAATGGTTAGTGAATTATTTAGTTAAGTTTTGCAGGCACATCAATGATTTTTGGTTCAAGAACGCTAAAATATTCAAAATCGTTCTCGACATCATCTTTATATTTATTAAACTGATCGCTAATAAGTAGCAACCAATCTATAAATTTATCATTTGCTGGCCCTTTTAGACTTCTTGCCTCTTGGGTTATCTCTTCAGCTAAAGTTGTAAGCTTTAATATCGGATCAAGATGCATGAATCCTGCTGCTGATTTAATATTATGAAAAATCCTAGTAAGCTCTAAGATACTATCTTTATATTTATCAGCTCTTCCTAAATTTATTATCAAAGGCTCAAGTAAATCGCACATTAAAGCATAGTGAGATAAAAATTCTTCAACTATATCATAAGAGTAATCTACTTCAAGCCTTTTTAATATACCCATTTTTATGTCCTTAAGAAATTGGCGTAATTGTAGCAAAAATTTGATAAAATTGTTAGCCTTTTAGCTAAAAATCCTTGGAGCTTGCAATGAAAAATGAAAAAACTCAGAAGAAAAAACTAAGCATAAATGATATAAAAAATAAAAAAGGCATTGAGCCTATTGTAATGATAACTGCCTATGATGCGTTATTTGCTAAGCTTTTTGATGATTATGCTGATATTATTTTGGTTGGCGATAGCTTAAATATGAGTTTTAATATGCAAGAAAGCACGATAGGTGCGGACATGAATACCATGCTTTATCATACAAAGGCCGTTTGTAACGGGGCTAAAAATACTTTTATCATGGCTGATATGCCATTTGGCAGCTATACAAATGAAAAGCAAGTGATAAAAAATGCGATGAAATTTTTCAAACAGACAAATGCCGATGCGGTAAAGCTCGAAGTTGGCATGCACCAAGTAAATTTAGTGAAGCGCCTTTGTGAAGAGGGCATAAACGTTATGGCTCACATTGGCTTAAAGCCTCAGTTTTATAAATTTGAAGGTGGCTATAAGATAAAAGGCAGAAGCGAGATCGAGGCAAAAGAATTAATTGAAGAGGCTTTGGCGTTTGAGCAAGCTGGAGCGTTTGGTATCTTGCTTGAGGGTACGATGAGTAGCGTGGCTAGCGAGATAACAAAGCAAGTTCATATACCAGTTATTGGTATCGGATCTGGGGTAAATGTCGATGGACAGGTACTTGTATGGTCTGATATGCTTGGATTTTTTGAAGACTTTAAACCAAAATTTGTAAAACGCTATCTTGATGGAGCGGATATTGTAAGAAAGAGTGTGCAATCCTACGCAAATGATGTAAAAGACAAAATTTTTCCAAGTGAAGAATTTTGCTATTAGGATGATTAATATCCGCGTTAAATAAAAAGCGCCAAAAGGCTATCTATTTAAATTTCTTTATAGCCCTTTATATCAAGACCAAAACCTGCAAGGCTTACAAATTCTTTATTTTTATTTGAGCTTAAAAGCTCAATTTCGCTTATACCAAAATACTTTAAAATTTGTGCCCCAATACCATAATCTTTTTGTGAGCTTGCATCACTTTTATTGCTGTCTAAAAATAGTAACACTCCGCCATTTTTACTTAAAAAATCCAACGACTTTAATAAATTATCAAATTTATCTCCGCTTAAAATCTCATGATCTTTACTTATTTTTTGAAATTTTACATTAGTTTGCGCTTTTATATCCCCGAAAATATAGGCAGCGTGATTTTTATTTTCGTGATCTTTTATGTCATATCTTTTTGCTTCAAAACCACAGATTTTTACACTCTTTGCGGGCGAAACTTCTATTAAGCTTTCGTGGCTAAGTCTGTATTCTACTAATTCAGAAACGCTTATCATATTTAGGTCAAATTTTTTACAGAATTCCTCCAGATAATCACGTCTTGCCATCGTGCCATCTTCTTTTACGATCTCACAAATCGCTGCCATTGGACTAACGCCAGCAAGTTTGCAAAGATCAACTGATCCTTCAGTGTGACCTGTACGAACGAGGACACCACCTTTTTTTGCAATAAGCGGAAATATATGCCCAGGTCTTACAAAATTTTCAGGCACCGAATCAGTACTAGCAGCAAGTCTAATCGTCATATCACGCTCATAAGCACTTACGCCTGTCGTTGCTTCCTTTGCGTCAATTGTGACAGTAAATGCAGTTTCGTGGCTGGATGTATTTTTAGAAACCATTAGTGGCAAATCAAGTCTTTTTGCGTTTGCTTCATCCATCGCAAGGCAAAGCACGCCTTTTGCATGAGTGATCGCAAAATTTACCTTTTGCATATCGCTGCTTGCCGCTGAAAAGACCAAGTCTCCTTCATTCTCACGGTCCTCATCATCGACCATAATTACCATTTTGCCATTTTTTATATCTTCAATCGCTTTTAATACATTTTCAAATGCCATAAATTTCCCTTATTAAATTTTTACGATTATATTGATTTTTTGATAACTTAGAGATAAAAATATTAATTTTGATTTGTCTTGTATCAATTATTTAGAAAATTTAGAAAAGATTTATTTTTAAATATATGCGATTTAGTAGCGATAAATTAGATTTTATTTTTCAATTTATTTTATATGTAAAATTTTAAAACATAAATTTTTAATAAAATACACTATTTTTAAGAATTTCAGCAATTATGGAAAATAAAAGTCAAAGAATAAATGATGGCGCAGCGGACGGGGCTCGAACCCGCGACCTCCGCCGTGACAGGGCGGCATTCTAACCAACTGAACTACCGCTGCACCTAAAATGGTGGTCGCTATAAGACTCGAACTTATGACATCCACCTTGTAAGGGTGGCGCTCTACCAACTGAGCTAAGCGACCTAAAATTTAAAAAAT
>NZ_CABPUP010000004.1:222505-256962 GCF_902460705.1 Campylobacter concisus | reverse complement strand
GTCTTAAATTCTTTATTCAATATTATTAATTTTACATATATTTATACATAGGATTACGACCTATTATGTATTTTGGATGTGCTACTACAAATATTATTTTGAGAATTTAAGATAGCCAAAAAATCAAATATAAAAACTCTTAAACTTCCCCTTATCTTACAATGTCTTGCTTTAAATAAGAAATTTACTGATATTTTTAGTTCTAGTAAATTTTGGACTAAATTTTTATAAAAACTTTCTTATAGGCATTATGAATAATAAATCTAGGAATACTTTATAAAATATACAAGGAATTAGAGGTGGCCGGGAGATAGGGATTCGAACCCCAGGAGGCTTTCACACCTCAACGGTTTTCAAGACCGCCGCTTTCGACCGCTCAGCCATCTCCCGAACTAAAAGATTTGTGATTATAACCAACTTTGCTTAAAATTTACTATAATCTCTAAAATTTACTCTGTTTTTTCTTTAATATATGTAGCTCCATCATTTATCTTTTCTTTAGTCCATTCTTTAGCATTATGAGTATCTTCTTTTACTCCATGCCAAGTATTTGAACAACCAGCTACAAAAAATGCTATATACGCTGCTAAAAGTAAATTTCTCACTTTTTATTCCTTAGAGTAGTTATTTTTGAAGTTTGGAGGCGACACCCGGATTCGAACCGGGGATCAAAGCTTTGCAGGCTCATGCCTTACCACTTGGCCATGTCGCCATATCGTGGTGCCCGAGACCGGACTTGAACCGGTACGGTAAAAACTACCGAGGGATTTTAAGTCCCTTGCGTCTACCATTCCGCCACTCGGGCTAAGTTACTGGAGCGGGAAACGAGATTCGAACTCGCGACCCCAACCTTGGCAAGGTTGTGCTCTACCCCTGAGCTATTCCCGCGTTAAAAGTTGCAATCTTATCCAAAAATTGCTTAAAAATTTATTTTGCAAGATGTAAATTTCAAAATATTGTAAGCCATAAAAAGATAAAATGCCAAAATCTATTTGGGGTTATAGCTCAGCTGGGAGAGCGCTTGAATGGCATTCAAGAGGTCGGCGGTTCGATCCCGCTTAACTCCACCATAAATCTAAATACATCTATCATTATTTATACCTTTTGCAAAAATAACTTTTTACAAAAAAAGATGCCAATATGCAAAAATTTAATGAATAATTGATATCAAGACCCTTATCAACATTAGTAAAAGTTAATAACTAAAAAATAATTTTATAAATTTTTATCTTGCTTTAACAAAAAATAAAATAATATTCGCTATTAAAATTCAAAGGAAAAAAATGTTTTTAAAACGAGGAAAAATCATCTTCAACATCCACCTAATAATTGGACTAATTGCGGCTATTCCGCTAATATTCATGACTCTTTCAGCACCATTTGCGTCTTATAGAGAAGAGATCAAAAGTGCAATAAATAAAAATTTTATCAACCTAGTTCCTAGCGAAAAAACAAATTTAAGCTTAAATGAACTCCTAGCTAAAGCAAAAAGTGAGATTCAATTTGATACGCTTGAAAGCTTACAAATAGGTGGAACAAATGAAGCTTATCGTATAAGCATTACAAAGGATAAAAAACAATTAAATTTCTTCATAGATCCAAGAAGTGGCGAAGTTATTAGCGAGGACTGGGGTGAGAAATTTCGTATCATTATCTTAAGTCTTCATAGAAATTTAGGCCTTGCCCTGCTTGATAGCAAAGTCCCAGCCGACATCGGCAAGCAAATAGTCGCCATTAGCTCTATCATCATGGCTTTGCTTGCTATCAGTGGACTCATCCTCTACGCACCAGCGATCAAGCGAAATTTCTTAAATTCTCTAAAAATTAAGCCAAAAGCAAAGGGCTATGCCTGCTTCTACAATCTTCACACCAGCCTTGGCACCTACGTGGCGATCTTGCTTGTAGTGATGTCACTAACTGGACTTTACTGGTCTTATGGCTGGGTCAGAAGTGGCGTAAATAGTATATTTTTTGATCTAAAAACAGCTCCAATGAAAAAAAGTCTACCGCAATCAAATTTACTCCCAATAAACGACGAGAAATTTAAAGAGATCGAGGCTGTGAAGCAAATTTTTAAAGATAACGTCACACTAGAGCTAAAATCGCTCACGATAAACGTGCCTGAAAATAACCAAACTACCTACACTATAAACTACGAAACTAGCGAGAGCCAAGTGGGCAAGCTAAAGCTTGACGCGAGCGCTGGCAAGATCAAAGAGAATAAACTTGTTAGCAAGTCTGAAAGCATCCCAGAGGTAAAAAAGGCTGGTCGCAAAGTACTTAGCCTGCATACTGGTGAGATGTTTGGCGAGATCGGCCAGATCATATTTGCAGTATCATGTGTGATCGCAGTTTTACTAATAATAACTAGCTTTTTGATGACCATAAAAAGGAGCAAAGCCATCTAAATAAAAGTAAATTTTTACCTTGCTTTGGGTAAGATTTTAAGAAATTTTTACCACAAACAAGAGAGAAATTTATGAATAGAAAACGCATCTACAACCCAAGTTCAAATGAAAATTTGACCGACAGAAGAGTCTTTAACGGCAACCCACACGGCATTTTAAATTTCACCAAGGCAAAATACGAGTGGGCGTTAAAGCTTTGGGACCTCATGGAAGCAAACACTTGGTTTCCAAAAGAGGTCGACACCACAGACGACGTGCGTGACTACGCCTACAACCTCACGGAGGCTGAAAAGCGCATGTACGACCTCGTCTGGAGCCAGCTCATCTCGATGGATAGCTTTCAGACAAATAACCTAGCTGACAACATCAACCCTTACATCACCGCACCAGAGATTAACGCCGTGCTAAGCCGCCAAGCCTACGAAGAGGCAAACCACAGCAAGTCTTACGCTGTCATGGTCGAGGCGATCTGTGACAACACCGACCTCATCTACGAGATGGAGAAGCACGACGATGTCTTGCGTGAGAAAAACGACTACATCTCAAGTGTCTACGAGGAGCTTGCAGGAGAAGTGACTGACGAGAAGCTACTTCTTGCGATGGTTGCGAACCAAATTTTGGAGGGGATATATTTTTACAGTGGCTTTACAGCGATCTACGCTCTAGCTCGCGCTGGCAAGATGCTAGGCTCAGCACAGATGATCCGCTTCATACAACGCGACGAGATCACGCACTTGCTTTTGTTTCAAAACATGATAAATTCGGTCCGCAAAGAGAGACCTGACCTTTTTACTCCTGAGAATGAGGCAAAAATTTATGATATGTTTGAAAAGGCTGGAAATTTAGAGATAAAATGGGGCAAATACATCACTCAAAATCAGATAATGGGCTTTACAGACGATATCATCGAGCAGTATATCCACTATCTCATCGACCAGCGCCTAGTTGCGATCGGCCTAAAACGCAAATACAACGTAGCTCACCCTATCAAATGGGTCGATGACTTTGCGAAATTTAACGATCAAAAGTCAAATTTCTTTGAAGCAAAGGTGACAAACTACAGCAAGGGAAGTATCAGCTTTGATGACTTTTAAAAAAGGCATCTTAGCCCTTGCCTGCGTGCTTTTTGTGGGGTGTGCGAGCAGTAGCAGCCAGAGGGCGATTGACATAACAAATAAGGATCTATTAAATAGTTTTAACCCTTACATACTTGTCAAAACAGACGAAACCAAATATGCCATCATCTACCAAAGCATGCCAGCTGGCGATATCCAGCCAAGCCTTGCGCCTATTGGGTCGGCTCTTTTTGTCGATGTTTTAAAGCAGATAAATAGGGTATGTAACTTTAAATCCGCCGACCTAAAAGAGACTAGAGTGGTATATTTTGACGATAAAACCTCGTTTTCGTATGAAGTCTGGGTCTTTAACGACCCGCTTTCAGAGCGTGATAACAAGACTACGGCCATAACAGTTTTGCTAAAGCCAACGCCTGAAATTGGCGGGACGGATATGGATTTTAGAATTCCGGAAAATTGCCATGCGCCAAAGCAAACTATATTTGTATTTGGAAAATAAATGAGCGAAATTTTAAACCTAATAAGCCTAACTTTAAAGGCAAAAAGTGCTACCGAGCGGCTAGATGAGCTTGCAAATTTAGTTGAAGCAGCGCCTGAAAACTCGCTTCTGCTTGCAAGTGAGCTTTGCATCAGCGGATATGACTTTGACGGTTTTTTTACTGGGGCGAACAAAGCGATGCTTGGTGGCATGATAGGTAGCTTTGATGCGATGCTACTTGAGCGCTTGCAAGAGGCACTTAGCCCAGATAAATTTCTTGGTTTTACGCACCTTACCAGCCTAAATAAAAGCGCAGGGCTCGCTCAAATTTCAAATTTAGCCCCACACCAGGCAAAAATTTATAATGAATTTTTGCTTCTTAACTCAAATAACGTCTTTCATTCACAGTTTAAGGCTGAGCTCTTTAGGCCAAATTTGGAGCACGAGATCTTTGCCGCTGGCGAGGTAAGCGAGATAAATGCTTTTAATTTTAAAGGGCTAAAACTTGGCGTGCTGATATGCTTTGAGCTGCGTGATAGCAGGCTCTGGGCGAAGCTAAAAGGATGCGACATCATCATGGTACCAGCCATGTGGGGTAAGGCCAGAGAGGATGCCTACCTTAGCCTTTGTAAGGCGCTTGCCATTGCAAACAACTGCTACGTCATGATCTCAAGCTCACTTGATCTAGAACGTGCTGGGATCTTTTTGCCAGATGGCACGCTAGAGCAAAGCGCGGTTTTTGACGCAAATTTGATCACACAGATAAAGAAAAATTTAGGGCTTTTATAAATTTTAAGATAAGCTTTAAATCGTATAATAACGATTTAAAATTTGTTTAGGAAAGAAATTTTGACCCAATTAGAAGCGATAAAATGCCAAAATTTAGCTAGCGACATAGCCGACGAGATCACGCTAAGCCCACTTTTATTTGACGCGATATCAACAACTGAGCGTGAAATTTTTGTACCCATCACCGCCCATGCTTATAAGCTTGACGCGCAGCCAATCCTTGGCAACCAGTGGATCAGCTCGCCGCTAACCGTGGCAAAGATGACAATGGCACTAGAGTGCGAAAATATGGACAACATCCTAGAAATAGGCTGCGGTAGTGGCTATCAAGCAGCGATACTAAGCAAGCTCGCGCATAGAATTTTTAGCGTCGAGCGTATAGAGAAACTAGCCATGGAGGCCAAAAAACGCTTCGAGACGCTAAAGATCAAAAACGTACACGTAAGATATGATGACGGCAACAATGGCTGGCGAAGCTACGCACCATTTGATCGTATCTTGCTCTCGGCAGCTGCTGATGAGATCTCGCCAAATTTATTTAAGCAGCTTAAAAATGGTGGAATTTTAGTAGCTCCAATGAAAAAAGATGGCAAGCAATTTATTGCTAAATTTAAAAAAGATAAAGATGGAAATCTAGAAAAAGAGTACTTGGATGAGTGCCTTTTTGTGCCACTTCTTGAAGGTAGAGAGTAACCTAAAATAAGGCAAAGCCTAAGCCTTGCCTAAAGGTTAGAATTTATAAGTATAGCCTGTATAAATTCCTATAGTCGTATCTCTTAGCTGAGCTCCGCTATTTTTCTTATAAAAGGTCTTATCAGCTTTTAAGCCAAACTCGATCGCATTATGTTCGTCAAATGAGTAGATACCGCCCGCTTTTGCGCCAACTAGCAAGCCTTTGAAATTCTTCTTACTTGTTTCGTTATTAAATCTCTCTCTAACGCTCAAGTAGCCAAGACCTGTATATCCACCAAGAACAGCTTTAAAATTTTCAGTGATACTTGGTGTATAATCAACACCGCCTAAAAATTTATGCTTACTCCATTTTGCATCTGATTCACCAGCATTTTTCCTAGCTTTAAAGTCATAATAATAACCGCCATAAGCTCTATAGCTGTCAAAATCATAACCGCTATAAAAGCCAAGACCATAGTGACCTTTTTTGAAGTTATTTTTCTCACTACTTGCTATGTTTTTTGTTTTGATTTTTGAGTTAAACGAATAATCACCTTCACCACCAACAAATGTGCCTTGAGCTAGTGCTGCTGAGCTTACCAAAGCTAGAATTAAGCTTGATTTTACAAGTAAATTTTTCATACCTCTCTTTTAAAAAATTTCTGAGGTTTTACATCCAAGCTTTTAATCTATATAAAATTTAAATTTAATAAGAAATTTTATACCAAGTGCCAATTTATTACTAATAGTAAATGTAGTAAACGTGGGTATTATTAAGAAGATAAGAGCAGAAATACTTAAATTTAGCACAGCTTTAGGGCAAATCCTAAGCCCATAGCTATGCCAAATTTATTAAGTTATGCCCTAAAAATATACCTTAAATTTCGCCCAAAAGCTTCTGCCAGGCTCATAAAGCCTCGTGCCGTTCGGGATAGTCTCGTAGCCTGCGATACCGCCGCCGTAGCCGCCTTTTGAGTTATGATAGGCGTATTTGGCGTCGTTTAGATTCTCCGCCGCTAGCAAGAATTGATAATTTTTGTATTTATAGCCCGCACTTAGTCCTAGCGTCCAGAAGCTATCACTTTTGCCAAGATCCATGCCGCCCACGTCGCCGTAGCCTTTTTGCGCGCGGTTTTGCGACGCGTTAGCGTAGAAGTCGGCTTTGACGAACCAGTCTGGCTTTTCTAGGCCGGCGCTTAGTTTAAACGTTAGAGGAGAAACCTTAGGCAGCGCGTCGCCGTCTTTTAGTCCGCCTGCGTTTTTAGTCACCTTGCCGTAGACGTAGGATACGCCCACCCCCAGTCTAAATATATCGGCCAGTAGCGTATCGCCCTCGATCTCGCCGCCGTATAATAAAGCATCGGTATTAAATACGTTTGAAGACATGCCCATAGGATTATATTTTATCATTATGTAATCATCCATCTTCGAGACGAAGAAATTCGCATTTAATTCGTAATTTTTATCTTTTAGCACTGCGCCAAAATCCAGCTGAGTATTTTTTTCTTTACGTAGCTCTAAGTTCGGGTCCTTATTTGTTTCCCAGTGATCAGGCAGTCTTTGTGCATGCCCTAGCCCTGCATAAAGCGTTAAATTTTGCAAATATTTTTCATACCTAAAAAAACCAGATAGTAAATTTTCGCTCCTATTTTTATGTGTTAGTAGCTGTTTTCTTTCGCCAACATCCAGCCTAAGTCCGCTAAAAAGCCCGTAGTCGTTTTCAAGGACGTATTCATTTTGAGTATATATCGTTTTATATGTTACTTTACGTTGTTTTACATGTGGTTTTGATAGGGCGGCATCCATTTCGGCTTTAGGCACGCCGGATCCGCCCTTTCCGGCGCCTCGCCATTTAAATGTATCCTGCGAATATCCAGCACCAAGGTAGCTCGTTAGATTATCGAAATTTAACTCTCCCTCAACCTTAAAGCCGTACATATCTCGTATCGGGTGACTGATGCTATATCCCTTGCCGCGCCCCGTGCCCGGCACCACCGGACGCATGGTAAAGTTGTCCATTATGTGATCGATTTGATGATAGTACGAGCTTAGCCTGATCTTGTGCTCGCCGATGTCTTGTTCAAATTTGAGTCCGAAAGATTTACGGTCAAACTGTATGCCGTCCCTCATCCTGTCGGCATACGCCGCTTCGCCCTTGCCCAGATCCGCGCTTAACTGCAATGCGGTAGTTTCCGTGGGCGTTAGCGTACCTACGAGCGAGACGCTGTTGCGTTTATAGTGCGTATGCATTTTCTGCCCACCGCCGCTTTTATAGTCGCCGCTCTCATAGTGTCCGCCCGAGACCTCTAGGCTACCCAGCTCGTTACCCGCCGCTACGTCCGCGGTAGTTTCAAACCGCTTAAAACTACCGCCCAGCACGCTTACGTTTCCTCCGAAGCTCGGTTTTGACAGCCTTACTATCTCTCTATCGAAAAATATACCGCCGCTAATGAGCGCGCCGTATCTGACGTCTTGCGGGCCTTTTACGATACGAACCGAGCTGTAGTTTTGCACCGAGATGTAGGTAATGGGCGTGTCCATGCGCATGCCGCAGCCACCGTTTAGCGTGCTACCGTCGATTAGTACCGGCAGCCTAGCCGCCGTCTGCGAACGATAATAAACCTCGCTGCCGCCTCCGCCCTTGCGCTCCATCGTAAAGCCGCTCAAATTTAAAAGCGATTTAGCGATGTCGCCATTTTCTAGTATCGCGCCTTTGACAACTATTTGAGCCTTTATCGGTTCGTCAAGAACAGACTTTTGTATCTTTGCGGAAACGGTAACCGGAGCCAGGTCTATCGTTTCTTCAGCACCAAGCATTAAATTTGGTACTAAAGCAAATGCTAAAACGTAAGAAATTTTCATGTTTAGTTCTATGAAATTAATATTTAAAATTAAAATTAAAGCAAAAATAAACTTAAATAAAGTATAAATATTTATATAACATTAATTTTACAATACAGAAATTTGAGTCAAATAGTATTATTTTAGTTGGACTGCATTAAATATATAAAGAAACGATTTTGGTGAATTAAAACCGAAGCAATCTCGGTTTCATTAAAATTTTAGCATTATAAAACCGAGATAAAATTTATAAAATCTCTTTTATGAGTAGCTGTGGGGTAACAAGTCCACGGAATGAATTTTTTGATATACAAAAGATAATATCTATCATCTCGCCCACTCTAGCGTGTTTCGTAAAGTTAAAAAATAGAGCCTCAAGTGTTTTATTATCCTTTTGCAAGATGAGCTTTAGGTGATTTTGATCTCTTCCTATAAGTCTTTCGTTTTTAACAAGAGCATTTTTTATCTTAAAGACCGGACGAGGGTTTTTCTGTCCGTATGGCTCATAAAATTCTAAAATTTCAAGCAGCTCAAAGTCTATCTCGCTTGGCATTATGTCACCAAGTAGCTCGTCCGAGCTTTTGCACTCTTGCATATTTAGGCATGAGCAACTTTTATTTATCGCTTCTTTAAATTTCACCAAATTTTCAGGCGCAAGAGTTAGCCCTGCTGCACCTTTGTGACCGCCGTAGCTTGTTAGCAGATCTTCGTGGCTTGCTATAAGAGATAAAATATCAAGCTTACCAATGCTTCTAGCACTACCTTTTGCACGACCTTTATCGATGCTAAAGATAATAGCTGGCTTTGCAAAGTGCTTTGCAAGGCGGCTAGCTACGATGCCTATCACACCCTCATGCCACTGCTCTCCCCAAGTGATGATGACTTCATCGTCTTCTTTTACGTCCTTTAGCGAGCACTCAAAGAGTTGGCGCTCCTCCTCTTTTCTGGAGTTGTTAAATTCGATAATGGTATCAAGGTAGTTGTAAGCCTCTTCGATGCTCTTTGCACGCAAAAAGTTAAATGAATTCATCGCATCATCCATGCGTCCGGCTGAATTTATAAGTGGGGCTATAAGAAAGCTAATATCATCGCACTCAAATTTTTCCTTACCATAAAACTCTTTTATAGCGTGAAATGCGGAACGCTTAGACGCATTTAGCTTACAAATACCAAGGCGAACAAGTATTCTATTCATATCTCTTAGCTCCATCATATCAGCGATTATTGCGATAGCTAAAAGCTCTAGAAATTTACTCATATCGTAATTTAGTCCAAAAACATCCTTTAGCGCTCCAACCAAATACCAAGCGACCTCAGCGCCACAAATTTCGATATTTGGGAAGTTGCAGTCTTCTTGTTTTGGATTGATGATCGCATAAGCTTCTGGGAGAACAGCTGGAGGCATGTGATGATCAGTGATAATAAGATCGATGCCTTTTTCTTTACAGATAATGGCTGCATCGTTTGCAGAGATGCCATTATCAACGGTGATAATCAAGCTTACATCAGCTGAGAGTTCATCTATTATCTCAGGATTTAGCCCATATCCATCTTTAAATCTATTTGGAATTTTTACTAGGTAGTCTTTTACGCCAAGATCATCAAAAAACTCAGCCAAAATTACGCTCGAAACAACACCATCAACATCATAATCGCCCACAATGGCTATACGCTCGTTTTTCTCGATCGCTTCTTTTATGCGATTAGCACCTTTGTAAATATCTTTTAAGGCACTTGGTGTCGGAATTTCACTAATTTTTTTATGTATGTCGTTACAAAATCTATGCGCTAGTAAATTCCTTATATCCTCTTTATTTAGCATGGTTTTGGTAAGAATTTTTGAAGAACTTACCAACTTTATTTAATGCCACTTGTTCACTTAAATTTACACCCATATTGCCAAAAATTTGGCTATAAAAATACTTCTTTTTCATCGCAATCTTTCGTCTTTATTTTGAATGCTTGGATTATATCTTTTTGAAATTTAATTTCTTATAATTTTAAATGAAAGTAAGATTTTAGGGCAAATGGCAAGCTTAAAAACTTTGTTAAATTGATAGTCTTTACAAATTTGGCACACTAAAAACGGCAAGTATTAGCAAAATTTTATACAATTAAATTTATAAATTTTTAAATGCTTTATGCCATAAAGCTTAAACCATTTTTATAAAAATTTATTCCAAATTTCTCAAAAACTCTGCGTATTCTCTGGCGCCGCGTTCTATTTCGCTGTCGCTTGATACGTAGTCTACGCCCGGAGTCTCCTCGGCGCCGTAAAATGCGAAAAAGTCGCGGTAATCGGCGTGAAAATAGTATTTAAACGCAAGCTCAAACGGCGTAAGAACCTCGCGCAAGCTAAAATGATAGCGTCCTTGCGGGCAGTAGTCGCTCTTTTTGATGCCTGCGGTCACGGCTAGCGCTACCTTGCGCCCCGCTATGCCGTCTGAACCGCGTCCGTAGGCAAAACCATGCGTCATCACCGCGTCGATCCATGATTTTAAAATCGGAGGGCAGGAGAAGTTGTGAAGCGGAAACTGCAAAACGAGGGCGTCGTGGGCTCTGATGAGCTCTTGTTCGCGTGCGGCGTCGATGTTGCCGCCTGCGTAAACCTGCGTCAAATCATGAACGCTAAAGCGCTGCGGCTCTTTGAGAGCCTCTTGTAGCAGGCGTTTGTTTATGACCGAGCTTTGGATGTCAGGGTGGGCTAAGATGATTAGAGTTTTCATTTTTCTCCTTAAAAATTTATAGAAAGAAGTGGGATTTATTTGGCAAATAATTGAATAAAACAGCAAAATTTTTAAAAGAATTTTTAGAGCCAGATGGCTCTAAATTTAAGATTTGACGTTTTCTAAACTTGCCTTTATGAAGCCTAATATCACAGGATTTGGCTTAGTTAGACGGCTAGTAAATTCAGGATGACACTGCACACCCACAAACCACGGATGGCCTTTTAGCTCGATAGCCTCTATCAGTCCATCGCTCTCGCCACTTATTAAAAGACCATTTTTCTCAAAAATTTCTTTGTATTTTGGATTTGCCTCGTAGCGGTGGCGGTGGCGCTCTTTGACACTTTTTGCATTGCCATAAATTTCAGCTAGAAGTGTCTTTGGTTTTATCTCACAGTTATATGCTCCAAGCCTCATCGTGCCGCCAAGCGGGCTTGTGTGCGTTCTTATCTGTTTTTTGCCGTGAGCGTCGATAAAGCTATCGATTAGATAGATGATAGGGTTTTTACACTCTTTGTCAAATTCCATAGAATTTGCATCCTCTAAGCCCAAAACATCCCTTGCAAACTCAATGAGTGCTAGCTGCATACCAAGGCAAATTCCAAGATAAGGGATCTTATTTTCACGAGCAAATTTTATAGCCTGCATCTTGCCTAAAACGCCCCTCTCGCCAAAGCCGCCAGCGACCAAGATGCCATCAACGTCTTTTAAAAGCTCATTTACATTACTCTCTTCTATCTTTTCGCTATCTATCCAGCGTAAATTTACCCTAGCATCCAAATTTGCTCCAGCGTGGATAATGCCCTCAGTTAGGCTCTTGTAGCTCTCTTTTAGATCGATATATTTACCTACAAATGCTATTGTAGTTTCATTTGTTGGAGCGATTATCCTTTTTACTAGGCTATCCCACTTTGCCATGTCTGGTTTTAGCTCGCTAAAGCCTAAATTTTCAGCGATTGGAGTTAGTATGTCTTGCTTTAAAAATGAAAGCGGAATTTGATAGATACTTGCGCTGTCTAAGCTCTCTATAACGCAGTTTTTTTCAACACCACAGCTTGCTGCGATCTTATCTTTTAGCTCGCGGTTTAGTGGCATTTCAGATCTGCAGATGATAATATCTGGCGTTATGCCTATACGTCTTAGCTCGCCCACGCTATGCTGGGTTGGCTTTGTCTTTAGCTCGCCAGCCACTTTAATAAATGGCACAAGCGTTAGGTGGATATTTAGCGCTCTTTTTTTGCCAACTTCCACCCTTAGCGCTCTTATCGCCTCTAAAAATGGCAAGCCCTCGATGTCGCCAACAGTTCCACCGATCTCAACGATTAGTACGTCTTTACCTTCGCCTGCTTTTTTGATGCGATCAACGATCTCGCCAACGATGTGAGGGATCACTTGTATAGTCTTTCCAAGGTAGTCGCCGCGGCGCTCTTTTTCTATAACAGAGCTATAAACTCTACCTGTTGTGAAGTTATTATCTTGGCTTAGGCTCTCATCTAAAAATCTCTCGTAGTGACCAAGGTCTAGATCTGTTTCAGCACCATCGTCTGTGACAAAGACTTCGCCGTGTTCTAACGGGCTCATCGTGCCTGGATCTACGTTGATATATGGGTCAGCTTTTAAAACACTTACTTTTAGTCCGGAATTTTTTAAAAGAGTCGCGATAGACGCAGCTGCAATGCCTTTTCCAAGTGAGCTTAAAACACCACCTGTGATAAAAATGTACTTCGTCTCTTTTGTCATTAAATTTCCTTAAATTTATTTATTTTTTAATTGCGGATTATACCCCTTAAATATTTAGTAAGGCATTAATCGTATAAATTTTAAAAATTATTCTTTAAGTCTTTTTGTTATAGACTTCAAGAACTATGATAAAAAACTACCTAAACATCATTGCCTCTTTATATATAGAGGGCTTTAAAAACATGAAAATAGGCAAAAAATTATGGCTTCTCATAATAATAAAGCTTATCATCATGTTTGGAATTTTAAAAGCCTTCATCTTTAACGAGACTCTAAATACCAAATTTCAAACCGACGAAGAAAAAAGCGAATTTGTAATTCGTAATTTAATAAAGGAATAAAATGTCTGAGATGGATTTTGTTGACTGGTCTAGGGCTCAGTTTGCGCTGACTGCCATTTACCACTTTTTGTTTGTCCCACTTACTTTGGGGCTAAGTTTTATCATCGCCATTATGGAGACGATATATGTCAAAACTGGCGATAAAGTCTGGCTTGAGATAACGAAATTTTGGCTAAAGCTCTTTGGTATAAATTTCGCTATCGGTGTGGCTACTGGTATCATCATGGAGTTTGAGTTTGGTACAAACTGGGCGAATTACAGCTGGTTTGTCGGCGATATTTTCGGCGCTCCTCTTGCGATTGAAGGCTTGCTCGCATTTTTTATGGAGAGTACATTTTTTGCCATTATGTTTTTTGGCTGGGAAAAGGTTAGCAAGAAATTTCACCTGCTTTCAACTTGGCTTGTTGCGATTGGTTCAAATTTAAGCGCGCTTTGGATCTTAATCGCAAATGGCTGGATGCAGTATCCAATAGGCATGAAATTTACCCCAGATACTGCAAGAATGGAGATGGAAAATTTCTTTGAAGTCGCGCTAAATCCTCTTGGCATTAGCAAATTTTTACACACAGTAACTAGTGGCTACACCATCTCGGCTATCTTTGTGATAGGAATTTCTGCTTGGTTTTTAATCAAAAAACGCTACATCTTGCTAGCTAAAAAAAGTATCGTGGTTGCTAGCGCATTTGGCCTTATCACATCGGCATTTTTGCTACTTAGCGGCGATGAGAGCGCATATTTTGTAGCTCAAAAGCAGCCTATGAAGCTAGCAGCCATGGAGGGACTTTATAAGGGCGAGAAAAATGCTGGTCTAGTTGCTGCTGGTATTTTAAACCTAGCTAAAAAGCTTGGCGACGAGAGCGAGCCATTTTTGCTTGAGATAAAGGTGCCTTACGCACTTGGCATCATGGCAAACAGAGAGCTTGACTCATTTACACCAGGCATCAACGACCTACTTTATGGCAACAGCGAGCACAATCTAATAAGTGTAGAAGAGAAGATGGCAAAGGGTAAAGTAGCTATCGAAGCTCTTAAAAACTACAAAGAAGCCAAAAAAGCAAATGACGATAGCCTAATGAAAAGCTCGCTTTCAAATTTAGAGAGCAACCTAAATTTCTTAGGATATGGCTATCTTAAAGACGCAAAAGAAGCTGTGCCACCAGTTGCGCTTACATTTTATAGCTTCCATATTATGGTCGTACTTGGCACTTACTTCATAGCTCTTTTTGCTATCACTCTTTATCTAAATCTTTCAAGAAAATATAAATTTGAAAACATAAGAGCGTTTTTGTGGATCTGCCTCTTTACTATACCGCTTGGCTACATCGCGGCTGAAGCTGGCTGGATAGTAGCAGAGGTCGGTCGTCAGCCATGGGTGATACAAGATCTCATGACCGTTGGCGTTGGAGCTACGAATTTAGCAGACTCAAATATCAAAATTTCATTTATATTATTTGCTGTTTTATTTACGGTCTTGCTGATTGCTGAGATCAAAATCATGCTTAATCAAATAAAGATAGGATTTAACGACCATGCATAGTTTAAGCTTAGAAAATTTACAAATTTATTGGTGGTTTATAGTTAGCCTTCTTGGCGGACTTTTGGTCTTTATGATGTTTGTTCAAGGTGGGCAGTCGCTAATCTTTAGCCTTGGCAAAGACGAGCTTAAAAAAGATATGCTCATAAATTCTATCGGTAGAAAATGGGAGCTTACATTTACAACGCTTGTTATGTTTGGTGGTGCATGCTTTGCGGCGTTTCCACTATTTTACGCTACTAGCTTTGGTGGCGCTTACTGGGTTTGGCTGGCTATTTTATTTTGCTTTATCGTCCAGGCTGTAAGCTACGAGTACCGCAAAAAGCCTGATAACTTCTTGGGCGCTAGAACTTATGAAATTTTCCTTTTCATAAATGGCTCACTTGGTGTTATTCTTATTGGCATGGCCGTTAGTACATTTTTTAGCGGCAGTGACTTTGTGCTAAATGAGCACAATTTTGTCGAGTGGAAGACTCCATTTCGCGGTCTTGAAGCTTTGGCAAATCCTTACTTGTATTTACTTGGCATAGCAATGTTTTTCCTATCTCGCGTAGGCGGCTGCTTATATCTTATGAACAACATCGCTGATGGCGAATTTATACAAAATGCTAGAAAACAGCTACTTATCAACACCGTGCTATTCTTGCCATTTTTCCTAGGATTTCTTGCTTGGATACTTACAAAAGATGGCTTTGCATACGACGCAAACGGCGTAGTTAGCCTTATGCCTTACAAATATGCTATAAATTTGATCGAGATGCCTATCGTTGGTATATTGCTTCTTATTGGCGTTGTTTTGGTACTTGTTGGAATTTTCCAAGGGGCATTTACAAAAAGCATACGTGGAATTTTTGCTTACGGCGTTGGCGTTACGCTTGCTGTTACTGCACTATTTTTGATAACTGGACTAAATGGCACTGCATTTTATCCGTCATTTAGCGACCTTGCTAGCTCGCTAACTATCAAAAACGCAAGCTCTAGCCACTATACACTTGGCGTTATGGCTTATGTTAGCTTGCTAGTGCCAGTAGTGCTTGCTTATATCATCGTCGTCTGGAGAGCGATAGATAGCAAGAAGATCACACAAGATGAGATCAAAAACGATCATCACGCATACTAAGGATTATAGATGTTAGAAGCAGGAATTTTTTTAATACTTTGGCCAGTGACACTATTTGCTAGCTATAAATTTGTTCTTTTTTCTCTTAAGAAATTTGACGCAAATAACTAAAATTTAGGGGCTTTTGCTCCTAAATTCTTCTTTTTATTTTTACTCTTTAAAACGACTTCTTTATAAATTTATTTAAGCCACTTTTCATATAAGCGTTAGTTCTGTGTGAAATTTGGGTAGTAAGATATCATTAAATTTTATTAAAGGAGCAAAAATGAGCAAGAATTTCTTAGGTTCTGTTGCCCTTGCGGCTGTTTTGGTTAGTGGTCTTAGTATAGGCATCACGCCACTAGAGGCTGGAGTCCTGGCTCATCACGTAAAGGTTCAAGGTGAGCTTGGATCAGTCTTTATAAATCCATATGACGTATCACCTCTAACTGCTATCATCGATAGAGCTGGCAAAGACATCAAAGATATCCACGTCAAAGTAAAAGGCAAGCCAGATGGCGGTATCGACATCGACTACAACGTCTCAGAGCATGCCCTGCTTACGCATGATGGTGTGCCTATTTGGGGACTTTACCCTGACTATCTAAACGAGGTCATCGTTAGCTACACATTTAATGGAGCTAAAAAGGTAGAAACATATAAAATTTATGCCCAGCCTATCGTCACATATAGCCGTGATTTTAGATTTTCTCACATGCAAAAGACTCGCGTAAAAAAGGTCGATCCTGCCTTTAAAAACAGGCTCTATCTCATAAATAATACAATTACAAGTGTCTATAAACCGCTTGATTGGAAAAATGGTGGAGCTGCTAGCTGGAATGACTTTACCGAAAACTACATCGTAGATACCAAGGGTGAGGTTAGATGGTATCTTGACTATCAGAAATTTTACGACCGCAGCGAGAGAAGAGTGATGGATGGAGGCATGATGATGGGCTTTCATCAGCTAAAAAATGGCGATATCAGCTTTGGCATGGCTCAAAGATATCTAAGATATGACCTTATGGGAAAAGAAATTTATAATCGCCCGCTTCCAAGAGGCTACATCGATCTAAGCCATGAAGTTATGCCATTAAAGGACGACCACGCACTTCTTAGAGTTGGCAAATACAACTACCACCACAAAGATGGCAAAATTTCTCACACCATAAGAGACCACATCATCGAGGTCGATAGCACCGGTAAGGTGGTCGAAGAGTGGGATCTAAATGAAATTTTTGGCAACAACGTCTACCGCAGCAACCTTATAAAAGCGCTTGACGCAAGAGCTGTTTGCCTAAATATCGATATGGACGCAAAAGAGATCAAGATAAGCGACGATCAGCCATTTGGCGACATCACCTCTACTGGCACAGGTAGAAACTGGGCTCACGTAAACTCTATCTCATATGATGAGAGCGACGATAGTATCATCCTCTCACTTCGCCACCAAGGTATCGTTAAAATCGGCCGCGATAAAAAAGTAAAATGGATACTAGCTTCACCTGAGGGCTGGAGTGAAGAATTTAAAGCCAAAGTGCTAACTCCAGTCGATAGCAAAGGCAATAAGATAAAATGCGAAAACTCAAAATGCGAGGGCGAATTTGACTGGTCATGGACTCAGCACACTGCATGGCTAACGCCAAGATACGATAACAAAGGCAGTATAAAACACCTAAGCGTATTTGACAATGGTGATGCAAGGGGCATGGAGCAGCCAGCCTTTAAAGAGGATAAATACTCTCGTGCGGTTGAGTACAAGATAGATGAGAAAAAGGGCACGGTTGAACAAACTTGGCAGTTTGGCAAAGAGCGTGGCTTTGACTTTTATAGCGCAGTTACTAGTAATGTCGAGTGGCAAAAAGATAAAAATACCTACTTCATCTCAAGCTCGAATGTAAATTTGCTCCGTCCTGACAAGACTATCAAAATGGTTTTAGTAGAGATCGATCCAAAGACAAATGAGATCAAATTTGAGATGGACGTGGACTCTGCTTCAAGAGACGATGTTGCTTATAGGGCGATGGTTATTGATCCGGAGGTATTTAGTTATTAGCAGTATCTGGTGTGAGATTTTTCTCTCACCAGCTTTTAGTTGTTGTTTTGAAATTTATAGATTGCTTCTTTGATTCTAGTAAGGTTAAAATTTATCGCTCGCTCTAGTTCTGGCAAGTCTATATCTTTATCAGTTTCAAATGCTTTTACCATATCGCTTAGCTCTTTTGTCTCATCACTTGCAAGAACTGTGCTTTTAAAATTATCATCGTCTATCTGGTCAAATTTTAAAAAGATCGATGCAAATTTATCTTTTAAAATTTCTTTATTTAGCTTTCTATTTTCTAAAGCTTTCTTTGTTCCACCATTTTTATTACAGGTTCTAAATATCGAATCTATTGTTTCATTCACTTCATCAAGTAAAATTTCTGTTTTTTCACTTTGCATATAAAACTCTCTTAACTATAAATTAAATTTAAAATAAAAACTAATCGCTCTTGTTTTGGAGATTAGAAGTTGTTTTACTTCTTTGCGTAAAAAGGAAAAATTAAAGTTGTATTTGTGAAGTTATTTTCATAAAAGTTTGCGCCAGAATTTAAAATTTTAGTTTGCATTGGCATCACTTTTATGCCCTCTATTTTTGCGATCATTTTCTCATCCTTGTTAAAAAATTTTATCGCATTGTATAAATTTTCATAAGTCTTGTAAATTGTACCAAGGTACAATAAAGCCCTATAAATCAATATTTATAACACATTGATAATATTTTTACGTTATTATTTTGCATACTGCTTTGATTAAAATTACCGAAATTTCGTAGCTATTTAGCTCATCCCTTTTGGATAAATTTTAAAAATTTAATGTGTTATTTATGTAATAAAAAAATTTTTAAATTTGCAAAATTTTTTTTAAAATCTTTGATACTTTATATGTGATAAAATCCTCTCAAATTTTAAAAAAGGATCAAATTTGAGAAGCGATATAATCAAAAAAGGCTACACAAGAGCCCCACACCGATCACTTTTACGTGCGACTGGGCTAAAAGACGAGGACTTTGCCAAGCCATTTATCGGCGTTGCAAACAGCTTTATAGAGATCATTCCAGGTCACTTTTTCTTAAACAAATACGCACAAATTTTAAAAGATGAAATTCGCAAAAATGGCTGTATTCCATTTGAGTTTAACTGCATCGGCGTGGATGACGGTATAGCGATGGGTCATGGTGGCATGCTATATAGCTTGCCTAGCCGCGAGATTATCGCAAACTCGATAGAAACCGTGATGAACGCTCATGCACTTGATGCGCTTGTTTGTATGCCAAACTGCGACAAGATCGTCCCTGGCATGGTTATGGGCGCTTTAAGAGTAAATGTACCGACCGTGTTTGTAAGCGGTGGCCCTATGAAAAAAGGCTACACAAAAGATGGCAAGCCAATCGACCTTGCGACTGCGTTTGAGGCGGTTGGCAAATTTGAGACCAAAGAGATAGACGAGGCCGAGCTAAGAGATATCGAGTGCAACGCATGTCCGAGCGGTGGCAGCTGTAGCGGTATGTTTACGGCAAATTCTATGAACACGCTTTGCGAAGCGATGGGCATAGCGCTTTCTGGTAACGGCACCATCTTAGCACTTACTCCAGAGCGTGAGGAGCTCATCAGAGCGGCTGCTCGTAGAATTTGCCAAATCGCCCTTGATGAGAAATTTAAGATAAGAAATATACTTAATGAAAAGGCGATCCGCAACGCACTTGTCGTTGATATGGCGATGGGTGGTAGTAGCAACACTGTCCTTCACATGCTAGCCATCTCAAGAGAGGCTGGCGTAAATTTAGACATAAAAGAGCTAAATAAGATCAGCCAAAACATCGCCCACATCGCAAAGATCAGCCCAAGCTTGCCAAATGTACACATGGAGGATATCGGCAGGGCTGGCGGCATGAATGCGGTGATAAAAGAAATTTCACGCAGAGATAACGGCATGCTAAACCTAGACAACCTAACAGTTAGCGGCGAAACTCTTGGCAAGCGCGTACAGACCAGCGACATCAAAGACGAAAGCGTCATCCACAAAGTGGAAAATGCCTATTCGCAGGTTGGCGGACTTGCCATTTTATTTGGAAATTTAGCCGAGCAAGGCTGTGTCATCAAGACAGCTGGTATAGTTGGCGAGCGTAAATTTAGCGGCAAAGCGGTCTGCTTTAACTCACAAGATGAAGCGATAGCTGGCATTTCAAGCGGTAAAGTAGATAAAGGCGACGTCGTCGTCATCCGCTACGAAGGCCCGCGCGGAGGTCCTGGCATGCAAGAGATGCTAAGCCCTACTTCTCTCATCATGGGACGAGGACTTGGCGCAGACGTAGCGCTCATCACGGATGGTCGCTTTAGTGGGGCGACAAGGGGTCTAAGCATCGGTCACGTAAGCCCAGAAGCAGCCGAGGGCGGCATGATAGGCTTACTAAAAGATGGCGACATCATCGATATAGACGTCGATAAATACGAGATAAACGTTCGCTTAAGCGAAGCCGAGATCGCAAAGAGAAGAGCTGAATTTAAGCCAGTCGATAAGGCGCTAACCTCTCGCTGGCTAAGGCAGTATCAAAAGCTTGTCACAAACGCAAGCAACGGGGCGATATTAGAGGCGTAAATATGGATTTAAATTTAGAGAATTTTACTAGATCTGATATTATATCTTGCGTTTCCGTAGTTGCATCTCTAATTCCAGCCCTGTATACTATTTTTATTAATAAAAAACTACATATGGAAAATATAAATTTAAAAAAACAATCAGAAGACGAGCAAAAACTAAAGCCGTATCAGGATTTAATAATACAAACTTATTTTAAATTTGATAATGTATTTAGAGACATCTCGTCTACTGCTTGTAGCGTAACAGATCAAATATGCAAATACACAGATATTTTCTGCAATAACAATCACACAAATAAAATAGCACTTAGACATCACCTTAATATAATTCCAGAAATTTTTGTAAATAACAACAAAGAAGATATCTTGTGGCAGCCAATCGAATATATTATGTATGATAAATTAGGAATAATCCAAAGTGCTAGCTCTTTGGATTTAAAAAACAATAATTATAATGAACAAGAAATTGAATTTCATCTAAAATGTCTTTATGAAAATTTTGATTTATCAAAAAAAGATGAATATTGTAAAGTAGTCAAACGTAAAATATCCACTTTTCATGATATTTATCATAATAACAAAAAAGAAATAGATAAAAGTATTGAAGAATTACAAAAAGCGATTGCTAAATTTAAAAGATACGACTTTGTAGAAAAAACAACTACATATGTAGATTTAAAAGAGCTGTTAAATTTATTACTTTACATAAAAAAATGTAGTGAAAGTTTTTATACTTCAGACGATAAATATATTTTTCTAAGCAACCTGGCCGCTAATTTATCTGAATTAGCGATAATCAATAATGGAATTTTAAAGATGTTGAAATTTAAATAATAACTACCATTATAAGCTAGTCACAAACGCAAGCAACGGAGCGATATTAGAAGCGTAAAATTTACCAAAAAAGCAAGGAGTAGCCTCTTTGCTTTTGTAAAAATATTAAAATTTCTTCATTTTTTAAGGATACTAAATGCAACAAGATTTCTATTTTTATGCTGCCATATTTTTAGGAGTACTATTTTTGATTGCGATATTTGTCATCTATTCATTTAATAGAGACAAACTCGAGCTAAAAAGAAATTTGGTACAAAAAGAGCAAGAAAATTTTGAAATTTCATCAAATTTAGCAAATTTAGTATCTAAAAATAGTGAAAATCTGCAGCTAATTAGTGAGCAAAAAGCAAGGCTTATGTCAAATCACGAGCGAATAGACGAGCTCATCGGCGAGATCGATGCGCTAAAAACCAAAATAGCACAAAAAGATGAAGCCGAAGATGCGATGGAGCGTGTAATAAACGAGCTTAAAGAGAGTATCGGAACGGCAAATGAACGAGCTAAAAACAATGAAACAAATTTTAATGCGGCACTAGCGGAACTAAATCAAAATAAAAATGCTTTAGTTGAAGCAAGTGAGAGAGAAAATAGATTAAAACGTGATATGGCTGTGCTTAGAAATGAAATAGAAGCAAAAGAAAATAACCTAAAAGAGCAAGAGGCAAATTTATTAAAAGTAAAAAATGAGTTAAATTTAGAATTTTCTAATCTTGCAAATAAAATATTTGAAGAAAAAAGTGCAAATTTCACACAAAATAGCCAAAATTCTTTAGATCTTTTACTAAAGCCACTAAAGGAGCAAATTTCAACCTTTCAAGAGCGCGTAAATGCAGTCCACGACGAATCAGTTAAAGGCATGAGCGCGCTAGGAACGCAGATTAAGCACATAAGTGAGATTGGTATCTTAATGTCAAAAGAGGCAAACTCACTAGCCACTGCACTAAAAGGTAGCAATAAAACACTTGGAAACTGGGGTGAAATACAGCTTGAACGCACATTTGAGGCTTCTGGACTTGTAAAAGATGAGCATTACTTGACACAACAAAATTTCAAGAACGAAGAAGGCAAACGTCTTATTCCTGATTTTATAGTAAAGATACCAGATGGCAAACACCTAATAGTTGATTCTAAAGTCTCACTTATAGCTTACGAAAAGGCTATCACAGCCAGCAATGAGGAGGAGCTAAATTTAGCATTGAAAGAGCATATTGCTTCTATGAAAAATCACATAGATAGTTTAAATAGTAAAAATTACGGCGAGATCGTACCTGATAGCCCTGATTTTGTATTGATGTTTATACCAATTGAGCCAGCATATATCGAGGCTATGAAATTTGATAGTTCCCTTTTTGACTACGCATTTCAAAAGCGCGTAATACTAGTATCTCACACTACGCTTATGCCTATTCTTCGCACAGTGGCAAATTTATGGTGCATAGAGCGTGGCAATGAAGAGGCCAAAAATATCGTAAAGAGTGCGATTAAAATTTATGATAAAGTCCGCAATGTGGCCGAGCATATGAATAGACTTAGCAATACACTAAATACTGCAAATAAACATTTTAACGCCCTTGCATCAAGTTTTAGTGGTAGAGATGGTCTTGTTAGTAGACTTGAAAATTTTAAACGCTTGTCTCCAGATGAGCAAAAAGATATAGAAGTAAAAGAGATCGGTGTAAATAACGAATTAGAAAAAGAGGATTAGGATATGGCTAGAAAAACTAGCCATAAAAAATTTATTTTAAAAGACCTTGTTTTTTCATTTGTTCCATTACTTGAGCAAACATCTCTTTAGCTTGTTTGCAAGTAGCGTCTTGTTGCTCTTTTGGAAGTGCAGCAAATTGTTCCATTGATTGTTTCTTTTGATCTTCATAAATTTTTACTTGTTGCTCTTGTCCAGCTTGTTTGTAAGCTTCAACCAACTTATCAATGTCTGAGAAGTATGATTTGCAAGTATCTGTAAGATCTGCAGCGTTTAGGCTTAGTGCAAAGCCAAGAGTAGCTAAAACTAAAAGTGATTTTTTCATCTCTTTCTCCTTGTGAAAATTTGAAAGGATTGTATCATTTTTATAATATTTTATAACTTAAATTAATAGTCAAGGTAAACACCTTGACTATTTTGGCTTTTAGCCTAGAAATTCGCGTTTAAAATACTCTTTTGGAGCTTTGCAAAGTGGGCAAGCGCCTGGAGCTTTTTTGCCTCTATGAACGTGTCCACATACCTCACAAACCCAGATATCTTCTTCATCGCTCTCAAAAAAGCCCTCTTCATCAAGCATCTTTTTAAGCTCTAGATACTCCCTCTCATGCTCAACCTCTACCTTGCCGATCGCGTTAAATAGCCTTTCAACATCTCTTAGCTCTTCTTCTTTTGCGATCTTTGCAAAGTCTGGATACATCGTCGTATGCTCGTAGTTTTCACCAGCTGCAGCGTCAAGTAAATTTTTATCCATCTTATCTATCGGATCGTTCATCATCTCGTGATACTTCTTAAACTCAGCCCTTGCGTGCCATTTCTCGTTTTCAGCTGCTTCGTAAAAGTGTCTAGCTATCGCGTGATAGCCTGCTTCTTTGGCTAGATCGCCGTAAAGCTCGTACTTGTTTCTAGCTTGTGACTCGCCAGCAAATGCCTTCATTAAATTTACCGCTGTTAAATTTTCAGTCACGCACTTCATCTCTTCGCCGCAACAGGTTAGTATACCGCCGCCAACCTTTTGCACCTCGATCTCGTTGCCGCATTTTTCGCATTTGTATGTTTCGTACTGTCTCATTTTGACTCCTATTTTGATAAATTTTGATTGGATTATAACCAAATAATTAAAATAAGTAAATAATAATTTTTATTGATAACGTATATTATTATTTTATTTTTTACATAAAATTTGTGTGAGTTTTGTTACAAATGGAGATACTAGCAAAAGCACAGGATACGCCACTACAAAGGCTTTTACATAAGCAGTTAGCCAAATTTTTACAAAGCCATCAACAAAGCCAAGATTTAAATATGTCAGCACAAATGACATAAAAAACGCCATAAATGCCGACATTATAAACGCAAAAACATATTTATAAAATTTTGCTGGTATCATGAAATTTTGCCTATCAGCTCCCCTAACCTTTTTGCGTGATCGAGCGCCTTTTGCCTCATCAAAGCAAGCTTTGCCTCATCATGCCTGCTCTGATATGATAGCCCTCCGCTATAAACATATCCTGCAAACTCCATGCCACACATATTTGCTAACGCCTTAAGTGACCGGCAAAAATTCTTCTATCTCGTAGCGCTGAAGCGCCTCTTTTTTATAAAGCTCCTCAGGCGAGCCAGAAGTGAATGAAAGTACCAGCTTTTTACCCCGTAGCTTATCTCCGCTGCTACCATGAGAGAAGCCATGAACTAGCACATCTTCAAACCACTTTTATAAAAGCGATGGCACGCCGTACCAAAAAAATGGATAAACAAGCACGATAACATCAGCCTTTACTAGCTTTTCTTGCTCGGCTTTTACATCGATAGCGTAGTTTTTATAAAGCTCACTTAGTATGTCAAATTTAGCCTCTGGCACCTGCTTTTTTAGCTCACTCAAAATTATCTTATTTGCAAAAGAATTTTCAAGGTCAGTGTGACCTGATACAACTAAAATTTCACTCATTTTCTCTCCTTAAATTTACTTGCAAACAAAGCTACTTGCCTTGCTCGTGTCGCCACCCACGTATGTAGCCATCTTTGGATACGCACACACCAAAAATTCCTTGCCAGCGTAGGTCCTACTTTTTGCTAGCATGCTCTTTGGCGCTTCGCCCTTTTCGTGCCACGCTTCAAGCGCACTAAGAGGATCGACGTCATCTATGCCGTTTCCGCCACCGCAGTGGTTCATCCCAGGTAGCGCAAAAAATGCCGCGAAATTTTGGCTATTTTCATTATCAGCCTCTAGCTTTTTAAACCAGTCCCTTTGATCTTTTGCCGAAAAAACTGGGTCTGAGACGCCAGTTACTATGATTAGCTTACCGCCATTTGCGCTAAATGTGCTAAGGCTTGTTGAGATAGCGTCATTTATCGCTGCGGTTTCGAAAGTCTTTGGCGTGTCTTTGTCAAAGTCAAAATTTATCGTGTCAAAATTTGGTTGTGCGGGCGTTAAAAAGTAGTAATTCACCGAGCCGCTTGAAAGCGTGATATTTCTAGCGTTTGGCTTGACGCTTTGTGAGTCGCCTAGCTTCCACTGCCTCCAGCCCTCAGCGCTCACGCCTGAGTCGTAAAACCAGCCACTATAAATTTGCTCGCCCTTGCTGTTTTTGGCTCCGTTAAAGATTTTCTCTATCGCCTCTATCTTTTGCTTATCTAAATTTAGACTTTTTGGATCAAATTTGCACGCCTCCCAAGCATTTATGATCCCATTCTTTAGTCCGTCTAAGGCGTCACATTTTTCTAGTACGGCGTGGCTTAGCTTCTCAAGGTCGTCCTTAGTTAGGGCATTTGCAAAAATTTTCTCGCCTTTTTCATTTTTCGGAGCTATCTTCATAAGGGCTTGGTTATCCCACTGCTGAGCGATCGCCGCGCGAGATAGCCTAAAGCCAGGGTTTGCAGCGATGACGCCATCAAATTCTAGCGGATAACGCTGGGCTGCTATGAGCGCTGCCCTGCCGCCATTTGAGCAGCCCATGAAGTAGCTATGCTTTGGCTTTTTGGCGTATGCGGCAGCTAAAATTTGCTTAGCTGCGTCCGTTACCTTGCCGATCGCCTGGTAGGCGTAGTCTAGCCTTGCTTGCTGATCTAGCCCAAACTCAGCCGTTGGTTTTGGTTGTCCTGAGTTTGTAGTGACGACCGCGTAACCTCTAAGAAGCTCTGGTGTGGCTGTGCTTGTGCGTATCGGCACTGCGCCAAGAGCAAGCGCTACAAAGCCGTCCATACCGCCCCCGCCTTGAAATAAAAATTTCTCATTCCATTGCTCTGGCAGCCTTAGCTCATAGTCTATCGCATACTCTTTGCCGTCACTTCCAGTGCGTTTATAGAGTTTGCCATGCACCACGCAGTGAGGCTTTACTTTGATATTATTTTTACTGCCGCCAGTTAGTGCAGACATTTTATCGGCTGATACTTCGCCACTCTCATTCCACACCGCATCTATCATCTCGTTGTTTAAAATTTTCGCATCTTTTAAGCTCTCGCATCCTACCTTATCAAGGGCAAAAGCCGTACTGCCAATGAGTGCCAGTGCGCAAAAAAGTGAAATTTTATTCATACATCTCCTAAAATTTTACCTTGCTAAATGAGGTCTCGTTTTTGAGACCAAAGCCGTCAAATTCATCTATCAGCCCGGCTCGCTCTTTGGCGTAAGCCTTGTAGTTTTCACTGTGGCGGTAGCTCTCAAAGCCAGCTTCATCTTTGTAAATTTCAACCAAGATCCATTTGCTAGGCGCATCCTTTTGGCTAAAGGCAAATTGCGCGTAAGCGCCATCATCGATGCTTTTTTGCATATATTTTTTGATGATCTTTTCAAATTTCGCATCGCTTTTTGCTTTTAGGCTTAAATTTATCATGTGAAAATAGGCATCTTTTAGCCTCTCTGGCGTTAAATTTTTAGAAAACGCAGCCCGTTTTTTCAGGCTGATAGCCTTTTTGCTAGCTAAAATTTCAGCGCTCGTACTTGCAAATTTCTTGTAGTGCGCTGAGGCTACGTGTTTTTTATAAGCCACCTCATCCTTGTAAAACTCAAACAGGTAAAACAGCTCTGGCTTGCTCTTTGCGCTCGCAAAAAATATAGCCTGCATGTCAGGCTCGCTCTTTGAGCTAAGGATATTTTCCCTGCCAAGCCGCTTTAGCAAGCTCTTGTTATTTGGCGTTGAAAGCAGCTTATATAAGCTCACTTTCGCCTCCGTCCCAAAGGCAAAAGCCGCCAAAACCGCTAGTAAAAATAGCTTTTTAAACATCAAAACTCCTTAAATTTATCTATTCTCCACTCTTTTTATCCAAGCAAAAAGCTCATAAAGATCGTAGTCGCCGCCATGTCCTTGTCCCCAGACCGCTTCAAAATCAACCTCTTTGCCAGCATTTTTAAGTGAGAGTGCGAGTATAGCAGGCACAGCGAGGGCTAGATCGGTATCGTTTGTGCCCTGTCTTATGCGGTAAAATTTCGCCGCCTCTTTGTTTGCGGTGTAGTTCATCGCATTCATCATCTTTATGACGCTAGCCTCCGCCATCTCGCCCACACTACGCTCTTTTGCAAATTTAGTAAAGTGCTTTGCTGGCGTTTTGCTGTCGCCAAAAAGGTCGTTTTCAGCATTTTCAAGAGCTAGGCCGTCAAAGGCGACTACTGCTTTGGCACGTTTTAGCGAGGCGATGAAGTCTTCTAGCTTAAACGTATATCCAAGCTCGCAGCCCTGCGTGTCAAGAGTTATAAATTTAGGCGTAAGCGTGCTTTTATCGCTGCTTTTTGTAGCGGTAAATGCCTTTGAGATGAGGGCGTTTATATACTCCTTGAAGCTGCCCTCGCCATTTTCATCAAGGCTTAGTGCGTGGCCTTTGGCGTCTTTTAAATTTAGCGAGTTTAGATAGGCTGGAAATTTACTCTTTAGCTCACGTGAGAGCTCTTTTTGCGTGGCGTTTAGCTCGCCTACTATTATCTTTGGCTTTTTGCTCCTGTCGTTAAAGCTAGCCGCGTCAAGGCTTGCAAAGTCTATCCTTTCAAATTTATCCAAATCCCCAAACATCCACTCATACGCCTCGTCCTCATGATCTAAATTTGTAACAGGGCAGTAGGCTGAGACGGCATAAATTTGATCGTCCGCCTTTGCAGCGCCTAGCTCTTTAAGATATGGCTCATAATCTTTTGCGTTTGCGCTAGTGCCAAGCAGTGCCGACATCGCCCCGCCTGCGCTCGTGCCGTTTGAGATGATCTTATTTGCGTCGCCTGGCATAAATTTATCGTTAAATTTTAGGTATCTAACGGCCGCTTTTAGATCGACTATCGCAGCTGGGGCTTTGCCGATAAATTTTTCATTATCTTTTAGCGTCCTGCCCCTAGCGCCAACGCTAGCCACGACGTATCCTCTAAGCAAAGCTTCAAGAGTGGCATTTGGCTTTTCGTTTTTAATTTCTGGCTTTTGTGGTTTGGCTGGCATGTAGCCACCGATAGCGTTTGGCATAAAAATAGCCGTAGTTTTATCGTCAAATTTACCCTCTGGCACGTAGAAATTTAAGACCTCATAGTCGCTCGTTGGCTTTGCCACATAGACTATGCCCTCATAGGCTCTAAATTTAAGCGTTCTCTCGCCAACTTGCACGCTTTTTAGCTCAAATTTACTCTCATCAAATTTAAGCTCGCCCCCAAAGCAAGCACCTACTAAACAAACCCCTAAAATAGCAACTCTAACGCATTTCATGATCTGCCTTTTTATTTTGTCCTACTTTTTGCTTTACCAGCCTTGGCGTAGGCTACCAGGGCTTTAGCGCCTAGTTATCTTTTGGCTCGTATTTGATAGCGTAGTCAAATTTTGGCTTACTTAGGCTAAACTCAAAGCTATCTCTATCCACCGCGCCAACGCAGTAATGGCTATCATAAAGTCGAAGCAAAAACTCCGCCATCTGCTCGCTCGTGTGATACTTTTTAAACGCTTTGTTGTAGTCGTAGCTCTCTTTGCTAGTTGCTACCATGCCAAATTCTGTTTTTGTGGCAGCTGGAGCTAATACTTTTGCTTGCATCTTTGCCTGCTTGTCCTGTGCTAGCTCGTGGTAAAGCCCCTCGCTAAAGGTACTTACGAAAAATTTGCTAGCGCAGTATGTGACGGCGTTTGGCACGATCTTGTAGCCGCCTATTGAAGAGATGTTTATAAGCTGCGTATCTTTGTCTTTGTATTTTTTAGTAAAAAGCGTTGAGAGCGTGACAAGTGAGATGATGTTTAAATTTATCATCTGCGTGATTTTTTCTAAATTTTGCTCGCCGACCTTGTTGTAGTCACCAAAACCAGCGTTGTTTATAAGCGCTTTTAGCTCATATTTTTCTAAATTACGCCAAAGGGATATGGCATTTTCTTGCTTTGAGAGATCACAAATCTCTATAACGACATCAACACCCGAAAATTTAGCTATCTCGCTTTTTAGCTCCTCTAAAAGCTCGCCGCGTCTTGCAATAAGGATCAAATTCTCCCCGCGCCTTGCAAATGCCATTGCCGCAGCCGCTCCTATGCCTGAGCTTGCTCCGGTAATGGCGATGTATCTTTTCACTTCGCGTACTCCATCGGACTATAAATTTTCACGCCCTCGCTGTGGTCATCTTGCGCTACTTGCACGATCACTTTAGCGATATCAGCCGCTCTCATCGGACGATACTCGTCAAAAAAGCCTTTTGGGATAAATTTAAACGCCTTTATCGCCAGATACTCACCAAGCCTAAAGTCCTTTCTCTCAGCCTCGATAAGTGGCAGCCTAGCGACGTGAAATGAGTTATATCCAAGCTCTTTTATCTTTGCTTCTGCTTGACCTTTTGCCTTTAGGTAAAACGAGCCTGACTTTCTGCTAGCACCTGCGGCTGAGAGTAAAACAAAGCGTTTTGCCCCGCACTCCAAGCCAAATTTCGCAAAATTTAGCGGATAGGTCACATCGACTTTATAAAACTGCTCTTTGTGCTTTGCCACTTTCATCGTCGTGCCAAGCGCGCAAAATACATCATCAGCGATAAATGGCACCTCATCTTTTAGCTCGTCAAAATTTACTATCTTTACTTCAAGCTTTTCGTGAGTAAATTCTAGTTCATGCCTAGCAAGGGCGATAACCTTACTATAATGCTCACTCTCGCATAAATTTTTTAAAATTTTGCTTCCCACGGCACCGCTAGCTCCAGCTATAAGGGCGATCTTTTTCATATCTTTCCTTTGTAAAATTTAGATAAATTCTATCTCGCTAAGGCAAAAATTTCACTTATGGCCTCTTTTGTATAAATTTGCTCCAAGCCCCTACCCTTGGCGTAGTCATAAACCAAAGCCATAATCTCGTCTAAATTTGTCTCATCAACGCCGATTTCTATAAGGCTTGTTGGCGTGCCGATCTTGCTAAACCACTCTTTTAGCTTTTTAATAGCCTCGTCTGCGTCATCCACGCCAAAAATTTCTTTGCCAAAGCGCTTAAATGCCTTTAAATTTCTACTCTTATACCACTTCATCCAAGCTGGCATAACCACACTTAGTCCAGCCCCGTGCGCGCAATCAACCACCGCACCTATGGCGTGCTCGATCATGTGATTTGGATATGAGTAGCCAGCAGTGCCAACGTAAGTTAAGCCATTTAGCGCCATCGTAGCAGCCCAGGCAAACTCGCCTCTAGCGTCGTAGTTTTCTGGCTCTTTTAGTAAAATTTCTGTCGTTTTTATAACGGTTTTTATATTTGCTTCGATGTATAAATTTATGATCTCAGGCTGGATGCTCGCCGTAAAGTAGCCCTCGATGCTGTGAGCGATGATGTCTGAGGCTGAATAGACCAAGTACTCCTTGCTAACGCTTGCTTGAAGAAGTGGGTTTATAACTGAAACCTTTGGGTAAAGACATGCTCCGTGCATGGCAAATTTCTGTTTTGTGGCTTCGTTTGTGACGACTGAGCCGCCGTTCATCTCTGAGCCAGTTGCTGCAAGCGTTATGATGTCAAAGATCATAAGCGCTTCGCCTGGATCTTTACCGGTAAAAAAGTCCCAAACGTCGCCGTTATATTTAGCTCCAGCAGCCACAGCCTTTGCCGTGTCAAGCACTGAGCCACCGCCTATGGCTAGCACGCTATCGACACCTTGCTTTTTAGCTAAATTTATAGCCTCATTTACCTTGCCTAGAACTGGATTTGACTTCACACCACCGATCTTGCAAAACTCGATACCATTTGCACTTAGACTCTTTGCTGCGACATCAAAAAGGCCATTTTTTATGATCCTATCGCTGCCATAGATGATAAGCGTCTTTTTAACGCCAAATTCTTTCATGTATCTGCCGATATTTTGCTCTTTGTCTTTGCCAAATTCTATTCTTGTAGGGTTTAAAAAGCTAAAATTTTGCATATTTTCTCCTTATTAGTTTTAATGATTATAGTTTTGCAAAGCAAAAATTTTTGTTAAAAATAATGAGTAGAAATTTAAAAGTTTCTTAGTTTGATAGGAAGTTTCGAGATGATTTTTTTTGGATCAAAGCTACTTTTAGCATCAACTAAATTTCCAAAATTTTCACCTGTGCTAAGGAATTTTTGCAAATAATAATTGCCTCTATATCCAAGGTCATAAAGAATTTCAGACATCAAAGAAATATCTGCTTCATCTAAAAAATCTGCATGCACGGTTGTTCTTACTTCAAAATCAAAATTTATCTCAAGCAGATACTTTAGCGTGCTAATAAATTTTTCATATAAATTTGAGCCAGTTACGCCAGCAAATTTCTCTTTTGGCGCTTTAAAATCAAGCGCGATATAGTCAATCAGCCCTTTGCCTATCGCCTCTTTTAAAATCTCAATATGAGAGCCATTTGTATCAACTTTTAGGCAAAAATTTCTTGACTTAACCTCTTTTGCAAGTTTTAAAAACAAAGGATTTGCCGTGCATTCGCCACCGCTAAAAACGATACCATTTAGCTTACCTATACGGCGATCTAAAAAGTTACAAACCTCATCCATTTCTATATTGCCATTTGAATTTACAACTTCTATATTGTAGCAATACACGCATCGCATATTACAGCCTGCAAACCAAACTACCGCAGCCACTTTATCTGGATAATCAAGCGTAGTAAATGGCGTTATACTAAAGACTTTATGCAAATTTATGGACCTTTTGAGATTTAAAAGGCACAGAAGATTGTGCCTTTTTTATTTGAGTTGTTTATATTTTTATTGGCTGCGGTGATTATCTTTTGCAGCAACTTGCGTATTCATCAAATTTAATACGCTCTTTATGCTCACCTTTTTTACCAAGGTTAAAGCTCTCAACTGGGCGATGATAACCCATAACACGAGTATAGACTACGCATTTTGTGCGTTTGTCTTGTACTTTTTCTAAAATTTCTTTTTCTGTCATTTCCTCTCCTTATTTGGAATTGTTTTTTTCTTTTTCTATTAATTCTGCATCACAAAGCGGACAAAATTCATGCTCTCCAGCAATGTATCCATGCTTTGAACAAACGCTAAATACAGGCGTTATCGTGATATATGGAAGCTTATAATTTGAGATTATGCTCTTTACAAGCTCCTTGCAAGCTTTAGGTGAGCTGATCCTTTCTTTCATATAAAGGTGAAATACTGTGCCGCCAGTATATGAAGTCTGAAGATCATCTTGTAAATCAAGTGCCTCGTAAGCATCATCTGTAAAATTTGCTGGAAGCTGGGTTGAGTTTGTATAGTAAATATTCTCCCCACCACCTGCTTGGATAATGTCTGGATAGCGCTTTTTATCCTCTTTGGCAAAGCGGTACGTTGTGCCTTCAGCTGGAGTCGCCTCAAGGTTGTATAAATTTCCAGTCTCTTCTTGAAATGTCCTTATCTTATCGCGTAAAAACTCAACCATCTCAATAGCAAAATCGCGTCCAAATTTTGTTGAGATATTCTCCTTATCATTTGTAAAATTTCTAAGAAGCTCGTTCATACCATTTATACCGATCGTGCTAAAGTGGTTGTTAAAGTGCTTTAGATATCTAGCCGTATAAGGATAAAGCCCTCTGTCATACATCTCTTGTATAAATTTACGCTTCTTTTCAAGTGTCGATTTAGCAAGCTCCAAAAGATAGCTTAGCCTGTTATAAAGTGCGACTTTATCGCCTTTGAAGTTGTAGCCTAGGCGAGCTAAATTTATAGTGACGACGCCGATTGAGCCTGTCATCTCAGCACTGCCAAAAAGACCGCCGCCTCGTTTTAAAAGCTCTCTTAGATCAAGCTGCAAACGGCAGCACATAGAGCGGACATGTCCTGGTTTGTAGGCTTTTTCGTTTTCTATCTTATTGCCATTTTCGTCATAAGTGTATTGTGAGCCGATAAAATTTTGAAAGTAGCTTGAGCCCATTTTGGCGGTATTTTCAAAGAGTACATCCGCCACTTCGCTATCCCAGTCAAAATCCTCTGTGATATTTACCGTTGGTATCGGAAATGTAAAAGGCTGCGAGCATTTGTCGCCAGCTGTTAAAACCTCGTAAAATGCCTTATCTATGCGTGCCATCTCAGGCTCGAAGTCCTTGTAGGTCATATCAATCAAATTTTTTCTGCCACGCTCATTTGCTTTTTTCAAAATTTTCTCGTCTTTTACGTTTGTAAAAAGGTGTATATCATCACTCGTTGGGATCTGATCTCTTAGGTCGCTTGGGCAAGTGATGTCTATTGTTACGTTTGTAAATGGACTTTGTCCCCAGCGTGCAGGCACATTTAAGTTAAAAATAAAGCTAGTGATCGCCTTTTTGATCTCAGCGTCACTTAGATCATCTTTAAAAACGTAAGGCGCAAGATAGGTGTCAAAGCTAGAAAACGCCTGAGCGCCGGCCCACTCGCTTTGCAAAATTCCTAAGAAATTTGCCATTTGATAAAGTGCTTCTCTAAAATGCTTTGGAGCTTTGCTCTCAACTCTGCCACGAACGCCGTTAAAGCCCTCGTTTAGTAAAGCTCTTAGGCTCCAGCCAGCACAATATCCTGTAAGGCAGTCAAGGTCGTGGATATGGTAGTCGCCATTTCTGTGAGCTAGGCCCTCTTCTTTGCTATAAACAGCGTCTAGCCAGTAGTTTGCTATGACTTTACCGGCGGTATTATTGATGAGTCCCGCATTTGAGTAGCTTGTGTTTGAGTTTGCAGAAATTCTCCAATCAGTGCCGTTTATATACTCATTTATCGTTTGAGTTGAATTTATGTAAGTCGTATCGTCATTTAGGCCTAAAATTTGCTCACGCTGAAGCTTATGCGTGTGGCGGTAGAGCATAAAGCTTTTTAAAACGTCAAAATATCCGCTATTAAATAGCTCTTTTTCGATCGCATCTTGGATGTCTTCGACTGTTATCGCGCTTGATTTTTGAAAGATATCTTGGACAACATTTGTAAAAACTTTCTCATCATAAGCTAAATTTTCGCTAGCAAATGCTTTTTTTATCGCATCTACTATCTTATATGCTACAAATTCTTGTCTTGTGCCATCTCTCTTCAAAATCTCACGCATTACTCGCTCTTTCTTCTAAATTTTTCAATATAAAGTTTAAAAGTATAGGACAAGAAAGCTTAAACAATAGATAACTATTTTATTTTGTTTAATAATATTTATCAAAAAATATAAAATTTTAGAGAGTTTTCTTA
>NZ_CABPUP010000004.1:133727-222036 GCF_902460705.1 Campylobacter concisus | reverse complement strand
ACGTATTTTAAGCATTTTTAACTAAAATTTGATTATTTTTAATTAAACAATTATTTTAATTTTAGTTTTTAAAAATATAGTTTTAAAAATAATGAAACCCTAAGGTAGACTTAACGATATAAATTTTAAAATCATCTTAATCATATACCAATAAATGATATTTTTTAAAGGTAGCATACATGGTTGTTGGGCTTTATTTAAGACATATAAAAGCATATGAGGGCATAAACTTTATTCCTATAGGGTATAAATTAGATTTTAACTTTATAAGTTATGTTGGTAAAAATGGAATAGGCAAAAGTTCTATTCTTGAAGGATTTGATAGTTTCTTTAATGAAAAAATCTACAACATTAATAAAAATGCAACTTCAGGAGAAAGAAATAAACCATTTTTTGTTCCAATTTTTTTAATTAAAAAATCTGATTGTATTTTTCCTGCTCATTGTATAAAAGATATAGATAAACTTAATGATTTTTTCTGGAATATAAAATCGTTATCCGGAAGTGCTGATATTAAAGGCTTTAAAAATATTAGGGATGATTTATTAAAACAAGGTATAACTAAAGAAGAGTATTATCTTCTAATGATCGGTGAAGAATTTATATCAAACAGTAGCCCAAAAATATCTTTTGGAACCTTCACTATAGCGCAAGAATTTCTCAGTAAGGTACTTGATAATAAGAATATAAACATAACAACATCAATATAAACAGAAGAAATTCAAGAGTACAAGAGTGAGCTCGCCAAAAAATATAATAAAATTCTACAAATCATAAAAGATCATTACTCATATATATATTTTCCGGTCGAACTTAATATAGAAAATTTTACAAAAATAGAAACAACAGAAATGCAAAAAGTTTTTGGAAAAAAACTAAAAAAAGAAATAGAAGGTATGCTATCCGGCATTAACCTAGAAGGTGCAAATGGAATTAATACAAGATTAAAGAATTTTATTAAAGAAATACAAAATAGCCTGCGTAATAATTATGAGTATAAAACGGGACGGCAAAGAAACAATAAAATAACAAAAAATGACATAGTAAATAAAATAATTGAAGCATATTTTCAAAAAAGAATTTTGTATAAAAATAATAAAAAAATTAGTGAACTAAGTGCAGGAGAAAAAAGACAAGCCCTGATAGACATAATATCCGCATTTTTAATAAAAACAGATAGAGATTCAGCAACAATTATAGCAATAGATGAACCAGAAAATTCACTCCATACTTCTGTTTGTTATGAGCAATTTGATAGATTAAATAAAGTTTCAAAAAAATTGTCAAGTGTTCATTACTACTCATTGGTATGGATTCTTGCCTATCCTAAATGAAGGCTTTGGTCATTTTTTAACAGAAAAAGAAACAAAAACTAAAAAGGAAATTCTTTTTGACACCTATGATTTATATGACTATAAGGCAAGAGTAAAAAACGATATACAAAAAAGCAAAAATGAAATTCCTCATGATTTTAATTTAAAAAGTATAAATGATTTAGTTCAAGCCATATATTACTCGCTATACTGTGAAAAACCGTATAACTGGCTTTTAGTAGAAGGCGTGAGTGAAAAAATATACTTTGAATATTTTTTTGAGGATGAGGTGAAAAATAATTTAAGAATTTTACCTCTTGGCGGAAATGCAAAAGTTTCAGAAATTTATGAACACTTAGAGCTACCTTTAAAAAAAGAAGATGACAGATTAATAGGCAAAGTTTTTGTCTAATTGATACAGATAAAATAAGACATAAAGAGTATATTAAAGATGGAAATAAACACTTAAAAATTAGAAGATTATGCAATATTGGAAACGATGAAACACGATTATATACACTTGAAAATTTAGATACTACTCAAACTGATATAGAACAATCTTTAAATCCTATAATTTTCAAAGAAACAATGGAAAGATTGGATAAATCAAACAAATATCAGATAAATATACAAAAAAATAATGGAAATACAAGTTTTATTGATAATTTAAAAAGTATTGATTTAAAAAATTATTTTGAAGAAAACGAAGGATCAAATAAAATTAAATTTGCTGAAAAATATGTAGAAATATCTAAAGAGAAGGAAAATAATAAAAAATTTATTCCAACCTGGATATTAGAAATAAAAGTTTTTTATAAAAAGTAAAGCATCAGTTGGAGCACTGATGCTTTATTAGCATTACTGACAACCTTCGCATTCGATCGAGCGGTCAGCCACGTCGTTTAGTTTTTCGCTATCTGGTGACTCAGAGCGTAGATAGTAGGTTGATTTTAGTCCAAGCTCCCATGCAAGTGTGTAAATTTCACTTAGATATCCGCCGCTTGCTTTGTCTAGGCTCATAAATATATTTAGACTTTGACCTTGATCGATCCATTTTTGGCGGATCGCGCCTGCTTTTATAAGAATTCTCTGATCAAGCTCATAAGCTGGCGTGTAAAACTGCCAAGTATCAGGGCTTAAATTTGGCACAACATTTGGGATCATACCGCTTAGGTTGTGCTCAAACCACTTGCGTTTATAGACTGGCTCGATGGTCTGAGTAGTGCCAACAAGGATCGAGATCGAGCTAGTTGGAGCGATCGCCATTAGGTAGCCGTTTCTCATGCCGTCACGCTTGACCTTCTCTCTTAGCCTGTCCCAGTCGCAGACATTTTCGTCAAATAGCCCACCTTTGTCGTTTAAAAGAGCTTTTGCGTTTTCGTTTGCAGTGTCTATCGGCATGATGCCTTTGCTCCATTTTGAGCCTTCAAATTTTGGATAGACGCCCTTTTCTACAGCTAAATTTGAGCTAGCGTAGATCGCGTTATAGCTTATATTTTCCATTATGCTATCAATGAGCGCCAAATGCTCATAGCTGCCCCATTTTACGTTTTTCTCAGCTAGCATTTGCGCCTCACCCATGACACCAAGGCCGATCGAGCGGGAAGCTAGGTTTGTGTGCTTTACCTTTTTATGTGGGTAGAAATTGAGATCTATAACATTATCAAGCATCCTAATGGCTATCGGCACGACACGCTCGATGTCTTCTTTGCTGTTTATTTTGCTTAAATTTATACTTGCAAGGTTGCAAACCGCCGTTTTGCCCTCGATGCTCTCTTTTTCTACGATAAAAATTTGCTTGCCTTTTAGGCTATCAAGTGCGCTAAGCTTTTTGGCTTTTTTAGTTATGCCACTATCAACGGTGATGTCTTCTTCTTCGTCAAATAGCTCTTCGCCGCCGTCTTCATAAGTGATCTTGATCTTATAGTAGTTTGGCGCTGTGTTTTGGAAAATTTCGGTGCACAAATTTGAGCTTCTGATGATGCCCTCGTGGTCGTTTGGATTTGTTTTGTTGGCATTGTCTTTAAAGCATAAAAATGGCATGCCAGTTTCAAAATAGCTAGTTAAAATTTTCTTCCAAAGCTCTTTTGCAAGAATGGTGTTTTTCTGGATATTTTCGTCGTTTTCATACTCTAAGTATCTCTTCTCAAACGCTTCGCCATAAAGGTCGCAAAGGTCGCTTACTTGAGCTGGGTCAAAGAGACTCCAGCGGCCATTTTCTTTGACACGCTTCATAAATAGGTCGTTTATCCAAAGCGCAGGGAAAAGCTCGTGTGCACGGCGTCTCTCTTCACCTGAGTTTTTACGAAGATCGAGAAAATCGCTCACGTCCATGTGCCAAGGCTCGATATAAACAGCGATCGCGCCCTTTCTAGTGCCTAGCTGATCAACCGCTACTGCGATGTCGTTTGTCACTTTTAAAAATGGTATGATACCGCCAGCTGCGTTTTTGTGTCCGTCGATACTGCCGCCCATCGCACGCACCTTGCTCCAGTCCCAGCCGATGCCACCACCAAATTTTGAAAGTAGCGCCATCTCTTTGTAGCTATCAAAAATGCCCTCGATATTATCAGGCGTGCTGCCTACGTAACAGCTACTTAGCTGGTGGCGTGTAGTCCTTGCGTTTGAGAGTGTTGGGGTGGCCAGCATCACTTCAAATTTAGAGATGAGGTCATAAAATTTCTTAGCCCAGCCTTGACTGTCTAGCTCATTTTGCGCAAGGAACATAGCAATCGCCATAAACATATGCTGTGGCAGTTCGATCGGCATGCCATTTTTGTCTTTGATAAGATAGCGGTCATAAAGCGTTTTGATACCAAGGTATGCAAACTGAAGGTCACGCTCAGGCTTGATGTAAGCGTTTAGATCCTCAAGATCGTACTTCTCTTTTAGCCCAGGGATGATGCGGCCTACCTTTTCGCCTTTTACTAGGTAGTCTTTTAGGTGATTGTAGCCGTTAAAGCCAGATACTTTGTGATAAAGATCGTATAAAAATAGCCTTGCAGCAACAAATGTCCAGTTTGGGCGGTCGATGTCGATCTTATCGACTGCTGTTTTTATAAGAGTCTGCTGAATTTCCTCAGTCGTTATCATATCTCTAAACTGGATTTTCGCGTCTACTTCAAGTTCACTAAGGCTTACATTGCTTAGTCCAAGAACTGCTTCGTTTGTATATTTTTTAATCTTACTTATATCAAGCTCTTCGGTTCTGCCATTACGTTTTATAACTTTCAAAAATATCTCTCCATGTTAAATTTTAATTTGGGATTTTATCCAAAAGGAGATAAAAACTCTCTTTGTTAAAAAAGTGATTTTAGATATAAAATTTAATTCGAAAAATAATATTTTATTTTTAAAAAATTAAAAAATTTGATCTTATTTTAAAATGATTGTAAAAATTTTTGAAGTGATATTTTGAAGCAAGAAGCATAAATTTGCTTCTTACATTTAAATTTACTTACCAAAGACTCTGGCGAAAATTTTATCTACGTTTTTTGTGTAGTAGTTGTAGTCAAAGCACTCTTTGATCTCATCTTTGCTAAGGCTCTTGGTTAGATCCTCATCGTTTAGCAAATTTTGTAAAAATAGGCTGTGACCTTGCTCATCTATCGCTTTTTTACCCTCTTGCAAATCCGCCCAGACCTTCATAGCATTGCGCTGAACGATCTTGTAGGCATCCTCTCTAGAGATTCCACGCTGTGGTAGCCGCAAAAGCACGCGCTGTGAAAAGACTAGTCCGCCTGTTAAATTTAAATTTTTCATCATATTTTCTGGATATACGACCAAATTTGCTATCAAATTTTTAATGCGAACCAGCATAAAGTCAGCCGTGATAAACATATCTGGCAGGATAAATCTCTCAACCGAGCTATGGCTGATGTCGCGCTCGTGCCAAAGAGCTACGTTTTCAAGTGCAGGCGTGACGTATGAGCGTAGCACCCTGCAAAGGCCGGTGATGTTTTCGCTAAGGACTGGATTGCGTTTATGTGGCATAGCGCTTGAGCCCTTTTGTCCTGGGCTAAAATACTCCTCTGCCTCATAAACCTCGGTCCTTTGGTAGTGCCTAATGGCAACTGCGATCTTCTCGCAAGTAGAGGCAAGAACTGCGATGGCGCTTACCACATGTGCATAGCGGTCGCGCTGGATCACTTGGTTAGATGCTGGAGCTGCTTTAAGACCTAGCTCCTCGCATGTTAGCTCTTCAAATTCCATCGGAGCGTGGGCTAAATTTCCCATAGCGCCTGAGAGTTTGCCGTAGCTGATCGTATCTTTTGCGTCTTTGATGAGCTTTAGTGCCCTTGCGATCTCGTCGTACCAGATGGCAAGCACAAGGCCAAAAGTTATCGGCTCGCCGTGGATGCCGTGGCTTCTGCCGACCATGAGCGTGTGCTTGTGCTCGTTCGCTCTGTTTTTGACCGCCTGCATGAACTCCTCTACGTCGCTGATGATAAGCTCTAGGCTCTCTTTCATCTGAAGTGCGACGGCTGTATCGATGCAGTCGCTTGAGGTCATGCCGTAGTGTACGAACCTGCTCTCCTCGCCAAGGCTCTCGCTGACGCTTGTTAAAAACGCGATGACGTCGTGCTTTGTCGTCTTTTCTATCTCGTCGATACGAGCCACTTCAAATTTAGCGTTTTTGCAAATTTTCTCGCAGTCGCCATCACTTATGAAGCCAAGCTTATTCCAAGCTTTAACAGCAGCTTTTTCTACCTTGAGCCAAGCGTCGTATTTTGCTTGCATACTCCACTTATCAGCCATCTCTTTGCGTGAGTATCTTTCGACCATTGTTGAACCTTTTTGTATTAGTTTTTCTTTATCATAAAAGTAAATTTTAGCCTTGAAAGCCAAAAATCACATCGTATAATTTTATAAAATTTAAGTTTGGATTATATAAAATCCGTGCTGAAATGTCGGTTATATACTTATAAATTTGTGCTTAAGATAGCTCACTCGTTTTTAAAAGGATTACCTTGCCATATGTAAATAAATTTATTGCCACTGCAAACAAACAAAAAGCGTATGAAATTTTAATGAAAACTGGCTTTAGTATGAGAGAGGCGCAACGACTAATAGATAAAGGTAGGCTGATATGTGGCGGCAGTGTCGTGAGTGAGAAAAATGCCATTTTGAGTGGCGATATTTTTTTGATCGACTATGAGGCTGAGCCAAAGGGACTTAAGCCGATCTTTGAGTGCGAAAGCTTTGCGGTATTTGACAAGCCAAGCGGGGTGCTGAGCCATCCAAATGGTAGACACTGCGAATACTCACTAAATGATGAAATTTACACGCTTTTTGGACGAGATGCGAGCGTGGCACATAGGCTAGACTTTGAGACGAGTGGCGTGATAGTCGTTGGAAAAGACAGAAATTCTACGATAAAACTAAAGAAAATCTTTGAAAATAGAGAGGTTTTTAAAAGCTACGTCGCGATGGTACAAGGTAAGATCAAGCGAGAATTTACGATCGATGCCAAAATGGATCTAGCAAATAACTACGACGATGTGAAAATGCGAATGCAAATTTGTGAGAACGGCAAGAGTGCTGTGACTAAAATTTTGCCGATCAGATATTTTGACGATATCGATACGACTTTACTTCGGGCTATCCCACTCACTGGAAGACAACATCAAATTCGCTTACATTTGTTTCATGTGAAACACAAGATACTTGGCGAACCACTTTATGGCTTGTCACGTCCGCAGATCGAGAAAATTTTAGATAAAGAGATGAGCGAGCATGAACGGATAAATTTAACTGGAGCAAAAAGACTCTTACTCCACTCAGATGAAATTTCTTTTAAATTTGATAATTTTTTTTATAACATAAAAAGTAAATTTGATGCTGAAAGCGAGTTTTATAGGTATGCAAAAGAGAGCTTACTTTAGTCTAAAATTTTTTAATAAATTTCTATTTCTCATAAACCTTTACCTACGTTTTGCCAAAGTTTATCGCTTTTAAATACCACAATGATAATTTTATAGTTTATGTAATTAGTGTTCTATTTTATTTCTTTATGAGAGCTAGGCTTTATCTTGATGTTAGGGCTTAGAATTTATGCCCATCTTTTTCATCTTTTAAAACTTTTAAAATAAGCCCTAATCCAAGTAAAACCACAACAGCAACAAAGACTATCTCGGCTATATCAAGTGCACTCATTCTAACTCACACTGGCTTTACTATTATCTTCAAGTGAATGTTTTTTTAAATTTTTATCGCTGGAAATAGCTTTAAATTTTGCATTTTCATTGCGTTGTTTTAATTGTCCACAAGCTGCACTTATATCAAGTCCTTTACTCTGTCTGATCGTGCAAGTAACACCGTGATCTCTTAGATATTCTTGAAATTTTAGCATGTTGGTAAGCTCAGGTCGTCCAAATTCACTGCCCTCATGTGGGTTAAAATATATAAGATTTACCTTCGCTTTTATACCATGAAGTAGTTTTACCAACTTTTTAGCATCGCTCACGCTATCGTTTAAATCCTTGATAACGAGGTATTCAAACATCACGCGTTTGCGCATATCGATAGGAAATCCCCTAACAGCATCCATAACAGCCTCAATATTATACGCCTTATTTATCGGCATTAGACGGCTTCTAAGCTCATTAGTAACAGCATGAAGCGATATGGCCAATAACACACCAAGATCCATCTCACCAAGCTTTTTTATCTGGCTGCCAAGGCCACTAGTTGAAACGGTTTGACGACGTGGAGATATGGCTAGACCCTCGTTAAGAGCTAAAATTTTGATCGCTTTACTAACGTTAGCAAGATTATCAAGTGGCTCACCCATACCCATATAAACGACATTTATGCGTCTTTCATAAGGTATCTTATTCTCTCTTTTTATCCATAAAATTTGCCCCACAATCTCGCCTGCAGTCAAATTTCTAACAAGCCCGCCCTTTGCTGTTAGACAAAAAGCACATCCCATTTTACAGCCAACCTGTGAGCTAACACAAACTGTATAACGAGCATGGCGACTAATCTTTCCATTCTCATCACTAATCTCCTCTTTCATCGGGAGTAAGACACTCTCTATCTTTAGCCCATCTTTTAGCTCAAAAAGATACTTGATCGAACCATCACTACTTTGCTCAAATTTTACACATTTTAAAGGATCGATATAAAATTTTTCAGCCAGATCTTGACGCATATCTTTAGGTAAATTTAGCATTTGGCTGAAATCGGTTGCATTTTTCTTATATATCCACTCGTAGATTTGTATTGCTCTAAATGGTGGAGAAACTAACTCTTTTAGCTCATCGATACTAAGATCAAGCAAATTTATCACATATTTTCCTTTATATATTTTGTTAGAATTTTCTTAGCCTCTGCGTGATTTTTTATAAAATCAGCATGTGCATTTTTATCACAAAAATTTGTTGCTACGAAAATTCCATAAGCTGGAATTTTAAAAATTTGAGCTACTTTTAGAACAGAAAAAAACTCCATATTTTCTAAAAAGTAGCCTTTTTCAAACATTTTATGAGCCAAATTTTTGTCTGTTGTTATGAAATTTGATGAATTTGTTTTGATAGTTCCACGTGAAACGATAGAAGGAATTTCACACTCGATAGGCGAGTAAGATCTATTTTCTACGCTAGAAATTTCTATATTTGCCCCAACCGAACTTTCATAAATTTGTAAAATTTCACCATCTTTATAAAGACCAGCTGAGCCAACGAAAACTATTTTTTCTGGCATCTGATATAAATTTCGTTCAGGATTTTTTGACAAATTTTGGCTTATATTTTTTAGCTCTGGATTTGATGAGTTTGCAAATTTAGCCTCGATCTTTGCAAGATATTGCGGATCGATATTTTTTAAATTTATACCCTTTTCATCCGCTCCAATACATGCTCGTTTCTGCAAAAATTTTGTCAAATTTATCGCCATATCAACTAGGCCCACACCCATTGGCAAAGCAAAGTCAAAAATTTCGTTTTTTCCAGCAGAGATAACTAACATCAGAGCCTAACCTCAACGCCATTTGCCTTGAGATACTCTTTTAGTTTTTTTATCTCGATTTCGCCAAAGTGAAATATCGAAGCAGCCAAACACGCATCAGCCCCGGCTTCAAAAGCCTCTTTAAAGTGCTCCATCTTACCAGCGCCGCCACTTGCGATAGTTGGTATAGAAAGCGTGCTAAATACCTTTGTTAGCTCAAGATTAAAGCCTTGTTTGACACCGTCATTATCCATGGACGTTAGTAATATCTCCCCCGCTCCGCGTAACTCAACCTCTTTAGCCCAAGAAAAGGCATCTTTTTTGGTATCAATCCTGCCACCATTTATAAAAACACTATAACCATTTTCAATCTTTTTAGCATCGATCGCCACTACAACACATTGCGAGCCAAATTTCTTAGCTGCCTCATTGATCAAATTTGGATCTTGTATAGCTGATGAATTTAAGCTTACTTTATCGCAGCCAGCATTTAAAAGGCGAGAGATATCATCGATCGTGCGTATGCCTCCGCCAACTGTTAGTGGGATAAAAAGCTTACTTGCGACCTTTTTTACGACATCAACTATCGTATCACGCCCAAGATGAGAGGCAGTGATATCCAAAAAGCAAAGCTCATCAGCGCCCTCATCATTGTATCTTTTAGCTATCTCGACAGGATCTCCAGCATCGACAAGCCCTACGAAATTTATACCCTTTACAACTCTGCCATCTTTTACATCAAGGCATGGGATTATGCGTTTTGCAAAATGATTCAAATCTGTCCTTTATCTATTTTTCTAGCAGCTACCTCGAAATATGGCAAATTAGACCAATTTTCTCGGTTACCAACTATATAAACAACCTCTTTTGCTCTTGTTAGTGCTACATTTAGTAAATTTGGCGTACTAGCAGCCCATGCTCTAGCACCTTTTGTAGCACCACCAAGGATAAAGATAACAACATCAGCTTCTTTGCCTTGCATGGTGTGAATGGTACCAGCCCCTTTTAAATTTTTACAAACATCTTTAAAAGGTGTTATTATTTTAACACTATCTTTTAGCTTGGCTAGCTTACCATCTAAAAGCCCTTTAACGATCATGCCTTCGGCTTTATTATAATTACCTATCCATTCATCACTACTAACATCAATCCATTCTGTTTTGATGTTAGGGTCACTAAGCTTACTTTCACTATCTCTGCCAAGTATCATCATATCATCATATGTTGTCTCGTTTGAAATTTTAAACATAGGGTTGGCGCACCTTCTATGAACGATAAGTGGCGAACCAACCCAAATGGACTTACCCTCTCCTTTTATATATGTACCAATATTTCGTACTTTATCGGCTCGAAGTTGAACTGATGATTTTAGTAGATTAAACTCATCTTTTGCATCACAGTAGCGTAAAATAGCATTATTTAAAGCTGGTGGTAATGTTACAACAGGCTCAAGTTGAAGTGGATCACCAACTACAACAGCCATGTTTGAGCGAAGCAGTGCGCCTAATGCGTTAGTTAAATTTGCCTGCCCTGCTTCATCTATTAAGAGCAAACCTATATCGCCATTTAGTAGCTCTTTAAAGGTATTATTAAAAGATGCGAAAGTAGAACTAACAACTGGTATTAGCAAAAACAATCCTTTTATTATTTCACGTCTATCTTTAGATTCAAGTCCGTTTTTCTCAGCCATTTTTTCATCATTAAATATAACGCTAAGAGCTCGTAAATTTGTTCTAACAGCTTCTTTGCAAGCAAAGATAGTGGCTTTATGCAGATTAAGCGCTTCTTTAAAAAGCTTGATTCTTGCGTTAAAAAGCTTTGTCTTATAAAATTTCTCATCAAGGCCAAGCTCCATCATAAATGGCATACTCTTTTGCATTTCTTCATTACTCTGATTAAAACTACCATTTAAAAAGTTATCAAGCTCTTCACTTCTGCCAATTAATTTTTGACGTCTAATAAAGTCATCATTAAGCTTGCTTAGATGGTCTATCTTGGTGTTAAGTTCTAAAATTTTCTCTTCAAGCTGAGTTATTTGAGCTTTTAGTTCATTTAATTTTGCTTCACTCTTCTCTTTGTTTTCACTATTTTGTTTGCTTGCTTTCAAATTTTGCTCAGCTATTTGGCGATTTATTTCACTAACTTTTTGCGCTTCATTGTTATATTTTTCAAAAGCTTGTGTCTTTAAAATTTGCTGGAAAATAAAAAATGATGGCTTTGGAGGCGCACTCAGATACTCTTGTAAAATTTCATTTTGTCCGATAAGCTTTGTTAGCTCGTTAGCTTCCGTAGCCTTTTGCTCTAGCTCATTTTTGCTCAAATCTAGCTCATCTATTAGTGGCCTTAAGAGCTCATCTATTTGCTTTGCTGAATTATAGTTATCAAGTCTTTTATCGATATTTATAAGCTCGCTATTTATACTTTTTAGCTCCTCTTCTTTGATCCTGATCTCACTAAAAAGTAGATTTACTTCGTGTAGGGCTTGATTAAATTTCTCCTTTGCCTCGTCGTAATCATCAACTCCTTCGCCAGTAGCCAAGTATTTGCCAAGCCCCATTAAAAAGCCATCTTGTTCTATAAATTCTTTAAATTCTTTTGAAATATCTTCAAACTGACTATGCGTTTTTTCGATCTTTACGCCATTAATCGCGTTAAAAACAAAATTTGACTTATTTTGCTTTGAGCCAAGAGGTATGCAAAAAAGCCCCCATGCAGGTTTTGAGATAAAAGATTTTTCTCCAAAATTTGTCTTTTCATCAGCCGAGAGAAGCCTTGTAGCTATAAATTTAAAATAATCAATCTCGCCTGCGTAGCTACCGATGCTTTTTAGTTGGCTAAGCTCTTTACTTAAAATTTCAACCGCACCGTTATTACAAGAGCTAACAACCATCTCATAGCCCTGAAGTTCTTTATTTAGAGTGAAATAAAGCACCTTATCGCTACTATCTCGAACTGGTGCAAAGATATCATGTCTACTCATTTGTGCGAGCTTTATCGCTCTAAGCGTAACGACTTCAGCCATTACGTCTTTTAAAAGCGTTGTTTTGCCAGTACCTGGAGCACCATTTACGCTATAAATTCCACCACTTTTTTCTTTAAATTTTTTAATGATGTTATTAACAGCAATTTGCTGCGAGAAATTTAAAGCAAAGTCGCTAGCAAAGGCCGATCTTGGATATTCTTCTGCTTTAAAAAAATCTCTAACAAGCCTTTTATTTTGCTCATCTCTTACATCAAGTCTTTCAAATTTATTCTCACTGCCCTCGTCCAAAAACTGATCCGTTAGCTCGTGCGTCCTACCTGACTCGTAAAATTTTATAAGCAAATTTATATCATCTATGAAAAAGCTATTTAAAAGGCTATCATTTTCTTTAAAATTTGGATCAGCGATCCTTACTTCAAGCCTTAAGAAATCATTACAAAATGGTGTTTTAAGCGCACTTTTTAGCTCATCGTTTATAAGCTTTATGTATTTACCAAATTCCATTTTTTCTTTATAGATAGATAGCTTATCTTTTATGTGCTCACACTCTTTGCTAAAGTCGCTTTGGCTTATCTCTTTTAGATGATCTAGGCGAGCCATTGCCCAAGGAGCTGTTGAGATGAAAAGATCATCAGACGAGTTTGGTGTAAAAAACGGAGTTAAATCATCATCTAAATCTACATCTTTTAAAGCAAAATTTTGATCATCTTTACAAAATACCAAATTACCAGCGAGCTTAAGCTTATAACAAAATGCCTTTTCAAAGCTCGTTTGCTCAGATCGTAGCTCATCTAAAATTTGCTCTTTTTCAAATTTTGAATTTGCTAGTTTTGAGATATAAATGGCAAGCAAGTCAGTCTCAAAAATACCGCCATAAATAGAAATTTCTATACCATTTTTTAAAAGCGACCTATCAAATACCCTTAAAATTTGTAGAAATTTCTCATCAAAATTTGCGATCTCAAGGTCTATTGATTTTTTAAATTTGGTATTTGTCTTTTTTGGCTCGTCTAAGGTTTTTGGCTCTAAATATTGTGATAATAAAAAGTATTTTAAGGTATTTGCTTTGCTCAAATTTATGCCCTATTTCGTTATTGTTTAGTGATTATAATCCATTTTATATATGATTAAACTAAACTTGTAATCATTGTATAAGTAATTTTTGGCTAATATCGCGGCTATGATAAAGGCAAAAAAGTACTTTGGACAGAATTTTTTACAGGACAAAGCGACACTAGATAAGATCATCCAAGCGATACCCAATGACGTAGAAAACGTTGTTGAGATTGGGCCTGGCTTAGGTGATTTGACATTTAGACTTTTGCAAATTTACAAGACGACCTGTTTTGAGATAGATTGTGAGCTGTTTCAAATTTTAAAGGCCAAATTTGCAAATGAGATCCAAAATGGACAATTAAAACTTTTTTGTAAAGATGCATTAGAGCAGTGGCAACAAGAGGGCGGACTAAGTAGCGAGAACTACTTTTTAGTCGCAAATTTACCCTATTACGTTGCTACGAAGATGATACTAAATGCAGTAGATGACGAAAAATGCCTTGGGCTTATCGTGATGGTACAAAAAGAAGTTGCTCTTAAATTTAGTGCAAAGAGCAAGGATAAAGAATTTAGCGCTTTATCGATCCTTGCTTCACTTCAAGGCAGGTGTGAGCTTTTGTTCGATGTGGATGCAAAGCTTTTTAATCCACCTCCAAAGGTAACATCTTCAGTCATCAAACTACAAAAAACAAAAAAGATTTTTGGCAAAGACGGGATTTTCAAAGATGCAAAACAATACGAGGCTTTTAAAGTATTTTTAAGAGCTGCGTTTGCTTCTCCAAGAAAGACGCTTTTGAAAAATTTATCTACAAATTTCGAGAAAAAAGCGTTAGAAGAAATTTTTGAAAGCCTGACCTTAAACCAAAATTTACGTCCACACGAGCTAGATGTCGATTCTTATCTAAAAGTATTTGAAAGATTAAAGGAAGATAATGAACGACAAAAACGAAGAGAAAGTTGTAACTAACCAAAGTAAAAACAACAAAAGACGAAGATTTAGACCAAAAAATAAACCAAAACAAGAGGGCGAAACTACTGGGCAAGCTTTACTAGCAAGTAAAAGTGTGATAGATAACTTCTTTGCAGCAGAGCAGGCTGAAACTGAAACGCACGCCAAGCCAAAGAGCCAAAATTCTCGCCCAAAAAAGCCAAAAAATAACAAAAATCAAAACAAAAATGGCGAAAACAATAAGCCAAAAGAGCAAAAACAAGAATCACAAGAAACAAAAACCACAACACAAGAACAAAAAGAAAAGCCAAAAAAGGCTAAAAAGCCAAAGAAAAATTTACCAGCTAAGCTAAACGGCAATGAACAATGGCAGCAAGATATCGCAAGTGCAATGGTAGCAAACAAGGCCGTTCACGAGCTTCGTCTGGAGCCGATGAAGTATCTAAACTCAAGCGAGCATAAAATTCGCATAACTCCACTTGGCGGTCTTGGCGAGATCGGCGGTAATATGACGATATTTGAGACCGATACGAGTGCTATCATCGTTGACATCGGCATGAGTTTTCCAGGCGAGAGTATGCACGGCGTGGATATACTAATCCCTGACTTTGACTACGTTCGCAAGATAAAAGACAAGATAAAAGGTGTCATCATCACTCACGCGCACGAAGATCATATCGGTGCAGTACCATATTTTTACAAAGAGTTTAAATTTCCGATTTACGCTACACCTTTGCCACTTGGTATGATAAACAATAAATTCGAAGAGCACGGCTTAAAGCAGGAGCGCTCACTTTTCCGCTCTGTCGAAAAAAGAAAGCCATATCTAATAGGCGACTTTGAGGTTGAGTGGATACACATAACTCACTCTATCATCGATGCTAGCGCTCTAGCCATCACGACAAAGGCGGGCACCATCATCCACACGGGCGACTTTAAGATTGACCATACGCCGATAGATGGCTATCCAACTGACCTTGGCAGACTTGCATACTACGGTGAAAGAGGTGTATTATGTCTAATGAGCGATAGCACGAACAGCTACCGCGAAGGATTTACCAAAAGCGAAAGCAGTGTTGGCAAAACCTTTGATGCGATTTTCTCAAAGGCCAAAGGACGCGTCATTATGAGCACATTTAGCTCAAACATTCACCGCGTCTATCAAGCGATCGAGTGGGGGCTAAAATACAACCGCAAAGTCTGTGTCATCGGTAGATCAATGGAGAGAAATTTATATACTGCAATGGAGCTTGGCTACATCAAGCTTGATAAGAAAATTTTCATCGATGCAAACGAGGTTGGCAAATTTAAAGATAACGAAGTGCTGATCGTTACCACAGGCTCTCAGGGTGAGACGATGAGCGCACTCTACCGAATGGCTACCGACGAGCACAAATACATCAAAATAAAGCCGACCGATCAGATAATAATCAGCTCAAAGGCGATCCCTGGTAATGAAAGCAGTATCTCAACTGTATTAAATTTCCTAATAAAATCAGGTGCAAGCGTCGCTTATCAAGACTTTAGCGAGATCCACGTCAGCGGTCACGCAGCACAAGAAGAGCAAAAGCTGATGCTACGTCTTATAAAACCAAAATTTTTCTTGCCAGTTCACGGCGAGTACAATCACATCGCAAAGCACAAAGAGACAGCTATAAGCTGCGGCGTAGACGAGAGAAATATCTATCTAATGAGCGATGGCGATCAAATGGAGATCTGTCAAAAATACTTAAAACGTGTAAAAACGGTAAAAACCGGCAAAGTCTTCATAGACAATCAAATAAATAAACAAATCTCAGACGATGTCGTCATCGATAGACAAAACCTTGCTGAAGCAGGTGTCGTCATGATAATCGCTCAAATTTCACGTCATGGCGCAAAGCTTATAAACAAGCCTCGTGTCATTAGCTACGGCCTTGTGGGCAATAAACAAGATGCGGAGTTTAGCAAGGAGATGCAAGAAATTTTGACGCAGTTTTTAAGCAACGTCAAAGAGGAGCTTTTGAAAGATGGCAGACTGCTCGAGTCACAAGTACGTCAAGTGATTAGAAAGCATATCTTTAGAAAGGTCAAAAAGTACCCAACTATCGTGCCGATCATCTATCTAATGTAAGGGAAATTTATGCAAACAATCAACCAAATCGCAGCCGAAGTTTTAAAGATAGAAGCAAACGAGCTTTTAAGACATGCTAAAAACTTAGAGATAGAAGATGCTGTAAATTTGATATTTAATACAAAAGGTAAGGTCATAGTCACAGGCGTGGGCAAGAGCGGTCATGTAGGCGCAAAGATCGCTGCCACGCTTGCAAGCACCGGCACGCCAAGCTTTTTCTTGCATCCAACAGAGGCTATGCACGGCGACCTTGGCATGATAGAAAAAGATGATGTTTTGTTAGCCATTAGCTTTAGTGGCGAAAGCGATGAGCTTATCAAAATTTTACCTCACGTAAAGCGCTTTGGCGTAAAAATCGTCGCCATGGCAAGGAGTAAAACAAGCTCGCTTGGTAAATTTAGTGATGCATTTATTAGCATAGATGTAAAGAAAGAGGCCTGCCCATTAAACGCTGCTCCAACAGCATCAACTACGCTAACGTTAGCTCTTGGCGATGCATTGGCTGTTTGTTTGATGAAAAAAAGGGGCTTTAAAAAAGAGGACTTTGCAAATTTTCATCCAGGTGGTAGCCTTGGCAAGAGGCTATTTTTAAAGGTAAAAGATGTGATGAGAAGCGAAAATTTACCGATAGTTCGCTGGAATGCAACCCTGAAAAGCGCGATCGATACGATGACGCATGGCAAGCTTGGCACGGTTTTAATAGTCGATAAAGATGGTGTGTTAGACGCCCTTTTAAGTGACGGCGATCTTAGGCGTGCGCTTATGAGAGAGGACTTTGATTTAGACGAGCCAGCGATGAAATTTGCAACCTTGCATCCAAAAGAGATAGATAACAAAGAGATGTTAGCTGTAGATGCGTTAGCCCTTATAGAAAAGTATAAAATTCAGCTTCTAGCCGTCGTAGAAAATGGCGTGCCTGTAGGCGTTTTACACATCCACGACCTTGCAAATTTAGGACTATAAAATGGAAAAAACAAGATTAAATAAATTTATCTCACATAACACAAACTACTCACGCCGTGAGGCTGATGAGCTGATAAAAGCTGGCAAGGTTAGCATAGCAGGACGTGTGGTGAGCGACCTTGCTACAAGCGTAGATGAAGATGACAAAGTGCGTATAAATGGCCGTTTGATAAAGCTAAAGAAGGAATTTACCGTTATCGTTTACCACAAACAAAAGGGTGAGCTAGTTAGCAAGAAAGATGACCGCGGACGAAAGACGATCTACGACACGTTAGATAAGAAATTTGCCAAATTTGTTAGCGTGGGACGCCTAGACTACGCAAGCGAGGGGCTACTTTTACTAACTGACGCCCCAGCGATCGCCACAGCGCTAATGAATAGCGACTTGGAGCGCGAATACTATCTAAAGGTAAAAGGCGAGGTGACAAAAGAGGTGATAGAAGCGATGACAAATGGCTTTTTCGCCAAGGACGCCACCAAAGGCGCTCACGCAAAAACAACTATAAAATCAATGGAATTTAAGCCATTTCTAGCCTATAAAGTCTTTGGCTCAAGCGGTGGTTACACAAAACTAAAAGTCATCATCAACGAGGGTCAAAATAGGGAGCTTCGTCGCTTCTTTGGCTACTTTGACCTTGAAGTGATGGATCTAAAACGTGTTAGTTTTGGGCGTGTTAGCCTTGATATGCTAAAGCCTGGCAAATGGCGCTACTTCGAAAATAGCGAATACGAAGACCTAAGAGACTTTTTAAAAGTTAATAACGTTAGATACTAACTTTTAGTTTGCCTTCTCTAATAAAGAGAGGCAAGCTAAATATATTTTTAAAACACACACCAGAATTACAAAAACTAATAAAATAATATATAAATTCATTTTACATATTAACCAAAAGATAAATAGATAATTAACAATAATCTAAGTTTTAAAAGGACAAAATATCGTTTAAGAATTTTGTAAAAGATGGAGTAAAAATGAAAAAAATTATCTTTTTGTTTGTAGTTTTGCTATCTACTGGTTTTTCCAAAGATCTTTTGCGGCTTGGAGCTGAAGCTTATATTAGAGGAGACTATAAGACAGCAGTCGAGCAGTTTGAAAAAACTTGTGATAGCGGTTATGTCGATAGTTGTGGTGTTTTAGGAATGCTATATATGAATGGTCAAGGAACAAAGCAAGACTATAACAAAGCAGCAGAACTATTTGAAAAAGCCTGCAATGGTAAGAATATTGAAAGTTGTAGTATTTTAGGAGTTTTTTATGAGAGTGGACAAGGAGTAAAACAGGATTACCTTAAAGCAGCAGAACTGTATAAAAAAGCTTGTGACAACAATTTTCCCGAGAGTTGTCACAATTTAGGAGTTTTGTATATAAATGGTCAAGGAGTAAAAAAAGATTACCTTAAAGCAGCAAAGTTACTTGAAAAAGCTTGCGATGGAGAATATGCTAAAAGTTGTCATAATTTAGGTTTCTTATATACAAATGGTCAAGGAGTAAAGCAAGACTATCACAAGGCAGCTAAACTATTTGAAAAAGCTTGCAATATTGACTTTGTTGAGAGTTGTCATAATTTAGGTTTCTTATATACAAATGGTCAAGGAGTAAAGCAAGACTATCACAAGGCAGCTAAACTATTTGAAAAAGCTTGCAATGGGAAAAATGCTCAAGGTTGCTATAATTTAGGATTTTTGTATGTAAAAGGACAAGGAGTAAGGCAAGATTATCGCATTGCAAAAGAATATTTTGGTGAATCTTGTGATCTGGGGCATCAAAATGGATGTGACGCCTATAAAAAACTAAATGAAAAAGGCTTTTAATACCAAAAACAACCTAGCGAGCTCTAACAAATTTAGAGCTTCGCAAATTTATATCTTATTTTCTGAAAGTAGGATGTTTATATATGGATTTAGTAGCGTCTCACCACGTGCTGCGTATAGTAAGACCTCTTTAAAATAGTTGTCATTTATGCCATATGTGTGAAACTCGTACGCCCCTATGCCATATCCCATAGGCGTGATATCAACCCTTGAATACCACGCATTTTGCGCTAGGATGTAGCGATTCGTATCTCTTGAATAGACATATAGCTTGATCTTATCTTTGCTCTTTTGCGCCATATACCAGATAAAAGAATTTGTGATGTCGTTAAAAAAGTAGATGTCGCCATTTGGCATGATGGCTTGGGCTGTGTCGTTGTTATCAGCGATAAGTGTCCTACTCTCATAACATATAAATTTATTTGGCATAAGTTGCTCGATCGGCTCTGATTTGCTGTTATTTAAAACTAAAATTTTATCATCACTTATGTCGGCATTATAGGCAAGTACGGCTAAAACTAGAGCCAATAAACACAAAGAAAAAATTTGTTTTATCAAAATAAAAATCCTCTTAGCAAATAGTATTTGAGTACATAAAGCGAGCATATCAGCACGCAAACGCCTAGCCAGATCGATGAAAATTTAAGCTTGTGCGAGTAGTTTGTCTTTGTGATGATCTCAACAAGATATGGCATAAGACCGTAAAAAACGCCCAGAAACAAACTGCCCCAAATGAGATAGCCAACATAAAAATAGTCACCTTTTAGCATGCAGTATGGACATTTATGGTTTGGTTGCTCGTAAACGTAAAGGCCAAAAAAGTAGGTGATGGCATAGTAGCTAAGCACCAAAAACAACAAATTTGCCACAAAGCTAGCCATACTTTGCTTTAAAAAATTTAGCACCAAAATGACAAAAAATAGTACATAAAATACGCTTACTAAGCCAAAATTTGTATAGCCAAATGGTAGCTTTGGAGCTTGAAAAGTGACAGAGCAGCAAAAGACCGGCACTTTTAGTGGAATATTGTAAAAAAACGAAATTTCTATACCAAGCTCAAGTAGTATCATGACAAAAAGGCAGATAAAAATGGCGTATTTTTTCTTTAGATAGGGGAAATTTAGAGCCTGCAAGTCAAGCTTATTTATAACTAACCAAATACCAAGCCCAAAGATCAGCAAAATTTTAGTGAGCATCAATATACCACCAAATTTATTTGAGCCGATCACGCCAGCTGAACACATAGCACCAGGCACAATATCAGAGAGTTCATTTAGGCAAAGTGCAAAGAATATAAACAATACGATCTTGATACAGACGCAAAAAAGCAAGATCGTATTTACAAGGTAGTTTTGCTTTTCAAGTGAGTATTGAAGCGATGTTAGTGCGTTATAGTCCCACGACCTCACGATCCTAACGACATAAAAGAGCGAAATACTCATCAAAACTAAAAGTACAAACTCCGCTAACAAAAAGGCAATAACGGCGTTTGATAAAAAGACACTCATACTATCTCTCCATTTTGCAAGCTGACAACCCTATCTGTTGCACTTAGCTCATCAAAAATGCTATCGTGAGTAGCAACGATAACACTCTTTTTTAGAGCTTTAAAAGACTCTAGTAAGCCCAAAAATGCACGTGCGTTTTGTCTATCTAAATTTGCCGTTGGCTCATCAGCCAAGATGATGTTAGCATCCATAGATAAAGCCCTAGCTACTGCACATCTTTGACGCTCGCCACCACTTAAATTTGATACGTTCTCATCTTTTTTATGAGCAATATTTGCGAGACTTAGAGCCTTTTTTATCATCTCATCTCGCACATTTGCCTTGAAATTTGTTAGAGCAAATGGAGCTAGTAAATTTTCATAGACACTTAGTCCCTCGATGAGGTTAAAATTTTGAAAGACAAGTCCAAGCCTTTTGTGCCTAAGCTCAGAGCAAAAGGCATCAGGTAGCTTTGCGATGTTAGTGCCATCTATCAAAATTTCTCCACTAGTTGGCTTTTGAAGTAGGGCGATAAGAGAAAGTAGGGTACTTTTACCGCTTCCACTAATGCCTTTTAGTATCACTAGCTCGCCGTCATTAATATCTAAATTTATATTTTTTAAAGCACAAAACTCATTTTGTTTGTTTTGGTTATAAACTAGGCTAACACCTCTTATATTTATCATTTTAGCCCCTCATTTATGTCACTACTTGCTACTCTCCATGAAGGTATGAGCACAAACGCTAAAAATGGTATCACACCAAAAACAAAGATCAAAAAGAGCTTATCAAACTCTAAAATAGGCGTGAAATTTGTAAAATTTAAAAGCTCATCACCTAAAAATATCCCTTTTAAAAGTGGAGCGTTTAATACAAAAATAAAGAGATAAGCCAGCATAACACCGAGTAAAAAAGCACTAACACTAACGATGAAATTTTGTATAAATTTTAAAAATATAATATCTTTTATACAAAAACCAATGCTCCTTAAAATAGCTATTTCACGCTTCTTACTACCATAAGCGAGTGAAATTTGGTTTTTAAGCAAGACAAAGAATATAAGCATAACGCTAACGTAAATGCTCATAAAAATTCCACCTTTATAATAGTAAAGGTGCCTAACCTTAGCCACCTCATCTTCTATACTAAGAGCGAAAGAATTTGGATATAAATTCTCTATCTTTAAAGCTACTTCACTGATCTCATCGGTATTTGGCACCTCAACGTAGAGCTTTGTATACTCTTCATCTTTTAAATTCAAAATAGCCCTTAGCGTATTTGGATGCAAAAATATAGCGTTATTTGAGATTAAACCACTTTGTACCGGCATAGTCTTTAATATCTTTACTGGTATCATGCGCTCTTCAGTTAGAAAATTAAAGCTCTCGTCGTAGTAAAGCTCATTCATCGCCGCCTTTACACCTTCTCCGACGATCATCTCATCCTCTTTTAAGCTATCATCTTCATATAGATGAAACCAAACATGCTTTTGAACGAAGTAGTACTCTCCATCAACTACACCCTTTACATCACTTACGCCATCAATCTTCGAGATATCGTAGATATAGCCAGGGTGCATGAGATCATTTTTGCCAGCACGAAATGCGCTCACTACGATACTTGATCTATCTTTTACTAGATTTATAAGATCATGTTGGATCGATCCAGAGATGAAAAGTACCGAGCTTAGCACAAAGATAATGAGTGCAAAGAGGCAAAAGCTAAAAAGGTGATCCTTTCTATCTTTAAAAAGCAGAACCACAGCATAGTTTATAAAATTTTTACCTATCATAGACAAAGCCTTTTTGTCCCTTTTGGTTAAAACTAAAAGCAGCATTTGCTCTTGTTATCTTAGAAATTTCTCTTAGCTCATCTTGCTTTGCTTTATGATCAAAGCTAAGATAGTGTGCCGCTAAAAGTGTATAAGAAAGTCCAAAAAATAACGCCAAAAAAACTAGAAATTTCACACTATTTACCGATAAAATTCTTTATCTCGTCAAATCTTATGACACCTTTGCCAGCATGATCTTTTAAAAAGCTCTCTGCCTTTGCTTCATCTTTAAATGGGATAAACTCATCACCCATTGGTCCATAAACGTTTGAGCCGTGAACATAAAACGCATATTTTGCATCAAGCTTTTCTAGCGTGTAATAATCGCTCACATAAGCATCTTTCATTTTGCCATCCGCAAAGTAAAATTGTGCCATATCTTTTACGCCATCAAAATAATAATCCTTGCCATCTGCTTTGATGAGTGTCGCCCATGGAGAATTTTTGACAAGCATGCCACATACCGCACATCTTGCGCCCTTTGGCACGACTATTCTCTCAGGTTTTTTTATTTCTTGTTTAGCTTTTGAAGCTTGGTTGCTAGTACCTAAATTTGCTGGAGCGTCCCATAGATAAAGAGCAGCGGCTTGCAAGTGCTTGTCGTACTCTGGAGCTTTGTTAGCCTCTTTTGCGTCGCATACTTTTTTAAGATGAGCTTTTAGCTCAGAGATAGCTTTAAAGCTTTTTGGATCTGTTTTTTCGCAGTTTGCTTCATAAAATTCTTTACCATGCGCATAAACGCCGTCCTCGCGCTTAGCTTTTATCATTTTATTATCGCCCTCGAAATCCTGTCCAGCGATCTCGTAAGCTTTAGCAAAATTCATTATCTCGCCGCCATTTTCTGCTTGAAATTCTTTTGCGTCAGCCTCAGTTGAGAAGGCATATTTGCTATTTCTAGTCATTGTGCCTTTAACACTACTACCAACTACGTAAAATGCCTTGTTTACATCGATCAAATTTAAATTTTTAGTATCTACAACTTGTGCGTCGCTTGGGATCTTACCTTCTGTTAGCTCGTATAAGCAGTGCAGAGATGCTACTTGCTTGCCGTTATATACGTGATTGGTCTTATAAAATTTAACCAAATTCATTCCACAAACAGCACAATACTCCTTACCCTCGCCACTTCCTACTAGTGTAGCCTTGCTAGGATCCACGCTTTGAAACATCGGTTTCATTTTGACAGTTTGCTCATTTGCCGAAGCACCAAAAATCAAGGTTGCTAGTAGTGCTGAACCCAAGATAGAACGTAAAATCATATTATCTCCTTTAGTATTTTTTATATTTATAAGCTTTAAATGCCACTAGGCTAGCTTTATCAAGCATCAATGCTTTCCTAAAATTTCTAAATTCTCACACGCTTCTTTTAAGCCATTTTTGCAGCTTCTAGTAAAAATTTCACGCGCTTTCTCCACGTCTTCTTTTACACCTTTGCCTTCAGCTAGCATGATAGCGTAATTATTGCAGCCCTTTTCATATCCATATATGCATGCTTGCTCGTAAAGCTTCGTGGCTTTTGTAAGGTTTTGATCAACGCCTTGTGCATATACATATAAAAAGCCGAGATTATCACACCCTATGCCAGCTTCGTTTGCACAAGCCATTTCGTAGTTTGCTTTGGCTTTTGCATAGTCTTTTTCTACACCTTCGCCCTGCGCGTATAGATAGCCAAGGTTACTACATCCTATGCCGTCCCCTGCTTTGCAAGCCTTTTCGTAAAGCTCTTTTGCCTTTTTAATATCCTTTGTTACGCCGGTGCCATTTGCATAAAGCAAGCCAAGCTCCGTGCAACCCTCATTATCCTTGCAAGCCTTTTCATAAAATTTAACTGCTTTTTCTAGGTCTTTTTCCACGCCTTCACCTTTTTCATAGACGTAGCCAAGGTTGCTGCAAGCCATAGAGAAATTTTGATCACAAGCTTTTTCATAAAGCATTGCTGCCTTTGCTTCGTCCTTTTTGACATTGCCGTCGCCCCTGCTGTAAAGCACAGCTAGATTGTAGCAGCCCGATGCTTTTTTCTCTTTATCGCAAGCATCTTCATAAATTTGTGCTAGCTTGTTGTGATCATCTTTTGCGCTTAAAGCCTCTTTGATATATCCAGCATTTAATAGCCCCAAACAAGCAAACAATAAAACCAAACTCTTTTTCATCATATCTCCTAAATCTCTTTTATATCCTTACCTCTATAAGCAAAGGCGATTAGCAAAGCCAAGAGTATTAAAAGTAAATAAAGCAAATTTGAAACGCTAAATCCATCGCCATTTGCGTATGAGTGAAGTCCGCTTAGATAGAAATTTACACCAAAATAGGTAAAAATAACTGAACCAAAAGAGAGCACGCTAGCTACTAAAAAGGTAAAAATATTTTTTAATCTTGGGACAAATCTTAAATGAAGCACAATGGCATAAATAATTATCGTAATGTACGACCAGCTCTCTTTGCTGTCCCAGCCCCAGTATCTACCCCAGCTCTCATTCGCCCAGACGCCACCAAGGAAATTTCCAATAGTTAGCAAGCTAAGTCCTATGATGAGGCTTAGCTCATTAGTTGCAGCAAGGTATCTTATCTGCTCGCTGAGCTTTTGCTCGTTTTTTTGATTTTTTATAGCCATTAAAAGAAGCCCAAGAAGCCCAAGCGCAAAGCCAAAGCCTAAAAAGCCGTAGCTTGCCGTAATAACACTTACATGCACACTAAGCCAAAATGACTTTAAAACTGGGACTAGATTTGTTATTTGTGGATTTATAAAATTTAGATGAGCGACAAGCAAGCTCACACTTGCAAAAAGTGAAGCAGCTCCAAGAGCAAAGCTTTGATGTTTAAAAAATAAAACTCCAGCTAGTACGCTCGCAAGCGAGATATATACTAAGCTCTCATAAGCATCACTCCAAGGTGCATGCCCTGAGATATAAGCACGAAGAGCTAAATTTAGCAAATGCACCGTAAAACCAAAATAAAATGCAAGGCTTAATGCGCTCTCAAATCTAAATTTCTTTCCAGAAAATAGCCTATAAAAGCCAAGAACGAGCGAAACTAGCCCAAGAATCATGTAAAAATATATAAGAAATTTAAAAATTTCCATTTGGTTATAAAGCACCTCAAGCTCAACCTTTGCCTCGCTTGGCGCAAGAGAGCCTAGAGTGTTTCTTTGATAATTTGAAATTTTCTCCAAGCTCCTATCAGCCTCTTTGCACTCACCACTTTTTACGCAAAGGCTTAAATTTTCTATATAAGCGCCCAAAATGCTTTTAAGCTCGTTTGAAATTTCACTTGAACCAAAGGCTTCATTTACGCCTAGCCACGTTAATTTATCACCATTTTTAGCTGGGATAAATTTTAAAATTTCTCCCTTTAATGCAAGGTATAAGACATTTAGTCTCTCATCAAATTTGATCACGTCATTATCAAATTTATCTCTTTTTGAGGCGGATTTTTCATTTGCAGCTTCTACAAATTTAGCCAGCTTATACTCGCCATTTTCGTTAAAGACATCGTTAAAACTAGCAAATTTCTCGCTAACTCCCAAAAGCTCGCCTACGCGCTCGCTTGTGATCTTTACTATCCTTTTGTCCATCCACTCTTTTGGCGAGATGGCAAAAGAGAGCATTAGCTCCTCGCTGCTAAGCCCAAATAGCGTAGTTTTGGTTGAAATTTTACTTATCACAGCTCTTGAGTAAGAGCCAGCTGGAGCGATTCTGCTATCAGCTTGAGTCAAAATTTTGGCAAATTTGCTTGCATGAGCGTCTAAATTTTTATTATTTTCATTAGCAAAATTTGGAGTAGCATTTAAAAGTAAAATCGCCAAAAATGCGATTTGCGAACCTTTTATAAAATTTAGCAGCCTAAAAAATCGGCTCTTTTTGCTAAATAAATTTGCCACAAAGCCAAGACAAAGCAAAAAATATCCGATATAAGTTGGGATTTTGCCAGGATCACGGCTGATCTCAAAAGCGCTTCCAAGCTCGTCAGGATCGTATGAAGACTGAAAAATTTTATAGCCATCAATCGTTAGTGGATTATTTAGTGAGATGTCGTACTTGCCGCCAGTGACACTTACTTTACTTGTATAAGATGATGGACTATTTAGCCCTGCATATCGCTCCAAAATGAACTCGTCAAGCTTTAATGAAAATGGCAAATTTAAGGCCTTTGAGCTAAAGTAAAATTTCGCCTCTTGCCCACCAAAACTTAGCACACTAGGCTCTAGCTCATATCCGGCTCCGCCTTTTAGCTTAACACTCTTTTTTTCGCCGTTAAAACTTATCTCTAAACTAAGCGTAGCAGGAGCGTTTTTCTCATCTTTTTTATACCCAAGCAAGTTAATTATAAATTCCTTGCCGTCTATAAAATTTTTAAACTCAAAGTCGTTTTTACCAAATAAGCTTAATTTTAATGGATAACTAAAATTTTCTCCAAGCATTTCGACTCTAAGATAAGGCTTAACGCTTTGCATTACATTTGAGCTTTGCAAGGTTCTAAGATGCATAACGCCCTCTTCGCCAAAATACCTTGTAAGCGCAGCCCCGATGAAGATAACAATAAAAGCAAGATGTATCAAAAATGCGCCAAATTTTTTATACATCTTGGTTTTTACGATACTAATGGCTAAACAAATGGTGCAAGCAAACATAACACACTCGTACCAAAGCGCTTCATAGACAAGCACTCTGGCCGTTTGTGTGTCATAAAAATTTTCTAAAAAAGTCGCAAGCCCTGCACCAAAAGCAAGAATAAATAATAATATCAAAGACAAGCGGTAGATATTTAAAATTCTCATCGCTCGCCTCTGCTTTAAATGCTATAAGTTTGTCCCGCATAAAGTATAAACACCCTAAGCAGTAAAACACCAATAACAGCCGCTAATGAACTGATATAAAAGCTAAATTTTAGACTAGCTACTTTTTTACTAAATGCAAAATTTAAAACAAAAGGCACAATAAAGCCAACTAGCACAACACCAAGCCAAAAGAAATTTGCCCAAACGCCACTATAAAAAGCAACAGCTGCATTTTGCTGATAACTTGAGCCGAGTAAAAGCGATACAAAAAGCATTAAAATGAGTAAAATTTCAGCTCCCAAAACGCTAAATTCTACGCTATGAAGCGAATGAAGGTCGCTTGAATGTGGATCTTCTTTAAATAAAGCTGCTGCGACCAAACTACTGCCACTTATGCCAGCACTTAGTCCTGAAGCTATAAATAAAGCTGGAAGCACAGCTGTGTTTAAGAGCGGGAATCTAATCAAAACTGAGATCAAAAATCCAGTATAAGCACAAATTATTACAGCAAAAATAAGACAAATACGACTTAAAAATGGATAAAGCGGTATTAAAATTTTCATTATTAGTGCAAAAAGAGCGCTAAAGGATTTTAAACTTTTGGCTAAGAAATTTGAAATCTCATCATTAAATGCATAAAGGCACATCAAAAAGCTAAGCGGTATAAATACACAAAGTCCAGCAACACCGATAGACATAACTGATGTGAAATTATAATTAATCAAAATTTTCCAAAACAAAAGTGGCTTTTCAAGATCAGCTATCAAGCAAACCATACCAAGCATGATGCTAACAAATGCTAAAAGCGAAGCAGCCTTGAAAAATGAGCTAAAGCTCTCTTGCTTTTTATAGTGTTTTAAAAGTATAGCAGCAATTAGCGCTCCACCACTCATACCAGCTAGCAAAAGATAAACAGCGATCGGCCAGCCCCACTCTACTCCATGCGAAAATGTTGCAGTAAAATTTAATGCACCATCCATCTTACACCCCCATTTTTACTTTAGGAATATATCTAAGGCTTGGTTTTGTGCCAAGCTCTGCTCTTAGCCTTATGCTATCTTTTACGGCTAGTAGCTTACTGATGTGCGAATCTTCATCGTTAAGATCACCAAAAACGATCGCTTCATATCTACAAGCTTCTACGCAGGCCGGCTCTTTTTCGTCCTTTAAATTTGTATCTACGCAAAAGTTACAGCTTTGAGCTGAATGAGTAACCTTATCGATATATCTCACGTCATATGGACAGGCTACGATGCAGTATTTACAGGCGATACAATCATCTATGTTTGTAGTTTGTATGCCCGTTTTTTCGTCTTTATGGCAAGCCTTGGTCGGGCAAACAGCTACACAAGGCGCATCGACGCACTGCTGACAAGATACTCTTACAAATCTTTTATCTAGTAAATTTTTAGGATTAGTCTTATCTTCTATAAAAAGTCTCATCTGTCCTTTTGGGACTAAATTTACCTTTCTACAAGCTATCTCACAGTCCGTACAGCCAACACATTTATTTTGGTCAAATATCATACCAAAGTGTGGTTTTTTTACACTTTCTTCACTCTTAAAAGCAAAACCACTACTTGCCGCACCAGCACCAGCAGCCGCAACTACTATGCTTTTTAAAAAGGCTCTTCTATTTTTTTGATTTTGCATTTTTAACTCCATTTTATATCTTAATGAGGCTTTTTAATGCCCTCATTTAGTTCTTTCTCGTGAATTTTCTTTGCAGCCTCGGCTAACTCACCTGGCTTTAAGACCTTAACAAGCTCTATCTCAAAAACAATAGTCTCGCCTCCAGGTATGCCCTCCATGCCGCTATTGCCATACGCAAGTTCTGGCGGGATAACAAATTTAAACTTATCGCCCTCTTTCATGAGCATTAAGCCCTCTTCAAGACCTGGGATCAAATTTAGCATAGAAAGATGAGCTGGAGCCTCTTTTGTCTCATCAAAGACCTTACCATCGATAAAGCTAGCTTTGTAGTTTGCTATGATGATACTCTCTTGTTTTGGAGTCGCTCCTTTTTTGCTTGATTTTAAAATTTCATATTGCAATTTTGATTTTGTCGTTTTTACATTTTTATTTTTTGCATTTTTATCCATAAAAGCCTTGCCTTGCTTTAAATTCTCTTTAAGTATAGCGGCTTCTTTTTCTTTTACTATCTTGTCTAAATTTTCAGCTCTTTTGTTTAGTAGCTTTGCTATCTCATCATCGCTTAGTTTTAGCTCTCCTTTTAGTGCATCACTAAAACCTTTGATAACGGCCTCAGCATCGTAGCTAATGCCTATTTGTTTTTGTTCAAGTAACCCTTTTAAAACATATCCACCACTTGTTGCTCCCATAGCATAAGACTCATTTGAATCTACATTTGCAAGCAAACCAGAAGTACTTAAGCTAAGAAGTAGTGTAAATTTTAAAACCTTATTTTTCATATCAAACCCTTAAGATTAAAGGGGCTAAAACTAGCCCCTAAATGCTATAAATTTTTATTCAAAATTCTTTGAGCTTCTTTTATATACTCTTTTGATGCATCGAGTTTTTGTTTAGTAAATTTAAATCCGTGCATACCCCACGAACCATCTTTTTCAACCATATCGATGATCTCTTGAGCATTTTGGATAAGCTCATAAACTCTTACTTTATCACTTGCATCAAGTTTTTTAGTCTCAAGTAGTGAGTAAAGTCCTTCAATACCAATCTTAACTTCAGAGAATTCATTCTTAACTGGAGTTTGCCAGCCCATAACTTCATCATAAACTTGTTTTTGGTTTTTGAAGTGAAGTGTTGGTTTTAGCTCAGATAGTACTGGGCTGTGGCAGCCTTTGGTATCTTTCATATCTTTATCAGCCCAAGATGTTCTAGCGCACGCCCACATCAAGTCAACGTAGTTATGGCCATTTTTATCTCTTTCAAAGTGCCAATCTTTAGCATCTCTTGGACCTTTAGCAGCATCGCCTGGTACTAGAGATTTCTCTTTTGGATCAACCATGATCTTCCAGATGTGAGATCTTCTTTGAGTATCAAAGCCAGCGTTGTCTTGGAACTGAACAGCGTAGAAATTCTCACAACTCATCATAAATGGCATGTGGCAAGATGCACAAGTGTTATCTTTGTGAGTATCTGCTTTAGATGCGATATATGCTTGAGTTTCGTGGCAATCTTTACACTCTTTTCTAATTTTTGGTTTAGTATAGAATGAGCTTAGATAGCCTTGCTCTGAGTTATAGTTCATACCTGTTACGCTCTTATCGCCTACAACTGGACCTGTGTTATCGTGTGGATCGTGGCAAGTAACACATCTCATACCTTTGTCATAGTGAGCTGTAAAGTATGATTGAGAACCTTCAGAACCACATCCTGGTCCCATTGATTTAAATTTAGAGCTAAGCGAGAGATCAAGCTTACCGTTATTAAGCGGATTAGCACGAGCTAGATCTGGGCTAAAGTTAAACCTTTGGTGGCAGCGTTCGCAGTTTGATGTTCTAAAATTTGTAGCCCCATCAAGGTGACCGCCAGCTCCGTGGCACTCCTCACAGCTTACACCTTTTGAGATGGTGTGTTTTTGAAGCTCTTTGGCATTACCAAGTGCTGCGTAAAATTCTGCTTTTGATTTGAAATCAAATTTAACTGGGTGACAAACTTCACAATATGATGAGTTTGCTTGGAAAAACATTGATTTTTTATGTTTTGCGGCGTATGAGGCAAGACCTCTAACATATCCGCCATTGTCGCCATACTCTTCAAGAGTGCCAGGAAATTCTGGGACAAGCTCTTTTATCTTTTTAACAGTTGCGTCATCTAAATTTAACGCCCATGTTCTTTGCCATTGGTTACCACCAGCTACGATCTGACCTGTACCATCTCTTAGCAAACCACCCTCAACATAGTAAGTACCACGAAGTAGCCACGCATCAACGTAGCCCATCTTGGTTCTTAAGTGACCAACAGTTGCATAAATAACATCTGGAGTAATACCTTTTGGAAGGATAGAAGCGGTATCTTTGTCAAATACTGGCTCAGTTAGGTTGTTATTAACCTCTGGGTGCTCACCAGGAAAACGCATAGTAGTTGCGTGGCGAGATCTGCTCCACACTTCATACTGAGCTGGGTGACACTCACCGCACTTTTCTGGTCCTACAAATTTGTTAGGAAATTGAAGTGATGAAGTGGCTGGAATTCTATACATCATAGAGCTATAGCCCTTACCGCCATCTCTTTTACTAAGCTTTGACATATCAAAGCCATGTCCCTCGGCAAGCCATTCTAAGCCACGGTCGTGAACGACCATTTTACCGACGGTTTTACCACCATACTTTGTAAAAATAGGGTGGTTTTTAAATAACCAGTTATACATCTCTTGCTCTTCTACAACGTAGTCTTGCAAGGAGATAACACCTCTACTTTGCAGTGTGCCTTTAGGATTTGCGATAACATCACGTGCTTTATCGGACATCTGCATATTATGCTCTTCGCAACAGGCTTGTGAAGCGAAGATGCTAACACCCATGAGCAAACCAGCTAAGGCTTTTTGTAGATTTCTCATGTGCCCTCCTTTAAATTTTTTATCCTAAAATCAAAATGATTTCATACTGATAATACTAACACCAAAAAAGGGTAGAAAAGGGGGAATTTTAATAAATTATAAATTTTCGAAACTAATTGTAAATGTAATACTATTTTCATCTACATTTCTAGCAAAGATTAGGGCGTTATTTTTGCTAGCGATTAGCCGGCTCATATATAAACCAAGCCCACTGCCAGACTCTTTCGTGCTAAAGTGTGGCTCAAAGATAACCTTTAAAAACGAAGCTTTTATCGCTCCTGCATTATTTTGCACGCATAAATTTTTACGATTATCTTTTATGAAAGTATAAATTTTTATTACTCTTGGCTTTACATAGCTTTGTTTAAATGCATCTTTTGCGTTGTTTATAATATTTATTAAAATTTGGATTATTTCATTAAAATTCGCAAAAATCGTAAAATTTTCTCTTATATCGATTTCTATTTCGATTTGATATTTCTTAAGTGAGGCGTTTAGAATTTTTATAGTCTGATTTACCACTTCCTCTACGCTAAACTCCCTTTTTAAAGTATTTGGTTTAAAAAAGTTTTTAAAATCATCAACCGTTTCAGACATAAAATTTATCTGTTTGCTAGTCTCTTCTATAAACTCATAAATTTTTGCTTCATCAAGCTTTTTTCGCTCCTGATAGAGTTCTAAATTTATTAAAGCTGAGCTGATTTGAGCTAAGGGCTGCTTCCACTGATGTGAGATATTGCCTATCATCTCGCCCATTGAGGCTAGGCGGCTTTGATGTATCATTAGCTGCTCAGTCTGTCTTTTACTCTCTTCTCCGCGCCTATGCATCTTATAAACAAGTAGTAAAAATATCCCAAATACAAAGGCTATCGCGCTCATTATGATGACAACCTCTTTTAAATGGTAAGAGAAAATGGCACGTAGTGGGATTTTAAAAGATAGCATTGCCATCATCTCACTTGCTTCAGAAATTTTTCCATTTGAAATTTCATAACGATCCAACATCTGTTTTGGAGCACTTTCGCTATTGTGACAGGCTAAGCAAGATGTATTTTGACTTTTTATAGGAAGTCCTACAAAAAATTGTGAGCCATTTTCATCTTTTATAATCTTTGAAAACTCACTAAATTTATTCTCTTTAAAGCCTCTTAACACCTGCGCTTCAAATTCATTTGGCTCATGAGCTTTATTTAAAGGTGCCATGGCGACTAGTTTGTAGTCAAAGTCAAGATTGTATTTTTTCTTTTGGATATTATAAATTTCACGGCTTATATATGAAGATGAGAGCAATCTCTCGTCAAAAAAATCCTCTTTTATAATGCCATCATGCTTTAGCTGCTCTATTAGCGGACGCTGAACGCCTGCAATGTACTCTCTTACAGAATTTATACTCTCAAGCACATAATACGCCTCTTTTTTGGCATCTTTCATTGCAAGATTATTATAAAAATTTAAAACAAGTGCGGATATTAAGAGATAAACAAAGATAAAAACACTAACGATTAGCTGAAATTTATATTTCACAAAGATAACCTACACCGTATAAATTTTTAATCACATCTTTGCCAAGCTTCCTTCTAAGCTCTTTTACGATCGTCTTTATCGCCTCTTTGCTTGGCTGCTCATACTCCCAAATATAATCAAAAATTTGTTCATAAGTTATAGTTTGATTTTTGTTGTTTAAAAAATACTCTAAAAGCCTACTTTCACTCTTACTTAGATGAGAAATTTCACCATTTATATAAAGTACTTTTTTGCCAAAATCGTATTCTAATTCATCATTTAGCCTAAGAGTCGGCTTGCGTCCAACAAGCTCTAAAGCAACGTCTTCTAGGGCTTTTATAAATGACTTTTTATCATATGGCTTTGCAAGATACCTTGTAATCTTTAGCTCAACTGCTCTCCACAAATACTCTTGCTCGATGTGGCTTGATAAGATCACGATAGGAATTTTTTGATTTATAGTTCTTACTTTTTTAGCGATCTCTAGGCCATCGATATTTGGCACGCTTATATCAAGCACCAAAACATCATAAGCATCGCTCATCGCTAGCTCAAGTGCATCATAGCCATCTGTTACGCCATTTACCTCGGCAAAAAATAACTCCAAAGAAGCACAAATATTTTTTAAAATCGCCTCTTCATCTTCAAGGCAAAGGACCTTTTTGTTTGATAAAACGTCTAAAATATCATATTCTTGCATAGCTTCATCTCGCTTTTTGAGCAGATATTATCACTTGGTAGCTTAAAAAATAAGATTATCTAAAAAATAATTCATACCAATATAAAAGACATATTACTTTTAAAAATTAAACTATAAATTTTTGCTGAAGTGATTTGAAGTCTTGATTAAAATTTTTCTATAAGTACTATTTTTGGATTTTTCTAAAAATTTTAGCTATCGATCAATTTAAAAAAGAAAGATAGCTATATTTAATAGTATAAATTTTAGTTGCCTCTGCTTCCAGGTTTGATCGCTTTGCTTCCATTTTTACAAAGTGGGCAATGCTCAGGCTCATAAATTTCAAACTCAAAATTTCCTAAAGCAAAAAATGGCTTATCGCTTGGTAGTTTTGCATTTGGCTTAGCCTTATTGTCTAAATTTGTAACCTTACAAAAGCCACGGTTCGCAAGTGCTGCAAAACCAACTACCTCGCCGCCAAGGCTCTCTATCACGTGCGCTGCTTCAAGTGCCGAGCCGCCAGTCGTGATGATATCCTCACAAACGATAAATTTCTCACCTTTTTTCACTTCAAAGCCACGCCTTAAGCTCATTACCTTTTCAACTCGCTCTGTAAATATAAAACGCTTCTTTGCTGAGCGAGCTAGCTCATAACCAGCTAAAATTCCTCCAAGTGCAGGAGAGCAAACGCTATCAAATTTAATGTCAAATTTCTCTATCACACGAGCAAGCTCGTCAGCTAGCTTTCCAGCCAAAGCTGGGTCTTCAAGCACCTTTGCACTTTGGAGATAAAACTGCGAGTGATTGCCACTGCTTAGTAAAAAATGTCCCTCTAAATATGCCCCAGCCTCTTTATAAATTTTCTCTAAATCCATCGTTTTTTCCTTTTAAAATTTACTCAAAATCTTAACACAAGCCCACTTAAGCCACTCTTTTTAAAATTTAATAAGCCACACATTTGTATAATCTCTCAACACTCACAAAAAGGACGCTCATGCTTATATTTAACCCTGTTGTTTTTAGCATTTTGGTAATGACGATACTTTGTCTATTGCGTTTTAACATTTTGCTTTCTATCCTTATATCTGCTCTTGTTGCGGGAGTAATGTATAAGCATGGATTTAGTGGATTTGAAAGTGGCATTGCAGATGGGATAGATAGCCTCTTTACAGCCCTAAAAGAGACTACACAAAGCCTCATAAGTGGCATGCAAGGCAATCTTGAGACATCGCTTAGTTATATTTTGCTTGGTGCTTTAGCAGCTGCCATCGCAAATACAAATTTAACTGCTATCTTGATAAATGCTTTGAGTAAATTCCTTAGCTCAAATAAAGTGATTTTTATACTAACTATTGCATTTATAGCATGCTTATCTCAAAATTTAATCCCAGTTCACATAGCTTTTATACCTATTTTGATCCCGCCACTTCTTGCTATTATGAACAAAATGGGAATAGATAGACGTGCCGTGGCTTGTGCTTTGACATTTGGTCTTCAAGCACCTTATGTAAGCCTTAGCGTTGGCTTTGGTCTGCTTTTTCACAATATCTTAAAAAAAGAGTTAGCAAATAACGGCATAACCGCATCTATTTCTGATATCTCTTCTGTTATGTGGATAGGCGGTGCTTCGATGCTTATTGGACTTATCCTTGCCATACTTTTTTATGGTAAAAAAAGAGCTTATAAAACTTCAAAATTTGAAAAAGAAGAGCTTGATGAGATCGAGCGCGCAAAAAGCCTTGAGATGACTAAAAAAGAGTGGGCGGTTTTAGCTGGTGCAGTTGTAGCTTTTGGTGTGCAAATTTATACTGAGCTGCTACCTCTTGGCGCATTACTTGGACTTTTGGTTATGGTCGTTTTTGGCGGTATCGAGTATAAAAAAGTAGATAGGATCATGGACAATGGCCTTGCTATGATGGGATTTATCGCTTTTATCATGCTAGTTGCTGCAGGTTATGGCACTATCTTAAGAGAGAGTGGCGGCATAGACGAGCTTGTAAAATACGCTAGCTTGGTATCTGGCGGCAAGATAGGCGGAGCATTTTTGATGCTTCTTATTGGTTTACTTGTAACAATGGGTATAGGCACTAGCTTTGGTACGATACCTATCTTAGCTTCTATCTATGTTCCACTATGCGTTAGCCTTGGCTTTGGCGTCCCAGCCATCATCTTGTTAGTTGGCATAGCTGCAGCTCTAGGAGATGCTGGAAGCCCAGCAAGCGATAGCACACTTGGGCCGACAAGCGGTCTAAATGCTGATGGCGAACATAACCACATATATGATACTTGTGTGCCTACATTTGTATTTTTTAATATCCCACTTATCATCGGTGGTATCGTAGGTGCAATGATACTTGGATAAAATTTGGCGTTAATTACGCCAAATTTCTTTTTTATTTTTCTTCTTTTTATCAATATAAATTTTTTGGAACATCTTTTGCTTTTGAAAAATATAAAAATTTAAAATGCAAAAAGGATAAGTCAATGATGAGATCACTTTGGTCTGGTGTTTCAGGCCTACAAGCCCACCAGATAGCCATGGACGTAGAAGGCAATAATATCGCAAACGTCAATACTTATGGTTATAAATACAACCGTGCAAACTTTGCTGATATACTAAGCCAAACTCCAAGAGTCGCTACTGCTCCACAAGGTCAGCTAGGCGGTCAAAATGCTATGCAAATAGGTCTAGGAACGACTATAAACTCAACTACGAGAATTTTCTCACAAGGCACACTAACATCTACTGATAAGCAAACAGACCTTGCACTTCAAGGAAATGGTTTCTTTGTCGTATCTCCAGATGGTGGAACTACAAGATACTATACAAGAAATGGTGACTTTGTCCGTGACAAAGCTGGAAATTTTGTAAACAATAGTGGCTATGTCGTTCAAGGCTGGACAAGAGATGAAGAGACTGGCACTATTGACTCAACAGGGCCGATAAAAGATATTGTGATCAAAGAGGGTCTTACTACTCCAGCAAGAGCAACAACAGAAGTAAAGATAAAAGGCAACCTTGACTCAGGCAACACCATAGGACAAAGAAGTACGCCTATTTATTCACTAGACTCTGTTGCTGGTGGACGTGACTATAACAATGACGGAATTTTAAATGCAAACGAAGTCCATAACGAGAATGATGTAAATAATGATCAGTTTTATACAAACTCGAAAAAAGAGCAAAATTTAACAGAGCGTGGCGTAGATCTTGGTGTTACATTTGATGAGCTTGGAAATGGCCTTGCTTTAAGAGATGGGCAAGGCATCTGGGTGAGCTATGCAAATGCTAAAACTGAAAAATTTACAGTAGGAAGTGGATTGCCACAAAGTATCGGACAGATAAACCCAGCAGCAACACTTGATATTACAATCAATGGCACAAACATCAAATCTCAAGCTAATACAATAACAAGTATTAGTGATGTTGCAGCTGCTATCAACGCCCAGTACAATAAAACTGGCGTTAGAGCTGAAATTTCAGAAGGTAATAAACTAACACTTATAAATAGAAATAACTCAGGCACCACTGAAGAGACAAAAAATATCCATCTAAAAGTAAATGGCGGAAATACTGTTACTGGTTTAGCTGATAAAGATATCATCACAGCTTATCAATATGTCTATACAAGCTCACAAACAACAGCTGTTCATCCAAATAACGATAAAATCGCAAGACAAGTAACAACAACAGAAGATCTTCGCGCTGCTATGCAAGAAGATGCTAGAAACCACGTTGACTACAACGGTGACGGCCAAATAAGAGCGAACTCGGATGCACTTGATGCTGCAAAACTAGCAACCGCAGCACATAGAATAGCACCTGGAACTGGTGGAGCAGCCATAACTAACACTGCATATCAAACAGCTTATAATACAGCATATGCCGCTGCAACTGGTACTCCAGATGCAAAACACGCAGCTGGTATCGCAGCACTTCAAGCACTTGCAGGCGATGATACAAACGATGGTGTAAAGATCACTGTAAATAAACTAGGTCAATTTCAACTAGAAAATCCATCAAATGAAGTAGCAGATCATGCACTTTACATGACAACAACTGGCCTTACAAAGCCAGCTCAAGGTACAAATAATTCAGCTATAAATGAAAATGTTAGACTTACAACTATTATGAAAGCACTTGATGGCGCACTAAGCCCGGGCCAAGCTCTAAGAGCAAGTGGCAAAATGATGATGTCAAGCCACGGCTCAACGGCAGAAATTTTTGACTCACTTGGTTCAAAACACACAGTTAGTATCAAATGGACAAAAACAGGCACCACAACAGATGGTGGAACTGAGTGGAGTATGGTTATACAAGTGCCAGAGCCAGCTAAGATAAACTACACAGGTGAAGGCCCAGATAACGTTATAACTGGAACAGCTAGATTTAACGCAAATGGCTCACTTGCAAGTTTCCATCCAGCAACGATAACATTTTCAGCTAACAACGGCTCACAAAGTGGCCAAAACATTAGCTTAAATTTTGGTCTTGGAACTGACTTTAACGGCTTAACAAGCTTTGATAAAGACTCATCAACTGAATCAATCTCGCAAGATGGCTACACAGGCGGCACATTAAACGGCATAAAAATAGATGAGACCGGAACGATAATAGGCTCATTTTCAAATGGCCAAAGCTTTGGCCTAGCTAAAGTAGCACTTGCTACCTTTACAAACAACGAAGGTCTTCAAAGCGAGGGTGGAAACGTATTTTCACAAACTGCAAACTCAGGTGAAGCAGTTATCGGTGCAGCTGGCACAGGCGATAAGGGAACGATTGCAGCTTCAAAACTTGAAGCTAGTAACGTCGATCTAAGCCGTGCGCTAACAGATCTTATTGTTATCCAAAGGGGTTTCCAAGCAAACTCAAAAACGATCACAACAAGTGATGAGATGCTAAATACACTTCTTCAATTAAAACAATAATAACTAAGACTTTTACAAAAGGGAGCATTTGCCTCCCTTTGAAATTTATGCTTTAAATTTACAAATAAAATCAGCCTTCTTTTTGTAAAATATTAAAAAATTTTACAAAAGAGAAAAAATGCAAGTAACACTACTAAATCACACTCCGCTAAATATCTGCTCACACGCTATCCGCACATGCTGGCAAAGCTTTGATAAAGGCGACAACGGCGGCGAAAAAGATGTTGAGCTAATAGATAGAGTAGGCAATAAATTTAAACACGCTTCGACCTTAGAGCACCTATACTACAACTTCTACATCCAAGGCATCTCTCGTGCGCTACTTCAAGAGCTAGCTCGTCACCGCTTGGCAAGTCTAAGCGTCAAATCAACCCGCTACACGCTAAAAGAGCTAAAAAAAGAGGAGAAATTTGAAGTAGGGCAGTTTGAGCGTGCGGCTAAATTTATCGCGCTAACAAATGATGAGTTAGTCGATAATGCAAGCATAAAAGCGCTTGAAAATTTGCGTGAAATTTTAGCCTCAACTACAAAAAGCCTTGACATCGTCAAATACTGCTTGCCAGAGTGTTATAAAACTGAGCTTACATGGAGCATAAATGCTAGAAGCTTGCAAAATTTCATCTCTTTAAGAAGCTCAAAATCAGCTCTTTGGGAGATAAGAAATTTAGCAAATGCCATCTACGATGTCTTACCTGAAGAGCATAAATTTATCTTTCAAAAATGCTTGCCAGAAGATGAGCAAAACTAACATTTACGTTAGTGTGGTTTGTGATTTAGAGGTAATGAAACGAGCGCGGTAATTTTACTTTTGTAAAACGTAAAGAAGCTCGTCTACGTGGATATTTCTAGCTTTTAAATTTCTGCTGCCGCGGTAGGCGTTATACTTTTGGCGCAATAGTTGAACTTTGCCCATTTTATTTAGATTTTGATCAAATTCATCTTGGTTGATAAAGCCCTCTGAGTTAAACGAAATGAGTACAAATTTTGCCTTTAAATTTGCTATCAGCTCGAAAAATGCCTCGCTTGCTGATGATTTTTTATTAAAGACTGATCTGTTCCAGTCCTTTGCGATGCCTGAAACTTTTGAAATTTTACTTGGTTCAGTGTTGCTTGCGATGAGATTTAGCATGAAGTAGTTTGAGCCGTATGGGTGCTGATTATAAGGCGGATCAAGATAAACTAGATCAAGCCCATCAAACTCTTTTGCGAGCAAATTTGCATCCTTTTGATAGACCTCAAATGGTACGCTGAAATTTGAAAAAATTGGCTTAGTCAAATTTATATCAGAAGTGATCCTTGAGATGGCGTTTTGCCCCCTGCCGCCAAACTGACCTATGCCCTCTTTATTTTTATGAAAACCTTTAAAAATTCCACTTGTATTTGCATGTACACTTGCATTATAAAGTAGTGGAGCTATGAAAAATTTTCTCATCTCCTCTGGCATTAGCTCATCTATGAGCCTTCTTGCGGTGTCAATGAATATGGCATTTTTTCTTGTGTAAAAGACCCGCTCGCCAAAAGCGATATTTTCATCATCTTGTGGGGCATAAAGCCTTGTTATAAAGCCCTCAGAAAGGCTATTTTTTATCTCTTTTTCAAGTCTTTTTTGCCAGAAATTTATCTCATCTCTTAGCTCATTTGTGGCGTTTTGCAGGTAGCATGAGTTTGTGATGAAGCTATAAAACTCCAAGTCGTTTGCAACTAGAAATTCGCTATTTTGTTTTAAAAACCTAGCTACCACGCCGCTTCCACTAAAGAGGTCGCAGCAGCTAAGCTTCTCTTTTTTAAGCTCGTCTTTTGCGTATTTTACGCCTAGATCTATAAAGCCTAAAAGAGAGCGTTTGTTACCAAGATAGGTTAAAATTTGCTCTTTTAAATAGGCTTGATTTTCTTGTTTTGTTGGCTTCAAATCAGTGCTTTTTTAGTCCCATAGCATCAACGTCAAGCTTGATCTCATCGTTGTTTATGATGACTAGACCAAGATCAAGAATTTTCTTTGCTATTGCGTGTGCTTCATCAAGTGAGTGCATCTTATAAGTACCGCATTGAAATTTATTTAGCTCTGGAATTTTATCTTGATCTTTGACCTCTAAGATATCTTTCATAGAGGCTAACCATGCTTTCTTTACAGCTTCTTCGCTAGGTGTACCGATCACACTCATATAAAAGCCAGTCCTACAGCCCATCGGTGAGATGTCTATGATCTCTACTCCATTGCCGTTTAGATGGTTTCTCATAAAGCCAGCAAAGAGGTGCTCTAATGTATGAGTACCTTTCTCTGGTAAAATTTCTTCATTTGGCTTGCAAAATCTCAAGTCAAAAACACTGATATCATCGCCCTTTGGCGTTTTCATACTTTTTGCTAGTCTTACTCCTGGGGCTTGCATTTTTACGTGATCTACACAAAAACTATCGAGTAGTGGCATATCTTCTCCTCTAAATTTTTGGTAATTCTAGCGTAAAAAATGTTTAAAATTTAAAGGCTCATGCAAAATTTCACATAAGCCTTGTAATATTTGAATGTTTGTGAGTATTAAAATAATAAAAATTTTACTTAATATTATAAATTTCTCATATATTCTGTACTATAAATACCTTGAATACGTCTTTCCATGTCACTATACCAACTTTTTGGAAGAGCGGTAAGAGAGTTAAATTTCTCTAGTAAATTTAAATTTTCATTTGGTGTGAAAAAGAGCCTATTTATCTCCAAAATGCTCATGCCAACTTCATCCTTTTTGATGATCTCTATGGTGTCACCTGCCTTGCACGATCCTGGTGTTATTACGCGGTAGTACCAGCCAGTAAGGCCAGTTTCAAAGATGTGGGTAGCCATATTTTCATTGCCCCATCTTTTTGAGAGCTTAAAGCAAGGCTTTCTTGGCTGTGATACTTGAAGGATTAGTGAACCGATTTTATGTATATCACCTACACAGACACTACTCTCATCAAGACCGTCAATGCATAAATTCTCACCCATAGCTCCATAAGCCATATTTTTTAATCCTAAAAAACTCTCCCAATCGGCGTAATTTGCAAATGAATTTGCAAAAACTGCCTTTTCAGGGCCGCCATGGTGCTTTGTATCAGCGACACTATCACCCTCAAAGCCAAGCTCATTTGCAAAAATTTCACCATTTTGAGCTACTTTAAAAATAGCTGAGCTCCAAGGTAAATTTAGCTTATCAGTCGCACTTTGCGAGCCGTAGTTTTTTACCTCGCCGATTAATAATGCTTTTACTATTGCCATTTTTTTCCTATCAAAATTTAGCTTACTCTTAAATTATTTGCGTGAGTTAGCGCGATTGCGATCGCATCGGTGATATCAAGTGGTTTTATCTCTTTGTTTATACCTAAAATTTTCTTCACCATAAACGCCACTTGCTCTTTGTCAGCTTTGGCCTTGCCAGTGACAGTTTTTTTCACTTGAAGCGGCGTATACTCGGCAAAATCGCCATGAAGCTGTAAAATTTTAAGGCTAAGTGCTCCGCGAAACTGAGCAAGCTTTAAAACAGTTTTTGGGTTGTAAGCGAAAAATATATCTTCGATCGCGACCTCGTCAAATTTATGATTTTTAAAGATGAGATCAAGCCCCTCGCAAAGCTCGGTAATCTGATATTGAAGTGTATTTGGTTTTATTTTTATGAGTCCTGCTTCAAGAAGAGTAGTTTTAAATTTATTTTTTTCAAGTATCGCGTAACCGCAATTCTTCGTACCTGGATCGATTCCTAAAATTTTCATCACTATCTTTTCAATACTTTTTCACGACTTTTTCACGATGTGAAAAAGTTTGTCGGAGTTTAACAAAGGTTTTATTAAAATTAAGATAGTATCACTATAAAAATTCTCGAAATTTAAGGCATAAAAATTTGATAGCAGACGAAATTTTAGAAAATCTTTCAACACAAATTTCACCTGAAGAATACCAAAGTTATATCAAGCAATTAAAATTTAACGAAAAGGCTTCAGACGATCATATTATCGTATTTACTGCACCAAATGAGTTAATGGCTAAATTTATAAATACAAGATATGCTGATAAAATCGCTCATCTATATGAAGTTAGAACAGGCATAAAACCAAATATAGAAATTTCATCTACTAAAAGTAGCAAGACATCAAAACAAAATCAAATAAATGTTAAGCAAATAAAAACACAAAGTAGCATTTTAAATCCAAGCTACACATTTGAAAATTTTGTCTGCGGTGCATCAAATCAATACGCATTTTTAAGCGCAAAAGCAGCCGCAGAAAAACCAGGCGTGCTCTACAACCCACTTTTTATCTACGGAACAACAGGACTTGGAAAGACTCACTTACTCCAGTCAGTTGGAAATCATTGTTTAAATAAAGGAAAAACCGTTATTTGCGTAACTAGCGAACAATTTATGATAGATTTTACCAGTCATATAAATAACCACTCAATGCCAAAATTTCGTGAAAAATATAGAAACTGCGATGTTTTACTAATAGACGATGTACAGTTTCTTGGTAAAACTGATAAAATCCAAGAGGAATTTTTCAACACATATAATGAACTTTTAGCAAAAAATGGTCAAATAGTTATGACTTCAGATCGACCACCAAAGACACTAAAAGGCTTTGAAGATAGGATGATTTCAAGATTTGATAAGGCTTTTATGGCTGATATTACGCCACCTGAACTTGATACAAAGATAGCTATTATCATCAAAAAATGTGAATTTGATAAAATCGATCTAAATAAAGACGTTATAAACTACATAGCTACAAATATGGGTGATAATATCCGTGAGATCGAGGGAGCTATCATAAATTTAAATGTTTTTAAAACTCTTATGAAAGAAGAGATAACACTTGATCTTGCAAAAAGTATATTAAAAGATCTGATCAAAGAAAAACGTGAAAATATAAATTTCGATACTATCGTTGAAATAGTTAGTAAAGAACTAAATATCAAACAAAGTGATATAAAAAGCAAATCAAGAGTTACAAATATCGTAGAAGCAAGACGAATCATCATATATCTTGCAAAGATGCTTACAACAAACTCAATGCCACAAATTGCAAACTATTTTGGTATGAAAGATCACAGTGCCGTTAGTCATAATATTAAAAAGATAAATGAGCTAATACAAACTAATGAAATTTTTAGTCTAAAAGTTACTGAATTAAAAAACAAAATTTTGACAAAAGGATAAAATACAATATGAAATTTGTGAATAAATGTGAAAAAGAAAATATAATTTTTCACATTTCAAATAGCTGTATTTCGGTGTTTAAAAGTACTTTTCACTTTTTAACATCACCTACTAAAACAAAAAAATTAAATTTAAAAATAGAAGGAAGTTTTTAATGAAAGTTTTAATAAACAAAAATATGCTTGAAAGCATAGTAACAAATACAAATCCATATCTTGAAAAAAGAGATCTTAGCGCTATAACTTCTCACATTTATATCTCAGCAAAAGATGGTGTTTTAAACATAAAAGCAACTGATCATGAAATAGGTCTAGCATATAAGCTAAGTAATGTAAAAATCGTTGATGAAGGTTACGCAACTGCAAATGGTAAAAAACTACTTGACATTATAAAAAGTCTAAAAGACGAAGAAGTGATGTTAGAAACCGTAAACAACTATCTTTATATAAAACAAAAAAACTCAAAATATAAACTTCCAATGTATAAATTTGAAGATTTCCCAGAGTTTCCAACGATTGAGGGCAAATCAAAATTTGATGTTGATGCTGTTATGTTAGGAAGAAGTTTAAAGAAAATTTTACCAAGTATTGATAGTAATAACCCAAAATTTGAACTAAACGGAGCTTTTCTTGATATTAAAAAAGACTTTATAAATATCGTTGGTACTGATACGAGAAGACTTAGTGTATTTAGATTTCAAACACCAACTGAAAAAGAATTTTCACTAATAATCCCTAAAAAAGCTATCAATGAAATACAAAAACTATTTTTTGACAAGATAGAAATTTACTATGATGAAAATATCTTAATCGCTCAAAGCCAAAATTTTGAATTTTTCACAAAACTTATAAATGGCAAATTTCCAGATTACGAGCGTGTAATACCAAAAGAGGTAAGAAAAAGACTTCAACTAAGTAGAGATAAGATGATAGAGGGTATAAAAACTATCTCAATGCTAAGTGATACAATGAAAATATCTTTTGCAAAAGACAATATAACATTTGAAAGTGTTATAGAAGATAATTCTGAAGCAAAAACTACGATAGATTATCAAACTGGTTTAGAGCTTGGAGATGAATTTTTCATAGGTATAAAAAATAGATATCTACTTGACTTTTTAAGTAGCATCGAGGACGAAAATTTTGAGCTTGGATTTAATGAAAGCTCACTAGCATTTGTTGTAAATTCAAAAGAATTAACAACAGTAATAATGCCGATAAATTTATAAGATAAGGCAAGATTATGGAAAATAATTACGGCGCAGAAAATATCAAAGTACTAAAAGGGCTTGAGGCGGTCAGGAAGCGCCCAGGCATGTATATAGGTGATACTAACATAAGCGGTCTTCACCACATGATCTACGAAGTAGTTGATAACTCTATCGACGAAGCGATGGCAGGATACTGCGATACGATAGATGTTGAGCTTACACGTGAGGGCTCAGCTATCATTAGCGATAATGGCCGTGGTATCCCAGTAGATATGCACCCGACTGAGAAAATTTCAGCTGCGACTGTTGTTCTAACCGTGCTTCACGCTGGTGGTAAATTTGACAAGGACACTTATAAGGTCTCTGGCGGTCTTCACGGCGTTGGTGTATCTGTCGTAAATGCCCTTTCTAAAAAACTAGTCGTAAATATCAAACGTGATGGCAAGCTTCACAGACAAGAATTTGCAAAAGGTATCCCTCAAAGCGATCTTGAAGTGATAAAAACTACAAATCGCACAGGCACGCAAGTCGAGTTTTGGCCAGATGATAGCATATTTGAAGTGACTGAATTTGATGATGAAATTTTAGTAAAAAGATTTCGCGAGCTAGCATATCTAAACCCAAAGATAACTATAAATTTCAAAGATCAAAGAAACGGCAGAAGCGAAAGCTTTCATTTTGAGGGCGGACTTGAGAGCTTTGTAACTGACATGAACAAGGCAAATGCTGTCAGCAAAGCAGTCTCATTTAGCGGCGGCGAAGATGATGTTATGGTTGATTTTGCACTGCTTTACAACGACACTTATAGTGAAAATTTACTAAGCTTTGTAAATAACATCAAAACTCCAGATGGTGGTACTCACGAGGCTGGCTTTAGAGCGGGTCTTACAAGAGTTATCACAAACTACGTTCAAGCAAACGCTGCTGCACGTGAAAAAGATACAAAGATAACTGGCGAAGATATCCGTGAGGGACTTATCGCAGTTGTAAGCGTAAAGGTGCCAGAGCCACAGTTTGAGGGACAAACAAAGGGCAAACTAGGCTCAAGCTACGTAAAACCTATCGTTCAAAAGATGGTTTTTGACGTGCTTACAAAGTATTTTGAAGAAAATCCTATCGAAGCAAGAGCGATAATGGATAAAGCTCTAATGGCAGCTCGTGGTCGCGAGGCCGCTAAAAAAGCTAGGGATCTAACTCGCAAAAAAGAGAGCATGAGCGTAGGCACACTCCCTGGTAAACTAGCTGATTGTCAGAGTAAAGACCCAGTAATTAGCGAGCTATACCTAGTGGAGGGCGACTCTGCGGGCGGTTCTGCAAAACAAGGACGTGATAGAGTTTTTCAAGCGATATTGCCGCTTAAGGGTAAAATTCTAAACGTTGAAAAGGCAAGACTAGATAAAATTTTAAAATCTGATGAGATAAAAAATATGATAACAGCGCTAGGCTGCGGCATCGGAGATGAATTTGACGCTGAAAAGCTTAGATATCATAAGATCATCATCATGACTGATGCTGATGTCGATGGTAGCCACATCCAGACACTGCTTTTAACATTCTTTTTTAGATTTTTAAATAAAGTTGTAGAAAACGGCCACATCTATCTAGCTCAGCCACCACTTTACCGCTATAAAAAAGGTAAGAAAGAAATTTATCTAAAAGATGAAAAGGCATTAAACGAATTCCTTATCGAAACTGGCATCGATGGCGTTGATATAGAGGGTATCGGTAGTGCAGATTTGATTGATTTTTTAAAGATCGTTGCAGCTTATAGAAGCGTCTTAAAAGAGCTTGAAAAACGCTTTAACGTCCTTTCAGCGATCCGCTATATGATAGAAAATCCAGACATCGTCTCAAAAAGCTACAATGAAATTTTTGAAATTTTAAGAGACTTCTTAAAAGCTGAGGGTCACAACATCCTAAATCACTATGTTAGCGATGATGAAGTTAGAATTTATGTCCAAACTGAAAGCGGCCTAGAAGAGCTTGTGGTAAATGAAAATTTATTTACAAATCCACTCTATGAAGAGGCACTTTACATCAGCCAAAAGATAAAAGAGCGCGGTTTAGACTTGCATAGTGACGTTATAGACGTGCTTGATGAAGTAGAGAAAAATGCGAAAAAAGGTGCATATATCCAGCGCTATAAAGGTCTTGGTGAGATGAACCCTGAGCAGCTTTGGGAGACTACGATGAACCCTGAGAACAGAAGACTTTTAAAGATCGATATAAACGACGCTATAAGTGCTTCTGATACATTTAATCTCTTCATGGGCGATGAGGTCGAGCCAAGAAGAAACTACATCCAAGATCACGCAAAAGACGTTAAACACTTGGATATTTAAAAGAAAAAGGATAAAAAATGAGCGAAGAGATGAAGTATGGCGAGAAAATTTTGAAAGAATTTGACGTAGAGAGTGACCTTGAGGTCTGGGAAAATAAGCAAACAAGGGACTATGTCATAAAGATCACTCTGCCTGAGTTTTGCTGCCTTTGCCCTCGCTCTGGTTATCCTGACTTTGCGACCATATACCTTGAGTATATCCCAAATAAGCTAGTTGTTGAGCTAAAAGCGATAAAGCTTTATATAAATAGCTTTATGAACCGCAACATCAGCCACGAAGATAGTATAAATGAAATTTACTCTGTTTTAGAGAAAAAACTTGAGCCTAAATTTATGAAGATAGTTGGCGACTTTAACCCACGTGGAAATGTCCATACAGTTATCGAGATCAGCTCTGATCTAGTGGTAAAAAAGCCAGCTGAAGAGAAAGAATACGCTCCAAGAAGTAGGGAGAGAAGCTTTAGCGACAAAGCGCGTGAGAGACGCAACACAAGCGATCGCGCTAGTAGTAGAGGCAGTAGAGATGATAAATTTAAAAAAGATGATAAGCCAAGAAAAAGCTCAAACAAAGAGGGTTTTAGAAAGATAAGCTACGCTGATGATAAGAAGCCAAAAGTAGTCAAAAAGGATAAATAATGATAAGTGCTAAGCTTATAGAACATATCTTTAAAGCAGCATCTATATCACGTTGGAACGACTATCCAAAGATGACAAATTTAGTCGAGCTTGACAAGCAGGCTCATAAATTTATCATCGCTTATTTCATAGCAAAACAAGAGCAAAATGCTGACATGAACTACATCATCGAGGCTGGGATTTTTGAGTTTTTAAGCAGGGTCGTAGTCACAGACATACGCCCTGACGTCTTTCACCACATCCAAAAGACAAAAAAAGAGCAGATAAATAGCTGGGTTTTAAGCAACCTTGAGACGCTCATCTCAGATATTGAGGACGGCGAGTTTTTGGAGAGATTTAAAAACCACTATAAAAACGACAAAACTCACGAAAAAGAGCGCCTTATACTAAAAGCAGCCAGCTATCTTGCTACAAGGTGGGAATTTTCTATCGTCTATCAAACGAGCCAGTTTTTAAGTGACATCAATGAGCTTAAGGCGAAGGTCGAGGAGGAGATGGAGGATTATTATGAGCTAATTGGCGTTAGAAAGATCGCTATGAATCAAAAATTAGCCCGCCTTGTTGATCTAAGCGGTAGGCTAAGGTTTCAAAAGCGTTGGGCACAAACGCCTCGCATTCCTGAAACTGCGGTCTTAGGACATATGCTAGTTGTTGCGATACTTAGCTATTTTTATTCACTAAAAGTAAAAGCTTGCAAAAAACGCCTAGAAAATAACTTCTTTTGCGCGCTATTTCACGATCTGCCAGAGAGCCTCACAAGAGATATCATAAGCCCTGTAAAATACGGCGTAAAGGGGCTAAATGAGATCATCAGCGAGTATGAGATGAGGCTTATTGATGAGAGGATTTTGCCATTTGTGCCTGAAAAGATCAAAGATGAGTTTAGCTACATCCTTGGTATCAGAAAAGATGGCGAGAAATTTATAAAAGATGAGTTTGAAAATAGAACTTATGAACGCAAGATCATCTGCCACGAAGGGACTATGGAGAACGTAAATGAGGATAAATTTAACCCGATCGACGGCAAAGCGCTAAAATACTGCGACAAGCTCTCAGCCTATATCGAAGCTGGAATTTCCATAAGCTACGGCGTCAAGTCAAAAGAGCTAACTGATGGCTTTAATAATATGTATAAATTTTTCAGTGAAAAACCTAAAATCGACGGAGTGGATTTTTTAGAAATTTGTGATGATTTTAATGAGCATTTTGGTTTAGAAAGACCCCCTCTCAGATGACTGCGGCACACACTTAATACAAGTGCTCTGCTGTGTTCCCACCCTGAAGCGGTGCTCATAAAAAGCATTGCACAGGTCTAAGAAGGAGCTTCGCAATCATACAGAAACTATACTTAAATTTTGTTTTATAGTTACATTTTTAAAAATTTAGCTTTAAAAGTATATAATCAGCCAAAATTTCACAAAAAGTAGAGTAATGTCTGGAAAGTTTAAACTTCGTTTTTTATCAGCTTTTAGAGATTTTTTTATCTATCATCACAAATCTTTAGAATTTCGTGCCAAAATTTTTGCCGCTATGATCTCCGCTAAATTTGACCCAGACGAAGATGATTTTTTTGTTTTAAACGACATTACAAATGAAATTTATGAAAATGACCAAACCAGAAAAGACTTTTTGATCCAAACTGTTAAAGAGTATGTAGCAAGAGTTAAAAGAAACGATAGAATCACACTTGATGCACTACTTTTAAGCATTGATAAAGACCTAAAAGATCACAAAAGATACGCCAAAAAGATAGATTTTTCTCATCTTCGTCGCTTGATGAGTGGCTGTGAGGAAGAGATTTTAGTTCAGCAAAGAGTTTATGAGTTTTTAATAAACGAAGTCAAACTCTATTCTTAAGATTATCATTCATTTTAAATTTTTAATCATCAACTAGCATAAAAATTATTTCTTCATCTGAATAGCAGTCTGGATCATCTCATCACTTGTTGTGATACTTTTTGCACTAGCCTCATAAGCCTTTTGTGTGACTATAACCTCACTTAGCGCTTGACCAAGATCGACATTACTCATCTCAAGCTTGTTTGCTAAAATTTGCGCTCCATAAATGGTCTCACCAGCTTTATTTTTATAAAAAAATGCTTCACCTGAATTTGGAGTTGCTTCATAGAGATTATCGCCCACTTTTGATACGCCCTGTTCATTTTGGAAGTGATATAGAGCTATTTTTGCAACTATAAATGAGCGAGAATTGTCAAAATTTGCCATGATATTTCCACGATCATCAACGCTATATTTTGAGAGATTTCCTTCGGCGTAGCCATCTGCTTTTATGACAAAGTCTTTTTTTGAATTGGCCGAGCTTGTTATGCCATTATAGACATTTGCATCTCCATCGCCAAGAAAATTTAAAGCCACGTTTCCAACGCTTGTTAATGTATTTGCCACAAGTCTACCGCTACCATTAAATGTAAGCGACCCCATGGCTGTATTTTGTACAGCACCATTTGCATCGGTTATCGTAGCTGTTGCATTCCAAATGGTTTGATCACCACCTTGAGGGATTTGTTTTGTGAAATTTATAGTTACTAAGCTCTTTGTACCATCACTATTATATATCTCTGAACTTAGTTTTTCTTTATTGGCCACTTCAACTAGTGACGTAACTTCAGCCTTCACATCTAAATTAGCAAAATCCATAAATTTTAGGCTTTTATTGTTTATATGCCAGCTGCCATCGCTCTCTAGCGTGGTTGAAAACTCACTAATTCTACCATCACCGTCTTTTACTTTTACCACCACGCTGTCACCTGCTTTTGCACCAAATCTTGTCTGACTTAGTGGGATTTGCCCATTTAGTGAGATAGTTTTATTTGTATTATCAAGTGTATAATTAAAATTTGCTGCATCAATAGCTGTTGTTTGTCTATTTGTTATTAGACTTGAGTTTAGGTTGCCTTTTAAATTTATATTTTTTGTTTGCTTGGCTGGCATATATAAAAAATGAGGTAAATTTATACCTTTTTGTGAGCCAGTATCGCCTAGTTTTAGATCTTCTTCTTTTGCAGTAAATGCCTGCGTGGTACCTTTTGTTTGACCATATTTTCTAAGAGCATTAGCACTTGGGGTGACTGGAGTAAAACTTGTTAACGTACCAAGAAGCAAGTTGCCTTTATTATCTACTAAATTTCCAGCCCCATCTATATCAAAGCTACCTGTTCTTGTATAGTAGTTTTTGCCATTTTTATCAACGACACCAAAAAAACCTTTACCACCTATGGCTAGGTCGAAGTTATTATCGGTATTTTGAAAACTACCATTTGTCATCTTCAAAGCTGTCGTTTGTTTCGTAGCTCCAAGACCTACTTGATTGTTAGTTGGACCACTTCCAGCGGAAGCCATATGTTGATTGATTAAATTTTTAAACTCAGGGATTGAAGCTTTAAAACCTATGTTGTTGATATTTGAGATATTATTTGCCCAAACATCCATGCCAAAGCTTTGTGTTTTAATGCCACTAATTCCGTTGTAAAAACCTCTCATCATGGCTTTTATCCTTCGTAAAATTCAGATATTTTATCCATTGGGACATATTCGCCTGCGATTTTTATCATGGCTTTGCCATCTACAAATTTTACTGCTTCGACTGGATAGCTACCTACTTGAGTCTTGTATGAATTACCATCTTTGCCAGTGTAATTAACAGAGACTGTATATGCGCCGTTTGGTAATTGTTTTCCAGAATCATCTTTGCCATCCCAAGATATTCTGCGAACTCCTGATTTTAGATCTTTTATATCGATTGAACGAACGACCTCTCCATTTGCATTTTTAATTTCGAGCTTACCATTTGCAAGATCTGATTTAAAATAAAGTGCAAAATTTACAGTTTTTTGCTCATCTGTTAGTAAAACTGAGTTTGAACCAGTTGAGACCATTTTTCCAAGAGCTGAGATAGCGTAGGCATTTGCATTTGATTTTAACTGATTTACAAGCTCTTTCATAGCTGAGTTTGTATTTTGTTGCATCTCTAGTGATGCTAGTTGGCTAGTTTGCGTAAGCATCTTTTCAGTATCCATAGGACTTGTTGGGTCTTGATACTGAAGCTCTGTTAAAAGTAGCTTCATAAATGCATCTTTATCTAGCTGCGCATTTGGGTTAGTTCCTGTACCAGCTGCTGCATCTTGCTTTGCTTTTGCCTTTTTCTCGGCGTTTTTTTGTTGAGTTGTTTGTGTAGTTATATCTGAAACTGAAGCCATAATCTCTCCTAAATATATCTTGGTATTACTAGCTCAAGCAAGCTTTGTTCCGCTTGAGCGTTTTCGCTCTCATCGCTTTGATTTGAGCTGTATTTATTCTTTGCTTGTTCTCTTTTGTCTTGTCTTTGATTCTGATCTGAGAAATTCATCTCAAGCTCGGTAAATCCCATATTTACAAGGCTATTTTTAAACTCAGCTTGATTTTGTAAAAATAAATTCATCGTAGCCGTGGTTGAGTTAAAATTTACATGTAAATTATTACCTCGATTTACCATCGTGATCTCGACCTCGCCTAAATTTAGAGGGTTAAGCGTTATGTTAAAACGAGTGATCGGAGCTTTGTAATTTTGCACCTGCTCTTTTAACGTAGAAGAGAAGTTACTAAGCGTCTCTTTTATCTCAGCCTTTGTTTGAAGCTGGTGTTTAGCACTGTTTGCGATATCTTTTACCATTTGATTTAGCTCTGATTTATTATCACTACTAAATGTCTCTTTGCTCTCTAAATTCTCATTTTTTTGCTGTTCTCTTTCAGGGAAGAGTAGCGACTCAAGAGTTGGAGCTTTTTGCACCTTTTGCTCGTGTAAATTTACCTTTACTTTAGGCTGCTCCTCTGGCTCAACATCCACTATCTCATCATCAAGCTTTACTTCACTATCTAGCTTTTTAGGCTCTTCTTTCACTAAATTTTTAGCTTCATTAGTTGGATTTGCCACTACCTCTTTTAATAAGGTATCAAGCTTTACGACCTCTTTTGGTTCATTTTTGATGATGGTTTGCTCGACCTCATTTTTTAGCTCTTTTAGGTAAAAAGGCTTCTCTTCGGTCTTTATCGGTGTGAAAAATTCTTTCTTGCCTAAATTTTTAAACATCTCGTTTAGTTTTGGCACATCTTCATTTGAAATTTCTATATTTTCAAGGCCAAGGTCAAATTTCTTAGCAAGGTCGATAAGATCGCTAACGCTTTTAACGTTGCTAAGCTCTTCAACGTTTTCAGGCATACTTAAGAAATTTGCTATTTTGTCGCTGAAATTTGGAAATTTACTTACTTTTTCATTGCCGTTTAGAATTTCTAAAACTTGCAAAAGCTGCATGAAATTTGCATTTTCATAGAGCTCATTTTTTGTATTTTCGTCTAAATTTTCTTCAAGTGCAGTTGAAATTTTTGCCGCGCTTTCGCTTTGAGATTTTTGCAGCGTCTCTTTTTGAGTTGTAACCGTTTTTACTATCTCTTTGACATCTTTTTCAGTGATTTTTTGGCCGCTATTTGCCTTGCTCGCAGCCGCATCCAAAACCATCGACAAAAACTCGCCGTTGTTTTGAGACTTCTTCGCAGCCGCAGGCTTTTTAGTAGCCGCAGGAGCTAACAAATCTACGTTGTTTTTCGCTGTATAAGCTTGCATTTAAACCTTTCAAATTTTTAAACTTAATGCCAAACATGCAAAATCTATTCCAAAAATTAATTTCTTGATATCAGCTTAAAATTTATAAAAATTTGGCTATAATCTGCCCCTATTTTAAAACTGACAAACAAAAAATAGCAAACTAATAAACGGAGAAAAATTTGGAAAAGATACGAAATATAGCCGTTATCGCACACGTCGACCACGGTAAAACAACAATGGTTGATGAGCTTTTGAAACAGTCAGGAACATTTAATGAGCATCAAAACCTTGGCGAGCGTGTAATGGATAGCAACGACATCGAAAGAGAGCGTGGCATCACGATTCTTTCTAAAAATACCGCTATTCGCTACAAAGATACAAAGATCAACATCATTGACACCCCAGGCCACGCCGACTTTGGTGGTGAGGTAGAGCGTGTTCTTAAGATGGTTGATGGCGTTTTGCTACTTGTTGATGCGCAAGAAGGCGTTATGCCACAAACTAAATTTGTCGTCAAAAAAGCACTTTCACTAGGGCTTCGTCCAATCGTTGTTGTAAATAAGATAGATAAGCCAGCAGGCGATCCAGACCGCGTTATAAATGAAATTTTTGACCTTTTTGTCGCACTTGATGCAAACGATGAGCAGCTAGAATTTCCAGTCGTTTATGCCGCTGCTAAAAATGGCTACGCAAAGCTAAAACTAAGCGATGAAAACAAAGATATGCAGCCACTTTTTGAGACCATCCTAGCTCACGTGCCAGCTCCAAGCGGTAGCGACGAGAACCCACTTCAGCTTCAAGTGTTTACTCTTGATTATGACAACTACGTCGGCAAAATCGGTATTGCGAGAATTTTTAATGGCAAGATATCTAAAAATCAAAATGTTATGCTTGCAAAGGCTGATGGTACAAAGACAACTGGTAGAATTTCAAAGTTAATTGGCTTTATGGGTCTTGAAAGAACCGATATAAACGAGGCTGGTACTGGTGACATCGTAGCGATCGCTGGCTTTGATGCACTTGACGTTGGCGATAGCGTCGTTGATCCAAATAATCCTCATCCGCTTGATCCTCTCCACATCGAAGAGCCGACACTTAGCGTTGTATTTTCTGTAAATGACGGCCCATTAGCAGGCACTGAGGGCAAACACGTCACATCGAATAAGATCGATGAGCGCCTTGCAAACGAGATGAAGACAAATATCGCGATGAAGTATGAAAATATCGGCGAGGGCAAATTTAAAGTAAGTGGCCGTGGCGAGCTTCAGATTACTATTTTGGCTGAAAATATGCGCCGTGAGGGGTATGAATTTTTACTTGGTAGACCTGAGGTCATCGTAAAAGAGATAAATGGCGTAAAATGCGAGCCATACGAGCTTTTAGTGATCGATGCACCTGATGATACGACAGGCACAGTCATAGAAAAACTAGGCAAAAGAAAGGCTGAAATGGTCTCTATGAACCCAACAGGCGACGGCCAAACAAGGATCGAGTTTGAGATCCCAGCGCGCGGACTTATCGGCTTTAGAAGTCAGTTTTTGACTGATACAAAAGGCGAGGGTGTTATGAACCACAGCTTTTTGGAGTTTAGACCGTTAAGCGGAACAGTGGAGCATAGAACAAATGGCGCGCTAGTTTCGATGGAAAACGGCGTAACGCTTGCTTATTCGCTATTTAACTTGCAAGATCGTGGTGTGCTATTTCTTGATCCGCAGGCAAAAGTCTATGTGGGCATGATCATCGGCGAGCACAGCCGTCCAAACGACCTTGACGTAAATCCTATCAAGGGCAAAAACCTAACAAACGTGCGCGCTAGCGGTAGCGACGATGCGATCAAACTTGTGCCACCTAGAAAGCTAAGCCTTGAGCGTGCGTTAGAGTGGATAGAAGATGACGAGCTAGTCGAGGTTACGCCTATAAATATCCGCGTTCGCAAGCGCTATTTAGACCCGACAGAGCGTAAAAGAAAAGCAAAACTTTAATCAAATTTTATAAATTTAGCCCCTTTGTAAAGGGGCTAATAATTAAACTCTAAAAACAGCAAAAAATTTACATAAATTTCTCATACTTTTTTTGCATTATTTATTTAAGTTGGCTTTGTTCAAGACGAAATAGAGCCATTCTTTCTCATTTAAAATTTATCAATCTTAAAACCATTTATACTTTAAAATACCATACTTACTTTTCTATTTTTGCTTTTAATGTAATCAATATGAAAATGCCTAGTTTATGCTAAAATCGGCGAAAATTTAAAGGAAACCGATGAAAAAACTAAAATTTATCTTCGCTCTCGCCGCGGCGTTTATTTTTAGCGGCTGCTACGAGACTACGCTGCTTACTCGTGTGCCGATCTCCGCGCTTGTTTCGGACAAAGGCGCGGACGTGAAATCAACGATCGTGCTAACGGGTATAACGCCGCAGACGTACGAAACTAAGACGGTAACGGACAACGTGCGGGTTTTCGTCCCGGACGCTAAATTTAAGGACTTCCCGACGGGAGAAACTGCCTATGAGATGAGCGTTAGCGTAGGCAAGGGTGAAAAAGGCGGCAAAAACTCGGATAAGCGCGCCGTGCGGATATATCTAAGCCAAGACGGCGACGTCTACGGCAAGCTTAGCAAAAACATACTCGAGCAGTACGCGGGCGCGGCGAAACAGAAAATGGAGCCGACGTTAAAAGCGGCGATCAAATTTGAAAACGACACGAACGTCGTTTGTGAGCTGGTCGTCGGCAACGAGTTTAAGGCGAGCGGCGAGGCGCAAACGGGCGGCGTTTATACCTTGGCGCCTGGGCAGGTTACGGGCGCGATATGGGCGGATAGCGCGGCGGTACGCGAGGCGATCGCGGGCAAAGCTGTCAAAATCGGTACTCTAAAAAAGGCGGCGAAATGAAAAACGTAAAAATCGGCTTCATCGGCGGCGGAAATATGGGCGGCGCGATGATAGAGGCGCTTTGGCGAGCGCAATGCGGTGAGGCTAACGCGGGGCGAAACTCGGCCGAGGACGAGCGAAAATTTGACGGCGGCAGCGAGACGCAAAGGGCGGGAAATTTAGCGCAAACGGATAAAAACGCGAGTCGGCGCGAATGCGAAAAAGAGGCAAAATTTGAAATCCTAGCCTGCGCCAGAAGCAAAAACGAAACTTTACGGCAGAGATTCGGCGTAAAAATAGCCGCGAAAGAAACGGATCTAGCGCGCGAAGCGGACGCGGTCGTGCTGGCTACTAAGCCCGCTAGCTACGAGGCTATCTTGCGCCTGATCGCGCCCGAGCTTGCGGGCAAAATTTTGCTTCTTTTGGCGCCGGGTTTTGGCATAAATCGCGCTAGGCAAATCGCCGGCGAGGGCGTTTATATCGCTCGCGCGATGCCAAACGTCGCAGCTAGCATCGGAGCGTCGGCCACGGCTCTTTGCTTTGACGTGGGTTTTAGCGATGAAGCGCGCAAGACCGTGCGCGAAATAATCGCAAAAATAGGCAAAATTTACGAGATAGACGAGTCCGGATTTGCCGCATTTACGGGCATCGCGGGAAGCCTGCCCGCGTATGTTTGCGCCTTTATCGAGGCTGCGGCCGATGCGGGCGTGCGAGGCGGACTGCCTAGGCAGCTTTGCTACGACGCCGTTGCGGCAGCCGTGGAAGGGGCGGCGCGCCTGATCCAAAGCGGCAAGCACCCGGCCGCGCTAAAAGACGAGGTCTGCTCGCCGGCGGGAACCACGATAGAGGGACTTGCCGCGCTTGAAAAAGGCGGATTTCGCGGCGCCTTGATGGATGCCGTCGCCGCTTGCATCGCCAAAGCGCGGGTTTAGGTAAATTTAAAGGATAAAAATGAAAATCTTATTATTTGCGCTACTTGCGGCGATAAATTTATTCGCTAGCGAGCCGAGCCTTTCGCCATTGCTAGCCGCAGATACGCTAGAAAAGGTCAAAAAATGCAAAAATCCCGACCTAAACGCTACCAAAGAGTGCGTGCAAGCTGGCATAGTAGCGGCAAACTTAAAGCAAGACTACGGCGCGGCGGAGGGGCTATTTAGCCTAGCCTGCGCCAAAGGAGACGGCGAGGGCTGCTTTTATCTGGGCGAGCTTTATAAAAATAATCTAGTAAAAGCCTCGGACAAGAGCGAGCGCGAGACTAAGATTAGCGCGTATTACAAGGCTAGCTGTGTCCTTTACGAGTATTTGCCCGGTTGCTTGGCGCTAGCTAATTTCATACAAGAAGAGCTGGGCGACGAGGTGCAGTCGTTTGCGATAAACAATACCCTATGCAACAAAAAATACGCTCCGGGATGCTACAACGTGGGCTGGATGATAGAGCGAACGGGAGGCGATATAGGCGAGATGATGGAGTATTACGAGCGCTCGTGTAAGCTAGGCTACGTAGGCGGCTGCGCGCGAGCGGCGTGGCTGTATGAGGGAAATTTCAACGAAAACAGATACGAGCAAGTAAAAAAAGACGCGAAAAAAGCAAAGCAAACGCGAAAAAGAGCGTGCGAGCTAGGCGATAAGCAAAGCTGTTAGATTGATAATAAGACGTTTTGATAAAAATTTTTAAAACGATAAAACCCTAGAAAGTCTTAACATAGCTAGCAATGCAGAGTAGTAACTTTTAGCATATTTTTGAATTCTGTAAGAAGTTTGCTAATTTATATTTTTAAGTTTATAAAAGCTCTGCCATACTTTTTTATAGTAGCCAGTGAAGTAAAGTTAAATTTTTTACTTCACTAGATCTAAAAGTAAAATTTTCACAGAGCTTGTGTTGGCTTATACTTTTAATCATTAAGACAATCAATAAAACTTGATAAATTTTATGCTAAATCTTATTTTTAACAAAAGCAAATATTAACTTACTTAAATAAAGCTAAATATAACAATGTAATTTTAAGTTATTAGGTTATTAAATTTTTTTAAATTTTATTTTTAAGGATTGCAACATGAAAATGCTATTTTTAGCCCCTGTCTTAGCATGTAGTCTTGCTTTTAGTGCCGATGTCATCGCAAAAGATGCCAATATAACGCTAGATGGCAATATGATCGGAAAGATCGAGGTTTTAACGCCAGTTGAGGTTATAGAAAAAGGTGAAAAGACGAGCAAGATAAAAGTTAATGGTGTGGTTTCAACGAACTATTTAGCCCAGCTTCAAAGAAGTATAGAAGATCCGGAAGTTTTTATTGCTTTTAATGATGAAAGTGAGACAAATTTTAAAAAAGTAAAAGATATTGAAGATGAGTATGGCGAAGTATGGTACCAAGCAGAGGGTGTTTATGAGATACCAAATGACGTGCTTGGTGGCGATACAAAAAATCTTTATGCAAAAGCACAAAAAATTTATGAGGAGACTTGTTCAGCATGTCATAGACTTCATGAGCCAAATAGCTTTACAGCGGCTCAGTGGCCAGCAAATTTAGCTGGAATGGTCGATGCAAAATTTGTAGCACTAGATGAAACTGACCTAAATTTAGTGCTCAAATACTTACAACACAATGCCAAAAAAGCAAAATAAATTTTTCATAAGGGAGAAAATATGAAAAGACGAGATTTTATAAAATTTTCTGCACTTGCAGCCACTGCGGCACAAGCGAACAGGATCGAAGGTGTGACAAAAACCATTTTTGACCAAAAGAAAACTTTTGGAGCAAATAGATTTGGTCTATTTTGGGCAAATACCAACTCAAATCAAATCGTCTCTGTTGATCCATTTGAAGGTGATAAATTTCCAAATACAATGAATAACAGTTTGCCAGATCTCATCCAAAATGAAAGTCGCGTACTCTATCCGTACGTAAGAAAAAGCTACTTAAAGGCAAAAGGTGTAGCAAAAAGCGAGCTTCGTGGCAAAGAAGAATTTGTACGTGTTAGTTGGGATACGGCACTTGACCTTGCTGCAAAAGCCTTAAAAGAAAATTTTGACAAATATGGCCCAGAAAGCATTTACGGCGAATGTTACTGGTGGGGTGGTAGTGGTAAGATCAGTTGGGGTAGGACTGTTGGTCATAGGATGTTAAAGGTTTTAGGTGGATACGTAGAAGAGAGCGGTGACTACTCAACAGGCGCTGGTCTTGTCATCATGCCTCACGTCCTTGGAAATAGTGCGGTCTATGACGCTCCTACAAAATGGGAGGCCATGGTTAAAAATGCTAAGAACATCGTATTTTGGGGTACTGATCCGCTTGTGACTGGTCAAATTTCATGGCAGCCTCCAACACACGATGGTTATCTTGGTATTAAAAAGATAAAAGAGGCAGGCATTAAAACCTATAGTGTTTGCGTCTTTAAAAATGACACCACAAGATACCTTGACTCTGAAACTATCATCGTTCGTCCAAACACTGACGTAGCAATGATGCTTGGTATGTGCCACTATCTTTATGAAAACAATCTTTACGACGAGGAATTTATAAAAAAATACACAGTTGGTTTTAATAAATTTAAAGATTATTTGCTTGGTGCCACCGACAAAGTGGTAAAAGATATAAACTGGGCTAGTAAAATTTGTGGTGTAAAAGCTGAAGAGATTGCAAAATTTGCTACTGTACTCGCAAAAGAGCCAAGCACTATTATCGCTGGCAGATCTCTTCAAAGACAAGACCATGGCGAAATGAGCTTTTGGGGTATCGTAACTCTTAGTGCGATGCTTGGCCACATCGGTAAAGAGGGTCTTGGATTTGAGTTTAACCTCTACTACGGAAACGGTAGCACTGATAAGATAGCACCTGCCCTAAAAGGTATCAGTACTAGGATAAGCGAGAAATATGAAAACGTAGATGGTGCTCCGTGGAAGAAATTTAAAAACGTAACAATCCCATCTTCAAGATCAATCGAAGCCTTGCAAAATCCTGGCAAAGAGATAGATTATGATGGCTCTAAGATCAAACTTCCACATATGAGAGTAGCTTATATGGCTTCTGGTTCGATGTTTACAAGACACCAGGATGTAAACAATGCAGTTAAAGCATGGCGTAAATTTGATACTGTTATCACAGCTGAGCCATTTTGGACAAGTACAGCTAAACTAAGCGACATCGTCTTACCAGTGGCACTTGAGGTAGAGAGAAATGACATCAACCAAAGTGTCCCATCAAGCGAATACATCGTGGCATACAAACCAGTAGTTGAGCCAATGGGAGAAAGCAGAAGCGACTACTGGATATGCTCACAAATTTGCAAACGCTGGGGCAGAGAAGAGGTCTTTACTGAGGGTAAAGATGAGCTTGGCTGGGCAAAAGAATTTTACGCAGATGCGGTGGAACAAGCCAAGGCACTAGATCTTAAAATGCCAAGCTTTGATGAGTTTTGGAAAGAGGGCTATGTAAAATTTGACAAAGACAATGAAGAGACAAAATACTACACAAGACTTAGTGCATTTAGAGAAAATCCACACAAAAATCGCCTTGGCACGCCATCAGGTAAGATAGAGATATACTCTCCAACTATTGCTAAATTTGGCTACAAAGACTTTGCTCCACACTTTGCCTGGATCGAGCCGTTTGAGTGGCTTGGTAGTGAAAAAGCTAAGAAGTATCCATTTAGCATCACAACCCCACACTCAAGATATCGCCTCCACTCTCAGCTAAATAACTCAATAATCAGAAACTACGCTGAAGTTTGTGCTAGAGAGCCGATGTTAATAAATACAAACGACGCTAAGAAAAAAGGCATCGCAACTGGTGATGTAGTGAGAGTCTTTAACGATAGGGGTGAAATTTTAGTAGGAGCGCTTGTTACTGACATCATCCCAGAGCGTGTCATCGCTATTTGCGAAGGCGCATGGTACGATCCTGAAGTGCTTGGCGAAAGAAGCCTTTGTAAGCACGGCTGCATCAATGTCCTAACACGCGACAAAGGCACATCTAGTATCGCTCAAAGCAACTGCGGACATACGATACTAGCGGATCTTGAAAAATATAAAGGCGAGATCAAACCAATAACTGCATTTTCTAAACCAAAAATTTTACAATCTTTGTAGAATTTATATAAACTTAGCCCTCGCTTGGGGGCTAAATTATTTTTAGGTCATTTATATCTTCAAATTTGATCCTAGTTTTTACAACCATAAGAGTTTTATTTTTGAAATTTACGTCAGAGATTAGCCCTCTAGCATTTGTATAGGTGTAGCCGTCATGATAGCTCACATATACTTCATCAGCTGGCCTTAGCTCGCTTATCTTTTTTAAAATTTCATCGACTTTGTTCTCATCAAGCTCTAGTTTTTCTCTTCTCTCACGCTCTTTTTGGCGGAGGGCTCGCTCTAAGGTTGATAGCGGATTAAACGAGCTAAAAATTTTCGCCCTATCTTTACTCGCCACTTTTGTGCCCTCCAATCTTTTTATTTCGGTCTTGTCCAGTGGCTTCTGGTAGTAGATCGATCGCTCTTAAAACCGAGTTTTTACCAAATTTTTCTTTTATTAGATTTAGGGATTTTAAAATCGCCTTTTCTTTAGTATCATCCTCAAAAAGACTAGAGTGAGCGAGGCTTTCTTTTACTACGTCATTTGCACTGATGCCAATTTGCCTAATTAGCCCAACATTTTTTATCTTGTTTAAAAGTAGCTCTTCGGCCAAACTCATCAGCACACTTGAGACATTTGTTGGTGTCTTAAACCGAACGCTTGCACGTTGTAATGGCTCAAGCTTGTCAGCAAATTTTATATTTATCGTTATTCCACTTGCCATTACTTCTTTGTTGATCATCCTAAGTGCTAGTCTATCCGCCATCTCTTTTAGCACGATCACTGCCTCACAACGTTCGTAGTCTCTTGGTAAAATTTCAGAGCTAAAGTAGGATTTTGTGCTTGGTTTATATGCTTTTATGTCAGCTATTGTCGTTGGCTCTATGCCATTTGCGTGATCTATCGTTATATATGCATCAACTCCAAAAAATTTCTCAAGCAGACTTCGCGGAGCATTTGCTATATCTTTCATACAAAAAATTCCATGTTTTTCCAGCTTTAGCCTAGTTTGCTTACCGATACGCCAAAAGTCATCTAGCGGTTGATGCGTCCAAAGACGTTCTTTATAAAGCTGCTCGTCTAAAAATACAATCCCATCATCACTGTGCTTAGCCAAGATATCAAGGGCGATTTTTGCAAGGTATAAATTTGTGCCCATGCCACAGGTGGCCGTCACGCCAGTAGTTTTTAAAATTTCATCCATTATCTTTTTGGCTATGGATTTTGCATCGGTATTATAAAATTTAACATAAGAAGTAAGATCGATAAAGGCCTCATCGATAGAATAGACATAGATATCATCTTTTGAAACATATTTTAGGTATATCTCATAAATTTTAGCCGCATAGTCGATGTAAAACTGCATTCTAGGCGGTGCAATGATAAAATTTATAGCCTTTGGTATTTCAAAAAGCCTGCATCTATTTTTCACACCTTTGGCTCTAAGAGCTGGGCTAACGGCTAGACAAACACTTCCGTTGCCGCGACTATCGTCAGCCACGACCAGATCGGCTTTAAACGGATCAAGTCCTCGCTCCACGCACTCAACTGAGGCATAAAAGGACTTTAGGTCAATGACGGCATAAAATTTTTCTGATCGTTTTTGCATTGTAGTTTTGGAAATTTATTTGTTTATGAGAGTTTTTTTATCTCATAAACAAAATTTGATAATTTTTAGTCATCTTCTAATCTAGTATTGCTGTTTTCAGGTACTAAAAGAGGATCCTCTCCAAACCTATTTGTACCAGGAGTACCTTTAAATGTGCACATGATAAGTAAAAAAATATTGCCAATAAGCGGTATAAGGACTAATAAAGACCACCAGCCACTTTTATCTGTGTCGTGAAGTCTTCTTACTTGTACTGAAAGAGACGGCAAGAATAAGACCAAACCTGCTATTGGTTGTGCTATGTTTTGACGGGTTACATCATCTATAAATATGACAATAAAATATACTAAAAATACAAAAAGAGTAAACCACCAAAATTCAGATCTACTCGCTCTTCCTTGGAAATTTACATACTTGTTAAAGCAAGTTGTTACAGATGTTCCAAATGTCATTGTTTATCCTTTATTAAAAAATCTTTGTATTTTATAATATTTTCTTAACACAAATATTAAAAATAATTTTTATATCAATTTTTTAATGTAGGCTCTATGAAAAAATATTTCTAGTAAAAATATGATTTAAGGGCATTTCTGCCCTTAAAATTTATTATCTTGTTGGTGAAAGATATGGTTTTTCAGAGTGCATAGTCATCTCGTTTTCTTTTCTAAATGCTATATACTCATCTTCGCTTAGCCGCTTAATGTTTGCTATTGTCATCTTAAGCGGTGTGATGCCTGATAGTGGGCTAAACTACGCACTCTCTTATGTCGGTAGCGATGAGGCAGATATCGGACAAAGTACATTAAAATTTAGCAGCGTTACATCAAGTAGAGCCAAAATTTACTCAAAAATAGCCTATGATGCTGGTAAATTTAATCCTTATGGGAAAATTAGTGCCGAGTATAAATTTAATACAAAATCAAAAATAGCAGTAGTCCAAGAAGACGAGGATATCAGCCTAACTCAAAAAGGCACAAGCTCGGAGGTTGAGCTCGGTCTAAGATATACGCCAACTTATGCAACACTCATAAATTTTGGCATAGCACAATCTTTTGGTAAAAAAGATCAAAGCAGCGCAAAACTTCAGTTTGCTTATAGATTCTAAAAATTTAGTGGCTTTTTGGCCACTAAATTTTACTTATTTTTATAGATTTAGCCATAAATTTTCTTTAAATTTTCAAGCTTTGTGCTAGCATTTAGTAGTAACATATCGGCGATAACTAGCCTTATCATCGCGGTTGCAACGACACTACCACGTATGCCTATACAAGGATCATGTCTGCCTCTTAGCTCAAAGTCCACAACTTCGCCTTGCAAATTTAGTGTCTTTTGCTCTTTAAATATCGAAGGTGTAGGCTTGAAATGGCTCTTTAGTACGATATCTTCGCCACTACTTATACCGCCAAGTATGCCTCCTGCGTTGTTGCTTAAAAATCCAAGCTCATCCATCTCATCGTTATTTACCGACCCAAATGTCTCACTTGCTTTTACGCCAGCACCTATCTCGACGGCTTTTACACCATTTATGCCCATTAAAGCCGCTGCTAAAGCACTATCAAGCTTATCATAAAGTGGCTCTCCAAGACCAGCTGGAGAATTTTTAACCACGCTTAAAACAACTGCACCGACACTATCGTGGTCATTTCTAGCTTTATTTACCGCTTCTTTCATCGCCTCTTCGTTGCCAAGAGCATAAATTTGTGAATTTTTGGCAAAATTAAAGTCTACTTTGTTGCTAAAAACCTTGCCAATGCTAAATACCCCGCTTAAAACCTCAATATTAAACTCATTTAGAAGTAGCTGTGCAAAGGCTCCGCCAGCTACCCTGATAGCTGTTTCTCTAGCACTTGAGCGTCCGCCGCCCCTGTGATCTCTAAAACCATACTTTTTAAAGTAGGTAAAATCAGCATGGCCTGGGCGAAAAATTTCACGTAAATTGTCATAGTCGTTTGACTTTTGGTTGTTGTTAAAAATAGTAAAACCTATAGGCGCTCCAGTGCTCTTACCATCAAAGACGCCGCTAAAAATTTCTATCTTATCGGCTTCATCTCTTGCGGTTGTGAAGTTGCTTTGTCCAGGACGGCGTTTATCTAGCTCACTTTGGATGAAATCTGTATCGATCTTTAGCCCAGCTGGAAGTCCATCTATCGCGCCGCCGATCGCCACTCCGTGGCTCTCGCCAAAGGTTGTTAAGGTTAGTTTTTTGCCAAATGTATTCAAAATTTTTCCTATTTATTGATTTTTTCTAGTGCGATTTTTGCTGCGAGCTGTTGGGCTTGCTTTTTAGAGCTGCCAACGGCACGTGAAATTTCTTTGCCATTTAGAAGTAGGGCTATCTCAAATTCTTTCTTGTGATCAGGACCTGACGTGCCGATGAGCTCGTATGTTGGTATGACGCCAAGGGTTGCTTGAGTGACCTCTTGAAGAGCGGTTTTGTAGTCCTTTTCGAGGTGTGCAAAGTCGATCTGTGGATAGCAAAGTTCAAGCAGAGCGATCGAAATTTCTCGCACCTTATCAAGTCCAGCCTCAAGGTAGATAGCGCCCATCACAGCCTCAAATGCGTCGCTTAAAATGCTATCTTTCTCGCGTCCGCCATTGTTCTCTTCGGCCGTGCTTAGCCTTAAAAATTTACCCATTTTTAGATGCCTTGCCATATTTGCAAAGCTTTTTTCATTTACAAGTGCGGCTCTTAGCTTACTCATGTCGCCCTCTGCGATCTTGCTAAATTTTTTAAAAAGATACTCAGCCACAAGTAGATCCATCACCGCATCGCCCAAAAACTCGAGCCTTTCGTTATTTAACGCCTGCTTGGTGCTCTTATGCGTTAGTGCCTCTTCTAAAAGTTCAGTTTTTTTAAATTTATAGCCAAGACTCTCTTCAAATTCTTCTAAAATTTTCATCTTTCATTCTCATCTTTTATTTTTAATGCCTCATCTCTTGCCATCTGGTCGCACTCCTCGTTTTCAGGGTGTCCAGCGTGCCCCTTAACCCAGCTTGCTACGACTTTGTGAGGCTTTGAAATTTCTAAATACTCTTGCCAAAGCTCTACATTTTTTACGTTTTTAAAATTTCTCTTTTGCCAGTTAGAAAGCCACTCATTTATGCTATTTACTACGTATGAGCTATCGGTAAAAAGCCTTACCTCGCAGGGCTCTTTTAGCGCTTTTAATCCCATTATCGCAGCTTTTAACTCCATTTGATTATTTGTAGTATATGCCTCGCCGCCACTCTCTTTTTTCTGCGCTTCGTTAAATCTCAATATATACGCCCAGCCGCCAGCTCCAGGGTTCCCAAGGCATGAGCCGTCGCTAAAAAGTGTTACTATCTTCACTTGCTTTTTCTGTGATGTGGGATAAAATTTTAACACTTCCTAGCTCGTGACAGACCGGACATCGGTAAAAATGCATAGGAAATGAGTTTTTGCAGCTTTTGCAAACGTAGTTAAAGCTTAGCCCAGCCGCATCAAATTTAGCGTCTTTTAGTTTTTTGATGACGTTTAGCTCAAAGCCATAAATTTCACATGGCTCATCTATATCGCCCTTTGCATAAAAGAGTGATTTGTACTTTGGATCGCTTAAATTTATAGGCGTTTTTAGGTTGTAAAGCAGATCGATCACATCTTCAAAATGAGCAAAATCTTTTAAATTTTCTAAATTTTCGTTGTGTCTTATGAAAAGGGCTAAGATCATGCGCTTTAAAAGCTCAAAATTTTGGCTAAGATGGGAGAGAATTTCTACCTTTTCATTAAAGCTTAAATTTCTATCATCAAGCGTGCTGATCGCCTTTATATAGGCTTTTTGATCTTTTACATTTACACCAAGCTCTTCAAGAGAATTTAGCGCATAAAGGGCTTCTTTGTAGTTTTTAAGTTTTTCATCTATCATCGTTAAAAAGCGAAGTGCAAGCACATTTCTTGGACTTAGTTCAAGCACTTTTTCAAAGACTTCGCTAGCTTTTTTTAAAAATCCAGCCTTAAAATAGACCTCTCCAAGCTCGTTTAGGATAAATTCTTTTTCATTTTTATCTCTAACTTTGCCAAGTGCTATGAGATAAACACTAATTGATTTTTCAAAATCACCATTTTTAGCAAAAGTTTGCCCTAGCATGCAAAGGCTTTGGGCGTCTATCTCTGGGCTTTGTAGCATCTGTTTATGCTCGCTACTTATGCCATCTTTGCTATCAAATTTTCTTATAAATTTTTCAATGCGTTTTTTCTCATCTTTGCTCGAAAAGATACCCCAAGCATAGCTTAATGCGGCTATCATCAAAATAATGCTAAATAAAATAATAAGGCTAAATATCGGATCTCTGTGCCCAATGAAAAAAATATCCACGCTCATACTTTGTAATAAAATTTTACTTTAATTATAACAAAGCGGTTGTATAATTTTGCTTATGATAGATCCAAAATCCATAGAAAAACTCAAAAATCAAATCGATATCGTTGACATTATAGAGCACTATTTGCCAGTTAAAAAAATGGGTGCAAACTATAAATGCGTCTGCCCATTTCACGATGATAGAAATCCTAGTATGAGCATAAGCCAAAGCAAGCAAATTTTTCACTGTTTTGCTTGCAAGGCTGGCGGAGATGCGATCAAATTTGTAATGGATTATGAGAAATTAACCTATCCAGAAGCTATCGAAAGAATAGCTAGTCTTGTAAATTTTAGCCTTGAATACACAAGCGACAAAGCCCCAACACAAAAAGAAAATAAGCATATTTTAGAAAAGGCAAATGCCTTTTATAGGAGCGAATTTTTCAAGCATGAAGCCGCTGTGAGATATATCTATTCTCGTGGTATAAATGACGCGATGATCGAGAAATTTGAGCTTGGCTGGGCAGGGGAGAGCGCTAGTACCATTAGACTTTTGCAAAATGAAAATATCGAGCCAAAAGAGGCGCTTGAAGTTGGCATAGTAAAGCAAAACGAGAAGGGAATTTATGCTAGTTTTATCGAGCGTATCACATTTCCCATATATGCACACACGGCAAAACTAGTTGGCTTTGGCGGTAGAACGATCTCAGATCATCCTGCAAAATATGTAAATTCTCCACAAAGCATGGTTTTTGACAAGTCAAAGCTGCTTTACGGCTATCATTTAGCTAGACAAAGTATTTTTGAAAAGAAGCAGATCATCATCACAGAGGGATATCTGGACGTTATCATGCTGCACTTTGCAGGCTTTACAAACGCTGTTGCCGTGCTTGGGACTGCGCTTACGACTAATCACTTACCACTTTTAAAAAGAGGAGAGATAAGTGTTGTGCTTTGTTTTGATGGTGACTCGGCTGGTATAAATGCCGCTATAAAGTCATCTCGTCTTTTGGTTCAAAACGAAATAGATGGAAGCGTTGTAATCATAAAAGATGGTGCAGACCCTGCAGATATGGTCTTTGCAGGCAGAAGTGACGAGCTAAAAGAGATGTTTGGCTCTGGGACTGAGCTTGGCGAGTTTTATATCGAGCAAGTTGTCAAGAAATACGATATATCACGCCCAGTACAAAAGCAAAAATGCTTGGAAGAGATAGTGGAATTTACAAATTCTCTAAAGCCAATAATCGCAAAAAGCTACGAATTGCTGGTATCAAATTTACTCAAAATAGAGCTAAATACTTTTAGCCTTCATGGACAAAGATATATAAATAGACAAGACCAAAATTTTACAAATGCTGTAACAACAAACAAACAAGTGGCTCAAAAAAAAGATAAAACTGATATTTTGGAATTTAGTGTTTTAAAGAGCATGCTAGCAAATAAAAATTACGAAGCTATCGTTTTAAACGAGCTTGAGGAGAAATTCTTCTTGCACCATAAAGATTATTTTCAGGCTGTTTTATTGCCAAATATTGAAGATAATGCGGTGCTTGTTAGAGAAATTTATGTTGATGAAAGCTCAAATGTAGCTTCGAGCGAAGATAGCCTTAAAGAGGCCATTTTAAAGCTAAAACTAAAATACTATGAGAAGTTTCGCGAAGATACTAGAAAATCACAAAAGCCAAATAAAATCGAAATAATGCAAAAAATTTCAGAGATTATTAAAGGCTTACACAACAAGCTACAAAAAAATTAGATTTAAAAATTTAACACTTATTCAGCTTTAAATCATAAAACTAAATGTAAAATGTTCAAAGTAATAAATGTTTTTAAGATTAGTTTTATTTTTAAGGATTTATTATGATAAATTTTAAAAGATTTGAGGCGAATTTTAATGCTATAAGTAGATTTGGAGCATTAAAAGGTGGAGGGCTAACAAGGCTTGCATTTAGCAAAGAAGACTTGGAAGCTAGGAATTTTCTTATAAATTTAATAGAAGAAAATGGCTTTAAACTTAAAATTGATAATGTTGGCAATATCTTTGCCATCTATGATGATGGCTGTGAGCCAGGTGAAAAGCCAGTTTGCGTGGGCTCTCACATAGATAGTGTGCCAAATGGTGGCTTTTATGATGGTACGCTTGGCGTTATGGCTGGACTTGAAGCATTAACCTCGATAAAAGAAGCTGGCATTAAACTAAAGCGTCCGCTTTGGCTGATAAATTTTTGCTGTGAAGAGTCAAGTAGGTTCAAGACAGCGACCATTGGCAGCAAGATAATAAGCGGCAAACTTGGTCTACAAAGGCTTCATGAATTAAAAGACGAAGATGGCATTTCGCTTTTTGAAGCGATGAGTAAATTTGGACTTGAACCACAAAATTTAAATGATTCTCTTTTAAAAGAACACTCACTTCATTCATATTTAGAACTTCACATTGAACAAGGTCCAGTGCTTGAGCGAAGCGGCATAAGCGTTGGTGTAGTAAGCGGTATCGCCGCTCCTATAAGATTTGAAATTATTATTCATGGCAAGGCAGATCACAGCGGTGCAACGCCGATGAATATGCGTAGTGACGCGCTGCTTGCCGCTTCACACATCATAATTGCTGCCAATAAATTTGCTAAAAACAAAAAAACAGCTGTGGCTACTGTTGGTTACGCACATGCAAAACCAGGCGTTTTAAACGTCGTACCAGGCGAGGCAAGGCTTGGAGTTGATCTAAGAGATATAGACAAAGCGAGCTTAAATGAGCTAAATAATGAGCTTAGAAATTTTATAAAAGAGCTAAGTGATGAGCTAAAATTTAGTTATGAGATAAGAGAACTAAGTAGTGATGAGCCAGTAAAACTTAGTGAGCATGCTATAAATTTACTAAGCGAAGAGGCTGCTAAGCTTGGCATAAAAACGCTTACTTTGCCAAGCGGAGCTGGACACGATGCGATGAATCTAACAAAACTTGCAAGTAGTGTTGGAATGCTTTTTATACCTTGTGTTGGTGGCATAAGTCACAATATAGCAGAGGCTATAAATTTTGATGATGCTTTCAAAGCTACACAAATTTTAACAAATGCACTAATTAAACTATCAAATGAATAAGGAGAAACCTATGGATAAGATAGCAAATTTGGCTCTTTCTTTAAAAGATGAGCTGATAAAGGATCGCAGGTATTTTCACTCGCATCCAGAGACTGGCTGGTTTACATTTTTTACAACCGCCGTGCTAGCAAAGAGGCTTAGTGATCTTGGTTATGAAATAAGCCTTGGTGACAAGGTGGTTAAAGCGGATGCAAGGCTTGGTCTTGGTTCAAAAGAGCAATGCGAAAAAGCAATAGAAAGAGCTAAAAAGCTTCTAAGTCCTGAAGAAGCAAAATATCTTTCTTATATGAAAGATGGCTTAACTGGCCTAACAGCTTTTATCGACACAAAAAGGCCTGGTAAATTTACAGCATTTAGGTTTGACATTGATAGTGTTGATGTGACAGAGAGTGACGAGCCTACTCACAGACCTTGCAAAGAGGGTTTTGGTGCAGATATCGCTGGTATCACGCATGCTTGTGGGCATGATGGTCACATGTCAATAGGTCTTGGTGTGGCAAAACTTATAGCTGAAAATTTAGATGAGTTTAACGGTAAATTTAAATTTATCTTCCAAACGGCAGAAGAGGGCACAAGAGGTGCTGTGGCTATGGAAGCTGCTGGTGTGCTTGATGGTATAGAGTATCTATTAGGCGGACATATCGGCTTTCAAGCAAAAACCAATAGAGGCATCATCTGTGGAACAAATAAGCTACTTGCAACTTCAAAATTTGACGTACATATCACCGGTCGTTCAGCTCACGCAGCAGGAGCACCACAAGATGGCGCAAATGCCCTTTTAGCCGCATCTCAAATGGCACTAAGCATGCATGGTATCACAAGACATGCAAAGGGCGTGACCAGGATAAATGTAGGCGTTTTAAAGGCAGGTGAAGGCAGAAACGTCATTGCTCCAAATGGCTATCTAGCTTGCGAAACAAGAGGCGAAGATACAAATTTAAATGATTTTATGTATGAAAGATGCATGGATATCGTTAAAGGTGTGAGCGAAATTTATGGTGTAGAGAGTAAAGTCGTAAAAACTGGTGGCACAAACGGAGCCGATAGCGATAAAGAAGTAACAGAAATTTTCTATGAAGCTGCAAAGCAAAGTCCATTTATAGATGACGATAAGATCGTAAAAGAGCTTGATTTTGGTGCTTGTGAAGATTTTGCTCATTTTATGAGAGCTTTACAAGACAGAGGCGCAAAGAGCGGCTATATGATGATAGGAACAAATTTAAAAGCAGGCCATCACAACTGCAAATTTGACTTTGATGAGGAGTGCTTGGTAGCTGGAGTTGATGTCTATCTAAGATCTGCTTACAAACTAAATGGAGTAAAAAAATGAAAAACGCTTTACTAATCAGTGCTTCAAGCTATCAAGATACTGGCTATTTAAGGCACTGCAAAAACTGGGTTAAGGAATTTTTAGGTGAATGCGACAAGGAAGAAATTTTATTTATCCCTTACGCTGGAGTTAGGCGAACAAATGACGAGTATGAGCAAAAAGTAATTGATAGATTAAAAAATAGCAATATAAAATCAATCCATCACTATGAGGATAAAATTTCTGCTATCAAAAATGCAAAAAGCATTGCAGTTGGCGGCGGAAATACCTTTATGCTGCTTTACACTCTTTATAAGCTAAATTTAGTCGAGCCTATAAAAGAAGCTGTGGCAAATGGCGCAAAATACTTTGGCTGGTCAGCTGGCGCAAACATAGCTGGCAAGACGATGATGACGACAAATGATATGCCCATCATCATGCCAAAGTCATTTGATAGCTTAAATATCTTCCCTTATCAAATAAACCCGCACTTCATAAGTGGCAAACTAGCAGGCCATAACGGCGAGAGCAGGGAGGAGAGATTGGAGGAATTTTTGATAGCCAATCCAAAAGAGACTATCTACGCTTTGCCTGAAGGTACGGCTTTGCTCATAGAGGGTAGCGAGGCCCAGGTCATAGGACATAGTGAAATTTTAAAATTTGAGTATCAAAAAGAGATAGAAAAAATAGAAGTTGGAACTAAATTTAAAATCTAAACAAGGAGAGAGGTATGGAAACATTTAAGCTAATTGCTGCCATTCTTGGCATTGCAGTTGTTGTGGCACTTCTTGTCTTAAAAAAAGAGACAAGAACGGTGCTAATAGGTGTTGGTTTGGTGCTTTGTTTAATCGCACTAAAACCGATGGGGGCACTAAGCGCTTTTACTGACTATATGACTAAAGCAGGGCTTATAAAGGCGATTTGTGCAAGCATGGGTTTTGCGTTTGTTATGAAATACACGATGTGCGATAAACACCTTGTTGCGCTTCTTACAAAGCCACTTAAAAACGTGGGTTTTATCTTGATCCCCGCAACAACCGTGCTAACTTATTTTATAAATATTGCTATCCCTTCAGCTGCAGGATGCTCCGCTGCTGTTGGTGCGACACTTATACCGCTTCTAATGGCCTCAGGTATCCGCCCAGCTATGGCTGGTGCTGCTGTTTTTGCAGGGACATTTGGTGGAGTTTTAAGCCCAGGATCGGCTCACAACGTCTATGTGGCTGATCTTGTTAAAAAGACGGTTGAGGGCTACACAGTTCAAGATGTCATAAAAGTGCAAATTCCAAGTGCATTTACTGCTCTTGTTATCGTAGTGATCGCATTAGTTATTGTTGCGATACTGCTTAAAGACTATCAAAAAAATACAAATTTCACTCTTGAAAGTAGTACTGCTAGCGAAGAGAAGCCGCTATTCAAAGTAAATTTCATCTACGCTATTATGCCTCTAGTTCCACTTGTTATCTTGGTTATTGGCGGAACAAGCCTTGCGAAAGATTATAGCTTTCTTGCATGGACAAAGATGGGCGTTGCTGAGGCGATGATACTAGGTGCCATCATAGCTATCTTTGCTACACTTACAAATCCGCAAAAGATCACAAAAGAATTTTTTAACGGAATGGGGCACGCTTATGCTGATGTCATGGGTATCATCATCGCAGCTGGTGTCTTTGTCGCTGGTTTAAAGGCATGTGGAGCCGTTGATGTGGTCATCGCATGGTTAAAAACAGATCAAAGCTACGTTAAATTTGGCGGAACATTTGTGCCATTTATCATGGGTATAGTTACAGGTTCAGGCGACGCTGCTACATTTGCATTTAACGAAGCTGTCACAACAAATGCCGCTGCACTTGGTTTTGAGCAAGATAAGCTTGGTATGGCTGCAGCTATTGCTGGTGCTTTAGGTAGATCAGCTTCTCCGATCGCTGGTGCTGCTATCGTTTGTGCAGGCATTGCGATGGTTAGTCCAGTTGAAATCGCTAAAAGAACATTTTTAGGTATGTTTGTCTCTGTTGTAGCGATTGCATTTTTTGTCATCTAAAAGGATGAAAAATGGATATCGTAGAGAGATTTTTAAACTACACAAAATTTAACACCACGACAAATAAAGAGAATGGATTAAAAGGCGTCATGCCTTCTAATCCAACCGAGTATGAGCTGGCTCTTTTTTTAAAAGATGAACTTAGCTCATTAGGTATAAAAGATATCATTTTGCAAGACAATGCTATCTTGATAGCAAAAATTCCTGCAAACTGCGAAAATGCTCCAAGTATCGCCTTTTTTGGGCATTTAGATACAAGTAGTGAGCAAAAAAATGATACTAAAGCCAAGATAGTAAAATACACAGGTGGCGACATCTGTCTAAACGAAGAGCAAGGAATTTATCTAAAATTTAGCGACAATCCAGAGCTTAAAAAATATGAGGGTGACGACATAGTCGTGACTGACGGCACTAGCTTGCTTGGGGCTGATGATAAAGCTGCGATCGCAAGCATCGTAAATATGGCTAGCTATTTCATGCAAAATCCTGATGTAAAGCACGGTAAAATCGTGATCTGCTTCGTGCCAGATGAAGAGCAGGGCTTACTTGGGGCAAAAGCACTTGATGTAAATTTACTGGGAGCCGACTTTGGTTACTGCTTAGACTGCTGCGAGATAGGCGAGCTAATATATGAAAACTGGAATGCGGCTGACTGCACGATGGTCTTTAAAGGCGTTTCGGCCCATCCGATGAATGCAAAGGGCAAGCTTGTAAATTCGCTACTTCTTGCGCATAAATTTATCTCGCTTTTACCAGGCGGCGAAGTGCCAGAGTGTACCGAGGGCAAAGAGGGCTATTTCTGGGTAAAAGAGCTTAGTGGAAACAGCGCAAAAACAACTCTTAAGATCGATATAAGAGAATTTGACGAAGCGAAATTTCAAAAAAGGCTTGAGTTCTTAAGCGATATGGCAAATTCTTTTAACAAAATTTATGGAGATCGTTGCGAAATCACACTAAAAACACGCTATGAAAACGTCTTTAAATTTTTAAAAGATGAAAACTCACTGCCTATAAAATTAGCAAAAGATGCCTTTAGCGAGCTAAATATCGCGCCAAATATAAAGCCGATGCGTGGCGGATATGACGGCGCTGTGATATCTGCAAAAGGTGTGCCAACACTAAATTTATTCACAGGAGCTAACAACTTCCACTCGATATATGAGTACCTGCCGGTTAGCAGCCTAAAAGCCTCAAGCGAAGTGATCAAAAAAATCATAATTAACGCTGCTAAATAAACTTCATAAAAGCCTAGATTTAGTAAATTTAGGCTTTAAATTTTTACTTTCAGGATAAAAATGAAGGCTTTAGCTTTATTTAGCGGAGGGCTTGACAGCATGCTCTCAATGAAATTAATAAGCGATCAAAATATCGAAGTGGTCGCACTTTATATGGATACTGGATTTGGCGTGGATGAAGAAAAACATGAAATTTTAAGACGCCGCGCAGCTTTGGCTGGGGCTAGCTTAAAAGTGGTTGATATGAGAAATGAGTATCTTCGTGATGTACTTTTTAACCCAAAATACGGCTATGGCAAGCAGTTTAACCCTTGCATCGACTGTCACGGATATATGTTTAAAACAGCTCTAAATATGCTAAAAAGTGAAAATGCAAATTTCATCATCACAGGCGAAGTCGTAGGTCAAAGACCGATGAGCCAGCGTAGAGATGCACTCTTTCAGGTTAAGCGCCTAGCTGATGATGAGGATGATTTGGTGCTTCGTCCGATGTGTGCTAAACTCTTGCCGCCAACTAAGCCAGAGCGCGAGGGCTGGGTCGATAGAGAGAAGCTGCTTGATATAAGCGGGCGCGATAGAAAGCCGCAGCTTGCTTTGGCAAAGGAACTTGGCTTTGAGGACTTTGCCACGCCAGGAGGCGGATGTTTGCTAACGATCGAGAGCTTTGCTGTGAAGATAAAGGATTATCTAAATTTTGATAAAGAGATGCGAGATATCGATGTGACGTGGCTAAAGCTTGGTAGGCATCTGCGCTTACCAGATGGTGCAAAAATGATAATAGGCCGTGACGAGAGCGATAATAACGCACTTTTGTCTCATCCAAATGATAAATTTGAACAGGTGAAATTTAAAGAGAGCGATGACATCGTGGGAGCTATTAGCTTCATAAGTAAAAATGCTAGTAAAGCTGACAAAGAGCTGGCCGCAAGGCTCGCATTAGCTTATACAAAAGCAAGTAAAGAGAATGAATTTGAAGTTAGCGTCGCTGGCGAGGAATTTAGTATCACACCTGAGGATAAATCTCTAGCTCAAAATTATTTCGTAAAATAGACGTTTTATTGATTCTTGGTGCTTTTACCTTGTGTTTGTAGATAAAGATGGTTTTTATCTACAAATAAGTTTAAAAATTATATAATCCGAAACTTATTTTAAAGTGTCACGGTAGCTCAGCTGGTTAGAGCGCTGGTCTCATAAGCCGGAGGTCGGGAGTTCAAGTCTCCCCCGTGACACCAGAATACACTATTTTAGGCACTAACAGTGATGCTTTTGTTCTTTCCCTTTCTTTAAAATTTCCTTTAAGAGTGGAGCACTTAGTTACTAAAGTGGGACAGTCTCTTAAAAATTCCAACGATTATAAAGTCATCACCCTTTTAATACCATAAAAATAAATTTGTTTTAAATTCTTGCTTCTAGCTTTTATTTTAGGTCACCTTTAAAATACCCCAAGGAATATCCAGCTACTGCCAATAGTTAAGCTTCAGTAAGCTTAATAGTAAAGATGAAGAGCTTCATAATAGAGCCTTTGTAAAGAATTTTCTTAAAGGCTTTCAAGAAAGCTTTGAGAAAGACTATACCTCGCAGTCTTACATACAAAAAATGAAAGAGGATATAATGGCGAAGAAATAAAAGGTTTTACAAGCTTGCAAACCGGCACTAGCTATATAAATTTCAAAAACATAACCAATATGAAAGATCTTGTAAAGACCATAACCCATGAAAACCAAAGATCTATGGATATACAAGATCATAGAGATATAGATAAAAATAGAGATGATGATACTAAATACGCATCAAATTTCTCAGACTTTGCAACTAGATATTTCTCTCACGCCCTATGGCTAAATAATAAAGGTTTTTCTAAGACACCTTTAACAACAGCTGTAGCATCAAGCATAGTAAATAACAATAGAGAATTTGCAAAGCTGGATAAGAATTTGGGGGTGAATAGGCCATTGCATAATGATGAGAAACAATGGATTGATAAAAATGTGGATAATTTTAAAGATTTTTATAAAGATCAAACAGGAATTTCATTAAATAATTTACAAGTAAAGAAACTGTTGGATCACTTAGCAAATTCTATGGTGGACGCCGATGAAAATATCGGCTTAGTTGGTAAAATATTTGGCAAACCACAATTTGACAAAAACGACGAAGCATTAGCAAACAAATTTATCATCGAAAATTCGCAAGGACTTAAATTTGAAAACTATTATGATGGCGATGAGTTACTACGCCGTCAAGACTATTTCACGGCTACGAAAAAAACAATTTTATAAAGGTGAAGACTTTAACCAAAATGTTCCAGGAGCCTTAATCGATATGTCGGGTATGTTTTTGGGGGCAGGCGGTAGTGGCTTTATTGCAAATGCAGGAACAAAAGGATTGTCAAGACTTATACTAAATCAAGAAGCTAAGACTTCGGTTAAAGCCGGATTAGTTGGTGCCACGATAGATACTAGTTTGCAAGTAGGAACTCAAATTTATGATCAAGCTATAAATAATAATGGATATGTAGACTTATCGCGGATCGATTTGAATTACAACAGTATAGTATTTAATGGGATTGCCTCAGCTGTTACGATACCTAAATTCATTGATAGTTATAAAACTGTGAAATATTCGTATAGTGCACAAAAAACTTTAAATAATCAATTAAAAACAACAGTATCACCACAAAAAATACAAAAAATTAAAGATAATATTAAAAAGCATAATACCATTATGTATCAGCATGGCATTTTTCAGGGTTTAAATTATGGTAATAAAAAAGTGATTGAAGGTATATTTGTAGAAAAGGAAAATGAAAATGAGTAGTATCATAAATGCTTTTATAGATATAGCCCTAAGGAGTGACTTTCCGTTTTTTCATTATATTTTTTATAATTTTTATATTTTATTTTTTTTGCGCATAAGTGTTGATTGTTTAAAAGATGAAGTAAAAGAACAAAAAAAATTAAAAGAAGTTTTTAAATGGGGAAGCCTTATTCTGATAGCTTTTATAGTTTTAATTTGTCTTACAATTTTTGAAAGCAACGGAATATTCTTTTATTTTTGCATTTTTTCGTGGATTTCTACTATCGGTGTGATTTTTTGGGCTTTTCGACCTGAAAAATTTATACCAGATAAACCACAAAATAGAAACCCTAAAAAACAAAAGAAGCAAAAAGTTAAATTTGAAAAAAGTAAGAATTCGTTAAATTTTACAAATGTAAAATTAAAAAATAAACAAAGCAGCGGCGATAAATAGAAATTTTAAAAATATCTCTAAAATAGGAACGACTGAAAGAATAAACGAAAAACTATTAGCCAATACTCCAAAAGGAGGATGGTATATTAAGACGTAACGACAAAGGGTATGTAGCTCATAGTATGGATATAACGGGAAATAAAGTGATATATCAACAATTAGGTAAAAATAATAAACCGGTAGAGGTTTATAAAATTACTAATGATAAAGGTTATTTAGTGACAGCTTCTAAACCAAAGCTCTATGCTTCGCAAAGCAGTCCTAGTACTTTAATAAAAGATGCAACAAAAGATATTAAATTTTATGATAGCTCAAAAACCCCTGGTATAGTAGCAGGCGCCACCATAGGCGGAGGTATAGATATTGGATCGCAGTATATAAATAACGGCTATAGTTTTAAAAATATTGACCATACAGAAGTAGTAATAAATGCATTAGGCGGTGCATATGGCGGAGCTGCTAGCGGTTTATTCTCAGCAATAGTCAGAGGCAATTTTGTTAACTCATCTACCGAGTTATACTCTCAACTTAAAGATAGATCAAAGGATGTGGATAAAGATAGAGTGTTTAGTAAATTATTTTTAGGTGGAACTTTTGGTGCATTCGGCAATATAGCAGGAAATTTTGGTAAAAACATAAAAGTTGGCAATGGAGATTTACGGACTGAGGCTGAAGCTGGGGCAAGTATATTTACCGGAATAACACAGGTGGCTGTAGATAGTATGAGTAGCAAAGATAATAAAAATAATAAAGACGATAAAAAAAGAATGAGAACTGATATAAAAGTTTTGTTTAAGAACATTAATTTTAAAATGAGCATCATCTAAATTTTTTAGATATAATTACGCAAAAGTTATATTATTAAAATCAGGTAAAGGAACTCATGAAAAAAATATTTAAATTTCTATCTTTTTTAGTATTTATGCTATTTCTTACAGGATGTGCAAAAGATCTTATTATAAGCAATATGCCAAATTCAAATTTGAACTATCATGGCGATAATGTTCCTATAACTATCATAGCTTATAAATTAAGGGATGTGGCCAAATTTAAAGAAGCTAGCATTATCGATCTAGCTGAGAGAAATGGTGAAATACTAGGCTATGACAAGATTGACTCTATAAAAACACAAATTCAGCCAAATACAAATAGATACGCTTTTACAAATGTATATCCTGACGAGGTTCCGTATGTCGGTATTTTGGTACTTTATGCTGATCAGAGCAAGACAAATATCAAGGCTTATAAAGCTACAAAAGAGATAAAAGAAAAAAATATAGTTTTTGAAATAACAAAAAATGGCGTAAATGTTTTAGACGCTAGTAGCTCTAAAATACAAGCAAGCAAATAAAATGTCTGAAAAGCTAAAAGTCGTTTGGTATAACGGAATGAATGTTGATAAGGTTCATTTCGAGCAGCAAGAAAGATATTTTGAGAGAAATTTAAACCTAAAAACTATCTCTTCTTTTTCAAATTTATATGGTGTTTTAAATTTAGAAATTTCAAGCGATCTTTTGCTTCAAGGCAAAATAGGGCTAACTAAAATTTCTTGTATCTCTCAAGATGGTACGATTTTTAACGCGCCAGATCAAGATGAATTGCCAGAACCGCTTGAGATAAGCCCAAGTGAGCTAAACTCAGCCATTATAGTGCTAAAACTACCTATTAGCTCAGGTTTGGTTGATATTAGCTTGCAAAATAATTTACCAAATCTAAAATTTACGGCCAAGCAAGCACTTATCGGCTCAAGAGTGCATGATGAAGCTAACAATGATATATTAAATGAGCTAGATGATAAAGATGATTTTGAGCTATCTTCGGCCTTTACGCAAGATAAAGAAAATCTAATCTTGGCAAGCCAAAGATCGTCTCTTGGAGTATTTGGCTCAAAGATGCCTTATGAGCTTAGCATACCAATTTGTAAAATAAAAAATATAGACCTAAACAAACAAATAACACTTGACGAAAAATTTATTCCAACTTGTATTGACATCAGTAAAAACACCTTTATAATAAATTTTGTAGAGGAGCTTAGCTTTGCTACAAAGCAACATCAAGAGAGTTATTTTGGGTTGTTAGGAGGTGTTGATCAAGCTAAAAATAGACTTGATTTTTCAACATATTTAACACTAAATATGCTAAAAAAATGGTATTTGATATTCTCTTATTTACTAAAGAAAGATAAATTTCACCCAGAGTATTTGTATGAAAAATTAGTTGATTTTCAGGCTGATCTGTTGGCACTTAGTCATGATAATAGTTTTAGCGAATTTATCGCCTACGATCACAATAATCTAACTCAAACTTTTGTGCCTTTGATAAATAATCTAAGACTTTTATTCTCACATATCTTATCTCCAAAATATATAATGGCACAGATTGTTAAAAATAATCACGGCTTTTATGACTGTATTTTTGATAATCCAAGTATTATTGAAAACTCAGAAATTTATTTTGCTATTCACAGCGATACAAAAAATGAGTATCTTCTTAAAAATTTCAAAGAGCAATGCAAGATCCATACTCAATCAAATATAAAAGGCATAGTTTCTTCACAGCTAAGGGGTATAAACGTAGAGCAAATTTCTGTTGTTCCTAGTACTTTACCGAAGTTAAACGATTATATCTACTATAAGATAGACAAAAAAGACGAAATTTTTAAAAGCTTTGCAAATCAAAATGTGATTAGCGTTTATATAACGGCAAATTTACCAAATGCTGACATTAAAATGTGGGCTTTATTATAAGGATAAAAATGAACGAAAATCAAAATGAAACCTCAGTTTTAAGTCAAACAAATCTTTTGGGTCTTGGCACAAATCTTGCACTAGATCACGTGTTGCCATTACTTCTTTTGGCAAATAGGGTTTCAAAATTACAAAATTTTTCACAAAGTGAAATGGCAAATTTACGTGAAAAATTGATAAACGATATCTTAAGCACTACTTCAAAGATATCAAATCTAGGCATTTATGAGGAAGACGATATTATTAGGCTTAGATATTGCCTTTGTGTTTTTATAGATGAGAGCTTGCTAAAAAATGAAATTTTTATGAACAGCTTTTGGGCCAATAATACCCTGACAACAAGATTTTTTAATGAAAATCTAGGTGGAAATAAATTCTTTGGCATTATGGATAAGTGGTTTGAAAATGTTGGTAAAAACAAAGATTTCTTAGAATTTATATATGCTTGTTTGGTGCTTGGTTATAAAGGAAAATATGAAACCCAAGAAGATTGCAATGAAAAAATCTCTTATCTTTGTGAAAATATAGCTGCGGCCGTTTCTCCGCTCATAAAGGCCGATGAAAATGTATTTGAAAAGAGTTACTTAAAACAGACAAAGAAAAGCTTTCTTGAGGTATTTTCACTAAAGCGCTTAAAATTTTATTTCATTTTGCTAGCTATTGCCATGATTGCAGCTGCATTTTTATATAGTACATATTCTATGGATCAAAACAATATCAGAAACGATAGTGTCCTAAATAATAAGATAGAGAATTTTATGGATAACAAGTAAGTGCAAGATAATTTTTGTAATAAATTTAATGAAGATTTTTTAGAGAATGAGCTTTATATTAGTTTAACTGATGAAATGTCAAAGTATAAAACTTTGATGCATGATAGCATAAAGTGGGATTATGTATTTAGCTCATCTTTAAAGGCATTAAGTGAATTTAGTCTTGACGCCAAGCTTTTAAATTTCTTAGCGATTTCTGCTATAAATTTAAATGACAAAGAGGCTTTTAAGACACTTATAAAAGCTTTTGCCTTTTTTCTATCTATTTTAAAAAAAGAGCCAAATTTACTTGCAAAAAATGAAAAACAACTACCTACTAAAAAAAAGATAATAGCTCAAACAATAGAGCTTTTTACGCAAGCTAATGATAAAGCTTTGGATCAAGCTGAAGCAAAAGCCTTTAATGATCTTGTGCCTGAGCTTTCGCAAGAGCTTGGTACACATTTTGATACACTTTATATAGAAGAAAAAAAAGAAGAAATTTTAAAAGCTAAAGAGCCAAAAGTAATTACTAAAACTGAGCCAACTTACTATCAAAGCATTTTATTTAGTAGCAATGACATTAGTACATTTAATGATAGAGAATTTAGAGAATATTTTATAAATTTATCACTAATGCTTTTAAAGAGTGATATTAAAAATTTTACCGCTTATGCTTTAATTTTTGAAGCAATGTGGGGTAGAATAAAGGCACTTCCATCAAGTAGCGATCAAATGACGCAGATACGTTACCCTGATGAAAATCTGATTATGCTTTTTAAAAAAAGTAATGAACTAAATCTTGATAATTTAGAAAAATTTATAAGAAATTTAGCACTTAATCCATTTTGGATAGAAGGCATTAAGATATTTTGCGAGTTTTTAAATAGTGCTGGACTTGCAAGGCAAAGTGATCTTGTTTGCGATATGGTTTTAAATTTTATTGATAAATTTCCAGATATAAAAAAGCTTAAATTTCAAAGCGGAGAAGCTTTTTTTAGTGAAGATATAAGTAAATTTTTTATTAAAAGTAACTCTTTGGAATTTACTTCCAGCAGTGATAGTAAAAAAGATATGAGTTTTGAAGATCTAATAAAAGAACTAGACAAAAGCAAGCATGCTTCAAGTGCTCAAAGCGAGCTTAATTTTATGCTTGAATTATCAAAAATTTTTACTGCTCAGGGCATGAATAATAATGCAAAAGCTACCTATGCACAAATAGTTAATTTTATAGAAAACACCGAGCTTAAAGATTATTTATCAGACGTATATATAAAGGCAAAAACATTTGTGTGATAAAATATGTTTTTTTAAATCACCTTTAATTTTATTTAAATATAATTCTTAAATCATTTATGAAAAAAGGATGTTACTATGGCAGATAATCTAATCCCACCAAAAGAACGCATAAATATAGTTTATAAAACTAAGACAAATGACCAAGAGGCTGATGTAGAGCTTCCATTAAAACTTATGGTAGTTGCAAATTTAACTGGTGAAAACCAAACTCCACTTGAAGATCGTGAAGTAATTTCTATCAATAAAATAAATTTTGATCAGGTTATGAAAAGCTTAGATATTCATACAAATTTCTCTGTAAAAAATAAGCTAAATTCTAACAATGAAGATTTAAATATTGATCTTGATTTTGAGAGCATCCATGATTTTAATCCAGATAATATTATAAATCAAATTCCTGAGCTAAAAAAACTTTTACAGCTTAGAAAGGCTTTAGTTGCGCTAAAAGGTCCTATGGGCAATATGCCTGATTTTAGAAAAGCGGTTTTAGAAGCTATAAAAGATGAAGATAGCAGAAAACAACTTCTTTTAGAGATTAAAGACGAACAAGATAAGGAATAAAAATGTCTGAAACTAAAGTTAAAACTCCTATCATTGAAAGCATAATGCAAAGGAGTAAATATTCAAAAGATGACGAGAGTTATAGCGTTGTAAAGCAAGGAGTTGCTGAGTTTATTTCAAATATAATCACAACAAATAATGCTGAAGATAAAATAAATAAGCTCGCACTTGATGAGATGATAGCTCACATTGATACCCTTTTATCTGCTCAAATGGATGAAATTTTACACAATAAATCTTTTCAAGAGCTAGAATCAACTTGGCGTGGAATTAGATTTTTGGTTGAGAGAACAAATTTTAATGAAAATGTAAAAATCGATCTTTTAGACGCTACAAAAGAAGAAATTTTAGATGATTTTGAAAACAACCTAGACATAACTCAAAGTACACTTTATAAACAAATTTATTCAGCCGAATATGGACAGTTTGGTGGCGAGCCAGTTGGTGCGATAGTGGCTGATTATGAGCTAGATAAATCAAATCAAGATATGACTTTTTTAAATAAAATGTCATCAATTGCTGCAATGAGCCATTCACCGCTTCTTACATCTCTTTCTGCTAAATTTTTCGGACTTGACAATTTTGGTGAGCTTGAAAATATAAAAGATCTAAAAAGCATGCTAGAAGGCCCGCAATATACAAGATGGAGAACTTTTAGAGAAAATGAAGATGCAAAATACACAGGATGTATGGTAAATAGATTTCTTACAAGATCTCCTTATGTGCCAGAGGATAACCCTATAAAGAGCTTTAATTATAGAGAAACTGTAAATAATCACGATGATATGCTTTGGGGCAATGGGGCTTATGCGTTTGCTACAAGGCTTACAGATAGTTTTGCTGATTATAGATGGTGCGGCAATATCATTGGGCCAAAAGGTGGCGGTGCTGTAAAGGATCTTCCAACTTACACTTACGAAAATTATGGAAGTGTCCAAACAAAAATTCCAACCGAAGTTTTGATCACAGATAGAAGAGAATTTGAACTTTCAGAAAATGGATTTATCGCTCTTACTTTAAGAAGAGATAGCAATAACGCTGCATTTTTCTCTGCAAACTCTGCGTTAAAGCCTAAGATTTTCCCAAATACTCCAGAAGGTAAAGCTGCTGAGACAAATTTTAGGCTCGGAACTCAACTACCTTATGTGTTCTTGATCTCTCGTTTGGCTCATTATCTAAAAGTGCTTCAAAGAGAAGAGATAGGTACATGGAAAGAGCGTAGCGATGTTGAGCGCGGCTTAAATGAATGGCTAAGACAATACATCTCAGATCAGGAAAATCCACCAGCAGATGTTAGAAGTAGAAGACCATTTAGAAGTGCAAAAGTAATCGTCAGTGATATAGCCGGCGAGCCTGGATGGTATAAAATAGAGCTTTTGGCTAGACCTCACTTTAAATTTATGGGAGCAAATTTCGAGCTTTCTTTAGTCGGAAAACTAGACAAAGAGTAAGCTTGCTATGTCGCTGATAGATAAAATTTTATATGAATTTAGTGATGAATCAAAACTACGTCCATATTTTAAAGATCTAGACAGCGACATAAAAGATCACATTGATACCATTTTAAACTCTAGACTTGGTAACTACGGCCGATTAAATGATAGCATTATTGATCTTTGGTCGATGGGTGTCGAAATAAATGAGCTTGGTCATAAACTTGGCATGGCGATATATGAACTAATCAGCTCAAATGAGAATAGAATAGAAGTAACATCTATCGGATACGATGACTCACTAAAGCCTTGGCGTATCATCTTTAATATAAACTACAAGCATAAAAACGATAATTTCAAAGAGTATTTGCTAAAAGTTATTTTTAAAAACAATAGATATTGTGAGATTTTATAATGGATTATAATGAAAATAATCTAGCTTATTTTCAAAAAGAGATGGCATATCTTGATGAAACAAGAGCCCTTTTTATTAAAAATTTTCCAAAAGTAGCACCCTTTTTAGATACTAAAAGCAAAGATCCTGATGTTGAGAGCATAATAGAAAATATGGCTATTTTAACATCTAGGATTAGGCAAGAACTAGATGAAAATATCCCACTAATCGCTGAGTCTTTAGTAAATATCTTAATGCCAAGCTATACAAATCCTTTTCCATCAGTTTGTATGCAAGAATTTACCTTAAGAGATGACTTCTCTGGGGTAAAAGAATTTATACCAAAAGGAAGCATAGTTGAGTCAAAGCAGATCAATGGCATAACGTGCAAATTTCAAACAATCTTTGACATAAATTTGCTTCCCTTAAAGATAACAAAAGCTTTTATGTCAAACAATAAGAGTGATTATCTTCTAAATTTAAATATAAGCGTTACAAAGGACGAGTTTAGCACTAAAGAACTTGATATAGACTTTTTAAATTTATATCTTGGAGATAATGTTTACTTCTCTTCTACGCTCTTAATGTGGCTAAAAAATTACTTAAAATTTATTACAATAAGTTTTGAAGATAGCGATCAAGAGATAAAGTTAAGCCCTGATAAACTTAGTTTAGATGAGTTTGACAAGCGTTTGATAAAGAGTGATGAGTTTGGATTTGAAGCATTTGAGCTTTTAAAAGAGCTATCATTTTTTCCTTCAAAGTTAAATTTTGTGCGATTAAATGGTCTTAGCTTTCTTAAAAATTTTTCTGCAAAAAGCTTTAATATTAAATTTATATTTTCAAAAGATATGCCAAGTGGATATGTGCCAAGGCTAGAGTATTTTTCTCTTTTTGCTACGCCTGCAATAAATTTATTTGCAATGAGTGCCGAGCCTATTTTGAATAACAATAGGCGAAGCGAATATAGAATTTTTCTAGATCGCTCAAATATCGATGCTTATGAAATCGTTTCAATCAGTAAGGTGGTCGCCCACAGCAGCAATAATGAAAAAAGGATATTAAAAAACTATAAAAGTTTTGAGAGATTCGAATTTTTAAATGATGAGCGAGCAAAAGATTATTATTTTGTCAGCAATAAAACAGATATAAAACTAAACTCTTATAAAGAAATTTCTTTTTTTAAAAGTGACTCTAAAGATCAAACCATCAGCATAGATGCACTTTGTTGCAATGGTGATTTGCCTTGTAAGCTAAGACTTGGCGAGATAGATAGAGTGTTATCTCATCAAGGTGTAACAACTAAAAATTTAACCATTCCAACTAGCGTAAAGCGAGTAAAAATAGATGGAAATCTTCTTTGGAAACTAGTTAGTATCTTGTCTTTTAGCTATCAAAGTATACTAGAGAAGGGCTCTTTTTTAGCACTTCTTAATACCTTTAGCGCGTCAGATGATGAGTTTTTTAAAAAATTTGCAAACTCGCTTTATGATATAAAAACAAAGCAAATTTATAGAGTTGATCAAGGTTTCGCAAAAAGAGGGTTGCTCTGCATATTCTATATAGATGAAAGTGAATTTGAGAGTATTGGAAATGTCTATGCTTTAGGTATAAATTTGGCTAAATTTTTATCAAAATTTGCATCAATTAATTCATTTTGCGAGCTTAAAATAAAGTGTATAAAGAGCAAAATTTTGCTTAATTATGACTTTTTAGGTGGTACAAAAAAATTAATATGAACAAAGAACTAAATCAAGCTTCTTTTTTTAAGTTAGTAAAAAACTGCCTAAAGCACCACGATAGAAGAGATATTTTTTTAAAAAATAGTCCAAGTTTTGCTTATCCGATTAATGAGCTTGAGAGCTTAAATAAAGAGGATGCAGTAAAAATCGTCGTAAATTTTATGGGTCTTTTGGGGAGTGGCTCACATCTTACAAGCTATATTTTAGAAAAGATCTCAAAGAGTAGCGATAATAATTTCGAGAAATTTTTTGACTTTTTTGACAATTACTTGCTTTGGCTTTTCTTTGATAGCATTAGTCTGAAAAATTATGCAAGATCCTTTGAAAAAGAGCTTGATGATAAAATTTCAAAGATTTTATTAGATATACTAAACATAAGCAATAAAAAATTAGCAAAAAAATTCTTACCATTTTCTCCGCTTATTATTAGTCAAAGAAGGCCTAAAAGAGAGATCGAATTTGCCTTGCAGCGCCATTTTAATTTAAAAAATAAACTATTTTTGCTGGAAAATTTACCAAATCAAATTTTCATAGCACCTTCAAATTTAAATTCGCTTGGTATCAAAAATAGGACTTTGGGTAGAAATTTTATACTTGGTAAAAAGCTTTTTGAGAAACAAACTAAGATAGCAGTTTATATAAATGGTATAGATTATGAAGAAGCTATTGATTTTTTCCCAAAAAGAAGAAAATTTAAAGAGCTTCAAGATACTCTTATCTTTTTTACGAA
>NZ_CABPUP010000004.1:123055-133536 GCF_902460705.1 Campylobacter concisus | reverse complement strand
AAAATCTAAAATATTTGTTATTATTACATTAAAGAAATATATTTATTTGTAAAAGGATGTGCATCAATGGCATTTATCGATTACTTAAGAAGATTTTTTGTTTTTTTTAGATTTAAACACAGTACCATTTTGGTAGCTTCTATTGCATTAAGTATCTTGTTTTGGCTTTATGCTCCACTTATAGCTTTTAATGATGTATATAGCTTTGCTAGTATAAGTTCAAGAGTCACTATATTAATTGCATTTTGGGCAGTTATTTTGTTTTTTGTTTTAATCAAACCATTAATGCACTATTTAGCATCTCAAAAAGATGAAAAAAATAATAAGCTAAAAGAGATAAAAAAAGAGTCTATGGATAGTTTTGGTAAGGCAAAAAGAAATTTTATGCTTTCTTTGAAAGATGCCAAAACAACATGGAAAAAAGATATAAATTTTAAAAAATTACCTTTAATAATGATAATGGGTAATGAAGGTGCTGGAAAGAGCGCATTTATAAACTACTCAAATATAGAATTTCCACTATCTGATAGTTTAGATACTTATAAAAAAATACACAAAAGTACAACAAACTTTAATCTTTACATTTCAAAATTTGGTGCGCTTTTAGATACTGAGGGTATACATTTTGCGCAAGAGAGCTTGTACCAGCCAACAGCTACTGAAGAGCTTCCTGAAGATGATGTGGATAAAAATAGGGATTACTTGCTTAAAAAAAGTATCTGGAGTGAATTTTTACACTTTTTAAAACGAAATGATTTTAACGCTAGATTAAGTGGTGCGGTTTTAATCATAGATACTAAAAAATTCCTTGAAGGCACGCAAGAATATTTTGATGAATTAATTAGATATATGATAAAAAGGGTTAATGACTGTGAGAAACATCTAAATATTAAATTCCCTATTTATATTGTTTTTAGCAAACTTGACTTAATAGATGGCATGGGAGATTATTTTAGGCTTTTCAATGAAGATGTGGCAAATAAAGCTCTAGGAATAAACTTAGATTCAAATTTCTCAAAACAATCACTAGAAATTGAGCTAAAAAGCCTAAGCGAGTCACTACTTAAACATCTCATGAGTAAGAACTCGATTTCGCATTTATTGGAAGATAAAAAACGTTCATATCTCTTTTTAAAACAACTTGATAATTTTTTTGCTTTAGTGAAAGATTTTGTAACAAAGCTAAGCTCTCAAAATGCACTTAAAAATAGCTCAACCATAAATGGAATTTATTTCGTTAGTGCTTATCAAGAAAATATACCTATAAACTACCTTACAAACACTATTTGCGATAGATATAACATCAAAAAACCACTTTTAAGAGCAGTAAATAACTATAGTAAACAAAGCTATTTTGTAAAATCATTTTTAAAAGAGATAGCTTTTAAAGCCAACTTAAATAAATTTAGTGCTCAAAATAGATTTACAAAATTTGCAAATTTTATTTTAGTAGCCATACTTTGTGCTGGAGTATATTTGGGTTCTAGTTTTATTATAGATACCAAAAATATAAAAGAGCAAAATGCTATAAATAATGCAAATAAAATTTCTTCATACCTTGATGGTAAAAAATACAAGGATCTCTCTCCAACACAAAAGATTGAGCTTCTAAATTTACTAAAACAAAGTCTAAATGACTATCCAAGAATCTTTAGCGGCGATACTAAATTTGAGTATATAACACTAGATACTTCGTATAAAGGCTTCACTCCAGTTAAAGCACTTTACTATGATTTGAATGCTGATTTTTTCAAAAATACAGTTTTAACTGAAATGGAAAATATACTAAAAAATGAAAGCGATCCAGATAAGCTAATAAAAGCATTTTATATGTATGATTCACTCTTTGACAAAGACTACACAAATGTGGATTTATTTAAAATTTGGATTAGCACAAACTGGGATAAATTTGAAAAATATGGCGTTGCAAAAGATGAATTTTTAGCGCATATTGAAGCTATCTTAAATGCAGAAAATTTAAACATAACTGCAGATATAGTTGCTCAAAGTATAGCAAATACGAGACTATCGCCTGTGCAAAGAGCACAAAGACTCTACTATATACTTGAGTTCATATCATTCAAAGACGATAAATCTTTTTACGATATTAAAAAAGATGTAGAAAATTTATACACAGTAGTCCAAGAGAAAGAAGCATTTAAGCCATTTAATAAAATTTATACAAAAGAAAATTTAAGAGATTTCTTGTCAAAGCTTAGCTCAAACATAGATCAAACAGCTGGAATAGAATCTTGGCTAATGGAGACAAATTCTTCCTTAAAAGATATTAGCTCAAATGATAAGAAAGAGTTAAGTATTGCTGTAATAGAGCTTTATTTGCAAAATTATGCTGATAAGTGGAGTCAAATTTTAAGAGAAATAGAGCCAAATGAATTTACCACAAAAAAAGAGGTTATAGAAGAGCTTGACATCTTATCAAAAAGAGAAAATCCTTTAAATTCTTTAATAAAATTAACTAATCAAAATACAAATTTAAATGATGAGAATTTACTAAAATATATCTATTCTCTAGGATTTGCTTCAAGTGAGATAAAGCGTGTTTTCAGTGATTTTAGTGCTAAATTTACTAACTATCATGCGTTAAATTCTAATGACTTGCTAGATATTATAAGCAATGACGTAACAAGTGTTTATAAAAAAGTTAGTGACTATAACTTCGAAATGCTTCAAAGCAACGATGATAAAATAGTTTATGCAATAAATGGTATAAAAAACGAAAACGACCCATTCGTTGTCTTAAATAATGATGCTAAGAAGCTTCCAGATGAGTTAAATGAATATTATCAAAAGTTGTCGACACTTGCATGGAAACAAGTAGAAAATGGCGCTTCAGCGCTTTTATCAACAGCATATAGAGATGATGTTTTTGATGATTTTGAAAGTCTTATCAAGCCATTTTATCCATTTAATGAACAATCTCCAAAGGCTGTCAGCATAGAAGAATTTAAAAGATTCTTTGGCAAAAACGGAACTTGGAACAGCTTTTATGACAGATATCTAAAACAAATCTTAAGTAAAACCGCTGATGGTTATAAAATAAGACCAAAATACGCAAAAGAGCTAAGATTTAGCAGAGATTTCCTTAAAAATATTGCCTATATAGACAGAATTTCAAATTTAATGCTTGATTCAAATGATGAACTAAAATTAAATTATAATTTAAAAGCTGTCGACTTATCGGCAAATTTTAGCCATATAAATATTAGTTATTCTAATAACTCTTTGACTTATGATCATACAATTGCCTCAAATTTGATAGTTTCAAGCAAAAATTTTGATATATCAACACAGTTTAAATTCAATGCAGTTTCAAGTACTGGAAGCGAGAGAAAAGAGCTAAGCTTTGATGGAGAGTGGGGCTGGTATAAGATATTAAAAGCTTCAAATTTTAGTAGCGTTGGCGTTAGTACGTTTAATTTTGATGGTAGAAGAGATTCGTATTTTGGCTTTGAAGTAACACCAAATGGAGGAGAGCTTTTAGAGCTTATGGATATCATACCAACGATAAATTTACCAAAGAAGATGCTTTATTAAGGATAAAATATGCAACAAATAGCAGCAGTTATACAAAATTACGATAAAGCGTCAAGCTTTTCAGCTCAATTTATCATTTTTGATGAAAATGGCGGTGATATAGGCTCATTAGACACTACAAAATTTTCTTGTAATGATATGAGCGATTCAATCGCACCAAAACACGCTCATGTTGGATTTGAAGAGGGGGTTTTCACAATCTGTGGCTATAAAGATTGTGAAATTTTTTATAGTGATTCATATTCAAAGCTTCCAGATGACTATGAGAGCGTCATAAATTTGGGCGATGTCTTTAGGATAGGGGAGTTAAAATTTATATTTATAGACCCTTCTAGGATTGATGAATATATAGGAAAAGCCCATAAGATAATAGAAAATACGAAAAATTTTGACAAGCTTGATGATAAACGTTTTGAGCCAGTTGGTAAAATTTCAAATGTTGATTTTAAAGAAGAACCAAAGATAAACTCATTAATAAATGATAAAAAAGATATCACTTTAAATGAAAATGCGCACGATGCAGTTTTAAATTTAAATGAGATAGCTCAAAATTTTGATGAAGAAAAAAATGCAAATAATCAAAATATGCTAACTGCAAAAAGCATGGATGAGCTTTTGACAAAGATAGTTGAGAGTATAAAATTGCAACCAAATATGAGCCCTATAAGTGAGCAGACTAGGACTTTAAATACAAAAGATATGGAAACAATCATGAAAACTCTTCCTCTTAGTGACTCGATAGAACTAATAAATACTGTTTTGGTTAAGCTTATATGCAAAGAGCTATATAGCCAAATGTATGATATAGTCGAGAATAACTCATTTTTTAAATATCTTTCAGGAGCCGTACTAAAAAGCACTAAGGAAGATAAGGAAGCGTTTAATTATCTATTGCATAAAGCCCTTCAAAGCTATATGTTAAAAAAGTAATGTTTTTAATAAAACAGAAAGTAAATAAAAGATAGAATAATCCAAACTTTTTAATAGGAGTAAATATGTCACAACCAGTGTATATTAAAGTGAAAGGTTCTACACAAGGACTTATTTCAAGTGGTGCTTCAACAGAAGCTAGTATAGGTAATCGCTATCAGTCAGGTCACGAAGATGAGATCATGGCTCAAGAGGTTTCTCATATAGTAACAGTTCCAACTGATCCACAAAGTGGCCAACCATCAGGTCAAAGAGTCCATAAGCCATTTAGTTTTACTACATCACTAAATAAAGCTGTTCCACTTCTTTACAATGCTTTAACACAAGGTGAAAGACTTCCAGAGGTTGAGATCTATTGGTATAGAACATCAACTAGTGGTGGTGCGGAGCATTTCTTTACTACAAAACTAGAAGATGCAACTATAACAGATATTACTCTAGTAAGTCCAAATGCTCAAGACAAGCTAAACAGCGACAAAACAGAGCTTTTCAAAGTTTCTATGAACTATAGAAAGATAGTTTGGGAACACGTAGCTGCAGGCACAAGCGGAAGCGACGACTGGAGAGAAGCTACTAAAAAAGCTTAAAACCAACCTAGGGTTTACCCCTAGGGTTAATAAAATCATCTTCTAGCTAGAAGGACACAGATGAGCCCTTTTTATCTTTATCTTTTAAATTAACATGATATGTGAAATGCGATATGAAACACCTAGTTATAATCATATTTCTCATAACATCTTTATATTCACACGAAGTAAATTGCACGGATATGTTTGGACTCATTTTTAATAAAAATTTAAGTGATACTGAAACTACTAAGTATATAAAATACTATATAGATGATCTTGGGTGTGATGCTAATGCTAGTATAAATTTACCGAATTTCACAATGAAAGCCAGTTTATTAGAATTTGCATATAGCGCAAATAAGCCTAAAAGTATTGACGAGATTTTAGAAAAAGGTGCAGTACCTAATGTATGGTTGGCTGGTTCAATAGGATTAGACTTTTTGCTTTTTTTTGAAGAAAATGGTGTTAAGTTAGAAGGGCAGTCACCAAGCCCTGAGCTACTAGAATTTATAAAAACTCAAAAATATAAAGAATTTAAAGAAGAGAAATTTAAGCTAATCAAAAAACTCCTAGAACATGGGCAAGATCCAAAAGGCTATATCCTTTTACAGAAAGTATTAACGCTTGTAAATGATGAAAAAGATTTAGATAATTTATTAAAGAATGAAACTCTAAAGGAATTAGTGCAATGAAGCAATTAGCAATAATCATATTTTTCATAACATCTTTATATTCACACGAAGCAAACTGCACGGATATGTTCGCTGCTATATTTGATAAAAGTGTAAGTGATGAAAATACCACTAAAATCATAGATTACTATATAGACAAGTTTAATTGCGATGCGAATATAACTTTTAAAAGTAATGAACTTAGATATGAGCCAAATTTATTAGAAATCGCCTTTTTAATGAAAAAATTTAAGACTTTTGATGACCTTTTAGATAAAGGCACAAAGCCAAATGGCAGATTAGCTTTTTCTATGGGATCAGAATTTTTATTCTTTTTTCAAGATAATGGAGTTGGATTTGAGAGTAAAACACCTAGCAAGGAGCTACTAGAATTTATAAAAACTCAAAAATATAAAGAATTTAAAGAAGAGAAATTTAAATTAATTAAAAAGCAACTACAATACGGGCAAGACCCTAAAGACTACAAATATTTAAAATATATTTTGAAACTCATAAATGATGAAAAGGATTTAGATAATCTATTAAAGAATAGAACTCAAAAGGAATTAGTACAATGAAGCAATTAGCAATAATCATATTTCTCATAACATCTTTATATTCGCATGAAGCAAATTGTTTAAATATGTTTGCTATGATTTTTGATAAAAATATGACTGATGAAAATACTGCTAAATGTATAGAATATTACATAGATGAGCTTGGTTGTGATGCTAATATAGTCCCAAGCTTCGCTAATGATGGCTCCAATTTACTAGATGCTGCTTATGAAAATAATAAGACTAAAACGTTTGACTTACTTTTAAATAAAGATATTACGCCAGATAAATGGCTAACCGCAATTATAGCAACAGAATTCCTAGTCTTTTTTAGAGAAAACAGTGATGGCATAAAAGAGAAAAAAGCAAGCCCTGAGTTGCTTGAATTTATTAAAACACCAAAATATAAAGAATTTAAAGAGGAAAAATTTAAATTAATCAAAAAACTATTAGGTCATGGGCAAGATCCTTATTATTATGGTTATTTGAGAGTTATATTAAAGATAGTAGGAGATGAAAAAGATTTAGATAAGCTTTTGGAAAGCGAGAAAAGATGATGGATTTTTTTAACGCTAGCAAAAAGAAACTTGATATAAAAAATGATAATATAGAATTAAAAAATTTTAATGAAGAAAATAATAAATTTACTAACTCACAAAATGCTATTGATACCTTTTCTTATCCTTTCTCAAAAATACCAATTATTGGAGAGATTTTTAAAGGAAATGCAGATGCCGCCAAAAATTATATAGATAAAGATGCTAATCTTAAAGAAAAAATAAACAAAGAAGCTGAACGTGGTGGAATAGAAGAAGAAGTTAATAGATTTTATAATATTAAAGAACCAGAAAAGAAATACTTTAAAAAACTTAGAGAAGAAGAAAACGAAAAAAGATTGAAAGAGCAACAAATGGACAAAAATTTAACATCGCCAACATCATCACTGACTAAGCCTGTCATGCTAGCATCCGGTAACTCAGTGGCAACAGATGGCTTTGTGGACTACGGCGTATCTAACGATACTTTCTCAACTCTTCAGATAGCAAACGAGTCAAACGATAAATTTATAGTTACACGTGCAGATATTTATGAAAATTTAGAAAGTATATTTAGCATAGAGTGCTTTGCTTATATAAATTTGGTGAAAAACCCGCTTTATGAAAATTTAGACACCATCTACAATAACGATAAAAGTTACTCAAGCATATATAAATATCTTGATAAAAATATAAAGCTAAGCATAAAAAGGCCGTCTTCAACAAATAAAAATATCGTTCCAGATGGTAGCTCAAACGACATGCACTTTAGTGGAATAGTAAGCGATGTAGAGTATCTTGGCGTAGACGATGAGACTAGTACAAATATAGATAAAAAATACTTCTTTAAATTCAAGTTAACTTCACCACTATATAGACTAAGCATAAATAGAGCAAATAGAATTTATACAGACCAGAGTATTTTAGAAGTAGTAAAAGATATTTTGGCTTTTAATAAACAAAGGCTAACCAAAGAGCTGGACTTCTCAAATATCAAAAATAACTACAACAAGAGAGAATTTATAGCCCAGTACAATGAGAGCGACCTAGCCTTTATAACAAGACTTTGCCATGATAGCGGTATATATTTTTATGAAGACAATGAAAAAATTTATTTTCATGATACATTTATACTAGCTTATAGCAATCAAAATGAAAATTTTACTTCAAGTGACATAAGTAACGGCAAGGAAGCTAGAAAAGTAAGCTTTAATGTAAATTTGAATAATAATCTAGCAACCGAACACATAAATAAAATAACAAAGAGTGAGACACTAAAGGCAAATAGCTTTACGCACTCTTTTCAAAATACAGCTTATCCAAATGTGCTAGAGAGTAAAAATGAAAAGATATTTGACGAGCAGGTAAATATCTATGACAAGCATATAAATTTAGATGAGTATTCATTTAGCGACACTAGCTTGCTTGAAGTTAGCACCTACCTTAAGAAACTAAGAAGTGATATGCTTTTAAAAGAATTTACCGCTAGTTCAAATGTATTTGCACTAAATTTAAATGATAATATCTCGGTAGCTATTGATGCTAGCAAGGGCGAATATGAGTTTAAAATAATAGCTTTAAAGCATACTTATATTGATGAGAGCGTTTTAGAAAATACCTTAAATTTAGGCGATAATGTCCCATTTAAAGATAAAAAATTTATAAGCTCATACACAAATGAGATAAGCATCATTCCAAGTAGTGTGAAATTTGTCCCAAGCTACAAGCAAAAGCCAAAAGCACCAGACATCACGCTAGGCCTTGTAGTCGGTCAAGATGGGCTAAACAGCCAAAATAACACGATCCATACTGATAGCTATGGTAGAGTAAAGGTGAGGTTAAATGCTTTTAGTACGCAAGAGATAATCGATAAAGACGATGCCATCAACGCAAGCTATCATAAGAGTGCTTATCTAAGAGTGATAACGCCTATTGCTAGCAATAGCTCAGGATTTTTTGCTATACCAAGGATTGGCGATGAGGTTATCATCTCGTTTTTACAAAATGACATAGATAACCCAGTGGTAAGTGGCAGCCTATATAATGCCTCAAATACGCCACTTGTAAATGTAGATAGTAACTATCACCAAACATCTCTTAGCTCAAAGACAATCGGTGCAAATGAGACCGGTATAAACGAGATCACTTTATCAAATTTAAAAAATAAAGAGCAAATTTATGTAAAAGCAGAAAAGGATTATGACGAGCTTGTAAATAACGACTTTTCTCAAACAATACTAAATGACAAAAGTTCACAAGTACATGGAAGTTATACTGAACGAGTAAAAAAAGCCCACATCCAGACGATAGATCTTGCTAAAAACGTAAATGTCGGAGGCGAGTATCTAACAACAGTTGGACTTTCAAAAGATACAGTAGTAGGCGTCTCAAATACGCTAAATGTAGCTGTTGATAATAACACAAGAGTAGGCCAAAATAGTCATGAATTTGTAGGACATGATAAATTTGTAGAAGTAAAATCAAATCTTAATACTACCATACATAATGATGAGATGAGAGAGATAAAAGGCACAAAAGAGCAAAATATAGATGGTGGCTATAAGCTAAATTCACAAAAAGGTATAAATGAATTTAGTAATGAGCATATTGTGCTTCAGGCAAATAGCTACATTGATATAAATGCTAAGTCAAATTTCACAACAAAAACAGCTGCCCAGCACACAGAGATCGCTGATTCAAAATTTAGCAATATAGAGACGACTTATGAGGTAAATGCCAAAGATAAGATAATCCATCAAGTAGGTAGCACAAAAGTAACGATAGAAGGATCAAGCGTCGTTATAGAAGTAGCTGGCGTAAAGGCGATATTTGATAGTAGAGGGCTAAGAGTTATCGGTGGAGATATAAAGGCTTTATAAGATCATATTTAAAGACTTACTTTGTATTTTAGTAGGTCTTTAAATTTTTAAATAAAATCAATCTCTGCTAAAACTAAAACTAAGAATTTTAAAGGCAAAGGCTAAATTTAGAGCTAATATAAAAGCTAGCCACACAAATTTTTCAACATTGTACCCCAGTACAATAGACATATACTTCTAAAATTTATATAATTCATTCAAAATTTCAAATACTATAAACAATAAGGAGAGCATGATGGCCAAAGAAGCCGGAGTAGTTAAAAGTATAAACGGAGGAATAGCAAGAGCACTTAATGACCTAACAGGAGAGGTAAGACAATTAAGTGTAGGAGATATTGTATACCAAGGTGAAAAGATAGTTACAGAGGGTTCTAACTCTAAAGTAACAATAACTCAAACTGATGGTAAAGATATAACTTTAATAGGTAAAGATACTCTAACTCTAGATCAAGACTCTAATAATAACGAAACAGTAGCTGATATCTCAGCTTTACAACAAGCCATCTTAAAGGGAACAGATCTTAATGCTCTAGAAGAAACTGCAGCAGGTGGTCCACAAGCAGGTGGTAATGGTGGAGATGGCGTAAGCTTATCTTCTACTAGCTTTGCAGAAGGAGGCCACATTAGTAACATCAATGCTAATGTAGGAAGCATAGATGCTTTATCTCTAGCAGCAGGTGGAGATAATAGCTTTGGTGTAAGTGGAGGAAGTGCTATTGGGGCTGGAGCTGGAGCTGAAGCAACAGGACCTGCTTTACCAGCAGGAAGTATAAAAATTCCATTG
>NZ_CABPUP010000004.1:0-120024 GCF_902460705.1 Campylobacter concisus | reverse complement strand
TCAAGTCCATTTCTTTCATTCTCAAATACATTATGAAGCATTGCATAACTTGCATCAGCTATATCAATATAGTCTTTAAAGCAATTTATTAGCTCTTTATTTGATTTTTTAGTTTGCACTTACTTGTCCTTGTTTGCTTTTATAAATTTGTTGTTTGTTAGAATGAATTTGTTTCCACCACCAAGACTTTCAAAGCTATTTTTTTTAAAACTAAAGCCTCTGCCTTCATCTCCAAATAGTCCATACTGTGTTTTTACTCTTTCATAAACTACAGTACATGAAATTTGAACTATATTATCCTCTTTATCTTTGTAATATAAATTTGAAAATATCCAAGGTTCATATTTTTTTAAATTCTCATGACCTATGAAGCTATAAATTTTTTCATAACAACTTTGTGAAATTTTACTAGATGTTCCACCTAGAAAATATGGTTTACCATTTGAAAGGATTTGAGGGAGTTTTTGATTTACCAAGGTCATGTCTACATCATATATTGTTATAAATTTATCACCTTGTTTTATCTTTCTAGGATTTGATCTTATTTTATCACCTAAATTTTTGGCTAGCTCTTCTCTTTCTTTTTCTCTTCTCTCTATCTCATCAACAAATTTTTGATTAAATATATATACTCCACCATATTGTTTAGCTAAGTTTTCTAGTTCAGAGTTACTTATCTTTTTATTTGCTTGATTAGCTGAGCAAGCTATTAAAAATATACTTGTTAGAAGTAGTAATATAAATGCGGTAAATTTCATAAATAAATTTTTAAAATAAATAATCAAAAATCTAAGAATTTTACACAATAAAGTCAAGAAGTTCATCTAAGGATTTTGTCCTTAGATGAAAGATTAAGATTTTTTGATCGCTCTAATAGGAATAACAAATATTGCTGCGATCACATAAAAGGCAATACAAAAAACAGCTGCCATCATAAATATCTCACCGATATCATAAAAGCTTGACTCAAGCCTAAATGTATCCACGTAATTTATCGCAAACCATAATGCTACGCCAAGAGCGATAGCAAAAACAAAAAATCCCCAAGAAAACAAGAAATTTAATATCTTAGTTCCCAATTTCTCTCCTTTTTAATTATTTTTCTAACTTAAAACCGCCACCAAAAGCTCTATAAACTTCGACTGCGCTATCGACCTCATCAAGCTTTGCTGAGACGTCTTGTAATTTTGCCTGAAGCAAATTTCTCTCCGCATCAAGAAGCTCTAAATGTCCAATATAGCCAGCATCATATTGCTCTTTAGCAAGCGAGTAAATTCTTTGTTGGGATTTTAGCAAATTTTTCACTTGTTCCAAAGAAATTTTTGCATTTTGCCTTGAAACAAGCGCATCTCTTACTTCGCCAAGAGCCGATTTTACCGCTGCTTCATAATTAACAGCGGCAATTTGTTCATTTGTTTTAGCCACTGCTACATTATTTTTTGTCCTACCAAAATCAAAAATTTTCTGTGCTAAAGAGCCCCCTATGCTCCATGTATTGGCATTTCCAACAAAGATATTTTCAAAATCAATACTTGAAAAGCCAAAAAGTCCAGTAAGTGAAATCGTAGGAAAATACTCAGCCCTTGCAACACCAACAAGTGCATTTGTAGCTTTTAAATCAGCTAGTGCCTTTGCCACGTCACTTCTTCTTAGCAAAATTTCAGAGCTAATGCCAGCACTTATCTCGGGAGAAGCTGGTAAATTTTGCGAACTAGCAACAGCTCCATTTAAAATTTCATTATTACTTTTACCAGTCAAGATAGCTAGTGAGGTGATAGCTTTTGACTTTGCATTTAATATAGAAGTAAGATTGGTCTTAGCGCTTTCTACTGCTGCCTTGCTTTGCAAATAAGTCATCTCGTTTATGCTTCCAAGATCAAGCTGTGTTTTGCGAAGCGCTAGCGTGTCTTCATAGGTTTTTAAAGTCTCTCTTAGCACAGCTTCTTGCATATTTAATGAAACTAACGCAAAGTAGCTTTTTGCAACACTTGAGCTGATGCTTAGTCTCGCACTATCGTAGTCAAATTTGGTTGCATTTAGGCTTTCTTCGGCTGCTGCTACATTATTTCTTACTCTACCCCAAAGATCGATCTCATAGTTTAATCCTAAATTTATATCTGATTTTCTATAACGAGTTTGTGGTTGTTTAGTATACGTTTCACCGCTACTTTTTGCTTTTTCGTAGCCTACATTTAAATTTATACCAGGAAGCAAATCTGCCTCAGCTACACCAAGGCTTGCCTTTGCTTTCTCTAAATTTAAATAAGCAACACGTAAATTTGTATTTTTCTCAAGTGCATTTTCCACTAGAGAATTTAAATTTTCATCGTTAAATTCTCTCCACCAAAGATCCCTTATATCGCTTGTCTCATAAGTGTAAGTAGATGTGAAATTTGTATCTACATTTGGCATATCTGGACGAAATGAGCAACCAGCTAAAAACGCTGCCGTTATAAGTATAAACGCCTTATTTTTCATCTTTTTTTGCTCCCTTTTTCCAGTATTTCTCATTTAAATTTTCAAGCAAATAGTAAAACATTGGCACAAAAAATATAGCTATCGTCGTAGAAGCGATCATGCCACCAACCACGCCAGTTCCTAATGAGTGGCGAGATGCAGCGCCTGCGCCTGTGCTTATAACCATCGGGAAGACGCCTAGAGTAAATGCAATTGATGTCATTACAATTGGTCTAAAGCGAAGTTTGGCTGCATTTATCGCTGAGTCAAATATACTCTTACCACTATCACGCTCTTGCATAGCAAATTCTACGATCAAAATAGCATTTTTAGCCGCTAGACCAATAAGCAACAAGAGTCCGATCTCAAAGTAGATATCATTTGTTAGCCCTCTTATCCAAACAGCTAGCAACGAGCCAAATACCGCAAATGGTACGGCTGTGATGACTGCAAGCGGGATGAGCCATCTTTCGTACTGAGCTGCAAGGATCAAAAAGACAAAGATCATACCAAAGATAAAAGCAACCGTGCCCGTTCCTTGAGAATTTACCTCTTGATACGCCGTTCCCGCCCAGCTTATAGCGTAGTCTTCGCTACTTAGCGTGTCATTTACGACCTCTTGGATCGCTCTGATCGCATCGCCTGACGTGTAGCCAGGTTTTGGATCACCCATGATCTTAGCTGATGGAAAGAGGTTAAATCTATCAACGATATCAGGTCCGATAGTTCTTGTAAGTGTTGCTACTGAATTTAGTGGCACCATGCCGCCATCATATGAGCGGACGAAAATTTTTCTTAGATCCTCAGGATTATTTCTAAAACTTTCCTCAGCTCTTGCATATACTCGGTAAGATTTACCAGCAAGATTGAAGTCATTTATGTAGTAAGAGCCAAAAGTAGCTGCTACTGTGCTAAAAATTTCACTCTCGCTTACACCAAATAATTTAGCTTTTTCTTTATCAACTGTTATCTTAAACTGACGATAATTTGTCTCAAGCGTGGTTCTGACATTTGTTAGTTCAGGCCTTGCATTGGCTATTGCTGATACTTTTCTAGCATCTGCTTCTATCTCGTTGTAACTCTTACCGCTTTTATTTTGTAGATACATCTCAAAGCCACCAGTCATTGATAGACCCATGATAGGTGGTAAATTTACAACAAATGTCATTGAGTTTTTTGAGCTCCAAAGCATACCATTAAACTGGCCAGCTAATGCATCAGCTCCATTGTTAGCGCCTTTTCTCTCACTCCAATCTTTTAGCTTTATAAAGCTAACGGCTGAGTTTTCTCTAAGCGAGCTAGCTAGTATGTCATAACCTGCAAAAGCTATAGTAAACTCAACATTTGGATTGCTTAAAATGGCGTTGCTAATCGAGACTACTTCTTCTTTTGTCTTTAGCATATTTGTTGAAGGCGGAAGTGAGGTGATAACCATTAAAGCACCCTTGTCTTCTGAAGGCACAAGTCCTTTTGGCACAGCATCAAATAGCTTATAAGTGGCAAATCCTAAAATACCAATTACAATAAAGCTAATAATAATATGCCTTAAAATTTTAGCCACTCCGGCCGTAAAGAGTCTAGTGCTAAAGTCAAAAAAGTCGTTAAATTTCTGAACTATCCAAAATGGCTTACTCTCTTGTTTCTTAAGCATAACCGCACAAAGCGCTGGCGTAAGAGTAAGAGCAACAAAGCCTGAGATACAAACAGAAACAACAAGCGTTAGAGCAAACTGCTTTTGTATAACGCCAACAAAGCCCTCCATAAATGAAACTGGTACGAAAACTGCGCAAAGCACGAGTACGATAGAGATAACCGGAGTTTGCACCTCCTCCATTGCTTTAAATGTCGCGTCTTTTACGCTTATATCTTTATCTTCATGTAAAATTCTCTCGACATTTTCTATGACGATAATAGCGTCATCTACGACGATACCGATGGCAAGGATCAGGGCAAAAAGCGTGATCAAATTTATACTAAAGCCCATCACATAAAGTCCGCCAAATGTACCTATGATAGAAACTGGCACAGCAAGCATCGGAATGATAGTCGCCCGAAAACTTTTTAAGAAAAAGTACATTACGATTAAGACGAGTACCATCGCTTCAATGAAAGTTTTTATAACCTCATCAATTGAAACATCTATAAATTCTGTTGGATTATAAGCTATGGTGTGCTCTAGGCCAACAGGATAAGTTTTCTTTAGCTCGTTAAGCTTTTCTTTTACAGCATTTGCGGTAGCAAGAGCATTCGCATCGTTTTGTAAAAATAGCAAAAGAGGAATAGCCGGTTTGCCGTTTAACATCGCGTCGTTAGCATAGCTAGCTGCTCCAAGCTCTATAGTAGCTACATCTTTTAGCTTCAACACTGATCCATCGGAACTTTTAATTATTATATCGCCAAACTGAGCTGCATTTTTAAGACGTCCATCGGTACGAACAGAATAAACATAAGGATTACCACCATCCGATGGCTGTTCGCCTATCTTACCAGCGGCGTATTGTGAGTTTTGAATTTTTACTTGAGAAATGACGTCGCTTGGAGTTAGTTTAAAATGAGCAAGCTTGTCTGGCTTTAGCCAAATTCTCATAGAATACTCTTTAGTACCTATCAATACTGTATCACCGATACCACTAACCCTTTTTATCTCATCAGCAATATTTAAATTTACATAGTTATATAGTTCGATCAAATTCATATTTGGATTTGTAAAGCCAACAACTTGAAGGATCGAGCCACTTCTTTCGCGAACCGTTACGCCCATATTTTGCACTTCTTGAGGCAGCCTTGAAAGAGCAGCTTGCACGCGGTTATTTACATCGATCGTAGCTTGTTTTGACGATGAGCCGATCTTAAAATATACGCTTATATTCATAGTACCTGCTGAGCTTGAGGTACTTTGCATATATAACATATTTTCAACGCCATTTATCTGATCTTCGATCGCACTTGCGACTGAGTCGGCGATAGTCTGTGCATCAGCACCGCTATATGTCGCACTTACAGAGACAGTAGGTGGAGTAAGACTTGGATACTCCTCTATAGGAAGCCCCTTGATACCCATAAAACCTGCTATAACTATGATGATAGATATAACAGTTGCAAATATCGGGCGGTTTATAAAAAATCTTGAAAACATCTATCTGCCTTTACTTGCTACTTGTAGCGTTTGCATCTTTGCCGTTTATAAATTCCGCACTTAGGTCTTTATCAGTTTCAACTGGTGCACCAACTCCGATTTTAATGAAATTATTAACGATTATCTTATCTCCCTCTTCAAGACCTTCAGTGACTGCTACCATATTTTTTGTTTGATATCCTGTTTTTACATTTTTTTGGCTTACTTTGCCATCTTTTACGACTAAAACATAAGAGTTTGTAGCGCTTTGTTGAAGGGCAACTTGTGGGATGTTAAAGGCATTTTTTTGAACAAAGCCGCTCATCTTTATATGACCAAACGCACCTGGTAAAATTTTACCCTCTTTATTATCAAAGCTAGCCTTTGCTAAAACGCTGCCAGTTGCGGTATTTACGACATTATCTATAAATGTCACCTTGCCAGTAAAACCTTCATTGTTTAAATTTAAAACAGCCTCGCTATTTAGTTGCTGCCAAGCGCCACTATCTAAATTTGCTTTTCTGCTTAGATTATCCACATCAGCGATATAAAATTCTGCTTCAATAGGATTTATTTTTGTAAGTCTTACAAGCTTTGTTTGGTTTGCTATGACAAGCGAGCCAACATCTACTTGGTTATCACCCACTACGCCATCAAATGGCGCTATGATAGTCGTGTAGCCAAGATCTATTTTTGCATTTTTTAAATTTGCTTTTGCACTTACTAAATTCGCATTTGCAATGTCATAGGCTGCAACTGCTGCGTCATAGTCTTTTTGAGAGACTGCATTTTTCTTATAAAGGGCAGAAATTCTTTTAAACTCGGTCTCGGCATTTTTTAAATTTGCATTTGCTACTCCAACAGAGGCATCAAGTGAGTCAAAGCTAGCTTGATATTTTTCTGGATCTATCAAAAATAACTTATCGCCCGCTTTTACTTTACTTCCTGGCTTGAAAAACTGCTTTATGATAGTTCCGCCAACTTTTGGATAGATAATAACATCTTGACTACTTGTAACCGTTGCAGTGTAATCAAAACTAATAGGTATGTCTGTTTTTTGTGCAGTAAAAATATCCACATGAGATAGCGGCATCTGGTGGCCTGCTGCCGCTTTATTCTCTTTATTTTCAAAACAACCACTTAGAAATAAAACTGCAACCGAAAGCACAAGAGCACTTTTAAAATTTGCCATAAAAACCTCTCTTAATTTTAAATTTTAATATCATATTTAGTTTTTGTAATAATTGTTACAAAAATTTAAAGTTCTAGATTCTATTAGAAAACAAATAAAAAGTCAATTTTATTTTTTACTAACTCCATTTAAAAACAACTCAACACACAAGCCAACATGCTTTTTACGCTCTTTTACACTAAGCTTTGGTTCTTCATTTATCAAAAGCGAATCGTAGTAATAAGCCCCAATCACACTTTGTATAAAGTACTTTGCAGCAAATTTGGCTGAAAATTTTGAGTCAAGCTTAGCTTTTACTTCGTCTCTTTCAAAGAAATTTATAAGCACAAGATCAATCTTTTTTAAAATTTGATCCAAAAACGTCTTACCAAGTTTGCTACCATTTTTAGAACCCTCGCTCATCATTATCCTACCAAGAGAGATATGCCTTTTACTGCAAGTAATAGAAAATGTTATGGTTGCAAATTTGGTTAAAAATTCCTCCAAGCTGTGAGAAATTTTAAGATCTATTTTCTCATCGATCTCTTTTATAAGGCTATCTATCTCTTGCTCAACGATCGCCTCAAAAAGCCCCTCTTTGTTCTCAAAAAACGTGTAAATGCTAGAAAGTGATCCACCACTTATCGCTACAATATCGCTTAAACTTGTCTTTTCGTATCTTTTTTCTAAAAATAGCTCAAGTGCTGTTTTTACGATAAGTTCGTATCTTTTTTTACCCTTTTCTGAGATCGCCATCTTGCTTCCTGTTAAATTTTTGCCATTTTATCATCTTTTAGGATAGATAAAAGCACTTTGCCTTTGCACGCTGATAGCCGGCTCATCGGTGGCATAGGCTTTTATATTTATGTGTTTTAAAAGATCTTTATCGCTTAAATTTTCATTTTTTGATTTTAATGTGACAATGACTCGTTGTTTTGCACCTGCTTTTAATATAAATGGCTTATTTGGACGAGAAATTTCTATATTCTTATCATCTACTTCAAAGTAAAATGCATGCTCTTTATTTTGTGTATTTTGCACCAAAAATACGTAAGAATTTTCAACTTCATTTTCGTCTAAAATTTTATAAAGCTCGCTTGTTCTATTTATATTTAAAAGCATGCTTTCTTTTTTGCCACTCATCAATACCCCAGCTGTTAAGACAATACCCAAAATGACAAGGTAAGCAACCGTTCTAAAGCGTAAAATTTTGACTCTTTTTTGCTCTTTTATAGAATTTATACTTCTCCACTCAATAAGTGAACTTTCATAAAAATGCTTCATCACTTTAGCACAAGCATCGCTACATTCTAGACAATTTATACATTCAAGCTGCATACCTTTTCTTATATCAATGTGCGTTGGGCATACTCTTACGCACGCCTCGCAGCCAGTACACAGCGCACCCTCTTCTTTTGGCTTTTTAAATTTCTCTTGTCCATTATAGATTACGCCGCCTCTTTTTTGATTGTAAATAACTTGGATCGTATCGTTATCAAACATCACCGATTGCACCCTAGCGTAAGGACAAACATAAATGCAAAAATTTTCTTTTAAAATGATGACATCATAAACTAACCAAATAGCTATAATAAGCCAAAATGCAAGTAAAACTCCGTGCTCACTTGGCTCTTTTAAATAAGCAAAAAAATCAAGCGGTGGTACAAAATACCATAAAAAATTCGCCGAAATAATAAGAGCTAAAACGCACCAAATTCCAACTGCTAAAGTACGCTTTAAAATTTGTCCTTTTGGCTCATTTTGTTTATTTTGGATATTTTTTCTAATCTTTAAAATTTTAGTTTGCAAAAGGTCACGAAATATCGTTCTAAAAATAGTTTGCGGACAGCTCCAACCGCACCAAACGCGCCCTGCAAGTGTCGTTAGAAAAAATATGCTTAAGAACAAAATAATAAATAAAAATGGTAGCAAGTACAGCTCTTGCATATCAAATTTTGTAAAAAAGAGATCAACTCTACTTTTATCAAAACTTAGCAAAAATAACTGTGCATCATTTACCCTGATAAATGGCAAAACAAAGACAAATAGCGTAATACAGGCGAAAAAAATGTAACGCCTCTTGGCGTAGCTAAGATGAAAATCCTTTGACATAATAAGCCTTTTTTGAAATTTTATGATTATAAAGCTTATGGCATTAAAAGAGTTTTAAAAAAAAATAGTTAAAAGCTTAAATTTATGAAAGTTAAACTATACTCACGGTTTATTTTAATCTGAAAGGTGGTGAGGACGTTGCCTGGTATTAAGGTACATCCTAACGAGTCATTTGATGAGGGTTACAGAAAGTTTAAAAAACAAACTGATCGTAACTTAGTAGTAACTGAAGCAAGAGCTAGACGCTTCTTTGAGCCTAAAACTGAGATCCGCAAAAAACAAAAAATTGCTGCTCGCAAGAAAATGCTTAAACGTCTTTATATGCTTAGACGCTACGAGTCAAGACTCTAAAACCAAGACAAAGAGGGCCCCGCTCTCTTTGTTTAACTCTTCTTTTAGCCTTATTTTTTTATAATCAAAGCAAATTTTTTATTTTATTTTAAACGGAAATTCGATGCAAAAGCTAGCTATAAACGAAGCTGCAGAAATTTTAGGCATAACAAAAGAAGCAGTCTATAATAGAATCCGCCGTGGTTCGATAAATACAGTCATTGAAAATGGCACAAAATTTGTCATCCTTGATGAGAAACCAAGTAGCGAAAAACCCACAAAAACCGCCCCAAAAAGCACAAAACCTAAATCCCAAAACGACGAGTTTGTAAGCTATTTGCTAAATGAGCTAAATGAGCTAAAGAGCTTAAATTTAAACTTGCAAGCCGATAAAGATAGGCTTTTTAAAGAAAAAGAGCAGATGCTCATCGAGCGCAAAAATGAAATTTTGCAAATTTACAAGGACAGAGACGAGAAGCTCATGCAGTTTCTAAACGCCATGCAAAGACCACTTTTAGCACCTAAAAACGAAAGTGCCGCAAGCGAAGTGGCGATAGATGCGCAGATAGAGGATGAGTCAAAATGGATAAATTTAAGCGAATATCTAAAGGAGTTAAATTTAAAGCCAAAAGCGACAAAAAAGATCAGTGAAAAGATAATAAAAGCGATACATCACTCCAAATTTATCAAATTTAAACGCGGCGTGATACTTGTTAGAAGACATAAAAATTTAAAAGAGTTGATAGGAGAGATATGAAACACATTAAAAAGATAGCAACTTATGCTGCGGTTGGAGGATTTGGTGCCATTATCATGGCTGGACTTGCAGGTTGTGGGAGCGACGATGGCGGTGATGAAAACGCACTAAACGAAGTTGCGCAAAAAAATGGCGCCTTTGTCATCATCGAAGAGAGCGCGCCTGGCGTTTATAAAATCTTAGAAGAGTATCCAAGCACCGAAACTAGGGTCGTGCTAAAAGATATGAACGGCACTGAGCGCGTGCTAAGCAAAGACGAGATCGATAAGCTTCTAGCGCAAGCAAATGCAAAGATCGACAATAACACTTCAAATTTGACAAGGACTAGCGACGCACAGCTAAGTAGCGGTGGGCTAAGCCTTGGCGAGACGATCCTTGCCTCAGCAGCTGGCGCGATACTTGGTAGCTGGATAGGCAGTAAGCTCTTTGGTAACCAAAATTTCCAAGCAAATCGCCAAAGCACATATAAAAATCCAAGTGCCTACACAAGAAGTGTGGATAGTTTTAATAAGCAAAAAGCTGCAAATTCTGCTGCAAGAAGCGGCGGTGGAAAGAGCGGATTTTTCGGTGGTGGCTCAAAGTCAGGCTCTAGCTCATCAAGCTTTGGAGGCTGAAAATGATAAATTTAAGAAAAATCACCCCATTAAACAACGAATTTATGGAGAAAATCGGCTTTGCATGGCATACAGATAACGACAACAGCTCGTATATCGCTGATGAGATCGTGCAAGTAAGCGAAAAAGAGGCAAATGCCTACTATGAGGCGGCAAACGAGCTATATGATATGTATGTAAATGCCGCTCAACACGTGATCGACAACAACCTTTTTCATGAGATAGGCATACCATTTAACCTTGTTGATATCATCAAAAATAGCTGGGAAAATGACGTTCATTGGCACCTTTACGGCAGGTTTGACCTAGCTGGCGGGCTTGATGGTAAGCCTATAAAGCTCATTGAGTTTAACGCCGACACGCCAACGGCAGTTTTTGAGACGGCGATCATCCAGTGGGCGATGCTAAAGCTAAATCACATGGACGAAGCAGCCCAGTTTAACGACCTTTACGAGTCGCTAAAGCAAAATTTCAAACGCCTTATCACGCTTGGCGACGAGGATGCGGACTTTGATGAGCTTTACGAGGGCTGGGGGATACTATTTAGCAGCATCGCTGGCAGTATCGAGGACGAGCAAACCGTAAAACTACTGCAATACATCGCAAAAGAGGTTGGCTTTGTAACAGACTTTGCCTACGTTGATGAGGTCGTTTTTAACGATGATGAGGGCATTTTTAAAGGCGATGCAAATTTTGAGTACTGGTTCAAGCTTGTCCCTTGGGAGAGCATAGCGATCGATGAGGGCGAGCTGGCTCTAATACTTTCAAACATCGTCAAAAATCAAAAAGCTATTATCATAAATCCAGCCTACACGCTGCTTTTCCAAAGCAAAGGGATTTTAAAAATCCTTTGGGATCTTTATCCTAATCACCCGCTCTTGCTTGAGACCTCAAACGAGCCGCTAAAAGGTAAAAAATATGTGAAAAAGCCGGTATTTGGCAGAGAAGGTGCAAACGTCTCGATACACGATGAAAACGGCGCACAAATAGCAAGCAACGATGGCGAATACGACTCAAACAAAGCCATCTATCAAGAATTTTACGAGTTTAACCAAGATGAGGGGGGCGAGAGCTACCAAGCAGGCGTATTTTACGCTTATGAAGCGTGCGCGCTTGGATATAGAAAGGGCGGCAAAATTTTAGATAACTACTCTAAATTTGTAGGACATTTCATTAAGGATTAAAGATGAAGATCGTTTGTTTAGACGCGGCCACGCTTGGCGAAAACGTTGATCTTAGTGTTTTTAAGAAATTTGGCGAGTTTATCAGCTACCAAAAAACCAAAAGCGATGAGGTCGTGCCACGTCTAAAGGGCGTTGATATCGTCATCACAAACAAGGTCGTCATCGACAAAGCCGTGATGGATGCGACAAATTTAAAGCTTATCTGCATAAGCGCAACTGGTATGAACAACGTAGATCTAGAGCATGCAAAAGCTAAAAATATAGCTGTGAAAAACGTCGCTGGCTACTCTACTGCAAGCGTCGTGCAGCACACATTTGCCATGCTTTTTGAGCTAACAAATCGCATCAAATTTTATGACCACTACGTAAAAAATGGCGAGTGGGTGAAGAGTGAAATTTTCACCTATCTTGGCGCAGATATCAGCGAGATCGCAGGCAAAGAATTTGGCATCATCGGACTTGGCGAGATAGGGCGCGGTGTGGCGGCAGTGGCACGTGCATTTGGCGCAAAAGTAAGCTACTACTCGACAAGCGGAGCAAATAAAAATAGCGAATTTGTGCAAAAAAGCTTAGATGAGCTACTAAGAGGTAGTGACATCATCACTATCCACGCACCACTAAATGAAAAGACTAGAAATTTACTAGGTATAAATGAGATAAATTTGCTAAAAGATGAGGCGATAGTGCTAAATTTAGGACGTGGCGGCATAGTGGATGAAGCGGCGATGGCAAGGGCGATAGATGAGAGAAATTTACGCTTTGGTACCGACGTTTTAGAAAGCGAACCGATGAGCGAAAATAGCCCATTTTTAAATGTAAAAAACAAAGAAAATCTACTCATCACGCCACACGTGGCATGGGGCAGCTTGGAGGCTAGAAAGACGCTCATCACAAAGATCGTCGCAAACATCGAAAATTTCATCAATGAGAGCAGATAATGGGCTATGATATAAGCTATCACGCCATTAGCGAAGATGAAATTTCAAAGTGGTATTTTGAGGCACTTGAGCTTGCAAGGGCTGGTAAATTTGAAGAGGTTTTAGCGCTTGCTAGCAAGGCTGGCGTAGAGGAATTTTACGCGCAAAAGTACAAAGATACGCTAAGCGCTGCGTTGCAGTATAAAGACGATGAAATTTTTAACAAAACTCACGGCTTTTGTATCGCCGTCACGCAAGGATTTTTTAGAAAATATTTCTACACTCGGGGCACAGCGTTAAGCTCTTTGGCGCGCCAAAATGAGAAATTTAAAAACTACATCAGCAACTGGCGAGAAATTTTACCAAGCGAGTTTTTGGATAAATTTAGTGGCGAAATTTATAATGAGATCACCGAAAACTACTGCTGTGGCGCTTACGTAAACGCTAAAAACGTAGCTAAACTAAAGGCTGACTATGAAGCAGGTGGCGAGATAAAAGAGGCGATTGATGGCTTTTACGCGCAAAATTTACCTGCATTTTTAGATGCACTAAACTATGCATACAAGCTAGGAACAGGCCTACTTGAGGTCACCGAGGTCGTGGAGCCAAATCCACTTGATCTAAACAAATCAAGCTCATATTCAAACCTCTTTAACTGCGATCCAAAGGGTGCTATCATCTACGCACAGATCGCTGTGCAGCAGATTAGCGAGGCAGTAAAGCAAGAAGAAACTGGTAAAAAGTCGCTTTTTGAGAAGATCAGAGGGCTATTTAAATAAATTTGAAAGGATAAAAATGGCAACTGAGCATAGTTTTGATATAAGTGCCGAGGTCGATATGATGGAGGTTAAAAACGCTCTTGAGACGGCAAAAAAAGAGATCGCTGCGAGATATGATTTTAAAGGGCTTGTGGCCGAAGTCGAGCTAAACGAAAAAGAAAAATTTATCACGCTTCTTAGCTCAAGTGATAACAAGATCGACGCGCTAAAAGATATCGTGATCTCAAAGCTCATCAAGCGCAACATCCCACCAGTGGCGATCACAGAAACAAAAAGAGAGCCAGCGAGTGGGGGCAATTTAAAAGCGACGCTAAAACTAAACGACACACTTGACGCTGAAAACTCAAAAAAGATCACCAAAGCGATCAAAGACTCAAAGATCAAGGTGAGCGCGCAGATCAGGGGCGAAGAGATCAGAGTGACAAGTAAGAGCATAGATGATCTGCAGGAGTGCATAAAGCTCGTTAGGGAGTTGAATTTAGAACTTCCAATAAGCTTTAAAAATCTAAAATAACGCACTTTTTCGCTTTATTATGCGTCGTTGATTTAAATTTTTACTCGGTCATTACCAACTCGGTAACTCCCATCACAAAAATTTAAATCGCCTCGCCTAATTTCACGAAATGACTGCGCGACTTTTATATTTAAAATTTTGTAGGATTTTGGACTAAATTTGCGAAATTTCGCATAGTTTTTGTATTTAAAATTTGACGTATTCGTGGGTGAAATTTCGCCTTATCGCTTTATTTAAATTTGATCTATCTAAAATAAAAAGAAGGACAAAAAATGAGCTTTTTTAAGAAAATTCTCGGTAAGCAAATCGATCTTGGCAAGCAAATGCCTATCTATTTTGTAAGTAGCGATGAAGACTATATGCAGCGTGCGTTTGAGCAGGCCAGAGAGAGCTTTAGATATTTTTGGCGTGAGGTTTACTGGGAGCACCACAGGATCGTACCTATGCTTGACTATGCAATGGTAAAAATTTGCTTCCTAGATGTCGTAAATGGCGAAGAAGTTGGCGAGCACATGTGGATAGACGATGTGGAATTTGACGGCGAAACGATATATGGTACGCTCATAAATGAGCCAGATAGCGTGCAAAACGTGAAATTAGGCGACCAAATAAGCGCAAAGATAGACGAGATGAGTGACTGGCTCTTTTCGATAGATGGACGCGCATACGGCGGATTTAGCGTGCAGGCGATGCGCTCACGCATGCAAAAGAAAGAGCTAAAAGAGCACGATAAAGAGTGGGGGCTTGATTTTGGCGATTTTAACGATATTTTGGTAGTTTACGAGCAAAAAGAGCACCCTGAAAATTTGATAGAGCATCCAATGAGCAAAAATACACATGAACAGGTGGAGCAGTATATAAAAGAGCATCTAAGTATGGTCACGGATGCCGATGAATTTGGCTATACGCAGCTTCACCACGAGGCGATCGCAGGAAATTTAAATCTTGTAAATCTCTTGCTAGAAAACGGCGCTGATAAAAATACCCGCACAAAAAGTGGCAAAACGGCAGCTAAATTTGCTGAGAATTTGGGCTGGAGCGAAATCGCGAAGGTGCTTAGCTAGTTAAATTTTTATAGGAGATAACTTTGAATTATCAAGATATTTTAAAACAGAAAGAAAATAATATTACTAGGATAGATGAAATCATAAAATTTTTAAGAGAAAATTTTGATGGCTTGGACAAATATGATAGTAAATATAGCCAGTTAATAGTTCTTTTAAATAAAGAAAAGAGGTTGTATAGTAATTTGGATAAAAGTAATCCTGATGTTTTTATAATGAATTAAGGGATATAAAACGTCAAATAGGTTTTAAAATTTCAGAAATTAAATATGAACTATCAAAAGCTCTTAAAGAAAAGAAATCTGCACCCAAAATAAAGGAGCAAGCAATAAAGTCCTCTGAAGAAAAAGATTCTGGAATTAAAAAAAATTTCCGAGAGGAATATGATGAAGATATTTACAAGAAGACAAAAGAAATATCAAAACGTACTAGTGAATATTTTGAATATTATTTAACAAAATCTTTTGAAGAAAGAAGTGTAAAAGACTATTTTAATGCTCTTTTAAAATTTCATCCATTGATACTATCTGGCATTAGCTTGGTTGGCATGATCTATTATTTTGCATATTTTGGATTTGAGTTGAAATATTTTCCTGATTTAGGTGGAGCAGATGTAGCATATGTTGGTGTATCATTATTTTTTATGCTAGCAACTATTTCTCTTTTCTTTATTTTGCCTTGTTTATGTTATCCAGGCTATCACAAGAAAGATATAGGATGGATATTTTTCTTTGGGCTTTCTTTGCTTCCTCTTTTTACATTGGTTTGTATGGCAACATTAAATACTATTATAAACAAATCACTTGACGTTTTATTTTGGTTTTCTTTGATAGGATCATTTATTTATTTGATTATTGTTATTTGCACAGATAAATTTACAACTTTCTCTTTATGTAAAGTTGCTATATTAATAATAATCTTTCCCGAAAATTTTAGTTTCAATGGATGGTTTTTTTCTTCAATAGTTGGACTTTATCTTATGACACTTGTATACTTTAAAGGTTTGGAATATTTTTATAACAATAATGACTTACTTCAGTTTGTAGTTGCTTTCATAATTGTAGTATTTGCAATTCTTTCTTGGTTTGTAACAAATGAATTCGCAAATAGGCTTGGCATAGCAAATGTTGAATATAAATATTTATCTATTGAAAAAAGTGCATTGGGTGCTTTACCAAAAGGAATTTATGATATTAGTAAAATAGCTCCATTTGAAAAAAGCCAGTTTTCTCATATATTGATAATAACTTGACTATGGAACATGATGAGAAAAACAACACAATATCTTATACTAATGTTTCACATAAGTATATACAATTCGGATGCGAAGAAAAAAATTGTAACGATATAAAAGACGCAATAAACATAAATTATAATGATAAGAAGCTAAGCTATACAACAAAAGACAAAGAGGACATATCAAAGGAAAATAATTTTACTATTGAAACTACTGCTAACCTAAAAACAAAAGATAATATAACCTACACAGAAGAAAACAGAGATATCATTTGGCTTCACAATATAAAAGCCATTTCAACTCTTGGTAAGTTTTATTATTTAGAGACAAAAGATGGAACAAAATTCGAGCTTGACGCAAGTAAAATCATCTCAAGAAAAAAATAAGAAAGGTAAATTTGAGTTATCAAGACATTTTAGATGAAAAAGATGAGAGTGCAAAAAACGCTAGAAAATTTGTAAATTTCTTAAAGGCAAATTTTTCAAACTGCGAGATAAGAAGCAGCAAACAAGCACGTTTGATCGCTCTTTTAAACGAAGAAAACGACCTTTTTGACAGGCTAAATAGGACAAATTTTACTGAAGTTTCAAAAAGGCTCGGCGAGATAAAAGAGCAGATCACTCTTGTCATTTTAGATATCAAAGATGAGATCATAAAAGACTTTGGCGAGCAAAACTATGAAATTTACAAAAAGGCGCTATCAAGAGAGCCAGAGGAGCTTGAAAAGGTCAAAAATGAGCTACTTTTAAACTCATTTTTCGAGAGCCATTTGGGTGAGTACTCAGCAAATTTAAAGGCAAATTTTATAAAAGAGTGTGTTACTTTTTTCTTTAAACACTCAAATTTTATCGTGCCTATCATCAGCGTACTTTGCTACTTTTATTATTTTGGCTTTGAGATCGGCTATTTTCCGAGTTTAGATAGCGCTGAGATGATATTTACAGGCATTTTGCTCTTTTGTGCGACCGCATTTGTCACCGTTTTTGAGATATTGGTTCTCGTTTTTATCTCATTTTTATACCAAAAAGACGATAAAAAGTATAAATTTAAAAAGCCAAAATTTCTATTTTTTTATAACTCAAATTTCATCTACATCTTAACGCTCATCTCATTTGCTATTTTAGCCTTTGCAGCCTTCAAGCTAAACTACGGCTGGAGCGCTATTTTATCGCTACTTTTACTATCCTATGTTGTCGTAAATTTAGCAGTTCGCTTTAAAGATAAATCAAATTTGGCTATATGGGTTTTATCTTGCTTGGTGGTTGCTTTATTTATTGCACTTAATATTGTTTCAAATGACTTTAGTGAGTTTTTTGCGCGTTGGATGCTATTTTGCTCATTTATGCTCTCATTTATGCTGGGCGTAGCTAGCATCAAAGAGACCAAGGATTTTTCATTTATATTTTATACTGCGATCATTCTTATGATAGTTTCAAACTCGCTTTTATTTGTCAAATACTCAGCCAAAATATTTAACATAGGCGATGTGGATTATAAATTTTTACTTGTTGATAAAAGTGCGCTAAATGCCCTTCCAAAGTCACTTTGTGAGGTAAAAGGCAAAGAGCAAATGGCTTGCGAGATAGATGAAAAGGCAGTTAAAATTTATAATGTAAAGTCGCTTTGTAATATTGGTAAATTTTATTATTTAGAAGCAATAGGTTGTGAAAAAAATGAGAAAATAAGATTTGAGCTTGATTCAAGCAAAATTATCTCAAGAGCCAAGGAGTAAAATCCTTAAGCTTTGGGGCTAAAATTTGATCGATATGTGAAATTTATAGATTTAAAAAATTAAAATTTATAGGCCAAATTTATCTGGCTAAGCCAAAATTTTCTTTAGCACAAGGCTAAATTTATTAAAAGTTAGCTATCCTAACACATCAATTTAAAACCAAACTTATTTAAGGCGATTAGTTATGATCTTTAAAAATATTGTCGAGAATTTTGCCGTAAATTACGCTCATAATTCTATTCAAAGATCACTATATAATGAATTTAATATAGACATTTTAACCACAACCTACACTAAAACTCCCAAAAAAAACAAAAAGTATATGCTCTACGCTCATGTACCATTTTGTCACACATTCTGTCCATACTGTTCGTTTCATAAGTACCACTATGAGCAAGAGCTTGCAAAAGTTTACTTTGAAAATTTACGTGAGGAGATTAGGCAGGTTAAAGAGGCTGGATTTGACTTTGATTCACTTTATGTTGGTGGTGGCACGACGCTTATAAATGAGCCTGAGCTTGAGAAAACGCTTAAGCTTGCAAAAGAGCTTTTTAGTATAGATGAAATTTCAGCAGAAAGCGATCCAAATCATATCTCGCCCGAGAGTTTATCTAGATTTGATGGATTAATTGATCGCTTAAGTGTTGGCGTACAAAGCTTTGATGATGAAACGTTAAAAAGAGTTGGCAGATACGAAAAATTTGGCTCAGCCAAGGAGGTAAAAAGAAAGCTTGAGCTTGCTCTTGGTAAAATCCCAGTCATTAGCCTAGATCTCATCTTTAACCTGCCAAATCAAACAAAAGAGCAGCTCATAAACGACATAAATACCGCAAAATCGATCTCTCCGCAACAAATTACCTTCTATCCACTTATGAAATCAGAGCTAACAAGAGAGAATATAGCTCGCTCGCTTGGTGTTTCAAACGTAGATAATGAGCGTGAATTTTATGAGATAATCACTGAAGAATTTAGCAAAAGTAACTACAAACAAAGCAACGCTTGGGCATTTTCAAATGAAAAAAGCGCAGACTTTCGCGACGAATATGTAGGCTCAAATTTAGAGTATCTTGGCGTTGGTAGCGGAGCATTTAGCTTTCTTAACGGTGAGCTTGTAATAAACGCGTTTAATCTACTTGAATACGGCAAAAGGATAAAAAATAGACAAAGCCCAGTCATTGCAAAATGTGGTTTTAGCAAGAAAGAGCGACTTAAATACACGTTTTTAACAAGGCTTTTTGATGGCGGAGTTGATATTAAAAGATATAATGACGAAAATAACACAAACATTAACAAGGCCTTATTTATGGAGCTTAGCTTGCTTAAGCTTGTAAATGCGGTATACGAAGAAAATGGCATTATTAAACCGACATTTTTTGGCAAATATATCTGCATCGTGCTTATGCGTGATTTTTACGCTGGTATGGACAAAGTTCGTGCGATATTTAAAGATGACGCTAAGATAAAAAGAAGCAAGGTGCTTCGCATAATGAGCGAAAATACTGAACAAAAGTATGAGCCAAATATCATTCAGCCACGAGCTGCGATGTAATGCTTGCAAATTTAATCAAAAAAAACATATATCAAATTTCTAAAATAGTGTTATTAACACTCGTATTTAGTGGACTTGGTGTCTGGACTCTTTCATTTATAAATAATGAGCTTGTAAGCTTAAAAGAATTTGACCCGATTCTTGCCATTAAATTTATAGCAGTTTTACTTTTATTTTTTATAAGCGCCATCGCCGCAAATATATCGCTTACAAATTTTGGGCATAAATTTATCTATGAGCTAAGATATCAAAGTGTAAAGCAAATTTTAGACACGCCAAATAGTGTAATAAACGAGATCGGCAAGGCAAAGATTATAGCTAGCCTAAATAATGACATAAAAACGATCACATTTGCCTTTATGAGCGCTACTGGCTTTATACAAAGCTTAGTTTTTATCATCTGTGCGAGCATCTACCTTTGTGTAATCGCTCCAAAAATTTTTATCTTTTTATCCATTTGGATCGGTGCGACTCTTTTTATAAATACGCTTTTTATGAAAAAAATTCATCTTTATTTTAAGCATTCTAGAGTTCAAGATGACGCATTGCAAAAGCACTACGACGATATCGTAGAGGGGCATAGAGAGCTTAGTTTAAATAGAGCAAGGGCAAGTGTCTGCTTTGATGAGTTAAATTTTACAGGCGATAAAAAACGCCAAAATATGGTAAAGGCCGATATTTATCACGCATTAAGCGATAATTTTACAAACATTATGCTTCTTGGCTCAGTTGGACTTTGTGTATTTTTGTGCGTAGCATTTGACTGGGCGAGCCTGCAAACAGCACTAAGCATTAGCCTAACGATACTATTTTTAAGAGGCTCATTTATGAGTATGGTTGGCTCCATACCAGCCGCACTTAGCGCAAAAGTGAGTTTAGAAAAGATCACGAGCTTAAATCTAAATAAATTTAAGGAAGGCTTTAAATTTGACGATAGCCTAAGCGATAATTGGCAAAGCATAAAACTAAAAGATATAAATTTCAACTACACTCACGGCAAATTTTGCCTAAAAGACGTAAATTTAGAGATCAAACGCGGTGAGATAACATTTATTATCGGTAAAAATGGCAGTGGCAAAAGTACGCTTATAAATTTACTTTGTGGCCTTATACGCCCAAGTAGTGGTGAAATTTACCTTGATAGCACAAAGATAGATGAAGGAAATTTACAAAGCTATCAGGCAAAGATTAGCGCTATTTTTGCCGATTTTTATCTATTTTCGCAAACGCTCTCTCATAATGGCTTTGCCAGCCAAAGCGAAATAGACGAGCTTTTAGCCTTACTTGAGATCGACAAAAAAGTAAGTGTCATAGATAACAAGCTTAGCACTACGCAGCTCTCAACCGGCCAGAGAAAGCGTCTAAGCCTGCTAATAGCCATTTTAGAGCACAGGTCTATCCTTATACTTGATGAGTGGGCAGCCGATCAAGATCCGCTATTTAAGCGTAAATTTTACAAAGAAATCTTGCCATTTTTACAAAGCAAGGGCATCAGCATCATCGCCGTAAGCCATGATGATAGCTACTTTAACATGGCGACTAGGATCATTTTAGTAAAAGATGGCTTTGTAAAAGAGCTTGATGAGAGCGAGCGAATAAGTGCTGCAAAAGATGCAGTTGAGAAGATAAAATAGGAGTAATTTTTACACAAAAGCACAATACTCACCCTACTCTTAAGCCGTTTCAAGCTCAAATAAATTTAAATTTAGTAGAATCTTAAAAATTAAAAAAGGCAAAGTATGTCACATTCAGAGCTTGAAAGCGCCTATTTTGGTGCATTTATCATACTTTTACTAGCGACTTGTTCATTTTGTTTAATAACATTCTTATCTTCAAAAATAAGTAAAAAATTAGCCAACCGCAATACCCAGCGTCTAAAACTTGGCTTTTACGAGTGTGGCCCAACCACCGTAAAACAGCCAAACAAGATAAATATCCACTACTTTTTTTATGGAATTTTATTTATTTTGTTTGATGTTGAAGTCATCTTTATGTATCCGTGGGCGGTTGATTTTAGGCTACTTGGAATTTTTGGACTAATCGAAATGTTGCTTTTTGTGGCGATTTTACTTATCGGCTTTGCTTATGCTTGGCAAAAAGGAGTCTTTAAATGGCAAAGCATCAGATAAACTACGCTGCAAATGGCGGCTTGCCAGTAGTTTTAACAACCGTTGATAAGCTCGTTCAATGGGGCAGAAGCAACTCACTTTGGGCACTTAGCTACGGGCTTGCTTGCTGTGCGATAGAGATGATGGCAAGTGGCGCTAGTAGGTATGACTTTGATAGATTTGGCACTATATTTCGTGCCAGTCCAAGACACTCAGAGGTAATGATCATAGCTGGTACGCTAACTAAAAAACACGCTGAGTTTACAAGGCGTCTTTATGATCAGATGCCTGAGCCAAAATGGGTCATCTCAATGGGTAGCTGCGCAAATACTGGTGGCATGTTTAACACCTACTCTACTGTTCAAGGTGTAGACCGCATAATACCAGTTGATATCTACATCCCAGGCTGTGCCCCACGTCCAGAGACGCTTCAATATGCACTTATGATGCTTCAAAAAAAGATAAGAAAACAAAGTGCATTTAGGGCGCAAAAGCCAAGAAAGCTCGAGATATGAGAGAGTATAAGGCAAATAATGATCTGCAAAAAAAGCAGTATTACAAAGAGAAATTTTATATAGAAAAGCATACACCAAAAGATGAGGTAAAAGGTTCTAAATTTGATGAGGAGTTAGCCATCTTAGAGCAAAGCGGAGTGCAAATTTTATCTAGCTACGTGGAGTTTGATCAGCTTGTAATTTATGTAAATTCTAGTGAAAATTTTAAAGCTCTTGAGACACTAAAAAGCTTTGGTTATGAACAGCTTAGCGAGCTCGCAGCACTTGATTTTACAAGTGCAAAAGATGGATATGAAGTCTTTTATCAGCTTCTTAGTATCAGTAAAAATAGACGCGCTCGCGTAAAATGCTTTGTAAAAAAGGATGAAATGTTAAAAAGTGTTTGTGGGCTTTATAAAAGCGCAAACTGGGCTGAGCGCGAGATGTATGATCTAAGCGGCGTTCTCATTAAAGATCATCCAAATTTAAAGCGCCTCATCATGCCTGATGACTGGCACTCACACCCACTCTTAAAGAGCTATCCGCTAGTTGGCGACGAGGCTGCTAAATGGTACGAGGTGGATAAAATTTTTGGAAGCGAATTTAGAGAGCAGATCGGCGAAGAGAACCGCGATCCAGCTTATATTGAAGAGAAAGATACCTTTGGATTTTCAAGAATATTTAACGAAGAGTACGAGTATCAAGAAGATGGCGGCGTAAAATTTGTCAAAAAGGCTAAATTTAACGAGAGCCAGATAGTAAAGGAAAGACCTTGAGCCAGTCACTAAACCGCTTAAAACCATTTTTTGAAAATTTAGAATTTGAGCAAAATGATGGCAAGATGATACTAAATTTTGGCCCACAGCACCCAAGCGCTCACGGCCAGCTAAAGCTTGTGCTTGAGCTTGACGGCGAAAAGGTGGTGCGTGCGCTGCCAGAGGTTGGCTTCATGCACCGAGGCGTTGAAAAAATGGCTGAAAATATGACCTATCAGGAATTTATACCAGTGACTGACAGGGTGGACTACATCGCATCAAGTGCGAATAACTACGCATTTTGTGCGGCTGTAGAGAAGCTTTGTGGTATCGAAGTGCCTCGCCGTGCGCAGATTATTAGAGTGATGCTTTTAGAGCTAAACCGCATTAGCTCGCACCTTTTGTTTTTAGCCACGCACGCCCTTGATGTTGGGGCTATGAGCGTATTTTTATACGCATTTAGAGAGCGCGAATACGCCCTTGATCTTATAGAAAAATATTGCGGCGCAAGGCTAACGCATAGTTCCATAAGGATCGGTGGCGTGCCGCTTGATCTGCCTGATGGCTGGTGCGAGGAGCTGCTTAAATTTTGCGAAAAATTTCCAAGCGACATTACACTTTATGAAGATCTGCTAAGTGAAAATAGAATTTGGCAAGCAAGGCTAATAGACGTGGGCGTAGTTAGCAAAGAGCTAGCCCTTAGTAGCGGCTGCTCTGGCGTCATGCTAAGAGCAAGTGGCATTGCGCGCGACATCAGAAAAGAAGAGCCTTATCTCATCTACGACGAGCTAGACTTTGACGTGCCTTATGCGACACACGGCGACTGCTACGCAAGGTATCTGCTTTACATGAAAGAGATGCGTGAGTGCGTGAAAATTTTAAAGCAGTGCGTTAGCAAGTATCAGACAAGCAGCCCCGCTATCATCGCCGACGCGCCAGATTACGTGAGCGCTTCAAAAGAGCAGATAATGAGCCAAAACTACTCATTAATGCAACATTTTGTGCTAATAACTCAGGGGCTAAAGCCCCCAAAGGGTGAAATTTACTTCGCTAGTGAGTCGCCAAAGGGCGAGCTTGGAATTTATATAAACTCGGACGGCAGTGCAAGCCCATATCGCCTAAAAATTCGTACGCCAAGCTTTTGGCACTGCGCTATTTATGAAGATTTATTAGTAGGCCAGTACGTTGCTGACGTCGCTACGATAATTGGTAGCACAAATATCATCTTAGGTGAGGTCGATAGATGAGACGGGTCGATCTTAGGCACTTAAAGAGTGACTTTTTGAGCGCTCTTGGACAGCAGATAAAGGCTGGCGAGCCTGGCGAAGTGATTATATTTTTATTTGAGATAGGCGATTTTAGCGGCGTAGCAAAGGCTGTAAATTTAGCCTATAATCTAAACTGCGAAGTGATGAACTCACTTAAATTTAACCAAGTTGATTGGGTATTAACCATAAAAAAGGGTAAGATATGAAATTTAATGATTTAATAGCAGGTAAAAGCTTAAGCATCGCAAATTTACTAAGCTTAAGCGACAAAAATTTAGCAAAAAAGATAAAAGAGCACGAGTTTAAATATATCTCTTGCATCGAAGATAACGAGCTTGGCGGCGAAAATTTAATCCGCTGCGAAATAGGCTCAATAAGCTACGTCTTAGCTCTTCTTTGCAAATACGCAAATTTATCTTGCGATGAGTTTTTTAGCGAGCTTGATGATGGGCTGATAAGTGGCGAGTGCAATGTTGGTGAAGAGGAATTTGAAGAGCTAGGCGAGTGGATAAAGGACGTTAAAAACATCGTTATTGATGATTCATTTTTTACTCATCCAGATAAAGATGCGATCTTTTGGCTACTTGAAATTTTAGGCAAAAATGTCGTTTTAGCTGGTGGTTGCAAGAAAGAATTTAATGATTATCACAAAATAGACGAGCTAAAAGAGCTTGAAAATTTTGACGGAGCGGTCGTTTATCTAAACAAGAACGCAAGCGATGAGATCGTAGGTGGTGTGCAGTTTGGTATCGTAGCAAAGGCAAAAGATGGCGATATATTAGAGCTTAAAGCAAAAGATTTTAGCGTGAAGGCAAAATTTAAACTAGACCATTCACTAAAAGGCACAGTTGCGATATTTGGCGCAAAAGAATTTGATGGATACGCATTTAAGCAAGTAGTAGTTAGTAAATGAAAATAAGCATAAATGATCAAATTTTAGAAGCAGATGAGGGCGAGAGCATCCTAAATATCGCAAGGGCAAATGGAATTTATATCCCAGCTCTTTGCTATCTTAGCGGCTGCTCACCAACTCTTGCTTGTAGACTTTGCATGGTCGAGGCAAACGGCAAAGTAGTTTATAGCTGCAATGCCAAAGCAAAAGAGGATATGCAAATTTATACAAACACGCCAGAAATCGCTGTCGAGCGAAATGCGATCATGCAGACTTACTGCGTAAATCATCCGATTCAATGTGGCGTTTGTGACAAAAGCGGCGAATGTGAACTACAAAATTTAACCACACATCTAAAGGTAAATGAACAAAAATTTGCCATCGCTGACACGCACAAACCGCATAAAAAATGGGGGCTAATCAACTATGATCCAGCTCTTTGCATAGTCTGCGAAAGATGTGTCACTGTTTGTAAGGATAGAATCGGAGAGAGTGCACTAAAGACCGTACCAAGGGGCGTTGAGGTGCCAAAAGAGCTAAAAGAGAGTATGCCAAAAGATGCCTATGCAGTTTTTAGCAAGATGCAAAAAAGCCTAATAGGTCCAAGCGTTGGCGAGAGTCTTGACTGCTCATTTTGTGGTGAGTGTATCAGTGTTTGCCCTACTGGAGCACTTATTAGTTCGCATTTTCAATATAGCACAAATATCTGGGAGCTAAACCCTATCCCAGCAGCAAATCCACATCAAAGCGACTGCGAGCTCATTTTTTATGACGTAAAAGAAAAGAGCACTAGCGATAGAAGTAAGCAAATTTACCGCGTCAACAATGATTTTACATTTGGCGAAATAAGTGGAGCAGCCAGATTTGGCTATGACTTTCACAACGAGCTTGCCTGTAAGAATGAAGAGAAATTTGAAGAGATTGTTTTAAATATTAAAAATGGCACGATCAAAAATATAAAATTTAATAGCTTCATCACGAATGAAGAGGCCCTTATTTTAGAGCGTTTAAGAGAGAAATTTGATCTAAATCTAATAAACAATGAAGCGCTAAATTATCAAAAATTTTTAAATAAATTTAGCGAATTTAGCGGGCTTAGCTCGTATAGCGCAGACTATGAAGATATTAAAAATAGCGATTTTATCATCACTGCTGGCAGTTTCTTAAGACACGAAAGCCCAGTGACAAGCTTTAAGTTAAATAATGCTTTAAAAATGAATAAAGCAGCTGGAATTTACTTTCATCACATAGCCGATGAGATCGTTAAAAAATATTCTAAAAATTTTATCTATGTAGCGCATGAAGCTGGAAAATTAGAGCAAATTGTACTTTTTATACTTAAAAACTGGGGTGAAAATTTACCTAGCGCACTTACATCAAAACTGACAAATTTTGATGAAAATTTTGGCTTAGATGTACCAGCTTTAAGCGAGGGCAAAAGCAAATTTACGCTCATTTTAGGAAGCGATTTTTACGCTCATGAAAATGCGAATTTACTAGCAGCACTTACTGGAGTGATCGCAAGAGCTACGCCTTTTCGTGTGATGCTAATACCACCACGCACAAACTCACTTGGCGTTGCTAAAATTTGCACTCTTACAAGCGAGAAAAAGCCTGGCAAGACGCTTGGCTATAACGAAAATGGTGATTTTAAATTTAGCATTTTTGAAGGCGATATCGATGCTAGCGCGCTAAATCAGCAAGAAGGTACATTTACAAGCATAAATAACGCCTTAGTGCCAACAAATGTGGCGATACCGCACAAAGGTTATTTTCTAAACGATATTGCAAATGCGCTTGGACTAATGGCTAAAAATACGATTGATTACACACCAGATTTACCAAAAGAAAAGGGTTACAAAGGCATTAAATTTGATGATTTAGAAAATTTTTATGCAAACGACGGCATAAGTCACAGAGGTTATAAACTAGAAATTTCAAATTTCACGCCAAAAGAGGACATAGAGTCACTTTTTAAAGAAAAAAATGAGCCAAATTTAAAAGATGGCGAAGCTCTAGTTAGCCTTGCAAATCCTATAAATTTGCCATCATTTTTTGCAAACTATGCCACACAAACAGCCAAGAGAGCGAAGCTTTATGCAAGTAGCGAATTTATGGCTAAATTTGAAATTTCACAAAATGAAGCGATTATTTTAGAAAAAGATGGGCGCAAGCTTGCCATTTGCGTGGAGCTTGATAGCGAGCTTAGCGGAGTTGGTGCGTACTTAGGTGATTATGACGATAAGCTTGAAGTGGGCGTTATATTTAATGGCAAAAGCTACGCCGCAGTTAAAATCATAAAGGCAAAAGATGAGTGAAACACTATTTTTTGTGCTAAGCACTATCATTAAAGCCGTGGTCATCTTAGCCGTCATGGCAAGCCTTGCAGGACTGGCAACTTATGCTGAGAGAAAGGTACTAGCCTACATGCAGCGCCGCGTTGGGCCTGATATGGTTGGACCTGCTGGGATTTTACAGATAGTAGCTGACATGATAAAACTCTTTACAAAAGAGGATATCGTACCAGCAAATACGAATAAATTTATCTTTTTAATAGCTCCACTAATATCAGCCATTGCCGCGTTTGCAGCGCTTGCACCTGTACCATTTTTGCCTGAGTTTGAAATTTTTGGACATACATTACGTCCAATTCTTTCAGATATTAATGTTGGTATTTTATACATCGCTGGTGTTGCTTCAGTTTGCGTTTTCTCTCCGCTTGCAGCTGGTCTTGCAAGCTATAATAAATTTGCACTAATTAGCGCAGCTCGCGCAGTAGTCTCACTTCTTAGTTTCGAAATAGTAGCTGGCATGGCTCTTTTAAGCGTCGTAATGGTAACTAGCTCACTCTCACTTGTGGATATAAACAACTATCAAAAAGGAATTTTTGGCTGGCTTATATTCAAGCAGCCCCTTGCATTTTTACTCTTTTTAATAGCAAGCTTTGTGGAGTGCAATAGAACACCATTTTGCTTAACAGAAAACGAAACAGAGATAGTGGCAGGTTATGGCACCGAGTATAGCGGCATGAGATGGGCGATGTTTTTCATCGGCGAATACACAAATATGATCGCAGCAAGCATAATTATCACGCTTTTGTTCCTAGGAGGATTTAACGAATTTTTATTTATCCCAGGTGCTTTGATGATCATCTTAAAATCAAGCATTGTCTTTTTCTTTTTTCTTTGGGTAAGGGCTTCATGGGCACATTTAAGAGTTGATCAGTTAAGTGCATTTTGCTGGAAAATTTTGCTTCCACTTGGAATTTTAAATATCGTAATCACTGGCTTTATGCTACTAATCTAAGGCGAAAAATGAGTGAGAAAAAATATATTTTAATAGATGAAAAGTTAAAGCCAAAGAGCACGTTTGATAAATTTAAGCACTTCATCGCTGCCACATTTAAGCCTGATCTTTTGATCGGACTAAAAGTCACGATAAAGCAGATGCTCTTTAGCAAGTCACATACTTTAAAATACCCTATGCAAAAGATGGAGCTAAATACTAGATATAGAGGTATTCACAAGCTTTTGAAATTTGTTGAAAGTGAAAATGAACGTTGCATTGGATGCGGGCTATGTGAGAAAATTTGCGTTAGCAATTGCATTTCGATGAAGACTTTACTTGGCGAAGATGGACGCAAAAAGGTCGCAAGCTACTCGATAAATTTAAGTAGATGTGTGTATTGTGGATTTTGTGCTGATGTTTGCCCTGAGCTTGCTATAGTTTGCGGACAAGAGTACGAAGTTGCAAGTGAAAGCAGGATTATATTTGGCACAAAAGATGAGTTTTTGACAAAGGATAAATTTTTAAAAGATCAAAGCGAGTTTGAAGGCTATGGCACACTTCCTAAAAATGCTGATAGCTTAATCAAAAAGACGCCAAATGCATTTATAAGCGAAAATGAAAATGAGACAAAAAGTGATGAGTAGTATAAATTTTAAAAGGGCAAAAGATGTATGAGAGCCTTGCATTTTATCTTTTTAGCGCCTTGGTTTTGGTGAGTTTTTCTTTTAGTGTATTTTGTAAAAACGCACTAAATGCAGTCTCTGCGCTAGCTGCTGGCATGGTCTTTATCTCGGCTATATTTTTCTTACTTGGAGCGGAATTTTTAGGCGTAGTGCAGATCATCGTATACACAGGTGCTGTGGTCGTTTTATATGCATTTGCAATGATGTTTTTTGATAGTAGCAAAGAGTGTGAGCCAAAAAGTAGCAAAAAAGCAAAGATCACCATCTATCTTTTAAGTAGCTTTATAGCGCTTCTTTTGATATTTATATTTTTAGCTCCTATTTATGGTGCAAAATTTGATGGATTAAGTCCCATTGCTAGCGAGCTTGGCAATATCGAGGTTATTGGAATTTTGCTTTTTAGCAAGTATTTGATCGCTTTTGAGATGTGTGCTGTAATGCTTCTTGTGGCAATGGTTGCTGGCATTATCTTGATACATAAAGACCTAAATACTCAAAATACGCTAGAGGAGATGCTATGATAGGACTTACTCACTACCTCATCCTAGCAAGTCTAGTCTTTGTCATAGGGCTAGTTGGCATAATGCGAAGAAGAAATTTGATCATGCTATTTTTCTCAAGTGAAATTTTGCTAAACTCGGCAAATATCGCACTCGCGGCTATCTCAAAATACCACTTTGATCTAACTGGACAAATAGTTGCATTTTTTATAGTGGCTATCGCGGCTAGTGAAGTCGCTGTGGGGCTTGGCCTGCTCGTGCTTTGGTATAAAAAGACTGGCAGCATTAGCCTAGATTCGATGACAAATATGAAAGGCTAAGAGATGACTTTATTTTGTATTTCACTATTTTTCCCTCTTCTTAGCTTTATCGTTTCTGGACTTTTTTCACATAGTAGTAAAAATTTTTTACTTGGTATCTTTTGCTCACTTTTAATGATAATTAGCACAACTGCCTCACTCATGCTAACAGCTAGCCTTGGCATAGATGAACCGCTAAATTTATCACTAAAAGAATTTATAAATTTTGGCGGTCTGGATTTAAATTTTGGCTTCTATCTTGACGCCATTAGCCTTGTTATGCTTAGCACTGTGGGTGTGGTAGCTAGTGTAGTGCATATATATTCCATTGGCTACATGAAAGATGACGCGAGCTTTAACCGCTTTTTTAGCTACCTTGGGCTCTTTGTCTTTTGCATGAACGTCCTTGTATCAAGCGATAACTTTATAGGGCTCTTTATCGGCTGGGAGGGTGTTGGGCTTTGCTCGTGGCTGCTCATTGGATTTTGGTATAAAAGAGCTAGTGCAAATATCGCTGCAAACGAAGCCTTTATAATGAATAGAGTCGCTGACCTTGCGATGCTTGTTGGTATCTTTTATATATTTTATAGCTTTGGCTCACTTAAATTTAGCGAGGTTTTTAACGCTAGAAGCGACTTTAGCGGGCTAAATTTAGGCATCATTGCAACACTTCTTTTTATAGGCGCCATGGGTAAAAGTGCACAGTTTCCATTTCACACTTGGCTTGCAAACGCCATGGAGGGGCCAACACCAGTTTCTGCGCTCATCCACGCTGCGACCATGGTAACGGCTGGCGTTTATCTAGTCATACGCGCGAATTTCATCTTTGCAAACGTGCCTGAAGTTTCGCACTTTATAGCCTACCTTGGCGTATTTGTAGCGATATTTGCCGCTAGCATCGCGCTAGTGCATAATGACCTTAAAAAAATAGTCGCCTACTCGACGCTTTCGCAGCTTGGATATATGTTCGTAGCTGCTGGCCTTGGCGCTTATAAGATCGCACTTTTTCACCTTGTCACGCATGCATTTTTCAAGTCACTTCTATTTTTATGCGCTGGCAACGTCATGCACGCGATGAACGACGAGCTAAATATCAAAAAAATGGGCGGACTTTATAAATTTATGAAGCCAACAGCACTTCTTTCTATCATCGCAAGCTGTGCGCTAGCTGGATTTTATCCATTTGCTGGCTTTTTTTCTAAAGATAAAATTTTAGAGGTTGCCTTTAGTGAAAATAAATTTTTATGGATCATTTTACTCTTTGGTGCTGTACTTACGGCATTTTATAGCTTTAGGCTTGTTATGCTCGTCTTTTTTACAAAGCCAAAGAGCGAGAAACACGTGCATGAAGCTAAAAACTATATGCTAGCTGGCATGGGCGTACTTGGAATTCTCTCAGTCATAAGTGGCTTTTTTTGGAGCAACTTTAGTAAGTTTTTAGAAAAAAGTTTAAAAGATTTTCCACTAAATTTATCTCACGGTAGTGAAATTTTCTTGCTCGTTTTAACACTTAGCCTAGTGCTAGCAAGTGCTGGCTTTGCTATATTTGCCTATAAAAGAGAAATTTTTAAAGAGAGTGTTTGTGAGAGCAGAATTTATAAAATTTTGCAAAATGCCTACTTTATCCCAAAATTTTACGAGAAATTTTTCATAAATGGCTATATGTTAATTTCACAAATTTGTAAGAAATTTGACGAGATGATAATCGATCGTAGTGTCGATCTAGTCGCAACAGCGCTAAATAAATTTGCATTTTTAGCAAACAAAATGCAAAGTGGCGACTTAAGCATCATGCTTAGATTTATGGTTGCAGGATTTGCCTTGCTTTTAAGCTTTATATTTTTATTAAACGGAGCCAAATAATGCTAAGTGTAATCATATTTTTCCCTGCAATAAGCGCAATACTTGGCTTTTTGATAGAAAATAAAAGCATAAAATTTTATGGAGCAAGCATCGCTCTCATAGAGCTTTTACTAGCCATTTTTATCTGCGTCAATGTTGATTTTCAGGGTTATGACTTTGTTTTAACGCATCAAGTCCCACTCATACCGAGCCTAAATATCAGCTATTTTGTAGGCATTGACGCTATTTCGCTGCTTCTTATCGTGCTTAGTGCATTTATGAGCTTTATCTCTATCGCTGCACTTAGTGATGATGGAAATTTAAAGCACCTTGTTATTAGCGTACTCTTTTTAGAGACCACGATGATGGGCGTCTTTAGCGCGCTTGATATGATCTTGTTTTACAGCTTTTGGGAGCTTAGCCTCATACCGCTACTTTACATCATCGGCGCATTTGGCAGTAAAAATAGAATTTACGCTGCGATCAAATTTTTCATCTACACATTTTTAGGCTCTGTTTTTATGCTCGTGGTGATCATTTTTATCGGCTATTTGTGCTATCAAAAAAGCGGCGTCTTTAGCTTTAATTTGCTTGACTGGTACAAGCTTGGCATAGGACAAAGCGCTCAAATTTGGCTATTTTTAGCATTTTTCTTTGCTTTTGGCGTGAAAACCCCGCTATTTCCATTTCACACGTGGCTTCCTTACGCGCACGGACAGGCTCCTACGATCGGCTCAGTGCTGCTTGCTAGCGTGCTTTTAAAGATGGGTACTTACGGTTTTGTGAGATTTTCACTGCCACTTTTTCCAGATGCTAGCCTGCTTTTAAGCGGCTTTGTCTGCGTCATAGCCATCATAATGATCATCTACGCAGCCCTTGTTGCCTACGCTCAAAGCGACATGAAGCAAGTGATCGCTTATAGCTCCATTTCACACATGGGCGTCATCATGCTAGGCATTTTTTCACTAAATTTGATAGGTCTTAGCGGCTCAATATTTTTAATGATAAGCCACGGCATCGTTAGTGGCGCGCTATTTTTGTTAGTTGGCATCATCTATGAGAGGACTCACACAAAAGAAATTTGCGAATTTGGCGGCCTTGCTAAGGTTATGCCAAAGTATGCACTTGTATTTTTTATAGCAACGCTTGCAAGCATTGGTTTGCCATTAACCATTGGCTTTGTGGGCGAGTTTTTGAGCCTGCTTGGCGTCTTTAAGCTAAATAAGCTCTTTGCGCTACTTGGTGGCTTTAGCATCATCATGGGCGCTGTTTATATGCTGGTGCTTTATAAAAGGGTATTTTTTGGCGAGTGCAAGGAGAAAAATTTAAGCCTAAAAGATCTAAATTTTAAAGAGTTAGTCGCTCTTGTGCCACTTTGTTTGCTCATAATCATTCTTGGTATCGCCCCAAATTTAATCCTAAAGCCACTTGAGCCAAGCGTGCAAAATATCATAAACAAAATGCAAACTAGAGCGGTAGATAGCAGTATAAAGGATAAAATTTCATCTTTAAATGGTGGGAGCAAACTATGAACGAAATAGCCTTTTTAGACCTTAAAGAAATTTCTTTATCTTCGGTTGCTCCGATGCTTAGCATGATAATCTTTGCGCTTTTTATCTTAATCGTTGGCACCATAAAAAAAGATCTTTCAAGAAATTTCTACTGCGTATTTTGTATCATCGCAATATTTGTAAATTTGGGCCTAATACTTGATTTTAACGGTCTTAGCCTTAGCTTTTGGGATATGCTTTTGGTTGATGGCGTTTCGGTCATTTCTCAAGTCATCATCCTCATCGCTTCAGCCCTTTTCATACCGCTGGCACTTAGCACAAAAGAGTATTTTGAGTACAAAATTTACGAGTATTACGCGCTATTTTTATTTATGATAGCTGGCTTTTTATTTATGGTGAGTTCAAATAACCTACTCATCATCTTTTTAGGCCTTGAGATCAGCTCGCTTTGCCTCTACACCCTAATCGCCCTTCATAATAAGGCAAAAAGCGTAGAAGCTGCCATTAAATACTTTGCTATGGGCTCGCTCTCGGCTGGCTTTTTTGCGATGGCGATGGCGATGTTTTATCTAGCTACAAATTCTATCGATATCACGCGAATTGGCGTAGTGATAAAAGACCTTAGCCTAAATCAAAATTTGATCATCTTGCTTGGCTGCGTTTTTATTGCCTCAGCCATTGGCTTTAAACTCTCACTCATACCTTTTCACACATGGATACCAGACGTCTATGAGGGCTCAAATGCCCCACTAGCAGGCTATATGTCGATTGTGCCAAAGGTAGCGGCATTTATCGTCGCACTTCGTGTCTTTGCCATGCTTGAAGCCTCACAAATTTCGTGGATAAAAGACCTGCTTTACATCATCGCCGTGCTTACGATGAGCCTTGCAAATATCATGGCTCTAGTGCAAAAAGACGTAAAAAGAATGCTCGCCTTTAGCTCCATAGCTCACGCTGGTGTAGTGCTCTGTGCACTTGTGGCAAATTCTCACGAGGCAAATGTCGCCTTGTTTTTCTACTGGATCATGTTTTTGTTTGCAAATTTGGGCGCATTTTCTATGCTCTGGGTGGCAAGGTGCGACGATGTAGTCTGCTGGGATAAGCGTTTTAAACATCCATTTGAGAAATTTTCAGGGCTTATTAAAATTTTACCAAGCTATGCCGTGATAATGGGAATTTTTATGATAGCCCTTGCTGGCATACCGCCTTTTAGCGTATTTTGGGGCAAAATGGTACTTGTTTCATCACTTATCAAGTCTGGCTATATCGTACTTAGCGTTATAATTATGATAAATTCTGCCATTGCGATTTATTACTATTTAAAGCTAATCGTCTTTATGTTTTTAAAAGAGCCGATCGTAAAAGATAAAAATCTCTACACCGCAAATATCTCGATGGCGCTAAAAGTAATTGTTGGCATTGCGGTAGCTGGAACGGCCTTTTCGTTTTTATTTTCTGGAGCGATTTTGGAATTTATTGAGCATTTTGTCTTTGCTTCAGGATTTTAGAAAATTTAACTATAATTGCGGCATGAAAAAGCTCTTAATTATTTTATTTTTTCCGCTTTATCTAACCGCTTTTAATCTTAGCCTAAATAGCGGCGCAAATGGTGATAAACCTTATAGCGTTCTTCAGCTAAGCGATGAGCAAGAATTTGAATGCGTGGAGCAAATTTTAGCTTACGATACCAAACGCTATGTCTGTATGCTAGATGATGAAATTTTGCCCAAAATTGAAGATACGACACTGCCATTAATGGATATAAAATATAAAAAGCAAGATGGCAAACTTTTTATCGTCATAATGCCAAAAGTACCGTCAAAACTGCTAAATATAAAAACTGAGCTTTATAATAGCCAAAACGTGCAAGATAGCCCAAAAACAACCATTTCAAAACACTTTAGCATAATTATAGATACTTCGCTCAGTGAAAATAACAAGAGAAAGTCTGGGCTAAATTTTAAACCTGATTTTAAAGATATGCTAAATCCCAGCATCGGAGCGCTTGATCTTAACAAAGCTCCTATTGCTGGGCTTGATAGTAATGACATTGATATCTACATAAGTATAAAAAGAGCTTATGAAAAGGGCGCTTATGAAAATGTAGTAAAAGACACTCAAACAGCGATAAAAAGGCATCCAAATAGCCTTTTTTCAAGTGAATTTTTGCTATTTCGTTTAAGGGCTCTTGATAAAATTTTTGAGACAAAAAATGAGTTTGAAGAGATCGAGCCAAAAGATATCGTAAGCGAAGGTAGGGCTTGGATCAGAAAATTTCCATCTGATGAAAACTATCCAGAAGTGCTATATCTAATCGCTAGAGCCTACCTAAAAGATAGCATCGCAAGTGATGCAAAATATATGCTTGATATCTTAAACGAAGAGCATGCAAACTCAAAATTTACAAAACTTGCAGCGCTTGATTACGCTGATTATCTCTACAAAATAGGCAGACAAAAAGAAGCGCTAAAAGACTATGAAAAAGTGCTTTACTCTACAAACGACATCGACCTTGCAAGTAGAGCAGCACTAAGCCTAGCTGATGCAAATATTGATAAAGAAAAATTTGATGAAGCAAAGAAATTTATACTAAAAATTGCAAATGCGAATGAAAAATTTTTTATGAATAACCCAACAAAGTCGATGAATCTTGCAACTACATTTGCAAGTAAAGATATGCCTGATGTGGCTGCTAAAATTTATGAAATTTTGATAAACAATAGCGATAGGACGAAAGATTTTTATGAAGTTGCTTTAAAAAATTTAGCACTAAATCTAGCCAAAACAAAAGATGAGAAAAAAGCATACGAATACTTAAATAAGTATGAGACAGAGTTTAAATATGGTGATTATATCGATGAAGTCACTAAAGCAAAAGATGGATTATTTTTTGAAGAAAAAGATAAAAATGCCACTGCACTTCATGCTAGATATAAAGAGCTAATTGAAAAATATGCCGGGACAAATATTAGCCAAAAGGCTCTTATAAGCGAGCTTGAGCTGGATATTAAAGAGCGCAAATTCTCCGATGCACTATCTTACAAAACCATGGCAAAAGATGGAAATTTAAGCAGGGCAATGGAGCTGATAAATGAGGCTGCACTAGAGCTTACAAAAGAGTATTTTATAAAAGATGATTGCACGGCTGTTATAAATTTACTTGAAAACTACGATATAAATAAAATCTCATTACCACAATTTAAGCTTTTTAACTGCTACTTTAGAACGGCTCGCTACAATGATGCACTTGAGCTCGCAAAAGCTCATGCAAAAGATGAAAATTTAGAAGATAGGGTCGAGTGGCTTGTAAATTTGAGCAAAATTTTATATAAAAATAAAGACTACGAGCATGCGATCATTGCCGCAAATGACGCGCTTTCACTTGGCTCATCAGTCGAATACTCAGATCCAACACCATCTCTTTTTGACAGGTTTTACTCATTGCTTGCATTAAAACGCTTTACGGAGGCGATCTCAACCATTAGTGCTATCGAACAGCTAAGAGGCCAAGACTTTAAGATTATCGAAGCATATACAGCTATAAGTGACTACGCGATAAAAAGTAATGACTACGCTATCGCTACAACGTATGCTAAAAAAGCTCTTGAGCTACAAACAAAAGCCAAGATAAATACCTTTTCGCCAAAGATAAATTTTAACTACTCAGAAGCATTATTAAAGACAGATAACCTAGGTGAGGCGCTTGACGAGGCGAAATTTATACTGAACATGAAGCTTGAGCCAGAAGACCGCTTACACGCTTTAAATTTGATAAGTGAAATTTATATAAGACAAAGGCAGTTTAAATTGGCTAGGCCTTATTTAAATGAGTGCTTTGACTCAAATTTTGTAAGCCCGTATAAAGATGCTTGCAAAGCTAAGCTTGACATGATAGGCAAAAACTAAATACAAAGAAATAGCTTACTTTGCTAGTTTTATATTTGAGCTTAAATTTTAACCTTTATTTTTGCTATTTAAGTTAAGCTTTCTTTAATTATGTATTTAATTTTTTATATTGCCATCAAATGCTCTTTATATTATAAAAAGAACTATATTTTATCGTAAGCCTTAATGATTTTTAACGCACGAGATCTGGTATGATCTTAAAAATTTTAAGCACCTTTCTTTAATAACAAATATAGGCTGTTTTACGATTTATAAGTTTAAAAATTAAAAATGCTTAATAAGTTTTTTTCCAATAGATCAAAGCAAAAACAACTTGTAACGCTTTTAATTATATTTATATGATGTGTTTTATTGTATTTATAGAAATTTTTAGCTTATTGTAAATTAACTTCTAAAATTTATCATATACTACACGCTAATTAAACAACAATATAAAAATTAATTTTTTACGTTTTTAGTAGCAATTTACTAAGCAAAAAAGTATACATTTTTAATAAATTTTCTATGTAACAAATTGAAAAGTAACAAGGATTATAAAAATGGTGACCCATACGAGACTCGAACTCGTGTTACCAACGTGAGAGGCTGGTGTCCTAACCGCTAGACGAATGGGCCAGAATGGATGGTGCCCCGTGTAGGCCTCGAACCTACGACCCCATCATTAAGAGTGATATGCTCTACCAACTGAGCTAACGAGGCAAAAAACATAATACAAACTATAAAGCCTAATTTTAGAACTAATAATCTTAAAATCTAAATTTTATCACTCAATAATAAGAAAATTTATAATAACCTTAAACTAAGGTTTAGAGATGGCGCAGCGGACGGGGCTCGAACCCGCGACCTCCGCCGTGACAGGGCGGCATTCTAACCAACTGAACTACCGCTGCACCTAAAATGGTGGTCGCTATAAGACTCGAACTTATGACATCCACCTTGTAAGGGTGGCGCTCTACCAACTGAGCTAAGCGACCTAAAATTTAAAAAATATCTGGCGACCCTTAGAGGATTTGAACCTCTGTTTCTACACAGAGAAAGTAGAGTCCTGAGCCACTAGACGAAAGGGTCATAAACCCAAAAATGGTGTCCTGCGTTGGATTCGAACCAACGGCCCCCTCATTAAAAGTGAGATGCTCTACCGACTGAGCTAGCAAGACATTTGTTTAAAAAAGAATTGAGATTATACAAAAAACATTATTACATGTCAAGAAACAAGAAAAGTACCTAATACTTTCTATAATAAAGGGTAACTTTAATTTTTAATAATATAAGTTTATCTCAAATTATAAAAAAAGAATGGTGCGGATGAAAGGACTTGAACCTTCACGCCGTGGGGCACCAGATCCTAAGTCTGGCGTGTCTGCCAATTTCACCACATCCGCACAACAATAATAAAGTGGTACGCCCATCAGGATTCGAACCTGAGGCCTACGGCTTAGAAGGCCGTTGCTCTATCCAGCTGAGCTATGAGCGCATAAAGTATTTTAAGTGGCGCGCCCGATAGGAGTCGAACCCATAACCTACAGATCCGAAGTCTGTCGCTCTATCCAATTGAGCTACGAGCGCCCAAAATGGGGTGAGTGATGGGAATCGAACCCACGACCCTCAGGACCACAATCTGATGCTCTAACCGACTGAGCTACACTCACCATTTAACATGGTCGGGGTGAAAGGATTCGAACCTTCGGCCCTCTGGTCCCAAACCAGATGCGCTAACCAGACTGCGCTACACCCCGCCTGAGTCGTGTTTGTAAGTTTATGCCACTACCTCATTAAAAAGTCGTATTTTAACTAGATTTTTTTTTAATGTCAATTAAAAAATACTTAAACTAAAAATTTTATATTCTATATGAGCTAAGTTCTATTAAATTTCCATCAAAATCATATAAATACAAGCTTTTCATGACCCCAAGTGCCCCATTTCTCTCTACGATATCAAGTTCAAATTTCACACCCTTTTCAAGTAACTCAGCGCGTACATTTTCTATAGGATCATCCACCACAAAACAAATGTCGGTACTGCCTTTTTTGGGATATTTTGCAGATGGCAAAAACTCACCTTCCAATTTATGTAAATTTATCTTTTGCGAGCCAAATTTTAAAGAGAAGCGACCATTATTTTTACAAAGCTGCATCCCTAAAATTTCGCAGTAAAAATTAATCGCTTTTTCTATATCGCTTACCACAAGAACAATATGGTCAATATTTTTTATCTGCATTTTGTTAAATTTCTATTAGTGCAACAAACCATCTTTTTTCTTTTTGGCATATATATTTATACTTTCCACTGCCAATGAAAATGCCATCGCAAAATAGATATATCCCTTTGGAATATGAAATCCTAATCCTTCAGCAACAAGAGTCATACCCACAAGCACCAAAAATGCAAGTGCTAAAATTTTTATTGTTGGATTATTATCTACAAAATTAGAAATACCTTTTGACGCTAGCATCATCACGCCAACTGCTAAAATAACAGCTATGATCATTATCTCTATATGATCAGCCATTCCAACAGCCGTGATAACACTATCAAGAGAAAAAACGATATCCAAAACAGCTATCTCGCTTACAATAACCAAGAAATTTGCATGTGATTTTGTACTATTTTGATGCTCTTCGCCATCACCAGAAACACTAGAATGTATTTCAAGGGTTGATTTTACAAGTAAAAATAGACCACCTAGTATAAGCACCAAATCCCTGCCACTTATGCTAAATTCTGCGATAGTAAAGAGTGGCTTCGTAAGCTTCATGATCCAAAACAATGAAAGTAAAAGTAAAATTCTAGTCACCATAGCTAGCCCTAAACCGACAATCCTACCACTGCCGCGCTGCTCTGGCGGTAGTTTGCCCACCAAAATAGCGATAAATATAATATTATCTATACCCAAAACTATCTCTAAGCCAGTTAACGTAAGTAGTGATATCCACGCTTCTGGCGAAGTCATCCATTCAAACATTTGCTTCCTTTGTTAAAATTTTTATTATGCTCTCAGGCAAAATTTCATGCTCTATCGCATGAATTTTACTCTCCCAGTCCTCCAAGCTCATACCATCTTCTCTTTCAAACGCTCTTTGTGCGATGAGTTTACCTCCATCAAGCTCCTCGCTCACGTAGTGCACGCTAACTCCGCCGAGCATCATCTCGCTCTCAAAGCTCTCTTTTATCGCATGAGCGCCTTTAAAAAGTGGCAATATGGAAGGATGTAAATTTATGGCTTTTATCTGTGATGTAAAAACAGGAGTTAATATCCTCATAAATCCAGCAAGCACCGTTATTTCAGCGCCGCTTTTTAAAATTTGCTCTACGACTGCAGCGTCAAATTCTTCTCTATTTGTAAATTTGGCACTCTCTATTATCGTCGTATCAAGCCCAAATTTCTTAGCACGCTCTATGCCGTATGCGCCTGGCTTGTTGCAGATACAAAGGCAAACTTCGATTTTTATACCATTAAAAATTTGATTATGAACTTTTTTAAGTATCGCTTCTAAATTTGAGCCACTACCGCTAAAAAGTACGGCTATTTTTTTCGTAAGCATTTTACTCCTTTTATAATGTCTGTTGGCTCGAGCGCGTAGCTGTTTTTGCCAAAATTTCTAAGGCTTAGCGCATGAGCTAGTGTAGCCGATATGGCAGCATCCAGTGGCTCGTAACCTTGAGCTAAAAGAGCAAGTACAAGTCCGCTTAGCACGTCACCACTTCCGCCTTTTGCAAGTATATTTTTACCATAAGGCATAACAAAAATTTGCCCCTCTTTGGCGATTATAGTGTTTGCACCTTTTAGCACAAGTACTGCCTTAAATTTCTCGCTCCAAGACTTAGCGTAAGCAAATCTATTTTCTTGTAATGTTTTTACGTCGATATCTGCTATATTACAAAGCTTTAAAAGTGAGCAAAATTCCTTTGGATGGGGTGTCAAGACGCAGTTCTCATCTAGTAGGTCAAGCACTTTTGTGCTGTAAAAGATATCAGCGTCAAGCACTAACTTTTTGCCTTTTAAAATTTGCACTTCAAGCTCTTCTACGCCCTTTTTACCAAGCCCCATGCCAACGGCTCCGGCATTCATTTTATTGCTTATCTTGCTATCTTGCATGATCTGCGTTGGCAAATTTAGACTCTCATTGCTTATCACGCTAACTAGCCCAGACCCAAAGGCAAATGCCGCCTTTGCGCAAAGCATGCTAGCTCCTATATGCTCACCAGATAGGATAAATACATGGCCAAAGTCGCCCTTATTTACGCACTGATATTTTCTATTTGGAAGCATAAGGTCGCATTTTTCAAGCAAATGATAGTCGCTCTCGCACTCGTAGTTTTGCGCGCTTATGCCAAGATCAGCGACCTTTATCTTGCCAACAAAGTCTTTTGCAGCGTCACTATAAAGCCCAAGCTTTCTAGCTCCCATCGTGATCGTGATGTCCGCTTTTACGCAAGCACCTAGCACCTTGCCATCGCTGCTTAGCCCGCTTGGCATATCACAAGCGATAGTGTAGGCAGAGCTTTTGTTTATTTTTGAGATGAGCTCTATGTACTTTTCGTCTAAGATTCTATTTAAACCAGAGCCAAAAAGTCCGTCTATGACGCACTTTGCGCTATTAAAGCTATTTTCTACATCTTTACTCTCACGCACGCTAGCAGATTTAGCTCGCTCAAGCTGTTTGGTGGCTAGTGGCTTTAAATTTTTACTAGATAGGATAAATTCACACTCAAACTCACCCTCAAGCATTCTTAAAGCACAAAGCACGTCAGCACCGTTATTCCCACCACCGCAAATGCCTAGTACCCTCATACCTTTTTTAAATTTCTTACGTACGAAATTTGCTATGGCTGCGGCTGCATTTTCCATTAAAATTTCTTCGCTAAGGTTAAATTTCTCACTCACCCTCTCATCCAAAATTCTTGTATCTACATATAAATTTTTCATCTTTATGCCCTAAAACTAAGCGCCTCTAAGATGTGGGGCTTTAAAATTTGCCCACTCTCATCAAGGTCAGCGATACTTCTAGCCACTCTAAGTGTCCTTTTTATGCCTCTTTGAGAAAGATTGTACCTCGAGGCTGCCTTTTGTAAAATTTCTCTTGCTTCATTATCCAGTAGACAAAATTTTTCTACTTGTGCGTCATTTAGCTTGCCATTTAGCTCATCTTGATCGCGTTTTTTTTGAAATATAAAAGCCTTTAAAACCATCTCACTCATCTGCTGCGAGCTTAAACTCGCCTTGTCATCTGGCGAACTCTCGTCCATAGCAACTTTTAAATCAATGCGGTCAAGCACTGGAGCTGAAATTCTTGATTTATAGTTTTTTATCTCGTTTTCGCTGCATTTGCAATTTAGATTGCGAGAGAATAAATTTCCACAAGGACATGGATTTTGAGCTGCTACGAAGATAAACTTAGTTTCATAAGTCACTTTTGAATTCACTCTTGCGATGTGGATTTGATTGTCCTCTAGTGGCTCTCTGAGGCTCTCAATCACTTGTTTAGAAAAGTGAGGAAATTCGTCAAAAAATAGCACTCCACCATTTGCAAGTGCGATTTCACCGATCTTTGCAACATTTGAACCGCTGTAAGATTCAATAAAAGTTGCGAATGAATAAAAGCGATTGAGAAATGCATTATGTAAAATCATTGCCCTATTTTCAGTTAAATTGATACTATTTTACTATTTTTTAAAATTAAAAACAAGCTACTAGAAATTCAATAAAAGTTGCGAATAGTTCAATAAAAGTTGCTAAAATATTATAAAAATTCAATAAAAGTTGCTAAAAAGTTTTAAAGGCGGTATAATACATGTATAGTATTTTAAAAAATATAATTGAGATATAGAAAACAATTAATTTCACTAGATCTAAAGTAAATTAATAAAAAGGTAGCTATGTCAGTACGAAAAATTCCAAAAAACTATCGCTCATCCACCGGAATATTTCAGAGTCTGAAAAACAAGTCGCCTATCTCCTATGAATCTTTGCTCGAAAGAGACTTTTACTTACTTTTAGAATTTAATCATGAAGTGCAATCCTATGAGGAACAACCGCTTACAACACAATATGCCTATAGAAATTCAATTTACAGATATACCCCTGATTGTCTAGTACAATACTATCCAAATTTTAATAAGCTTCCATGCGTATTTGAAATCAAATTTAGCGAAGAGCTTAAAGAAAAGAAAGTTTTTCTCGATGCAAAATTCTTTCAAATTGAACAATATCTGTATGAAAATGATATGAATTTTAAAATATTTACAGAACTAGATATAGATCCAATATATCTTGAGAATGCAAAACTAATCTACACATATGCTAATCTTCAGAGCACCAATGCGGTCAAAGACGCATTTAACTTGTGTAAAAAATATTCAGGAAAAACACTTGCATATATTTTAAACCAAATTAGCGACAATAGGCTAAGACAAGCAGAATTCATTCCCTATATTTGGTATTTAGTTTTTTCTTCAAAGCTCAAAATAGATATGTATAAGCCTATAAATTTTAATACTCCAATAAGGATCTGCGATGAATAAGGTGCAATATGCTATAGGCATGCATATTTTTTATAACAATGTAGAATATATAGTTGTTAGACAAATTAACTTTCAAGAAATCATGGCACAGAATATTTCAACTGGAGAAAAAGCTATTCTCCCTATTCAAGAAATGACAAAAGAGTCTCAAATTTCCAATCAAGAAGATAATCAACAAGACATCAACCCCTTAGAACTAAGTTCAAATGACTGGGACGAAGCCAACAAAAGACTAGAAATTATAAAGCCTATCTTGGGTGTAGTCACCAATAGAATTAAGGCCATCAAGCAAAGGGCTGCTGAATATAACTTGCACCCAAGTACAATTTATAGGTGGCTTGAAGCATACAAAAACTCAGGCAATCTTCTAGCTTCTATAGCCCCAAAAAATCAAGCCAAGGGAGGCAGAGGACGTCTTAGAACAGTTGAAGAGGTGGAATTGATAATTAAAAAAACAATTGAGGAGCTATATCTCTCGAAACAGAAATATTCATCAAAAAAGACATATATGGCGATAGTCCAAAGATGTAAAAATGCAAAAATTAAGCCGCCTAGCGAAAACACGGTACGCTCCAGAATCCAGTCGCTGTCGGACAAGGAAGTTCTTAAACGAAGAGAAAGCGCTAGAATGGCCGACAGAAAATATAGAAATACAGATGGTATGTTTCCAGCAGGAAAATATCCGCTTGATTTTATACAAATCGACCATACCCCAATGGATATTATTGTTGTAGATGAAGTGTACGGACAGCCTATAGGAAGACCATATTTGACCATAGCGATGGATATTTATAGTAGAATGGTCATGGGGTTTTTTATAAGCCTAGATGAACCTAGTTATTTTTCAGTCTCACAATGCCTTACACAAGCAATGCTATCAAAAGAGAAATATTTAAGAAGCCTAGAAGTCGATGGCGAATGGAATATTTGGGGGATTCCTAAAACAATAGGACTCGATAATGCGGCAGAATTTAGAGGAAAGGATTTGCAAAGGGTTTGTGAGCACTACGGCATAGAGTTAAATTGGAGACCTGTTGCAAGACCGCAGTTTGGTGGTCACATAGAAAGGATTATAGGTACCGCTATGAGAGAAGTACACACTCTGCCTGGCACCACTTTTTCAAATATTCAGCAAAGAGGAGAATATAAATCCGAAAAATATGCCACTATGACGCTCAAGTCTCTTGAAAAATGGCTTACCGAATACATCATAAATGTTTACCACAAACAGATACATAGCGGCATAAATTGTACTCCAGAGCATAAATACGAGATAGGAATATTCGGCGATGGCAAAACATCCTTGGGTAGAGGCCTGCCTGAAAGAATTGCTGATGAAGATAAATTTAAAATTTCGCTACTACCTACTATTGAACGCACAATCCAGCAATCTGGAATTAAAATAGATAGCATTCAATACTATGCAGATGCCTTAAGAAGATGGATTAGAGCCAAAGATAAAGACAAGAAAGCTAGAAAATTTATTTTCAAAAGAGACCTAAGAGATATAAGTACAATTTGGTTTTATGATCCTGAAATAAAGGAGTATTATCCAATTCCTTTTAGGAATATATCCTATCCTCCAATATCAGTCTGGGATTTAAGGGCTATCAAAAAATATCTTGACGACAACAATGTAACTGGATACGATGAAGTGACTATCTTTTCGGCATATGAAAAAATGAAACAAATCGAAAAAGATTCTGCGCAAAAAGTAAAAAGTATAAGAAGGAAGCACTCCGCACAAAAACATAGAGATACGAAAAGGAAATTTGATAATATACCAAAGACCAAATCTAAGTCAAATGCCTCATCTGATGCTGAAAATGACATATCTTTATCTGATTTATATAAAGATGTTGAGCCTTTCGATGATATAGAGATTTTATAAAGGCAACAACCTATGGAAAACCAACATTTAATTCAACAAGCACAAGATGCATTATTGCTTACAGATGAAGAAAGAATTGCTTTTATGTTAAACGAGAAGTGGTTTTTATACCCAATTGCCAAAGAAATTCTAAAAGAATTAGAATTTCATCTTAAGCATCCCAAAAAAAATAGAATGAAAGGCAGGCTTATTGTTGGCGGAACCAACAACGGAAAAACGTCTATCGTAAATAAATTTATTAGAAGCCATATGCCATATGATGATGAAAATGTCAAAATAACGCCAGTAGTAGCGGTGAGTGCGCCCGAAAGCTCCAATCCATCAGACCTATATGGAAGTATTTTACACAAGCTAGGGGTCCCATATAAAAACACAGACAGAGCTACAAAAAAGAAAGAAAAGGTTGAGGGAATATTTTTACTATGTCGCACTAATATGCTTATAATCGATGAAATACACAATATTATAGTGGCACCCGTACAAAAACAAAAAGCCTTTATGGTGGCATTAAAAAATCTTAGCAACGAGTTAATGATACCCATCATATTGGTAGGCACTGCCGATGCACTACATGCTATAAATACAGATTCACAAATAAGTAATCGATTTCCGCCACTGGTTGTACCAAAATGGAAATACGATAGATCTTTTTTATCCTTACTGGCAAGCATAGAAAAAACTCTCCCTCTAAGAAAACAATCAAATATGGCCACCTCAAAAGAGATATCAAATTATATTTTAGACTACTCTGAAGGGTATATAGGAGAAATTATAGATTTAATAAACTTAGCTGCTCAATATGCCATAGAACAAAAAATTGAAAGCATTACCATGGAAACACTTAAAAAATCTAATTTTGTGCGCCCTTCTATGAGAAAAAATATTACTGATTTTATAGAAATATGATAAGCCATGTTACTAGATTTATAAATTTAAACGATAGGGACTTTGTGATTCATCCAAAGCCTCAAGACGACGAATTACTATCGTCATGGCTAGTAAGAGTAGCTCTAGCAAACGATGCAGCAGCTACATCTTTTACTAACATGCATTTTAGAGAATATGCAAGAAATATTATCTGGCAAAGGGATTTGGATATATGGTGTCCTCAAGATCTTATGAAGCGACTCTCGGAAAAAAGTCATTTATCAAAGGAGCAAATTCTAGATATGACATTAAAAAGCTATGAAGGAAAACTACAAGAACATATTAATGGTAGAACCAGAACTCGCTTTGTACAGCCCCTTGGGAACTATTGCCATATAAAAAGAAATGGCGGATTAAGATTTTGTCCCAAATGCCTAAAGGAGGATATAGTACCCTACTTTAGAAAGACATGGAGACTTTCTTTTTATACAGCATGCATCAAGCACGACTGTTTTCTGCACAGCAGATGTCCTACATGTGGCTCTCCACTAGTAATTTATAAGCATTACAACGAAAGAGACTTTACTTTTTGCTATAAATGTGGCACCGATCTTAAAACGGCACCTGCTCATACTATAAATAAACTTTCTTACGGGCTTAAAGCAGTAGAATGTTTGCTACAAATACTAAGTGAGGGCTACGGTATAAAATTCGGAAAAAAAGTAGCGTCAATCGATTTTTTTCATTTTTTAAAACAGATTAATAAAATGATTTATTTATGGAGAAAAACAGATGGCGTATTTGAGCACGAAATATTAGGAGATGTCATAAAATTTAATACTACAACTAAAAATAAATGCTATGAGGACTTTATAACCATAGAAGAACAGTATCTACTGTATTCCGGCTCTTGTTTTTTGATTCAATCAGATTCAAATTTTAAAGATTTTATTCAAAATAATCACATATTGCAGTGCCATATATATAAAGATTTTAGATAAAAATAGGTATTTGAATATAAAGATATAATTACCATTAAACCTATTTAAAAGGCCACAGTAATCCGCCCCCTGCTTAATATTAACTTCTTTACATAGATATTTAATTATTATTCCACATCAAGTTTATTTAAAAATTATTGCACTACAATTCTTTTTGATATTTTGATATAAAAAATCATAATTATATCTAAAAGGATTTCTAATGAGATTAGCTATCAGTCTGGCTGCGGCTACGATGGTACTGTTTGCAAACGGTGCAAATCCCGACGTTATAAAGCCGATAAAGGATTTTACGCCTCCGCCACCTTATACGCCAAACATCGCTCAAAGCGCGTTTCCCGAAAATCAATTCAACCGCGTGCCAAGGGATGATTATTTTTTTGTGACGGATTTGCTCGATAATTCGATGGACAAATTTCACGTCGCGGGCGGATTTTACGGCAGGACGTTTTATAGTTCGGGACTTTTTAAATACCGCGGTGCAAATTTCTATACGATTTTAAACGCAAACTTTTCTAAAGCCAATCGCTACAAAGACGGTGGCGGCAGGGAATGGAACTACGGCTATGCCAGGCAGGGGCAAAGCGCGGTCGTGGGTTTCGTGCCTAGTGAGCTAAGTGAGTTTAGATTTACGCTAGTGCACGATAATATTGACGATGACAAGCAGCCTCACCATACTGCCGACTCGATAAAGACGCAACGATATATCGGTAAGTTTAACGCCAGGCTAGGTAAAGAGGATTTATCTAATACGTTAAATTTTGAAATAGCATTACGCGACGTGAGCAGAAGAAACGACAATTATCATTTGCGCCGCGCAGACCCTTCTAATATGGTAAAGGTAGAAGTAGATAGAAAGATTATAGATACGGAGCTAAAATACGATGTTGATTTTTCAAACTGGCACAATGTGGTCGGTACAGGATATCAGCACGATAATCATGAGGGCAAAAGATATCGTAAAATAGGCAATGATTGGGTTTTAAACGGCTTTAGGTTTGCAGACGTAACGAATAAAAAAACGAGAGTTTTTGATACGCTAAGCTATAAATTTACTGACGCGCACAAGCTCAGCCTAGCTCTAAACTACGACTGGATGAAGTCGAATTTAAATGATTTAAATACGGTTTATAACGGAGCAAGCGCGATAAATACCGTCGCTAAGCTTATTAAACAAATTTACGGCAAAGACTTTGACGGCAACATAAAACAGAATGGCTTAAGCGCTAGCCTAAAATACGACTTCACGCCCAATAAGCAAGATAATTACTATGTGGCTATAGAAAGTCTTTATCGTATGCCGAGCAATATGGAACGCTTTAGCAGTCTCTATGGGCCGACTACTAGAGGCTGGATCAGCAATCCGTTTATTAAGCCAGAGCGCCACAACCGCGTAAATTTGGGCTTTACCTATAAGAGCGAATTTTATAAAGAATACATGAGCTCGCGTCAGGGCGAGGATAGCTTTAGTCTGGGCGGGTACTTTATCGCAGACGACGCGCAGGATCTAGTTATCTACGATCGTCGCCACTCGGCCGCTGCCGCGCCGATGAATAAAAACGCCGTCATCACGCGCAACGTTGATGCTAGGATTTACAGCGTAAATTTGCGCGGGGAGTATAATTTCGCGCGAAATTTCGGGCTAAAAACTTCATTATTTTACAACTACGGACAAAACAAAACCGACGGCAGACCGCTCTATCAGATCCGCCCGTTTGAGGCAAATTTGGCCTTTGATTACAAGGACTACGCGAGCTTTGGCAGCTACAATATCGGCACGGCGGTGCGCTACGTAGCAAAGCAAAATAGAGGAGATTTCGATAAAGCCACCGGCTTTGGCATCGACAAGCGTGAAGCGGCTAAGAGCTTTACGACGATGGACGTTTACGGCGGATTTGAGTTTAAAAACAGCTGGGGCGTGAGGCTTGGCGTGACGAATATCTTTGATAAAGATTACGCCGAGTTTATCAGCGGTGAGCACGTAGGAGCGCTAGATCCTGATCCTGTGGTGCACGCGCCGGGGAGGGCGGTGTTTGTCAGCTTCCACTCTAGTTTTTAAAGACAACTATCTGTATAGCAAGGAGATACAATATGAATAGACGAGGTTTTTTAGGATTTGGCGCGGCGATTGGTGCTACAGCTCTTGCGCCGAGCCTTTTTGCGAAGGAAAATTTCACGATGTGGGGCGCGCCGGCAATCCCTAGCGTGATAATGGCCGTAGCAAGCCTACAAGGCGAGCTAGCAAAGACTCATGACGTGAGGTTACGCATTTGGAATAGTACGGATCAACTCCGAGCAGGCGTAGCTAATGGGGAAATAAAAATCACTATGGCGCCATCAAACGTGGGAGCAAACATGCGAAATCACGGCTTAAATTTAGCTATGCTAAATTTGCTTAGCCTTGGTACGATACAAGCCATGGTAAAAGATGAGAATATAAAAACTTTTGAAGATTTTATCGGCAAAAAATTAATAATTCCTTTTAAGGGTGATATGCCTGATTTGGTTCTGCGAGCGCTTTGTAAAAAACGAGGAATAGATATTTCCAAAATAGACATTACGTATACGCAGACGCCGCCGGAAGCTGCAGGATTATTTTTACAAAAAGATTATGATATTTTAATCGCCCCTCAACCTCTTCCGGCAGCAACCATACTGCGCGGGAAGAAAATGGGGATAGCGGTACATTACGGAGTAGATATTCCTAAGGTCTGGGGAGAAAGCTTTAATACCAAGCCGTACATTCCGATGGCGGGCATTATAGTCGACGTAGATTTTTATAAAGCAAATTTGCCTCTATTTGATACGCTTCATAGCGACTTAACTAACGCTCTATCTTGGATCAAAGATAATAAGCAAAGTGCTGCCAAAATAGGAGCCGAATATCTACCGGTTCCAGAGCCGGCACTGGTTAATGCATTTGATAGGGCAAATTTGACGGTAACAAAAGCTCGCGATATGCAAGATGAGATAATGTCATTTTTTGAAACTATTTTTGAGTTTAATCCAAAGCTTTTGGGCGGTAAGATGCCCGACAAGAGTTTGTTTCTATAATTAAAGATAAATTTATAAAAAAGGATAATGTCATGTTAAAACATATTTTGTGTTTATTATTTGTTTCTCTAAATATTTCGTTTGCTATGACAAACGAACAGATTGATGAATTTATATCAAAAAATAGCGTAGATATTCAGACTTTAAATGGAGTCCCAAATAAAGTTTACGCCAGTAATCCACCGTTACTATTTTTGCTATATACCGTTGCTCCCGAGAAAGTCAGCGGTATAAATTCTAGTTTCGGTAAAAGAGAAAAGCCGTATCTAAAAGAGAGTATGATTAACCAGCCGGTAGTAGGAGGATTTTTCGGGCAAGGCAAAATTCCAAATATGGAAATGCTTTTAAAGCTAGATCCTGATTTGATATTAGTAAATTCTGACTCTAAAAATACTCAAAAGAAATTCAAAGAAACCCTGGGTGGCATAAATAAACCTATGCTGTACTTAAAAGGCTATGAACTAGAAGATTACATTGACTCTCTTGAGGTTTTGGGCAAAATTTTAGATAAGCAAGATAGAGTAAAAAAGCTAATAGAGTATTCTAAAAAAACCATGGATATTTCAAAAGAGCTTAATGAATATATAGTAAAAAACTCAGTTGTTAAGCCTAAAATATACTATGCCGAAGATCCCGACGGACTAGCTACTGAATGCGAGGGCTCATGGCATACTAGGCTTATAGAGCTAAGCGGTGCCGAAAATGTACATAAATGCAGTGGAAATCCGGATGCTACGGCTTATGGGCACATTAAAATTAGCTTTGAACAAATAGCCGAATATGATCCTGATATTATATTAATTTTCGAGAAGAGCTTTTATGATAAAATCTATGACGATCCTAAATGGCAAATACTAAAAGCCGTAAAAAATAAAAGAGCTTATTACTTACCTCGCGAACCATTTTCTTGGTTTGATCGTCCGCCTTCATTTATGAGATTCATAGGGCTTAAATGGCTTATAAATTTAACTCACCCTGATGTATTTAAATTCAATATGAATAAGGAAGTTAAGGACTTTTATAAATTATTCCTAGAGGTTGACATAAGCGATAACCAAGTAAAAGAGCTTATAGGTGAGTAAAAAAGCCTTTACGTTTTTAAGTATCTTATTGCTAGGGTTTATGTTACTTTCGGTACTAATAGGAAAATACGGCTTTAATGCGGAAGATTATCTAACATATTTTAAAGCCGTTATAAAAGGCGAAGACTTGAAAAATTATCAAGTTATGCATACTTTGATAACGGAAATTCGCCTTCCTAGAATAATGGCCTGCATTATAATAGGCGCTAGTTTGGCTATTTCTGGCTCAGCATACCAAGCCATGTTTGTAAATCCTCTAGTAAGTCCATCAATACTTGGGGTTTTAAGCGGTGCCGGATTCGGCGCCGCCATAGGAATGTTTTTCGGATTAAACGAATATCTCATTCAGCTTAGTACCTTTGCGTTTGGTTTTATAGCGGTACTGACGGCCTTAAGCATATCGGCCTTTTATTCACGCTCTGGCAGTATTATAGTATTGGTTCTAGGAGGTGTTATTAGCGGTTCTCTTTTCACATCATTACTATCAGCATTGAAATACGCAGCCGATCCAAATGACTCATTGCCGGCTATTACTTATTTTTTAATGGGTAGCCTAGGGTTTGCTTCGAAGAATTTTATTCAAATTTCGATTCTACCGATGTTTGCGGGAATACTATTGTTGGCCTTTAGCGGCAAATATTTAAATGCACTGAGTTTGGGAGAAGAAGAGGCTAAAAGTCTGGGCATAAATGTTGCTAGGGTTAAAATTTTCGTTATTTTGGTTGCTACTTTTATCAGTGCCCTAAGCGTAACGATAGCCGGTATTATCGGTTGGATAGGTCTTATAGTTCCACATATGGCTCGTTTTATATTCGGAGCGGATAATCGCGCCGTATTGTCTAGTTCAGCTATGATAGGTGCTATATTTTTACTTTTTTGCGATAACTTTTCGAGACTTATGTTTACTTTTGAAGTCCCGATAGGTATAGTAACTTCACTGTTTGGAATACCTATATTTATTCTAGTGCTTCGTAGAGCTAAAAAGAGTTTTTAATGATAGAAATCAGAAATCTAAAATTCGGATACAAAGATAAGAATATACTAAACGGTATAAGTTTTAGTATCAAAAAAGGCGATACGCTTAGTATCTTGGGCGCAAACGGTAGCGGCAAAAGCACTCTCCTGCGTATTATGCTTGGATTTTTAAAATTTGAGGGTACGGTAAATATATGCGGTAAAAGCGTAAGGAATTACGAAAAAAAAGAACTTGCAAGGCTTATAGCCTACGTTCCTCAAACGCATGCCCCGTCATATGAATATAGCGTATTTGATATAGTACTAATGGGCGCATTGTGCAGAACGTCTTTATTTTCTAACTTTAGCCTTGCCGACAAAAAGCTTGCCGAGTATGCATTGGAAAGAATGGGTATTTTAGAGCTAAAAGATGAACTTTATACTAGAATAAGCGGTGGACAAAGGCAGCTAGCATATATCGCTAGAACCTTAGTACAAGGCGCCAAAGTTATTTTTATGGACGAACCTACGACCGGGCTTGACTTCGGCAATCAAATTAAACTACTTGAAATGATAAAGACGCTAAAAGACGAGGGGTATACTTTCGTACAAACCACTCATTACCCTCGTCACGCTAAATTTGTTTCAAATCTAGTATTGTTTTTAAAAGACGGCAAGATACTAGATTTTGGAAAGTGCGATGAATTGATAAATCCATCAAATATAGATAAGATTTACGGAATAGATTATCAAAAATATGAGGACAAATTATGATATTACCTTCTAATTACGATAGGCTGGATTTTAATAAGCTTTATAAGGAGCAAAGAACAAATAGCTCTTTTATTAGGAAATCAGTAGCCAAATGGGACGTTAAGGCAGCAAGCTTTAGCGAGAGCGTACTTAAGAGCGACTATGTTAAAGACTTTATCTCAAGAGTCGATTTTGATGGCGCAAGAACGCTTCTTGATTTCGCATGCGGTACCGGAGCATTAAGCATAGCTGCAGCAAATAAGGTAGATAAAATTTACGGTTATGATTTTTCGTCGAAAATGCTAGAATTCGCAGAACAAAACTCTCGGGATTTTAATTGTAAAAATATTGAATTCGCGCAAAAAGCATTCGAAGACGACTTTAGCGACGTACCTGAGTGCGATATTACGTTTGCATCTCGTTGCCTTGACGTAGATGACTTAAAACAAGCCCTAGAGAAATTACTTTCAAAGACGAAAAAAGCCCTTTATATTACTTTTAAAGTCGGTAGTTTCATTAACGAAGACGTTTTAAATGCTCTTGGAAGCAATATTGAAAAAAGACCAGACTTTATATATTTAATAAATATTTTATTCCAAATGGGATATCTTCCAAAGCTAGAGTATATACAAACTTCATGCGGTGATGGAATACCTGAAACTATCGACGATCTTGTTAAAAAAATACAATGGGGACTTTCGAGAGAGCTTACGGAGCCAGAAGTTTATAATCTCAATAAGTACTTTAACGGCAACCGCTTTGAGCGAAAACAAGAATATATGAACTGGGCTTTCATAAGAGTAGATAAATGATAATTTTATAATTAACTGTTATGGTCAATAAATTTGGATTGGTCTTAAAAATATCATATATTTATAGTTAGTGATATTTGAGCATACGGGATACGATGGCAATTCTTTAAGATGCCTGATATATTAATGCTAGGTTTTTACGCATTATTAAAAAATACATCCTATTGCTAAACACAGAGCCAATGTAATGCAAGGTTTTATAGCACATTAATGTAAAAAAAGAGACAACCGTCAAAACATCTGATACCATAGGTAGCACCTCCGCTAATTTTTGTATTACAAACACCTTTAACTCGCATCAGTCCGTAGACGAGTGTTTGATTAGCTTATAGAGCCCTGTGTGGCAATAGAACCGAGTTCATTTATTGTATCATTTTTTTGTTTTTTATACAATATTTTTTTAATATAGCTCAATGTATGAAAATCACAAGATATATGATTAAGGCTTGATAAATTATTTACTAGAAAATTTTCACCAAATTCTGATACCAATATATCGACCGATAGTGTATTTATTGCATCTCTTTTTTGAAATAATACGCTAGAATTTTTTATAAAGCGGTTATTGCGAAGTTTATCAAAAGCCTTTAATAGCTCTTTGCTATAATTATTACTACTAGGAAAAGCTGTTAATATTTCGGTATTTTTTAAATTTCTTTTACTAATAATTTTTGATAAGCCGCTTGTGCATACTATTTTACAATTATAAAATTTGCAATTTTTAATTTTACACTCCTTGAAAACCGAAGATGAAATAATTGAATCTTCAAAAAGTGCATTCGTTAAATTACATTTTCTAAAAAGCGTTCCATTTAATAAACAAGATCTTATTTGGGCTTCATAAAAACTGCAAAATTTAAATTTTGTTCCAATAAAAGAAGTGCCGTCAAATATAGTGCCGGAAAAATTGGTTTTATAGCTGCATGATTTATTAAAATTTTTATATATAAATTTCCTGCCACTCCTATCCACGCAACTATAACTAAAAGCTTTTTTATTTTTGTCGTTTACGGGCATGCAACCTCTATCTATTAATTTTTATTCGTATTTATAGATTATATTATAATGAGTCATTTTTCTTGATATCTCTCCAGTACGCATTTTAACCTCTTGCCCCAATCTTGTATCTTTTTCTCACGTGTATCATATGGATGGTATAAATAGTATTTGGTCATTTTAAATTTTAAATCCTGCAACCAACTATTACTCGTTTTTGCAATGTTTGTGACTATTTCTTGCACGATATCCTCATCTATACTATTATAATAATCCCTAATTAAAAGCGTACTAAGCGTTTCTAACAATTTGTCTTTTTGTATCTCAAGAATAATGTACCTACAATTTTTGTAGTATATCTCAACCACTATATACTTTCTAGGAGTCACTCCATCCAACATTGTAGCCCTCTTCCACGCATGCCTTCCTCGATAGTTTTTTGGTTTTTGAGGCAAGTCCTCGCATTTTAAAATTTTGTATGAAAAATCGCAATAAATATCAGAGCAATACATCAACATGGCTTTTATGTCTTCGATAGTTATATAACTTCCGGTTTCTTGCTCACTATCCTCGTCTTCTTTTTTCAAGTGCCCCTCTGTAGTATTTAGATCGCCCTGCACTTCCGCGTCGTTTGAGCTTAGATCTAATTTGTCCTCCTGCAATTTATCACTTCCTCGTACTATTTCTCTACTTTGGTCTTCTTCTGTAATCGTTTCAAATTCAATAGTTTTATTGAGCAGATCTAACTTTGCCTCTAAATTAGCATCCTCATCTTTATCTACTATACTTACTGAACTATGTAAAATATTGGGGGTTCTTTCATTGAGTTGATTCGTTAAATCTTTCTTGGACAGCTTTGTGCTTTTTATCACACCTATTATATCTTTTTTTCCTCCAGGAAGCTCTCTAATAACTTTAAGCTGTTCAAATGGATAAAACGAATTTTCTTGCAAGATTTTTAAAACAAGCAATGATCCATCACTTAATACCTTAACTCTTGCCTTAAAATTTATTTTTCCAGGTACTGGAAAATTTGCTTGAATAGTCATCGTATTTGGCGAGCCCACAAAGTTAGCACTTTGTTTCCTATGCTCAGATAATATTTTGCTAGCAACCATATCTCTTCTTATTTGTAGCCACATATTATTAGCTCTTTTGTCTATAACAAATCTATATATATTTTCTGCATCAATATTATTTGCATTGAATTTTAAGTATATTTTACCAATCCCATTATCTAATGTTGCTCTTTTATAAAGGCCATCCAATGAACTATTTTGCCCCTGAGTCTCCGACATAATTTGTCTAGTCATCGATGCTGATGTAAAGTAGAAATATCTTGCGATTTCATAGTGTGGAAAAATAACCGTTCTTCCAGATAAATTATCTGTAAAGGTTGAATATTTTTGCTGATTTTTATGCCAACCAATATTGTATTTACCTATTTTCTCAGGCAGCTCACTCATAAACTTATCTAAAATAGGTATATTCTTAAGATTTTTGGTCACCAGCAATCCATCGCCGATACTTATTTGAAAATTGTGAATATCTCCTGCACTGGTTCCATTTTTTTGCTGGTTTTCAATAACAGTACCCAACGGGAAAGCACAAATTTCTTTTAGGTTGAAAAAAGATAGAAAATATTCGGGTTTATCTTTGAATATCTCTTTTAAAATGATTGGGATACTAAAATTCGTTTCGTTTTGATAAATATCTCCATATGAAAAGACAATCAACTTTTTATTTTTTGGTAATTTTGTCAATATCAAATCTTGTAAAATCACACTTTCATTCATTACCCAAAGCCCTCTGAGCACTCCTTAGAATCTATTTTGTTCTATTCTAAGCTTAAAAATTTATATATAAAAGATCATTCTTATATACCACACAATATAGAAATTGTGCAGTATAATTATTCTCTTCGATTTTTTAATTTTTTCTGCTAACATTTAAACTTTTTACCTACGGTATACAAACATATTAATTTGTCTTTTTATGTTTGTAGGATGGTAGTTTTTTAAAGTCCTTCTTCTTTTTTGTGGAAAATATGCTTTTTATCAATTCGGGGTATTTTCTCTTTTGCCTATTAACTATTTTTTTTATACATAAGTTAAGATCTTCTTTGTTGTCTAATTTATTTTTATTTTTGAATATATCTATTATTACAGTCAACAACAGATTATTTTCAATATTTGACATCCTATTTATTTGCGGCAAAAACTTAAGCAAAATATCGCCCACATATTCTTTTCCTAATAAATCTATATTTGATAGTATGTAGATGGTGCAAAAGTAGAGCTTATTTTCATCTGGCTGTAAATCTATACTACTATCAGATATTGGAGCATTTGCAACCTCAGAAATTATATTTTTTACTTCGTCAACAATGAACATACTAGAATAATACATTCCGGTTAAATGGAGCATTGCTATGCTACTAAGTATTTTTGGTGGATTTGTTATTTTTAGAATTTTCTGGAATATAGAGTTAAGGTCATCTTTTAAATTTAAAGAATTGTTTATTGCCTTTTCTATAACCTTATTTTTTATAGTATTTTCGGTCATCCAACCATATTGTAGAAGCTTACCTAAAAACATTATATTGATATTTTTTTCAAATCTGTCTTCCAAGGACTCTATCCTACTACTTAATTTTTCCAAATCTTTTTGATTAAGCTTTGTTTTTAACCCAAAATAAAAATAAGCAACATCCTCCCATAGGCCATCAGAAGTATACAAATCAAACAATATGTCAAACTGATCAATATCATCTAACTCTTCTTTATTGTCCCTAAAATATAATGCAATAAAATAATCTAGAAATGATTTATGCGAAAAGGACATATTGCCATTTTCGTCTATTTTAATAAGAGACGTTCTAGTAATAGTATCAATAAAACTGCGCTTATCCGTTATAAAATTATATTTATTACAAAAGGAATTGACGCATTCGCTAAAATCATTTTTGCTAACGATAGTCTTATCTTGTTTGAAAAAATATTGATATGCGAAATTAGCTAGAAAGTCTTTTTTTATTTTTGGCTCAAAAAGTTTATCAATATCAACATCTGTCGTTTTATATTCACCAAAAATTAGACTGACATATCTGTTGTATAACTCCGTAATGGATGCTGGAATCTCATGTTTTTCTTTTACAACATCCATTAAAAGCTTTAACGCCAAAGGATAGAATGGTATTTGTCCCTCTAGTTCGTTTATGCTTTTTTCTACAATATTGATTGATATATTGTTTGCTTTAATTATTTTTTTAATGAGAGATATCGCCTGATTTACACCGTATGGCAAAAGCTCATAATTCTCATATTCGAAAAAAGATTCTATTATTCCATAGTTAATTCTAGATGTAAAAAGTATATTTGCATTATTGTTACTCTTGCTTAAATAACTTTCTATATTACCCTTTATCTTATCTCTTATTTCATTTCCTACTTCATCTATTCCATCTATAATAATTAAATTTGGCTTTATGGCAATCATATTACCATAAAAAGATTCTATAATATTGGAAAAATTATGCAGTGAACAACTGTTGATAAAATCAATAGCCCTAAAACATACAGGTAATGCAAAATCCTTCTTTTCTTCCAAAAGGATGTGGTTCTGGTTTTCTTTTAATAAATAATTTATAGAAATGAGTACCATTTTAAATACTAAAATGGACTTTCCAGAGCCTGCATCACCGGTTAGTAAAAATTTCTTTTTAGTTTTTGACATTAATATTTTTAAAAAAGAATCAAGAGTTTCTTTCTTGCCAAAAATTTGTTCGCCTATCCTATTGAGGGTATTTTTATCATTATCGCTTATTATTAGCTCTTGTCTGCTTCTCGTAATTTTTTTAATATTTGGCTGAATAAAATACTCATCGTCATTATTGTCTCCCAGGAATTCTTCTATTTTTTCTATGCGATCCAACAAAAATGATTCCATACTCCCATTAAAAAAGAATTCTGGATAATATTGTTCAAATAAATTTATTAACCTTGTAATATCCATAAATTCGGTATTATTTTTATAGGGAGCCTCTTTTATTTCATATAGGATTTTTTCTTGAGCATTCTGTGTAATTGTTCCGAGATTAACAATACATACATCGGAGATGGTTACCATTTCATTTTTATCATTCAGTTTCGCTGGTAAATTAAAAGCCTGCTTGACTTGTGTTACTACTTCTGTTGTTTTTCCAGATGCTTTACCATCTAGTTTTTCTAAAGCCTTTACAACAAAGGCTGTATACTTTTTATTACCAGTAGATCCATCATACTCCATAACAAGGTCTTTACCATTCTCATTCGATCCTTGTAAAATCTCTATATATGGATTTTTTTCTTGATGCATTTTTTCTAATAATTTCTTTAGAATATGGTGAAATTCATTTTCTTTACCTAAAAATCTCTGCAGTCGCTCCTTCTTGGTATCATGACCTAATTTCTTTGCTTTTGTATTGTAGTCAACCATGAAATAATCCTTTTTAAAATAAAATATTTTAATAAATTATAAAAACAACATATGTTCGCAACTTTTATTGAACTATTCGCAACTTTTATTGAATTTCACAACCGCCACCAAATATTGAACTTTTAGTCGAGGTGTGATGTGGCGAGCGAAAAGCTCTAATACTTGTAAATTCGCTATCTTGCAAATTTAGTGATCGGTAGGCGGCAGACTTTAACACCTCTTCTAAGCTTTGTGGCGCCATGATGTAAACGAGGCGTTTTGCACACATGCTCTTGCCGCTACCTGGACTGCCTTCAAATAAAATATTGTGCATACCAACGGCTGCGATGACACAGGCTCTTTTAGCTCTTTCTTGACCCAAAACGTCCTTAAAATCAAGCTCGAAGTTTAAATTTGGAACATATCTTTTGCTAGAAATTTCTATCACGTTTGAAAATAGCTCATGCGTGGCGGTAAAACGTATGCTTTTTGCAAATTCTGCGTCATTAAAAAACCTAATCGCTTCCTCTAGAGTACTAACCGCATAAGTCTCTAAATTTGGGATCATTGAAGCTTTTTGTGCTATCTCTTTTGGTACTAAGACTTTTACGTTTTTTACCTGCGTGCTTAAAAAAAGAAGGATCGAGAATAAATTTGCTGTGCTTTTTACGCTTCCATTGAGTCCAAGCTCGCCAAAGACAAAAATTTTCTCTAAGCTTTTTGCCTTTTGAAGAGCTATAAGAAGGGCGATAGCTAGGTCAAAATGTGAGCCACTTTTTGGCAGATCTGAAGGGGATAAATTTATGGTTATCTTTTGTGCTGGGAAGGAAAAATCAAGTGCTAGAAGCGCTGCCTTTACGCGTTCTGTACTCTCTTTTATGCTTGTGCTTGCAAGCCCAACGATGCTAAAACCAGGAAGCCCGCGAGAGAAGATAGACTCAACGTCAATTATCTTCAGCCCATCGCCGTAAGTAGCACATCTTAGAGACTTCATGAAGCTTTTTCTTTTTTTTGCTTTTTGTATTCCTTGTCAAATTTTTTGCGTTTATTAAAGCCGATTTTTTCTATAAAAAGATGTCCATCTAAATGATCATTTTCATGCTGGATAGCAATAGCCAAAAGCCCATCAGCCTTTAAACTTTGCTCTTTGCCAAAGCGGTCTTGATATTTGATAGCCACAACCTCATTTCTTTTTACATCTTCATAATATCCAGGCACACTAAGGCAGCCCTCTTGATAGACACACTCACCCTCACGTAGTTCAAATTTTGGGTTTATGATTTCGATTAAATTTTCTTTATCTTGCACGCCCTCGTCATTGGCTAAATTTATAATAAAAATTCTTTTTGCGACACCTATCTGAATAGCAGCAAGGCCGATGCCCTCTTTTGCAATCATCGTATCATACATATCATCAAGTAGTTTGTGAAGTTCCTCATCAAAATTTTTAACCTCTTTTGAGACTTCATAAAGCTTTTTATTTGGATAAGATAAAACCTCTAAGATCAAGCTCAAACTCCTACTTATTCACCCAAAAATATAGGCTGCTCATCATCTTGTGTTAGTATTAGTTGATCTAACGAGTAAGAGATTAGTTCTTCAGCACTTCTTGTCTTTGTTATCATGCTTGAAACTACTTGGATATCAAGCTTGCACTCTTCACCATCTATCTTCCAAGGTATAGACGAAAGCATATTTAAAATTCTGCTACCGGCTTGTTTTGTGCCATTTTCATCAGTATATTTCATAACCATAGCAAAACAGCCATCACCGTAATGAGCCACTATATCGCTTCTTCTAGAAGTTCTTAAAAGAAGCTGTGATATAGCTTTATACATATTGTTTCGCTCTTTTAAATTTTTAACACGATTTGTAAATCTATCTTTTGCTCTTACTAGTAAAAACGATGCATTATAGCCATATCTTTTAACGGCTTCTACTTCACTTTGCACTGTGGCTACTAGAAATTTTTTATTATAAACGTCATATGTCGTATCATAAATCGACTGCTCTTCAATAGATTTAAGCATCTTGGCTACTTCGTCATAGCTTACTTTAATGACATCAAGATGCTTATCCATAAGGCTGTTTAATTTTATTAGATCATGATTAAATGCGCTTAAAACATTTTGAAGAGCTAGGATATTTGTATTATTTTTGAGTGCATCCATACGCTTTTGCACTAGGCCTCTCATAATGCCTAAATTTTTATAGATTAGCACCACGGCTTGAAGCATGCTTTTTATTTGGATAAATCCTTGCTTTATCTCTTTTTCAATAGAGATATTACTGCCTGATGGTACTGATATCTCGGAATTTATGACTATCATATCACCGATCTCTTTTCTAAATTCATCAGGCTGCCCATCAAGCATTTTCTCAAAATAAATAGAGTAATTGTTTGGCGTAGATGGAACATTATCGTCGCTTAATTCATGCAAAACATTTTCTGAAAATTTGTAGATATCTACCTTTTCTTTTTCTAGAATATGTTTTACCTCAACCGCTTTTTTCTTAGGGTCTGGTGCATTATCTATCTTTATCACTTTGGGCCTTATTTAAAACTTTTCTCCAAAATTTTATCAACAAGTCCGTACTCTTTGGCTTCGGCCGAACTCATAAAGAAGTCACGTTCAGTATCTTTTACGATCTTACTTAGCTTTTGACCTGTATTTTTGGCCAAAATTCCATTTAAAATTTCTTTCATACGCAAAATTTCACGAGCTTGTATCTCGATATCAGTCGCTTGTCCTCTAGCACCGCCAAGTGGTTGGTGTATCATGATGCGAGAATTTGGCAACGCATATCTTTTACCTGGTGCGCCACAGCTTAGCAAAAATGCACCCATGCTAGCAGCTTGGCCGATACAGATCGTGCAAACATCTGGCTTTATGTAGTTCATCGTATCATAGATGCTAAAGCCACTTGTTATAACGCCACCTGGTGAGTTTATATATAGATAGATATCTTTATCTGGATCTTCAGCCTCTAAAAATAGAAGCTGGGCGACAATAGAAGCAGCCATACCGTCCTCTATCTCACCACTTAGCATAACGATCCTGTCTTTTAAAAGACGGGAGTATATATCATAGCTTCGCTCACCTCTACTAGTTCTTTCAACTACGACAGGAACGTAATAGCTCATTACTCGGCCTTCTCTTTTTTACTTGCTTTTTTCTCGTCTTTTTCTTTGTTAAAGAGCTCACCAAATAGCTTCTCTTCGATCATTGACATCTTTATAGCTGGAAGCATGCCTTGGTTGCGGTACATCTCAAGGTGTGCTTTTGGGTCTTGACCGCTTCTATACGCCTCAAAATAGATCGCTTGAACGACCTCTTGATCGCTTACTTTCACGCCTCTTACGCGAGCTAGCTCATCGATAATGAAAGTTAAACGAACGCTATTTTCAGCGTCTTTTCTAAACTCATCACGTTTTTTAGAAAGAGCATCTTTGTCCTCTCTAAATTTCTTCATATCATCTGGAGTAAATGAGCTCCATGCGTTTCTAAACTGCATATCAATCTCTTGCTCAACAATATTTTTTGGCACGTCAAATTTAAATTTCTCGACCGCAGCTTCAGCAAATTTTGGCTTAAGCTCATCATTTATAAGTTTATAAATTTTCTCTTGACGGATTTGCTCTTTTATACGCTCATCAAGTAACTCTTCAGTTGGTTTTTCTTCATTTGGAAGTAAAGTTTTTAGCATCTCTTCATCTAGTTTTTCAGGAATTTTTCTCTCTTGAATTTCATGAAGTTTTATTTTAAAGATAGCGTCTTTACCAGCTAAATGTGCAGCTCCGTAGTTTTCTGGGAATTTAACCTCGATATCTTTTTCGCCACCAGCTTTTATGCCTACCATACCATCTTCAAAGCCTGGAATGAATTGATTTGAGCCGATCTCAAGTACATAGTTTTCAGCCTTGCCACCATCAAATGCAACGCCATCAACAAAGCCTTCAAAGTCAAATTTAGCAAAATCACCAACCTTTAGGCCTCTTTTGCCATCGATTTTTTCAAGTGGAGCTATCATTTTTAAAAGTTCAGTTTTTTTCTCATCGATATCTTTTTTCAATACACGTGGGTTTGAAAACTCAGGTATCAAACTCTCATAGCCGCTCACATCGACACTTGGTTTAAATGAAACTGTTAGCTCAACGTCGATCTTACCATCTTTTCTATCAAATTTTGAAACGATAGGCTCGCCGATAAGATCATCATTTTTCTTGCCTGCTTGTTTTATAGCCTCATCAACAACATCTCTTAAGACATCTTGTTCAGCATCGTTTGTTAGCTCTTTCTCGTAGCGTTTTAGCACAATAGCAACTGGCACATGGCCTTGTCTAAAGCCATCTACTTTCATAGTTTTTGCTGCTTTTTTTGCTAGTTTTTCTACGCTAGATTTTATAGCATCTGTACTTATAGTTGTGCTTGCTAGGGTATTTACGCTATCTAGAGCTTTTGTTTTGATTTCCATCTAATTCCTTTATGAATACAAATTTTTAGCCCAAAATATAGCAGAATTTTCCTTATTTCATTGTAAATTTGTAAATTTTTATAGATATAAAAGGCGTTTTAACGTAGAATCTGGCAATAAAATTATGGAGAAAATTTATGCAAGAGAGTTTTGAAAATTCGGTTAAAAACATGCTAACGATTATAGGCGAAGATCCAAACAGAGAAGGCCTTATAAAGACGCCTGAGCGTGTCTTTAAAGCATTTAAATTTCTAACTAGCGGATATGATGAAGATCCAAAAGAGGTTCTTGGTGACGCACTTTTTACTAGCTCAAATAACGAAATGGTTCTCATGCGAAACATCGAGTTTTATAGCCTTTGCGAGCACCATTTGCTGCCTATTATCGGCCGTGTGCATGTGGCTTACATCCCAAATGGCAAGGTCGTTGGACTTAGTAAAATTCCACGCATGGTAAATATCTACGCCAGACGCTTGCAAATTCAAGAGCAAATGACTGAGCAGATCGCAAAAGCACTTGAGGACGTAATCGCTCCAAAAGGCGTTGGAGTCGTCGTCGAGGCTAGACATATGTGCGTTGAGATGAGGGGTGTGCAAAAGATAAACTCAACCACTACGACCTCGGCTCTTAGGGGCTGCTTTATCAAAAACGCAGACACGAGGCGGGAGTTTTTCTCGCTTATAAATTCTCCTAGGGAAACGCATTTTTGAGCTTAGAGCATATAAATTTAAAGCTTAAAGAGGGGGTGAAACTCTCAAATACCTTTGGCATCATAACTAAAATCACAGCTACGACTATCGAGATCACTGGACTTCGTCCAAGCATTGGCGACATCGTGCGTATAGTTGCAAAAGATAAGAGCAAAAATGGTCTTGGCATGGTTACGCAAATAAAGACAGATGGCGCTTATATAAGCCCATTTGGATTTGTTGAGGGCTTTAGGATAGGCGACTTTGTCTATGAAAGCGATCAAGGTATGAATATACCTGTGGGGCCAAATTTGCTTGGGCGTGTGGTCGATCCATTTATGAAGCCAATAGACGGTAAGGGACCGATCGATACGACTGAGTATATGCCGATCATGAGAGCACCGATAGATGCGATGAAAAGGGGGCTTATAAATGAGCCATTTAGTGTTGGTATAAAGACGATAGATGGGCTACTCACATGTGGCAAAGGGCAAAAGCTAGGAATTTTTGCGGGATCTGGCGTAGGCAAATCAACCCTCATGGGCATGATCGTAAAAAACACACTAGCTCCCATAAAAGTGGTCGCACTAATAGGCGAGCGTGGTCGCGAGGTGCCCGAATTTATCGAAAAAAACCTAGGTGGTGACCTAGAGGGTACGGTCATAATCGTAGCGACCAGTGATGACAGCTCACTCATGCGAAAATACGGTGCTTTTTGTGCGATGAGCGTGGCTGAGTACTTCAAACAGCAAGGCAATGACGTGCTTTTCATCATGGATAGCGTAACGCGTTTTGCGATGGCGCAGCGTGAGATCGGCCTTGCACTTGGAGAGCCACCGACTTCAAAAGGCTATCCTCCAAGCTCGCTCACACTCCTACCTCAGCTAATGGAGCGCGCCGGCAAAGAGAAGGGCAAGGGCAGTATCACGGCATTTTTCACCGTGCTAGTTGAAGGCGATGATATGAGCGATCCGATAGCTGACCAAAGCCGCTCTATCCTAGACGGACACATCGTGCTAAGCCGCGAATTAACGGACTTTGGAATTTACCCACCTATCAACATCCAAAACTCGGCCTCGCGTGTCATGGGCGATGTGATCAGCAAAGAGCACAAGCTAAATGCAATGAAATTTAAGCGTCTTTACTCGCTTTTAAAAGAAAACGAAGTCTTGCTTCGTATCGGTGCTTATCAAAAGGGTAGCGACAAGGAGCTTGATCTTGCGATCTCGAAAAAAGAATTTATGGAGAACTTCTTAAAACAAAGCTCAGAAGAAGCCTTTGTGCTTGAAGAGGTTGAAGAGCTGCTCGATAAGATCAATCAGTAGATTTCTAAAATTTGCAAGCCTTTTTACAAAATTTGGCTACTAAAAATATAATCAATTTTTTTTATACTAATTGTTAAAGTGATCGCTCACTACTTCTTTGCTTCGGATGTAAAAATTGCGCTCAAGGACCTATAAATTTCTATTTTCTCTTTTTTGATTTCAAAAAGTGCTACTACAAATATTATGAAAGAGAATTTGAAATTTATGAGGCTTTTTATTTTAAACTTAGTGAGAACGGTTTTTGTGTTATACAAAACGACAAAGTATTAAAAACTATTTCTAAGCACAATACGCATCCCAAACAGCGATCACAAAGTGTGCAAATTCTAAAATTTGGGATTTTTTGACAAAAATTACTTATTTGAAAACTCTGCAGTAGTGAATTTGAGACAAGTGAGCAAGTTAAATTTATACTAAGTGATTATGCGCTGATATCTGTTTTGCTGTAAATTTTGGTAGCAATCATGGCGTAAATTTAACTATGAAAGCAAAATTTTACATTTAGATTGGTAATCCATAGCACTTTAGACTTCGCCTCGTGGCGCGAAACATATACTACATGAGATAGTAAATTTTGAAAGAGATTAAGAGCCAAATCCCATCTTTTTATCCTCGCCAAAGCTCGAGTTTAGCTCGCGCTCTATCGTCGTTTTGAAGTCCTCAAAGGTAAAAATCCCATCATCTTTTATAGCGACTTTTAATGCAGTATTTTTTAGTGCAAGGACTATCTGCGCGCCACTTAGGTTAAACTCAGCCAGCCTTTCTACACTAAAGCCATCTTCAAAGCTCGCATTTTCAGGCAAAATTTTACGCCAGATAGCAAGTCTACCGTTAAAATCAGGTTTTTTAAACTCGATCTTGTAGTCAAATCTCCTTGAAAACGCTACATCAAGGCTTTGCAAGAAATTTGTCGTAGCGATCAGCACACCCTCAAAGCGCTCGATCTGCTCTAAAAAGATGTTTTGCATTTGATTATGCATCTTCTCAGCGCCGCTTGAGCTCTCCACTCTCGTGCTTAAGAACTGATCAGCTTCGTTTAGTAAGAGTACCGGCTCGCTGCCGCTTTTTTTACAAATTTCTTTGTAAGTATCAAAAATTTTCCTTACATTTTGCTCGCTCTCGCCAACATATTTGCTTAAAATTTTTGAGCAGTCAAAGCTTAGAATTTGCTTCTTTAGGCTCTTTGCAAGCCCAACGGCGCTCATGGTTTTACCAGTGCCAGGCTCACCGTAAAAGATGATCTTGGCGTCTATATTTTTCCTAGTTTTTATCCCCCAGTTGCTAAGTCTAGCCAGCACTTTTTTATCTACTTGCTTTAGTATCGTGCTTAAAAGCTGTTTTGTCTTTTCGTTTAGCACGACGTCTTCTAGGCTAGTTACTGGCTCGATGAGCTCAAAAATTTCTTGCTCTTTTACCAGGCTTTCGATCTTGATTTTCTTGCTGTTTTTATCATTTTTTGGGTGCATTATGCTTTGCAAAATTTCTTCATTTATGAAAAAGCTCTTGCTTACATTGCCGTAAGCGTTTAAAACCTCATCATAATCAATCAGCGCACCCTCGATGAGCCTTGAGCCATCCTCTAAAAGAGTGCGATTTTTGATGCGTTCAAGCTCGTCTTTGCTTATTAGCCCAACTAGCGTGTTTAGGTCGCGGCCATTTTCAAAGTCGCCCGCGTACTCCTCTTTTAAAAGGGCTAAAAATATGATCTGCTCTTTTTCATCTAGCGAATTTTCTTTAAAAATTTGCTCTATCTTTAGGCTGATCTTGCTTAGTTTTACGCGCTCGTTGATTCGCTTTGTAAGCTCAGAAATTTGCTCATTTATTCGCTTTTTGGCATCACTTGAGCCATCGCCAAAAATGGCAGCCTTTGAGTAAAGCTCCACCTTTAAAAACTGATCTTTTAAATACTCCAAATGATCTTCATAAGGCGCAAGCTCTGGTAAATTTATATCAGCGTTGCCATCTTCAAGAATTTTTAAAAATGTGGCTGATAGAGAAATTTCAGAATGAAGTAGCGAAAGCAGCCCTTGAGCTGAAGCCCTTTGCGTGCTCTCAGGTATTTTAAAAAGACTATAATTTTGTACAATCCAACCGCTATCAAGCAAATTTTTTATAAATTTTAGATACAAAAGCTGCTTATCATTTTGCGTGCCAAAGACTGCTCCAAGTAGCTCAAAAACGCTCATACTAGCCGTTCCTTGCACATAAGCTTTACTTAGATATTTTAAAATTTCTCCCTCTTCGTCGCCGCACTTTATCAGCTCGTAAATTTTGCTTTTTTTGAGGTCCTGGTTTAAAAAATCAAGCAAGTATTTCACTAAAATTTATCCTTCATCTGCTCTATTTGCTCTTTTAATACACGTTTTAGCACCTTGCCAGTAGCATTTCTAGGCAACTCTTCGGCAAAATAGATACTCTTTGGTATCTTGAAATTCGCTAAATTTTTCTTCAAATGCTCTCTTACTGTTTTTTCATCAAGATCCATGCCCTCTTTTACCTGAATAAACGCCACAACCTCTTCATCGGCATGTACATCTTTTACGCCAATTACTGCTGTTGCTTCAACTGCTTCAAGTTTGTAAATAACTTCTTCGATCTCGCGCGGATAGATATTGATACCCTTTGATATGATAAGATCTTTTTTGCGATCAACGATATAGATAAAGCCCTCTTCATCGACTTTGCCAAGATCTCCAGTCTTTAACCAGCCGTTTATGATGGTCTCATCAGTGATGCTTGGCATACCATAGTAGCCTTGCATGACGCAGTCGCCCTTTACAATGATCTCACCGATCTGGCCAACTGGAAGCTCCATCATCTCATCATTTACTATCTTTACCTCATAGCCATCAAGCACAGGCCCTACACTTAAAAGCTTTTGTTTATCATATAAATTTGCAGCTACGACTGGTGAGCATTCGCTAAGACCATATCCCTCGACAAGTGTTGCACGCGGAAATTTCACTCTAAAGTCATCTATCGTCTGCTTTGCAAGCGGAGCCGCACCACTTACAAATAATCTAATGCGGTTAAACCATCTAAAATACCAAGGAATTTTTGCCTTACCGATAGCTGTATAGATGGCTGGGATTCCCAAAAATACAGTTACACGCTTTAGCAAAGTTTGTTTTAACACATTTGAAAATGGAAATACCGACTTTACAAGAACCATCGAAGCGCTCGCAAATATCGGAAGTAAAACCATTGCAGTTAGCGTAAAACTATGAAACATTGGCAAAAAGACTATGAAACGATCGCTTTTTTTCACTATAAAACGATCATGAGCTCCAATTAAATTTGAAAAGATATTTTTATAGCTTATCATCGCACCTTTTGGCTTGCCAGTAGTGCCTGAAGTGTAAATTATATGCATTAAATCATCTATTACTGGATACTTTGTGATACTAAGAGCGTATTTGTGATTTAGAGTTTCTGTAAAATTTATGTTTTTAACAAGGCCGTTATTTTCATAGCCCTTACTCATATCCTCTTTTGAAATTTGAGGTGTTGAAGTAAGATACGCGCTCTCGCCATACTCTTCGTCAGTGTCTATATATTCATCCTTTGAAGCACTTTGAAGTTTCTTTGGTATTGCTCCGATCCAGATTATCTTTCTTAAAGCTTCAAGCTCATTTAATGCGATTAACTCTTTTGCAAGCGAGCTAGACGCAAAAAGCACCTTTGCGCCGCAATCATTTATGATATATTCAAACTCGTTTGCTTTTAAAAAAGTATTCATAGGCACTGCAATACCGCCTATTGCGGTTGTCGCAAGGTATGAGATGATAAATTCTTTCGAGTTTGTAACCGCCATAGCTACTTTATCACCAAATTTTACTCCAGCAAGCTGCAAATAAGCTGCCACTTTATCGACATTTTGCTTTAATTCGCGATATTTTAGCTTCTCTTTTTCTTCAAAAAGAACTACTTGATTTGGATTTTCCTTTGCTACTTTGGTTAAAATTTCATAAAAATTATTATAAGAGTATCGCATTCTTGACCCTAACTAAAATGTATATTTAAAAGTCGTACCAAGGATTTGGATCGTACCAGTATCAAATTCCCCTGACATTTTTGTAGCAATGCTATTGGTAATACCTGTCGCACGCTTCTTATCACGGTGTTGATAAACATATCCAAGTGCCATTTCAAGATTTGGCGTAAATTTATAATTTGCTCCAAAAGAATACACCTTAGACGTAGTATTTGGAAGCTCTAAGCCAGTATGCTTGCTACTCGTAATGTCTTCATCATAGGCAAAGCCAGCCATTAGTCTAAATTTTTCATTTACGTCGTAGGCAAGGCCTAGTCTATACGTATTTGTATCTTTTGCATTTTTTATGACTGGATCGTCCATGAATCTTGCAAAAGCTGGATGCGAGTGAGCTGGACCTTTATCCATGTATTCAAAGTCATAGCCTTTAAATTTAGACCAATACGTCCTCTCAAAAGCTAGTAAAAGAGTAAAGTCGCTAAATTTATATCCAGTTGCAAGTACAAGCTGTGCAGGAAGTGGGATCTCAACTTTTGTTTTGCCATGGTAGCTTATAGGAGATAGCACTCCGTTAAAATCAGCATCTGTATGGCCTTTAAGTTCTAAATTTACATTTGAGCGGTAAGTAACGGCAAAGCTTAAATCCTCAATAGGCCTATAAGTAAGCGCGACATTATAGCCATAGCCCATACCATCGCCTTTTATCTCCCTGTAGCCTATTCGTCCAAAGTCACTTGCTATCTTACCTTTACTATAAACGCCTCTAGCACCAAGAGCAACGGCAAGTTTATCGTTTATGCGGTAAGCTACGGTTGGATTTAGCTCAACAACTTGTAGCTTAAACCTTTTAGCGGTAAATGCGGTAGCTGGATCTTCCCATGATACACCAACAGCAGCAGGAACGGCAAGAGCTAAACCAAATTTCCAGTTTTCATAAATTTCTGGCGTTACAAAACTAAATGTACCAGCTAGCGAGTCAAATTTTTCTGATCTATAGCTTTTGCCACTATCACTTTTAAACTCAAGCTTATTTATATGAAACCAGCCAAGGGTACTTTCTATGTGATGACGTCCATCTAAAAACATCATATTTGCAGGGTTAAAATATGCCGCATCAGCCCCAAAACTAAAGGCTACGTTACTAGCAGCAAGACCTAAAGAATCAGCACTTTGCTCAGGAACTTTATAACCTCCAGCATTTAGCAAAGTAGATGCCATAATAATGCTTAATAGCACTTTTTTCATAGTTTTTCCTTTTCGAAATTTCTTAAAATTTTTATCTCGTCTTCCCAAATACTCTCGTCAATCGTCTCTAATATTAAAGGAATTTCGCCTATTTTATCATCATTTATTATATTTTTAAAAGCACTAAATCCAAGCTCACCCTTGCCAAGGCTCTCGTGCCTATCTTTTTTCGAGCCAAGTCCAAATTTTGCATCATTTAAATGCATGCCGGATAAAAATTTATAGCCAATGATCGCATCAAATTCCCCCATAGTTTTAGCGTAGGCCTCTTTACTTCTTAGATCATATCCAGCAGCAAATGCATGACAGGTATCAAAGCAAACACCAACCCTACTCTCATCGTCTACTCGCTCTATTAAATAAGCAATCTGCTTAAAACTAAAGCCTAAATTTGAGCCTTGTGCAGCTGTATTTTCGATGACTAGCTTTACACCGCTTGTGCGTTTAAGTGCCACATTCATGCAGTTTGCGATATTATCTAAGCACTCTTTTTCGCTTATTTGTTTTAGATGTGAGCCTGGATGAAAATTTAAAAGCTCTAGCCCAAGCTTACTGGCGCGATCTATCTCATCTATAAAGGCTTCAAGCGACTTTGCTCTTGCCTCCTCATCCGGATGGCCTAAATTTATCAAGTAACTACTGTGTGGCAAAACATGCTTTGTGTTTATGCCAGAAATTTTTAGATTTTCTTTAAATTGCTCTATTTCACTAGCACTTAGCTCTTTTGCATTCCACTGGCGTTGATTTTTTGTAAAAAGCGCAAAGGCATTTGCTCCTATTTTTGCAGCATTTAATGGAGCATTAAATACGCCTCCAGCAGCACTTACGTGAGCTCCGATGTATCTCATTTTAACTCTTTTATTATCACTCTTATTTTGTTTTTGCTATCTACAAATTTGACGTAGTTATCACAAACCTCGTATTTTATAAAATATGAACTTAGATCTTGTCTAAAGCCACACTCCGTATTTATCAAGCCTTTGCCGTCATAAATCTTTTCTTTTTGCAAAATTTCTTCAAAAAGGCTCTCGTAGTGCGGGGCTAGAAAAAATTTCTCATTAAACTCAGTCTTGTTAAAGCAAGCATTATTTATGCAAATTTTATCTCTTATGCTTATATTTGCGGTGTTTACGCCAGAACTATAAATTTGCAAATTTAGCTCATTTTTATATTTATGGAAAAATCCAACATCATTTATCTTTATCATTGGTGAAAATAAAGTAACTTGAAAAGCTTGTGAATTTTGCGGCGTTTTAGTAGCCACGCAACCTGTAAAAATAAAAACAGACAACAAAGTAAATAAAAAATTTTTCAAAAATTTTTCCTTATTAATCTAAAATTAAGTATAAAAGAAATATAATCCCAACTTCATAACCGACATGTGGCCCATTCGTCTAGCGGTTAGGACATCGCCCTTTCACGGCGGTAACACGAGTTCGAGTCTCGTATGGGTCACCACTTCTAAAAATCAAAATCTTATCCATATAAGCTTTAAAATATAGTTAATCTTAAATATTATTTTTAATTGTTATTTTAAATTTTTATTGAAATGTGCCGCTTTCAATTAAATGTGTTATTAAAATTTTAAAACCTAGAAAAATTAATATCGCTCCTCCCAAAAAGAGCGCATTTTTCTCTAAAATTTCACCCATAAATTTACCGATGTAAAAGGCAGCTAGGCTTAGCACAAAGCAGACTACACCGATGATGAGCGAGCTTTGAAAGATATTTATCTCTTCAAAGCTAAGTGTGACGCCAACGGCAAGAGCATCCACGCTAGTAGCAAACGCCCCATACAAAATGGTCTTAAATCCTATCTTAAGATACTCACACTCCTCTTTGCTACAGGCTTCTTTAAACATTCTAAAACCAAGAAAACAGAGTATAAAAAATGCGATGAAATGATCAACCGAGCTTATAAATTTTGCAAAACTAACACCTAAAAGATAGCCAAGAAGTGGCATAAGAAACTGAAAAAAGCCAAGCATAAAAGCAATAAATAAAATTTTATTAAGAGCTAAATTTTTATACCTTGCACCATTTGCCATATTTAGTGCCGCACTATCCATACTAAGAGCGAAGCTAAGAAGTAAAAGTTGCATAATCTTCCTTTAAAAAAAGGGTGAATTCTAGTGCAAAAATATTAAATTTATTTTAAGCGTTTAGATATTTTTTGTATGATTTTGCTTTAAATTTAAAAAAGGAGAGAAGATGAAAAGATCTCTTGTTATTCTTTGTGGCGCGCTTGCTTTAAATTTACAAGCCGCAAGCATGGATGATATGATAAATAAAGGTGTCAAAATCGCCACTCACGCATCAAGTGGCGACTATAAAAGCCTGGTTAGCGAGGCGCTAAATGCCGCTGTTAGCGAGCTTTCAAAAGAGGGCTTTATAAACAATGCCACAGCTAAAATCCCACTTCCAAAAAGCCTTGAAATGGCGTCAAATTTAGCCAAAAAAGTAGGCGGCGAGAAGTGGGCGCAGGATCTTAGCAAGTCGATAAACAACGCTGCGACCACGGCTGTACCAAAGGCTGCTGAAATTTTTAGCGAGAGCATAAAAAATATGAGCGAAGCAGATGTCAAAAAGCTCTTTAATGGCGGGAGTGACAGCGTTACGAAATATTTGCAGCAAAGCTCTAGCCAAAAGCTAAAGGTAGCATTTGCGCCGATAATTGAAAAAATGATGAGTGATAATAGCTTTGCGACTGCCTATAATGGGCTAAATTCTTTCATCGTCGGCTCAGCAAAAAATAATGAAACGATAAAATCAGTAAAGAGCCTAGCTAAAAATTTAGGTGCAAGCGAGTATGTGCCAGATGACGGCGAGGACCTAAACGCATATATCACAAGAAAGACGCTAGATGGGCTATTTAACGTGATGAGTGAAAAGGAAAAGGGGCTAAGAAGCGGCTTTAGCCTAGATAGTGGCAAAAAGGTACTTGACTCGATCTTTAAATGAAAAATTTAAGCACTCAAAATAAAGCCGATATCGCTCTTATAGTAGTTGCCATCGTTTGGGGCGCTACGTTTTTGCCCATGGCAAACGCGCTAAAGACAAATGGAGTCTTTATCATGCTCTTTTGTAGATTTTTTATTTCCGCTATCTTTATGAGCTTTGTCGCGCTTAAATTTGCTAAGAAATTTGACAAAAAGAGCGTCATTTACGGGCTTATCCTTGGCATAGTTCTCTTTAGCTCATTTGTTGCTCAAACTTACGCCCTAAAGCTTACTTTTAGCTCAAGTGTTGCCTTTATTACAGGGCTTGAGTGTGTGATCGTGCCTTTTATGACAGCACTCATTTTTAAAAATAAAATAACCATTTTTGCTATTTTTGGTGCACTTATTGCCATTTTTGGACTTTGGCTTTTAAGTGGAGCCACTCTTGCTTTAGGAGCTGGCGAGGCACTTGCCCTACTTTGTGCCATATTTTACGCACTTTACACAAGCTTAAATGGCCACTTTGTAAGAAAGTGCGAGCTTTATTTGCTTGTATTTGTAGTATTTCTCACCGTCTCTTTACTCTCATTTGTCTTTGCGTTTATTGAAGGTAGTGTGGTGCCAAATTACGATAGAGAATTTTTTATAGCAATTTTTATCACTGCATTTATTGGCACCATATTTTGCTACTTTGTTCAAACCATCGCTCAAAGATATACAACGGCTAGCAAAGCAGCTTTATTTTTCTGTCTTGAGCCAGTTTCTGCTGGCTTTATCGGCTATTTTTTCGCTGGTGAAAAGCTAACTCTCATACAAATTTTTGGCGCGATCTTAATAATCTTTGGAGTTATTTTTAGCGAATTTGGTAAGCAAATTTGCTCTAAATTTAAGCTCTAAAAGACAAAAAGCTTCATTTGAGAGTCAATTTTCTCGTCTATAAACTCACCGTCAAATCTCTCTTTTAACATCGCTAAAACCACCTTTTCATCGTAGTTTTTAGCTCCATTTATCTCAAGGTGCCAGCAGATATTCTCAGCAGCTTCTTGCACACTTCGTCTAGCAATTCTTGTTTCATTTAAAATTTCACTCTTATAAGCGATCCCTTGCTCATTTAGCCACGCTTCGAGCCTATTTACAACATTTTTTTGAGAGAGAGTGCGTCCAAATTTTTTAAAAAATGGCTCAATCAAATCAGAGCTTCTAGGCTTATCCCAGCCAAGATAGAGTTTTTGCTTTGCGATGCTATGAAATTTAGCAAAATCTTCATCGCTAGCAATCGCTGGACTCATCGTGCAAATAGCGATATCAAAGTGCTTTGTAAGCTTAAATTCTCTCCAAGAGCAAACCTCGCTGGTTAAATTTGTCACGCCAAATCTTTTAGCATCTTCATTTAAAATTTCTATCATATTTTTTGAGCTATCAATACCAGCTATATTTTTTGCAGTTTTTGACAAAAATATCGTCCAAACACCGGTACCACAGCCTATATCAAGAATTTCTTTGCCACTAAAATCAACTCCCCAAGCTAAGGCTTTAGCAAAAATTTGTTGCTGAATAGCACTTACTTTGCCATCAAATCTTTGATAATTTGACGCCTTTTTATCCCATAAATTTTGCATTTTAGCTCCTTATTTTTGGTTATAATTCTAGCAAAAAAGGCTAGAAATGAAAGATTTTATCTACAAGGTAATAATCCCTCCACAAGCCATTGATATGCACGGACACATGAATAATGTCTATTATTTCACTCTTATGCAAGAGGCTGCATTCGCGCACTCTGCCGCGGTTGGCGACACGGTTGAGGCGCAGTATAAAAGAGGCGAGATCTGGCTCATTAGAAAAAATGAAGCCAAATATATAAAAAGAGCAAAATTAATGGATAAGGTAGAAATTCATACTTACACACAAGCTGAGGGCAAAGCGACTTCGTGTAGATATTTTGAGTTTAAAAAAGATGACGAGTTAATAGCAACTGGCAAGACCGAGTTTGTTTACGTTGATCTAAAAACAAATCGCCCAAAAGCCATTCCAGCTGAGATCATCGCTCTTTACTCGTGATCACACTCATCACAAACGCCTTTTATCACGGCACTTTTTATATTTTTAGCGACGTTTAGATGTGGCATATCGATGTTTGTAACTTTATGACAGACATCGCAAATAAAGTACGCTTTTGCCTCATTTGCTAGTTCGTAGTAGCTTTTATGATTATTTTCGGTTTTTATGACAAGGCCCTTTTTTTCAAAAATTTCTATGCTTCTATAAAAAGTGGTTTTATTTGCATTAAGGCTTTCTAAAATTTCATCATAGCTTAATGGGGTTTTGGTATTTTGCAAAATTTCAACGAGCTTTATGCGAAAAGTAGTTGCTTTGATACTATGCTCTTCTAAGAAATTTCTTGCATTCATCCTTGCCCTTTTTATTTTTTGTATATTAACGCTAAAAGTTTTAAATTTCATTTAAAAAGCGCTATATTTAGGCTTTCGTTCTTTAAGTTGCAACCAAGTTGCAATCTGCTAAACTTCCGCAATATTTTTTCAAATAAAGGAGAGATGGTGAGAAAGATTTTTGTTTTTTTAGCAGTTTGCGCTTTATCGCTTTTTGCAAAGCCAGTTGTTACGACTAGTATATTGCCTACAAAATTTTTTGTTGAGCAAATCGCTGGTGATACACTAAGCGTAAATACAATGGTTGGCAAAGGTGCTGATCCGCACACTTATGAGCCAAAGCCAAAACAGATGCAGGAGCTTGAAAAGAGCGAGCTTTACTTTGCTATTGGCATTGAGTTTGAAGATACTTGGCTAGAGCGTTTTTCAAAATCTTTTAAAAATTTACACATTGTAAAAACACAAGAAGGTATCGAAAAGATAGCTATGAACGATGAACATGAACATCATGAACATCACGAGCACAAGCACGAGGGCGAGCATAAACATGAGCATCACGAGCATCATGACCATGACCACGAAGCTGGCGAACATCATCACCATCATCATGATGGCCTTGATCCGCACATTTGGCTTGATCCGGTTTTAGTAAAAACTCAAGCTGATAATATTGCTAAGGCATTAATAGAGAAATTCCCGCAAAATGTAAAGCTCTATGAGGAAAATTTAGCTAAATTTAAAGCTAGTCTTGACGAGCTTGATAGCTTTATCAAAAATACTCTAAAAGATGTTAAAACTCGCGAATTTATCGTATATCACCCATCTTGGGGATATTTTGCAAAACGTTATAATTTAGAGCAAATCGCTATCGAGATAGAGGGCAAAGAGCCAAAGCCAGCTGAGCTAAAAGAGCTCATCGAAGAGGCTAAAGAGCACGGCGTAAAGGTTATTTTCGTGGCTCCGCAGTTTCCAACAAAAGCTGCAAATTTAGTAGCAAAAGAGACTGGCTCAAAGGTCATAAGTATTGATCAGCTCCCAGAAAATTGGCTAGATGAGATGAAAAAAACAGCAGAAATTTTTGCTAAGAGTCTATAAAAAATGTTAGCACGCCTGATTGTTATTTGCTTATTTGCTATAAATGCCTTCGGGTGTGCTCTTTGCTCGCTTTATAGTCCAACCGCTCACGTGAGCGTAAAATTTGACTCAAACGAAAACAATATCACTACAATTGCTTTTTCATGGACATTTTCACAAAATTTCTCAGAGCTTATGAGGCAAAATTTTGACCTAAATCAGGATGAAAAGATAGATGAAAGCGAGATCAAAAAGATCCGCTTAAATTTACTTGATTATCTTGTGCCAAGGCACTATTTAACGAATATTGAGTACTTTTACAAAGATGAAAATGCTAAAAAGCTTGAGCTAAATTTAAAAAAGTATAAACTCTATTTTGATGAGGGTAGATTAAAATTTGATGTTAGTTTTAAGACAAATTTACCTATCAAAGATGGCTTTGTGGTGTCTGTTGAAATGGACGATAAAGAGGGATATTTTAATTTTAAATTTACGCAAAACAACGCATTTTTGGTATCAGATCAGTTTTGGACGATACCAAATCCAAATGCAAATTTAATATTTTTTACATTTTCAAGTAAGGCTGCAGCCAAAGCTCATAATGAAAAGCCTGCATTAAAAGAGCTTCTAAAAGAGCCAAACTCGGTAAATTTTGAAGATGAAAATTTAAGCCAGATCGATAAAATCGATGAGGCTAAGTTTGATCTTGTTTCAAAAACAAGTCTAAATATGCTTGATAGATTAAAGCAAATTCTAAGAAATTTTGATCAAAAAAGTCCGCTAACTCTGCTATTTTTAGCGCTCATATCATTTGGTTATGGCTTTTTGCATGCTGCATCTGCGGGACATGGCAAGGTGCTTACAAGCTCCTATTTTGCCGCAACTGGTGGAAGCTACGCCAAAGCCTTTTTCTTCTCTTTAAAGATCGGATTTTTACATGTTGTGGGTGCGTTTATTTTTGTACTTGCTAGTTTTATGATGTTGCGTGAGATTAGTAGCGATCTGACAAAAGATACGGCAAGCGTTACGACAGCATTTTCTGGCGTTATTATCTTTTTTGTAGCGATTTTTATGCTTTATAAAAAGGTCAAAATTTATCTTTTAAGCAAAAAAGAGTTAAATAAATTTTATATTTTTAGCTCAAGTTTAAGCCAAAATTTGAGTAAAAATACAAAATTTACTAGCGACTGTGACTGTAATATCTGTACTACAAAAAAACCAAAAAACAAAGAAGAATGGCTGGTTGCGGCTGCTGCGGCACTTATTCCTTGCCCTGGCACGATACTTGTCTTTGTGCTAGCAAATGAGCTAGGCAGCTACTTTGCAGGCATTATAAGCGGCCTATTTATGGCGCTTGGCATGAGCGCAGTAATATTTTTAGCGGCTGTTTTTGGAGCCAAGATAAATGAGAGCACAAACATTAAGTTAAAAAAGTTTAAAATCTATGCCGAATTTATGGCTCTTAGCGTTATGCTTTGGCTTGGACTTTTTATTTTTACTACGACATTTACGCAAAAGAGTCTGTTTTGAAAGAAATTATAAAAATTAGAAATTTAAATTTTAGCTACGATAAGCAAGTGGTTTTAGAAGGTATCAATTTAGATTATAGTAGCGATGAGTTTTTAGCTATCATCGGTCCAAATGGTGGTGGCAAAAGCACACTTTTAAAGCTTATCTTAGGACTACTTAAGCCTCAAAGTGGCGAGATAAAACTCTTTGGAAAAGAGCCAAGCGAAGTCAGTAAATTTATAGGTTATGTGCCTCAAAATTTTCTCTCAAATCAAAGCTTTCCAATGATGGTTTTAGAAGTAGTTTTAATGGGGCTAATTGATAAAAAAATTTTTGGTTTTTACTCACGAGATGAGAAACAAATGGCTCTTGGTGCCCTTGAGAAAGTTGGCATGAAAGAATTTGCAAGCGCTAGAATTGGTGAGCTAAGCGGTGGCCAAAGACAGCGCGTGTATATCGCAAGAGCGCTTTGTGCAAATGCGAAGGTTCTCGTTTTAGACGAGCCAACAGCTAGTATCGACACAAAGGGCCAGGCTGAAATTTATGAAATTTTAAAAAATATAAATGCAAGCGGTGTTGGTGTAGTCTTGGTAAGTCACGATCTAAATATCGTGCTAAATTATGCTACAAAAATCGCCTATGTGAGTAAAAATTTACATATCCATAAAACTCATGAAGATACCGCAAAAAGAGAATTTATAGAGCATTTGGCAAAATCTCATAGCCATTTTTGCGATGTCGAGATCGCACTTGGCGAATGTGAGTGCAAAATCAAAAGTAATGTTTTTAAGCTAAAGAGATAAAATGAGTGAAATTTTAGAGTTAAATTTTATGCAAAATGCCTTTATTGCTGGCACTTTAGTTAGTATCATTTGTGGGCTCATAGGCTCACTCGTTGTTATAAATAAAATGACTTTTATCGCTGGCGGCATCGCACACGGAGCATATGGCGGCATAGGACTTGCCTTTTTCTTCTCGCTCGAACCACTTCTTGGAGCTAGCATATTCTCACTCTTTTTAGCCCTCGTAATCGCCACTATCACGCTAAAAGATAAAACCAACATCGACTCAGTTATCGGTGCTATTTGGGCATTTGGCATGGCTATTGGTATCATTTTTATCGATTTAACTCCGGGATACAATGCCGATCTTATGAGCTATCTTTTTGGCTCCATCTTAGCAGTGAGCGGGCAAGATATAACATTCATGAGTATTTTAGATATTTTATTTTTAGCACTCATTGCCCTTTTTTACCGTCAATTTGTAGCTATTAGTTTTGATGCAGAGTTTGCAAAGTTACGCGGCGTAAATACAACATTTTTTCACTATTTATTAGTGTGCATGATGGCACTTTGTGTGGTGGCTACGATTCGTGTTGTGGGGCTGATTTTAGTCATCGCTCTTCTTACTATACCGCCATATTTAGCACAAATTTTTGCTAAAAGACTTGGACTGATGATGCTAATCTCTACCATCTTTTCAGTCGTTTTTTGCTTTAGCGGTCTATTTATTAGCTTTTATTTTAACCTAACAGGCGGAGCTAGCATAATCTTAGTTGCTTCACTTTGCTTTTTTGCTTTTTGTTTTAAATTTAAAAGCTTACGTCAGTAGCCCTTCTTAGCTGATAAAGCGTCCAAAAGACGAAGCAAATGGCTGTAAGATAGACGCTAAAAAATAGAGCCAGCCATATAAATTTTATCTCAAGACCAAAATAGAAGACTACCGCGTAAAAAAGTGATCCTTGAAGCACAAATTGCCTAAATCCATTTAGCAAAAAGATAGCCACTGGACGTTTTATGGCCTGAAGAGTGCTGCCTGAGACATTTATCGTGCCATAAGCTACGTAAGCAAGAGAATTTATACCAAGATAAAGCCCTGCTATCTCCAAAACTGCCGGCGTATCATCAAAAATTCTTATCATATCTTCACCAAAAAATCTAATAAAAACACAAGCAAATGCACAATAAATAAGTAAAAAAAGAAGCGAAATTTTATAGCATTGCTTAGCTCTTTTAAAATTTTTAGCGCCATAGTTTCTTGAAACGATACTTAAAACCGCTGCAGCCATACCAATGGTCGGCAATACCAAAATTTGCTCTATCCTTAAAGCTATACCGTACCCCGCTACGGCATTTACGCCATAGTAGCTTATAAATTTTAAAAGTACAAGTGAGCCAAGTGACACCGATAGATAGTTTAAGCAAGCTGGTAGAGCTTGCTTTGCAATCTTTGCCCAAATGCTAAAATTTGGCACAAAATAGCTTAAATTTCTTGGCTCGATCATCTTAGCTTTTTTAACTTTTGCAAAAAGGTAGATCATGCCCAAAAGCTGAACACTAGCTGTTGATAGAGCAAGTCCTTTTACACCAAGATCCAAAATAAATGCAAAAAAATAGCAAAAAAATGCGTTGATAAAAAGACCATAAAATAGCCAATTACGGTAACTTTTTGTATCTCCAAGTGCCACGAGTACGCCGTTTAGAGATTTGATAATCAAGAAAAATGGTGCAGCAAGAAAGATAACACCCGCGTAATCAAGCGCCTCTTTTAAATAGTGATGATCAGCCCCTAAAAAAGTGAGTAAATTCGGTGCTAAAAAATAGCCACAAAACCCCATAAGAATAGCAAATACCAGCACAAAAATAACTCCATTTGCCGCATAAAATTTAGCCATTTTTATCTTTCCTGCTCCAAGACTATTGCCTATTAGCGCAGTTAGTGCTGAGCCAAAACCAAGCCCAATGCCTACGATACTTAGATAAAGCAAAAAGCTCATAGCCATACCAGCTACGGCAAGGGTAGAAATTTTTGCTGCAAAAAATGTGCCAGTGACGTTATAAAGAGTATTAAACATCATTGCGATGCCAGCTGGAAGCGAGAGCGAAATGATGAGCTTATTTAACGGGTCTTTTAGTAAATCCATGGTTTGATTTTACGTTTTTTATCTTTAAAATTTGCAAAGAAGAAAATCAATTAAATTTAATAAAAGGCCATTACCTATTAGCATAAGTTAGGATTGATACTTTTTGATAATGCATTAAATCTTAAAAGCTTTTAATTTTATGTATATAAATTATTTGTGTAAAAAATTCGTATTTCTATCAGTCTTTGTTATATTAAAAATTTAGTAAGCCAAAAATCATAAAAAGCAAGGAAAATACCTTGCTAAAAATTTTATTTATATTTTATGCCCATACCACCAAATTTAAGCGAATTGGCTGTCTTGTTGTCGGTAGTACTTTCGATCAAGGCTTTAACATCTACTAAACCTGGTAATTCCCAAACTTGTTTGCAAAGACCATCTACACCAATCGTCATCTTTATCTCACCATTAGTATCATTTCCAGCACCCACTTCTAGACATTTACCATTTTTTATATCGACTGGATTTTTAACATTTGACATTTTTTTAACATCATTATTAAATTTGCCTTGTGAAGTGTAGTAAGAACCCAAATCAGCAATAAGTGTTTGTATATTTGTAGCAGTTTTTGCTATCTCTGCATCATCCCTTGTTGCAGCTAATTTTGGTATAGCAACCGCAGCTAATATGCCCAATATAACGATCACGAAGATCAACTCAATCATCGTAAAGCCCTTTTTCATGACTTTCTCCTCCCTGAAATATAAATATTTTCTAAATCGAGCGAATTGTATCATAAATTTCAAAAAAACAATAAAATAATGTACTATATAAAAAATCAAAAATTTGCCGATATAAAAAAGAAAATTAAAAATTAGGGGCGTTATGAAGGGCGTTATACTTTGTCTATTTATCATCACGATTTCATTTTGTAAATATGAATCCTACAAACCTCTCACAGTAGTAAAATATAATGAAGAAAAGGCTCTGCTTGGCAAAAAACTCTTTTTTGACAAAAGGCTAAGCCCAAATGAAAACTACTCTTGCCAAACTTGTCACAACTTGTATTGGAATTTAAGCGGAAGCAACCAAGATAGCATGGAAAAAGGCACTTTAAATCCTCCAACCATATTAAATGCTGCAGCAAACTATCTATTTTATAGCGATGCAAAGATTAGCAATTTAAAAGATCAAGTAAAAGAGTCCATAACCTCTAGAATAGAACTAAACTCAGATAATGACAAGATAGTGGATTCTGTAAATAATATCTCTGAGTACAAAATTTTATTTAAAAAAATTTATAATGACGGCATTAATTTTGATAATATTGCAGATGCAATAGCTGAGTTTGAAAAGGCTGTCTTGAGTGTTGATTCACCATTTGATCGTTTTATATCAGGTGATAGCAATGCCATAGATGATAGCGCAAAGAAAGGATTTGAGATATTTAATAATATAGGCTGTGCCGCTTGTCATAATGGTAGAAATTTGGGAGGAAATTTGACACAAGATATTGGCCGAGAAAAAATTTCTGCCTTAGATACAAGCAAAAGATTAAGAAGAGTGCCATCACTAAGAAATATTACAAAAACTGCCCCATATTTATCTCATGGAGAGATAAATGATCTAAAAGAGGCTATAAGTTTTATTGGTAACTACCAGCTAGGATACGTTCTTAGCAAAGATGAAATTGATGCTTTGTACTCATTTTTTCTGACATTAAATGGTAAAAAGCCTAGGATACTAAATGAGTACTAAACGAACAAGAACCGTACTTAGCTTCTTAGTAGCTATATTTTTCATTAGTGCATTTTTTATATATAAAGCAAATATAGCCATTGATACGGCTCATAAATTTGATGACGGGATTTTAAATCTAAAATTTATAGACAATGAAATAACTTTTTCTTTAAATAATATTTATGATGTCTCAAACTACGACAAACTCAATGCTGACATAAATTCTTTTGATACAAATTTGAGCAACCTTTCAATGCTTAGCGATGAAATGATATTGTTTCATCAAAATGAAATAACAAAAGATCTACAAAACATAAGAGATGTATTTATTAAAAAAGTATTTTTTACACAAAGATCAGCTTATGTAAACTCATCTATAGATTCTTATATCCAAATAAGTCAATATGAGATACAAAATCTCGCACTTCCAAATAAGCTTGAGCCTATATTTTATGCGATAAAAGGTGCTTTGATGCTTAGTCCTGAAGTAATAGATGAAATTTCAAAGCAAATAAAAATGTATAAAAACGAGTATAAAGATAACCAAAAAGCTCAAAATGTATTAGACAAGATACTTTATGCAGCTCAAGCTACAAAAACTTTACATACAATCTCAAATAGTGCAAAAGAACTACATCTTGATATTCTAATAGAAAATTTTAGAAACAAAGTTCTAGAAATTCACTCTGACGCAGTGGATAATACAAAAATAGCTCAGACAATTTGCTTGCTTACATTTATAATATTTTGTACATTTGGCCTATATCAAATTAAAATAGCCTCAGGACGCTTAAGACAGATAAAACTCCTAAGTTCTACAATTGAAAATGATCATAGCTCTATTGTCTATTGTGATAAATACAATAGAATTTCATATGTAAATAAAACCTTTGAAGAAAAAACTGGCTACAAGCTAAAAGAAGTAATAGGTAAAAACCCTAGAATACTAAAATCATATATGCACCCGCAAAGCTTTTATGAATCCATAAAAGAGGCTGTGCAAAAATCTCTACCTTGGGAGAGTGATGAGCTTATAAGTAGAACAAAAAGCGGTGATTTTTTATATGAAAAGGTAAAATTTTCGCCATTTTTCTTTAAAAACAAATTTGAGGGCTACATAGCCGTAAAGCTTGATAGGACTAAAGAGACGCTGATACTAAACGAGCTAACTCAAAAAAATGAACAAATAAAAATACAATCTTCAATCGATAAGCTAACAGGCTTTGGCAACTACTTTGCTTTAACTGAAATTTTAGACGCACAAAAAGATGGAGTGCTCATTTGCTTAAGCATTAAGAATTTTAAAATTTTAAGATTCTTTTATCAAACTAAGATTATCAATGCAATGCTAAAAGCAGTAGCTGATACACTAAAGCTTTGTATAGATACTTCTGAGATAAAAGCAAAGCTATTTAGATTTCAAGATGACGCATTTTATATATGGTATGAAGGCGACAATATCGTAAGAGATATTGAATACATAAGAGAATATTTTGGTTCAAATAGAATAAATGTCGCTATTGATGAAAAATTTGAAAATTTACCAGGCATAAAGATGGTATTTGGTGTTTCATTGCCAAACGATACCCCACAAACTAACCGCCTAATGCAATCAGTCCTTGCAAATCAGCTTGCAATAGAAAATGGTAGCAATATTTACTACTATCTAGAAAATGACGCCATTGAGATGAAATATCACAAAAACCAGCTAGCAGTTCAGCTAATCGAAGATGCGTTAGAAAACGATAGAGTCATCGTAGAAGCACAAGGCATCTTTAACTTAGAAGAAAATGAGACTGAAGCAAAGTATTATGAAGTTTTGGTTCGTATAATCGACCAAAATGGAAAGATACACTATCCGGGCGAATTTTTAGATATTGCCATGAAAACGCAACTATATCCGCAAATAACCAAAAAGGTGATAAGTCTTGCGTTTGATCTAGCTAAAAGATATCCAGATTATATGTTCTCGATAAATTTATCAATTACCGATATCGCTGATGCTAGTATGAGAGAGCTTATAGAGAGCAAGCTAAACGAGTGCAAAGATCCTAATAAAATTTGCTTTGAAATGCTAGAGAGTGAAGAGCTTAGCGACTATGTTGCGGTAAATTCTTTCATAAAACGCGTCAAAGGCTATGGATGTAAAATTTCGATTGATGACTTTGGCTCAGGATACTCAAACTATTACCGAATTTTGGAGCTTGATATAGACACCATAAAGATAGATGGCTCAATAATCAAAAAGCTTCCATTTGATGAAAATGCTAGAGTTCTAGTAGAAACCATCGTAAGCTTTGCAAAAAAACAAGGCTACAAAATAGTAGCCGAGTTCGCAAGCTCAGAAGAAATTTTAAACCAAATCAAAAATTTTGGAATACCTTACGCACAAGGTTTCTTACTGGGCAAGCCTCGTAGAATGGAATAGTAGCTAAATTTCTATATCTATCCCAACTGGGCAGTGATCACTGCCTGTGATCTCTGGCAAAATAAATGCGTCTTTTAGCCTATCTTTTAATCCTTGTGAGATGAAGAAATAATCAATCCTCCAGCCGACATTTTTTGCCCTTGCGTTAAAGCGGTAACTCCACCACGAGTAAGCGTCCGTAATATCGCCATTTATGGCTCTAAAAGTATCTATAAAGCCACTTTTTAGCACCTCATCTATCCACGCTCGCTCAATAGGCAAAAAGCCGGAAGTTTTGGCATTTGCTTTTGGATTTTTAAGGTCGATCTCACGGTGAGCGGTATTTACATCGCCACAAAATATCACCTCTTTGCCACTTTTTATAAGCTCTTTGCAGTAAGCTAGAAATTTCTCATAAAAATCCATTTTATAGGCTAGGCGCTCGTCATCCTTTTGGCCGTTTGGAAAATAGATATTAAAAAGCACGATATCATTAAATCTATGCTCCAAAACACGCCCCTCCGTGTCGTCAAAGAAGGCTGCCTTTTGTGTAGAAATGTCAAAATTTGCTAGGCTCATCACGCCAGAGTATCCGGCCCTCTCGCCTGAGTTTACACTGATATCTTTAAAGCCAAGGTTATAAATTTCCTTTGGCACGTCATCCTCTTTGACCTTGATCTCTTGAAGCGCTAAGAAATCAGGCTTTTGCTCCGTAAGCCATGCAAAACCATCTTTTGTTACAAGTGCTCTAAGGCCATTTACATTCCAGCTAATAAGTTTCAAATTTCATCCTTTTTTTAATTATAATTATGCCAAAAATCGCAAAAAAGGAAAATTATGAGAAACCGGCCAGAGTATAAATTTTTTAAAAATTTTGGCTACGCAAGAGAGGGTTTGGCTGAAATTTTTAAAAATGAAAAGAGCTTTCGAATAGAAATTTATATATTTTTGGTAACTACGATCTCGCTATTTTTTTGGAATTTTAGCCTTGTTTTTAATCTATTTTTGATCTTTAGCATGGCATTTGTGCTAATTTGCGAGTGCCTAAACTCAGGCTTAGAGCGAGTAACTGATCTTGCAAGCCCAGACTATCACGCCTTAGCAAAGGCGGCAAAAGATGCAGGAAGTGCGGCTGTGATGATTGCAAATTTCTTATGTGGCGCGCTTTGGTGCGTGGCAATAGGATATAAAATTTGGAGCTAGTATGAATGAAGAAATTTACAAGGCAATCATTGGCGAGAAAAAGGTAGAAATTATAAATTTGCTAGTTAAAAGCTGTGATGAAAATGGCTTTATTGTAGTAAAAATTTCAGAAATTTGTGAAAAGCTAGACGTGAGCAAACCAACCGTTATAAATACCTTTAAGCTACTTGAAGAGAAGAAAATTTTCGAGCGAGTGAAAAATGGAGTTTATAGATTTAAAAATTTATAGTGGCGAGCAAACGCCTGCCACATCTTTTTAACTGATACTCTCAGTAGCAATCATGCTAAATGTCAAGCGGTCAGTTATCGCTACTGGGCCTAGACGAATGGCTCATGAACGCCACCTACATTCTCGCCAGATGCATATAAATTTGGTATAGGCATAGCCGTTTGAGAGCTTATGACTTGGGCTTTTGTGTTGATATTTGGCCGCCTATTGTGTGGTGAACTTTTGGCGTGCCATGCTCTGCTTAAAATGGCGGATAGGCTATAAAAGTAAAAAATAATATAAATTTTAGCTATAAATTTTCTAAAAAATATTCACTACGACTTATTTAAATTTATAATTTCGTTGATAAATTTTATAGTATTTTAGATCTTAGCTTAAGAATGGAATTTAGTTAGGAGAACGGAGCAAAATTGCTCCGTAAATTATTTAACACCAACTATGATTTGAGTTGCTTTGATAATTGCAGTTACTTTATCTCCTGCTTTTAAAGCTAGACTACTAACTGACTCTCTTGTGATGGTAGCAGAAATTTTGCTGCCATTTACATCGATAATAACTTCAGCATTTACAGCTCCGTCTTTTATCTCGCATACAGTGCCTTTGATTTGGTTTGTAGCGCTAAGTTTGATGCTGTCATCTTTTGAAACGATAACGCTTGAAGCTTTGAATAAAAATATAGCTTTTTTACCAACTTTTAGATCAAGAGCTTTCTCACTATCAACTGTAACAGTAGCTTTTAAAACTTCGCCACCTGCGAGTTTACCAGCGATCAGCGAATTTACCACACCTGTTCTTACTTCAGAAATTTCAACATTTAATTGATTTCTTGCACTTATTGACATATTTTCTCCTTATTTTAATTTAAAAGATTTTGTAATTGTAAAGGAACATTTTTAATTAAAGCTTAAAACCAGTTAGTGGAATTTATTAATATCAAAAATATAAATTTAAAATACTCAAAATACCTAAAATAGGTATTTAAGATAATTATATAAAAAATTTTAATTTCTATTATTAACATAAAAATCTATAAAAATAATATTTAGTATTACTTATGACCACAGATATTTTATAAGTTTAAAAGATAGAAATAGAAATTTTGAAGAGCAGTTTAGATGCCAGCTTCAAGCATAGCTTCAGCTTGATAATGCGCAATAAGTGGTTCGATTATCTCGTCAAAAAGTCCTGCTGCCATGATCGCATCAAGACGGTAAAGTGTTAAATTTATACGGTGGTCACTTATGCGGTTTTGTGGGAAGTTATATGTTCTTATCCTACCAGAGCGGTCTCCAGTGCCAACCTGACTCTTGCGCTCGCTAGTCTCTTTTGCAAGCCTCTCTTGCTCTTGCATCTCATAAAGTCTAGCCTTTAGCACCTTCATCGCAGCTTCTTTGTTTTTGTGCTGACTCTTGCCATCTTGGTTTGTCACGACGAGACCTGTTGGTATGTGTGTGATCCTAACGGCACTATCGGTTGTATTTACCGACTGGCCACCGTGGCCTGAACTTCTCATAACATCGACTCTAATATCATTTGGATTGATCTCGATTTCACTATCTTCGACCTCTGGCATTATAGCCACAGTCACAGCCGAAGTATGCACCCTGCCTTGGCTCTCAGTCTCTGGTACACGCTGAACTCTATGTGTGCCACCTTCAAATTTTAGTCTTGAGTAAGCGCCTTTACCTTTTATGAGCACAATGATCTCTTTAAAACCACCAGTATTACCTTCACTTTGGCTAACGATCTCAAATTTATATCCGCGAAGCTCTGCGTATCTAATGTATGCGTTAAATAAGTCACCAGCAAATAGTGCTGCTTCATCGCCGCCAGTGCCTGCGCGAATCTCTAAAAATATATTTTTATCATCGTTTGGATCTTTTGGAAGAAGTAAAATTTTGATCTCTTCTTCAAGTTTCTCTCTGGAAATTTCTAAACTTTTTAGCTCTTCTTTTGCAAGTTCACCAAGCTCAGAGTCCTCAAGTAGGGCTTTATTCTCGTCGATGTCATTTAAAATTTGTAGATATTTTGTTGCGGCAGTTGCAACTGGCTCAATAGATGACTGCTCTTTTGAAAGCTTTGTCATCTTTTCAATATCGTTTGCTATATTTGGATCGCTAAGAAGCGTAGAAATTTCATTATAGCGATCCAAAAATGGATGAAGTTTATCAGCAAACATTAAAATTTATATAAATTAAGCAGCTTTTAGAGTGTTTACTAATTGAGCAAGGCGACTAACGCGGCGAGCAGCAGTTTGTTTCTTCAAAAAGCCTCTGCTTACAAAGCCGTGGATGCTTTTGTTAGCAACTTTTAAAGCTTCATTTGCAGCATTTAGATCTTTAGCTTCTACAGCTACACGCACTGCTTTTGTGATATTTTTAAGTCTAGTGCGGTAAAATCTGTTTCTCTCGGTTCTTTTTATAGTTTGTCTAGCTCTTTTTTCAGCAGATTTATGGTTTGCCATAATATACCTTTATTTGATAATTTTAGTCGGTGATTATATGAAAACTATAATAAATTTAACCTTAATTTAAGTCATCCTTAAAAGAAGTAAAATTTTAGCTTTCAAATTTGCTAATTTCTGATAAAATAATCCAATTTTATAATAAAAAGGATAAATTTATGAAACTATTTGGAACAGATGGTGTTCGTGGCAAGGCAGGCGAAAAGCTCTCAGCTCAAACATCTATGCGTCTTGCAATGGCAGCTGGAATTTATTTTAGAAAGACTTCGGCGACAAATGTGATTTTGGTTGGAAAAGATACTAGAAAAAGCGGTTATATGATAGAAACCGCCATAGTTGCAGGGCTAACTGCGGTTGGCTACAACGTCCTTCAAATAGGTCCTATGCCAACACCTGCGATCGCATTTTTAACAGAAAATATGCGCTGTGACGCTGGTATCATGATAAGCGCATCACACAACCCATACTACGATAACGGCATCAAATTTTTTGATAGCTTTGGTAACAAGCTTGATGAAAAAATAGAAGCTGAGATAGAGAAAATTTTCTATGACGACGAGCTCATCGCGAATGCCCAAAAGACAATGACGGAGATCGGAGCAAACAAGAGGATCGATGATGTTATCGGCAGATATATCGTGCAGATCAAAAATTCATTCCCAAAAGAGTTAAATTTAAAGAATTTACGAGTAGTTTTAGACGTGGCAAATGGAGCTGCTTACAAGGTCGCACCAACCGTATTTAGCGAGCTTGGAGCTGATGTCATCGTCATAAACGACGAACCAAATGGTAGCAACATTAACCAAAACTGTGGCGCGCTTCATCCAGAAGATCTAGCAAGCGAGGTAAAAAGGCTTCGTGCCGACATCGGCTTTGCATTTGACGGCGATGCTGATAGGCTTGTAGTAGTTGACGAAAACGGCGAAGTTGTGCATGGCGACGCGATACTTGGCTCACTAGCTGCATTTTTACACGAGCAAAAGGCTCTAAAAGGTGGAGCCATCGTAGCTACAGTGATGAGTAACGCTGCACTTGATGACTATCTAAAAGCTCATAAGATCAAGTTACTTCGCTCAAACGTAGGCGATAAATACGTGCTTGAGATGATGAAAGAAAATGGCATAAATTTTGGTGGCGAGCAAAGTGGTCACGTGATATTTAACGACTACGCCAAGACTGGTGACGGCCTTGTTACTTCGATGCAAGTTGTTGCGATGATGCTTAAAAAAGGTAAAAAAGCTAGCGAAATTTTTGGAGAGCTAAAGCCGTATCCGCAAATTTTGCTAAATTTAAAGATCACAGAGAAAAAGCCGCTTGATAAGATAGAGGGACTAAAAGAGCTTGAGGCTAGCCTTGCAAAAGAGGGAATAAGATCGCTCTTTAGATACTCTGGCACTGAAAATTTGATCAGACTTTTACTTGAGGGCAAAAATCAAACTTTAGTTGAAAAACGCATGGATGAAGTTGAGAAATTTTTCGTAAAAGCCCTAAATGCGTAAAAATTTAGTTAAATTTTTCATCGCGTTTTTTCTCATTTTTATCGTTGATCAAGCGATAAAGATGATATTTATAGATGGTTTTTCGCGGGAGGGTGAGTTTTTCTCGCTAGTTCTTACATATAATAAGGGCGTTGCATTTTCGATGTTTGCCTTTTTAGATGAGTGGCTGAAATTTATCCAGATCGCCCTTATCTTAGGCGTTTTTGTCTATCTAGTCGTTGAGAAAAAACTGCTTTGCTCACATGCCATTTGGCTTGGAGCTTTGCTAGGAGCTGGCAGCTCAAACATCACAGATAGATTTATCCATGGCGGCGTCGTGGATTACGTCTTTTGGCACAAGTGGTTTAACTTTGCGGTCTTTAACTTCGCTGATGTGATGATCGATCTTTGCGTCGTGATGATACTTTGGCAAAGTTTTAGAAAAAGGAGAGAGAGTGGGAAATAATATCTACGTCGCATACGTACTTTGGCTACTTACTGGCTGGCTTGGAGCGCATAGAATTTACCTTGGTAAATTTATCACTGGCTTTTTGATGATGGGGTTATTTTTTATCGGTTACTCTTTACAAATCATCCTCGTTGGTTATTTATTCTTGGCTATTTGGGGCATTTGGTGGATCATTGATGCATTTTTAGTTGGTGCTTATGTCGAGAAAAATTTACAAAAAGTCAAGCTAAAAGAGAGACTAAAACTAAAAGATAAAGAAGAGGACTTAAAAAGGCTTTACGAACTTTTTGAGAGTGGTGCGATCAGCAAGGCTGAATTTGAAGCTAGAAAAGAGATACTTTTTAGATAAGGAGACGTTATGGCAGAATATTATCTTTACTTAAAATACCTTCACTATTTGTTTTTCATCTCGTGGATGGCAGTGCTGTTTTATCAGCCAAGGCTCTACGTTTATCACATAGAAAACATGGACAAGCCAGAATTTGTAAAAGTGGTCGAAGTGATGGAGTACAAGATGTATCACTACATTGGTTGGGTCGCGCTCATTGGCTCATTTGTCACTGGCATATTGATACTTATCGCGATGCCTGATCTTATAAAAACTGGTCACATCCATGTCAAAATTTTAGTTGTCATCTTAATGGCTATCTATCACCTAGACCTTGGACGCTACATGAACCAGCTCAAAGAAAAACGCTGTAACAAAAGTGGCATCTTCTTTAGAGCTTACAACGAAGTGCCAACTATCGCGATGCTCATCATCATCTGGGTCATGATAGTAAATCCATTTTAAAGGAATTTGATGAAGAAATTTTTAGCATTTATCGCTTTGCCGGCACTCTTACTTGCAGCGACTCAGTATTTTGAGCCGATGCAGATAAAATTTGACAACAGACTCTACTCGCTAGCAGGCTCAGCCAAGCCTGTGCCAAATTTGTTCACGCAGGAGTATTTGCTCCCTGGCGAAAAGCTAGAGAGTTTTAGCTACATGCTCTCGCTAAATACGCTTAAATTTGACGCTACGCCAGAGCAAGCGGTTGAGCAAAAGATAAATGATCTAAAAGAGCTAAAAGCAAAAGGGCTAAAAGTGGCTTATAAAAAGGGCTCGCTGGCAAATGAAATTTATCTTGATATCACGATATTTTCAAACCTAAATGGTGTGCCAACAGCAGAGCACTCGATATATCGCTACACCAAGCAAAGCGGAAATTTAGTCCTTTTTACCATCCAGAGGCGTGCTTATAAAAAAGAAGGTATTCAAAGATTTGCTACAAATTTCACGATCGAGTCGCAAGATTTTAGCAAAAAAGCCCTAGCCACACCTTTTCCACAAATCATCAATAGATAGACAAATTTGAGTGTAAATTTAGCCTTTACACTCAAATTTTAAAACCAGACTTAATAAATTTATCTAAAAATAAAACGAATAGTTATATGATAGGAAAAACTCAAAAAGGATAGCCTATGATACATAAAATTCTTATCGCAAATCGTGGTGAGATCGCAGTTAGGATAGTCAGAGCTTGTAGGGATTTACACATCCAAAGCGTAGGAATTTACACAGCGCCAGACAGCGAGTGCTTGCATGTAAGGATCGCTGATGAGGCCTATCAAGTGGGCGAAGATCCGATCAAAGGCTATCTTGACGCCAAAGCTATCGTAAAGCTTGCTAAAGAGTGCGGAGCTGACGCGATACACCCAGGATATGGCTTTTTAAGCGAAAACTACGAATTTGCAAAGGCGGTTGAGGATGCTGGGCTTATATTTATCGGTCCAAAGGCTGAAGTGATCAGAAAAATGGGTGATAAAAATATCGCAAGATACCTAATGAAGAGAAACGGCATACCAATCGTTCCAGGCACAGAAAAGCTAAATGACGAGAGTATGGATGCCATAAAAGAGCACGCTAGACGCATCGGCTACCCAGTCATCTTAAAAGCAAGTGGTGGTGGTGGTGGCCGTGGTATCAGAGAAGTTTGGCAAGAAGAAGATATGCAAGATGCCTTTGAGTCGTGCACCAGAGAGGCAAAGACATACTTTAACAACGATGAAGTTTTTATGGAGAAGCTTGTCGTAAATCCTCGCCACATCGAGTTTCAAATTTTAGGCGATAACTACGGTAACATCATCCACCTTTGCGAACGTGACTGCTCTATCCAAAGGCGCCACCAAAAGATCATCGAGATCGCACCTTGCCCATCAATTAGTGAAAATTTAAGAAAGATAATGGGCGTAACCGCAGTGGCCGCTGCAAAGGCTGTGGGCTACTCAAACGTAGGAACGATCGAGTTTTTGCTAGATGACTACAACAACTTTTACTTCATGGAGATGAACACCCGTATCCAAGTGGAGCACGGCATCACTGAAGAGATCACAGGACATGACCTAGTCGTTAGGCAGATAAGGATCGCAGCTGGTGAAATTTTAGAGATCGAGCAAAGCGACATCAAGCCGCGCGGCTACGCGATAGAAGCAAGGATCACGGCTGAAAATGTCTGGGAGAATTTCATCCCAGCACCAGGCACTATCGAGGGCTACTACCCAGCTCTTGGCCCATCTGTGCGCGTCGATAGCCACGTCTATAAAGACTACACCATACCGCCATTTTATGACTCTTTGATCGCAAAGCTGATCGTAAAGGCGACTGATTATGACCTGGCGGTAAATAAGCTTGAAAGAGCACTTGAAGAATTTACCATCGAGGGCGTGCGAACGATCATCCCATTTTTGCTAACGATCAGCAAAAGCAAGGAGTTTAGGCGCGGATTCTTTGATACTAGCTACGTTGAGAAAAACTTAAAAACTATCCTTGAAAACACCTATGATGATATGAACAAAGAGCCAAACGACGACCTAGAAGAAGTCATCGTAGAGGCGATAAAAAGATATAAAAAGAAGAGATAAATTTATCTAATTTCGGCTTTGGCGACAAATTTCGCCAAAGCTAAATTTCCACGCAAACTGTATGCGTCTTGGCTTTATCATTTGCCATAGCGTAGAGCTTGCGACCGCTTACTAGTATGATCTGATCTGTGCTAAGTCTAAATTTCTCAAACTCTATCTCTTTTAATAGCAAGCCATCTCTAGCACTCATCAAAACTGGCTTATTTTGCGGTTTGCAAGCAAAATTTGGCCATCAACTAAAGCAAAATGCTCCACGTCACTGGTTTTAAACTTAAATATCACTTCGCCACTTTTTGCATCCACGGCGTAGAGATCTTCGCTCTTGCCAGCGGTACCAAAGTATAGCACTCCCTCGCACAGGCAAACTGGAGTGTAGAGATATGCGCCAAGCTTTAGCCGCCAGATGGTTTTACCTATCCTTGCGCCCTGCTCTTTAGACGGCACACTCGCGTTTAAATTTTCATCTTTTGCTTCATTATTGATCGCTGTGCCACCCAAAATTTCTTTGCACTCCATCATAAATGGCGAGCTCATGCGCACGCAAAAGCTTCAAGTTCGTATGTTTTAGCATCGTCATAAATCTCTTTTATAGGCTACGCAGCTTTACCAAGCCAATTCACCTCATCATTAATCCTTTATAACATCTCGCATTTGGTGGTTGCTAGTTTTCTTAGTTATCTCTGCCAGCTTTTTAAGATTTTAAGATAGAAGTCAAGAGATTTTTAACAATTTCTTTCAAAGTGCGGAACGTCAATAAAGTTTTTAAAATTACCGCCCCAACGATTAAGAGTATTCAAGCTCTCCCAATAATTGCCAATATCTTGTAATTCTAGCTTTGATTGTAACCAAACGTTATTTTTAAATATATGTAAATCTATCGCACATCTTTTTAGATGATTAGAATTCATAGTTTTACTTTTACCACTATTATAATAAATTTCTTGCTGGGCTTGTGTCCTTTCTAATTCGCCACCCCTTACAGAGTATCCATTAGAATGAAGATAAGCTAAAAGTTTCTCAACGTCTTTCATAAAAGCTTCTTGATGTTCGCCAAGTGTCATTTTAATCCCTTTCTATCCTTTTATCTAAGGCTTTGTCAATTTTTGAATATATCCAGTCAGTGCCACGCCAAGTTACAAAACCAGCAAGAGCAACCGAAACCCTAATATTGTTTAGAAAGAAAAAAAATATTTCATAGCTAATCCAACATAAAAACATAGAACTTAAAAAACTAAGCAAATAAGATAAAATTTTATATTTGATTTTAGAAAAATCTTTAGTTTCAAGATTTAAAATCGATGCTATAAATCCAACAAAAAGAACTAAAATTAAATAATTATCGCCCTTGTTTAAATTGTCCATTTACACAGCCTTTTAATAAATCTTCTATTCGTATGCAGTAAATAATTAAATCTTTTAAACTTTCTGGATTTAATGGATCAAAAACAGGCTTATCTGGAATTGTTACGTTACATTCTATAGGCATATAAGCTTCTTGAATAGCACCTTGTGAAGATTTTGCAGAACAGCCAACAAACAAAACAAGATAAGACAGCAAGAAAAAGAAAAATAGTTTATTTGGAATAATTGCCATTGCTAAACTCTAAAAGTAAAGTATCGTAAAATTTTAGCTTACTTAAGCAGTCGTCCGTTTTAGGTGTTTCGATAGTGCTAAAACGTTTTTGTAATTTTTGATTTAAAATATTATTTTCTTTAGATATTTTTTCGCTATCTATTTTTAATTGCTTAATTTTTAAATTTTGATTATCAATAATTAAAAAAGCGTTTTCAGTATTTTGTTTTTCAATTGCTAAATTAGTTTTTAATGTAATAGTTTCAGTGGTAAGATCTTTAATATCATCTTTTAATATAGAGATATAAAGAAGCAAAACAAGATAGATAAAAGCGTGGATAAATAGCCCCCTATTAAATAGGGAGCTTAAATTTAACATTGAAAACACTATTTTACTTTTCTAGCACTAATAACGTAAATTTCATCAAACTTAACGCCATTAAATTTTTTACCAGCTAAAGCGGTTTTGATCTGGTCTTCATCGATACTAGGCTTAGTATAAAAGCTAAAAGTAGTTTTATTGCCAGCCGTATTTTTACCAGTAATAGTATATTCAATAACGCTTGCTTCGCTTGAGTTACCTTGCTCATTAGCACGAGAAAGTATTACGTAAGTTCCTTCAAGAGCGTTATCGCAAAATGCTTTAGCTTCAGCACCACCGCACGGCAAAGCAAAGCCATAAGTTCTATTATTTATTGTATTTTTAACTAAACATTTAGACATCTCTTACTCCTTAAAGTCTATCAAATTTCAAAGTTACATAATCGCATTTAACAGCAGTATCATAATTTGCATCTAATTTGCCAGTGAAATCAGAAAGAAAATTTTGAAACATATAACTTTGTTTAACGTGTGGGATAGTTACCATAGTAGAAATTCTACCAGTCGTAGTCTTAGCACCAACGATCACATTTTTACGATTAAGTGGATCAGGTGTTGAAGCTAAAGCAGTGCCACCATCGCCAAAGACTGAATAACTTTCAACTTTGCCAGCTAAAAGCGGAAGTAAAGCATCTTCATCACTACCACTAGAAAAAGTAAGACTTTTTGCATAAAGTCCGTCTATTGTTTGTCTTAACATTTTTTTTATCCTTTCTTTTGTCATTCGACATTTTTAAATTTGCTTGTTTTTGTTAAAACGTTTTAAACAAGAGAATATTAAGCAAAAAAGAGAAAGTTAAATAATTAAGGTTAGATTAAGGACGCTTCAGCACGCTCAAAACGCTTTCGCGTTTTTCGTCCGCGTAGTGTTTGCGTGGCGATAGCTAGCAAAAAGACATAATTATAAGTTTTAAGATATTCGAGCAATCGCAGAAACTATCGCCACAACGCAAACAAAAAAACAACTAAAAAAGATAAAAAGATCGAGAAAGAAAAAAGATAATAAAAAGAGAATAAACTAAAAGGGGAGAAAAGAAAACACGGCACACACCGCAGAGCGGTGGGGCGCCGTGTTTGGGAGGGGGGACAATATCTATCAAGAAGAACACAGAAAAAAAATTTAAAATTTTATCAAAGAACAAGTGATACGTGAAACTTTATTATAGCGGATAGTTTTGAGTAAATTTTTATTTGATCCATAAAATTTAACTTCTAAAGAGCCTTTAGAGTGTAAAAATGCTTTCAACTCATCATAATTACAAAATTTATAATTTAAAACGTTTTCAGCTTCAGCCAATTTTTTATCATCATAAAGAGAATAATCGACATAACAAATAGACCCCTTAAGATAAGAACGACCAGAAGCCATAACAACATAAGGATAATTTTTACAAATAAATTCAGATGCTTCAACATCTGACATATTAATAAAAGACTCTTTTAAATTATCAAAATAATTAGATCCGAAAGAAATATTAAAAAACAAACAAAAAGCAACAATTTTTCTAATCATAAGCAACTCCTTTTTATGTAAAGAAATAATTATAAAGACAAATTATTAAATTTTTACTTATCCATAAAGAGTGAACAAGAAACACCCTTTACAGCAAGTCCGCCTACTTCTAAATGTGTTTTAATTAAAGCAGATATTTCAGCTTCGTTTTTAGTCTTTTTTACGTTATGAATTAAAATTTGCTTGCACATACGATTTTTATTAGATACAAAAGCTTTAAATTGCTTATTGTAATTGAAGTCATCAGACGGAAAATTAGTTTTTTGAGTTTCAAACTCGACTTTATAAATATACTTAATTTCAGCAGTAGAAACAGCATCTAAAAAAGCAATTAGATCGGAAACACTTTTGGCTTCAAGTGTTGAAGTGATAACCCTATTGCCTTGCTGTTGTGTAATTTTGTAGATAGGCATAATACTCCTTTTTTGAAAATCGATAAACTGATAAATAGCGGTGTTGTAAATTAAAGTTAGTTACATCGCTATAAAATTGAGAATAAAAAGAAGAGAGAGAATTTTCAAATACATTAATAAAATCAGAAAATTCATAAACAAAAGATTTATTAACAAAACTAGAAAAAAGAGAAAAAAGATTAAAAGCTTCAGTATGAATACCAGTATAGTCACAATCCAAAAGACCAAGATGAAGATCACTTCTAAAAAAAGGGCTAGAAGATGAATAACAAGAAAAATCAGAAAAAGATAGACGGCTGGTATATTTTGCATAATTAAAAGATGCAGGAATACAAAAATAAAAGTAATCAGATCGATCACTAAAAGAAAAGAATAAATTACTATCAAAATAAGAAGAAATTTCAGAAGAGCTAGGCAAATCCATAATATTGATCTTGCCAGATGGAGTTAAAAAATCAGTGCCTACCCTATATTCATAATCATCAGCATCATCGCTATTATAATGCATATGTAAAGGGACATTAGCCTTTTTAATGCTAGAATTAGTATAAGCAGAAAAATAAAAGCCAAGACCAAAAAGAGAAGAAATACGCTTATCACGAATACAACTATTACCAAAAAAACCGCAATCAAAAAGCGCATCTTTCTTATCATATTCTTCATCAATACTAGCATTTAAATTTTCAGTACTAGAACGAAAAAATAATACTCTCTCAATATAAAAAGTAAAATCTTTTTTCTTATTACAGCAACCACACAGCAAAGAAACCATTATTCTTTACCTACAAGATCGTGGCAAAGAATTTTTAAAAGACGATTTGTTTCATCCAAAGATGCTAAACCGCTTTTATCATCTTTTTTATCTTTTAATTTGTCAGTTAATATTTTTTCAATACGAGCAAGACAAGCACCAATACTATCAAACTTTTTCATTTCTTCTTCAAAAGCTTTTTCACAATCAAGAGCCATGCTTTTTATCCTTTCCATTAAAATATCCTAGTCCATTCATCATAGTAATAAACATTTCACTAAGCCCCAAAACGTTACCAGCATCATCAGTAACAAACATAAAATCAGCAACGTGATTTAAAGCGTCAATATCAATCTTATCACTTCCAGTTATACGCCTAAGAATTTCTTTATCTTGCGGAGTAAAGCGAGAACTAAAAAGCTTAAAAAGTAGTGTTTGATTTATATTATCAACCTTTGCTTTTGCATAATTAAATTCTTGATTTTTAGTTTCTAAAATATGCTGACGTTGATTAATAACGGTATTGACATTTTGGAGAGCTGAACTATTAGAATTATTAGTATTGATAATTTGATTACCACACTCCACAAAAACTTTGGCAACACCAATACGATCAGAAAAATTACCAGTTAAAAAACCAAGCATTCTATTAAGCTTAACGCCTTTTATATTACTAAGCTTATTTTTGGCATATCTACCTAAAGGAGAGAGTAAAGCTACAACACCAGCATAAACAATACTCATAATTTTATTTACAACACTTTCTTGAAGTTGAATATACTTTACTAAAGCCGCGCTAAACATAATAGTAACACCACTATTTATTGCATCCTTTAAAATTCCATCATCCATACCACTATTTTTTAATTTAGATAAAACTTGATCGTAAGCAACGCTATAGGTTAAATCTTCAAACATTTCATCAATGCCAAGCTTTAAAATTCTTCCAGCTTCAGAACGTTTATCAGCCATTATTTTAAATCCTTAAGTAGAGTTTTACTAGGCAATTCAGTATCAAACAAATCTTTAAAATTTGGGATAGGTATATCAAATAAATTTAAAGCATCGCTATCTAATTCAAAACTATTTTCATCAGTTAAAACACGAGCCTGAACAGCTTGACGAGATAAAGCAATATCACGTGGCGAAGCGTTAGCAATAGTATTGCCGTCGAGATCCTTTACAGCAGTCGAAGTCTTATCAAAATCAGCTTTTTCTTTATAAATTTCAAGCGTTTTAGTTGAATTATCACTAAGTATTTTTTGATTATCGACATAAGAACTAGGTAAAGTAATTTCAACTGGCTTATTAATAGCCAAAGAAGCGTTTAAATTATTATCGACAGCAACACTGGCTTTAAGCTTAACACCAGCCAAACCATCTTTCATAGCTTGCGAATACTCTTTTGAATTAACAACAAGCTTTTCTAAATTTTGATTATATACTTTTTGATTTTCGCCAATAGTTGAGATATATTTAGAAATTTCACTATTAATTTTTTCTTGAGATTTTAACACTTCTTTAAAATCTACACCAGTAGAAACAGCGGAATTACTGCCAGTATTTGACGAAGCATTATCGTATATACGATCGCCAGTATAAGGATTATAAAGCGTCTTAGTAGTAGGATCAACCCAATACCCAGTTTTTCTATCAAATGTAACACGCCCTTGAATTTCTGGAGATTGATTATATAAATTGTCTTTTTTAACGCTAGCTTGTTTATCAAAAGCATTATTTTTCACAGCACCTAAAACAGCTAAATTTAAAGACATAAGCTTTAATATATGATTTTGCTGATCTAAAACACCAAGTAAAGTTAAGGGGACACTACTAGGCTTATCGTTATCAGATGGCTTAGGTAAATTATCTTCTTTAGGCTTTTCTTTTTCTTTTTGTGCGTCTATTGCTTTAGCTTCACGTTGTTTAGCATAATATTCACTAAGCTCTTTTATATTTTTATCAACATCAACACTTTCTTTTTTATCAAAAAAACTATTATAAACATTTTTTAAGCCCCAAATACCAAGAGCAGTTATATCAGTAACAGAGTTATCTTTTAAATCAAAATTAGCACCAGCACCAATAGCACCAGCAACCCCACCAGCTTTTAAAGCGCTATTAACTTGACTAACTTTACTAATAGCTTGAGTAATACCAGAATACATTATTTAAAATCCCTTTCTTTATAAATAAATAGGTGGCTCATTACTTTCGGATTTAGCTTGCTTTTCAACAGCTTCATTACGTAATCTTAAAAATAAACTAAATAAATCTTCTTCACCAGAATATTCAAAAATTTGTTTAACAACATCAGATAAATCAAGAGAATTAACGGCAGAACTCTTAAAAATATAAGCATATAAAGCAATCACATATTTATAAAATGTTTTATCAAACTTAAATGGTCTAACTAATCCAGCTGGAACAAAAATTCGGCGAACACTAAAAACACCAAGTTTTACTAATTCATAATCAAGGCAAAAAACATCATAAAAAAGGATAAATTTATTAAGACCAAGTTGCAATAAAGAGCAACCTAAAACATAAAAAGGCAAGCTAAAATCTTTAATTTGAACGATTTGACCTTTAGAAAAAGCTCCTAAAGTAATATCACTTTGTATAGTTGAAAATGGTAAATCAAGAAGAGCAGAAGAAAAAATATTAGCTAGATTAAAATCAGAAGAGAGAAGTTTATGCCCCTTTGGTATATCTTTCTTTTCAATTTCAACGTAAAGACCAGAAATAGCAAAACGTATATCAGAAACATCTAAAGGATTTAAAATACAATCACAAATAAAAAATTCATCATCGCCACCATAAACCAAAAAATCAAACAATTTAACGAAAATTTGATTAGAATAAATGTCTTTAAGATATATCGGATCACTAGCATTACAACGATGAATAGTTTTAATATCATCTAAAGAATAATTACAAGGCTGATACTGACTAAGACTATTTATTAAAGAACCACTATCACTTAAAGAGAAAGCACCTAAATTTTTAATAATATTTAACATTTTATAACCCTTTTTTAAAATAAATCTAATCTAGGCTGTTTAACAGCAAAAATATATTTACGACCATTTCGTAAAGAATAACCTTTGCTATCTAATAGCTTTTTCAAATTTGTTTGAATAAAAAGAATATTTAATTCATCAAGAGCCGAGTAAAAAGCCTTTCTACTACCAATAACAATATCAGCCCAAATAAAACCAAGCTTTTTGGCGTAAAGCCTTTTAACGATAGGACATTTAATATCAATACAAATAACATCCTTGCCACTATCTAATAATTCACACACCAAAAGACCATAAGCATTTAATTTTTGCATTGAAACCCCTTTAAAGCATTCGTTATAGGATGAATATAATCATCATTTCTTATTTTGCTAATGGCAACAAAAAAATCATTTAAAGAAGCGTTAAAAACATCAAAAAGGGGATTATCTATATCTAAATTCTGATTTTTTATAGTTTTTTCATTTTTCAAAAAATTGCCGGCAAGCTTCGATAAGCCGTATTCGTGAAGAGTTAAGCCATCATTTTCAAGATCTTTAAGTGTTTCAGTAAAAACATATAAAAAATTCTCACCACTAACACCCAAATTAGTATAAACAGCACTCACAAAGGCTTTTAAAGCCATTTTTGCTTTTTTAATATCCTTTGACTGAATAAGATCGTGCATAGTAAGAGCTTTAAATTTATCATCGCCCCAAGACAAGAGCATATCCCAAAATTTAAGCCTATTATCATCAAAATCGCATCTTTGATAAATTTTTCTTGCACTATCACTTTGAATAGTGCCAGCAGTTAAACGATTAATTTCATCATCAGTTAGATCATACCATTTACAAATACTAAGCCCTTGCGACCAAAAAGCCCCCAAATGATTAAAAATATAAGCAATTTCATCACTTTCATTAATAGGGATTAATCTTTTTATTGCAGATCGCCCAAACTCCGCTTCATGTCTAAATACAAACATATCAACAGCGGGGTTAAAGCCGTTTATTTCCCATTTTGTAAAAATTAGAGTTGAAATATTTTTGCTTTGAACTTGTTTTATTTTGTCATAAACCCTGAACATATGTGGATTTTTTCCAAAGCTTACACCTTCAAAGCGAGTAAAACGCATAAAATTATTGACATTAATTTCGGTTATATCATTAAAAACTGGCGAATTTTCATCAATTATTAAATCATCGTCATCTTTTTTATATTGATCTGAATAGTTAGAAACTCTTTTTAAACTTCTAAATTGTAAAAAATCTTGTGGAGTATATTTTATGCCAGTTACATCAGTTGCAAGATCGAGCCTTAAAACACTTACCTTAAAATGCTCTTTAAATATATCACTTAAAAATTTATTTACAAGCTCATAGGCTCTAACGTGTCCATATTTAAGTAAAAATATGCTTCTAAATTGAATTTTTAAATGATATAGCCCTTTTGGCTTAAATTTAGTATCTGAAATGGTGCAAAATATATCATCGTTTGAAAAATATCCAAAATATTGACCTAAGCCTTTACTTGATACTTTAAAATTTCCATAATCAAAGCCTAAATCATCCAAAATATACTTTTCGCCAAATGTGCGTAAATTTTGTGCTTGTTGTTTTAGTGTAGCTATCTTACGAATAAAGCTTGAAAAAGTTGTATTAAAAAATTTTTCATCAATACAATTTACGCCTATAACTAAAGTATCGATACCTTGATGAAGTATTTTAAATCTATCGTCTTTATATATCATTTTTAAACCTTTAATAAAACCCAGCTTGTCCCGCCTAACCTTGCTGATAGTCTAGGCATGGGGCTAAGTTTTAGCCCCTATTTTTCAAGCGTTTGAGCCATTTTTAAGTGCTTCAAGTTTTAGCATTGCCGTGACAAAACTATCAATTGCAGGGACGAATTTATTAAAAACAATAACTGGAGTTGAATTATAAGCGTCCTTATAAATTCTATATTCGATCTTACCACTAGCGATATAAACTTCGTCATCTTTTAGATCAAGGTATTGCTCTTGCGTTATCCTTGTGGTATGCTCACCACCGCTATTTAAAGCGACAAAAGTCAGAACATAGCTATCATCCCACTTTTCAAACTCTCCAAGCTCGTTTACAATGGGATTGTTATCTTTATCTAGCTTTTGCTTACCATCGATCTTTTTAGTCTTTAAGACTTTAATCTTTTGCTCGAAACAATCTAAATTTTTGTTGAGAGATTGATAAATTTCTCTATAAAGATTTTCGCTTGTGCTGTCCATTAATGGAGCTGTTGCATTTTTTGCCATTTTTTTATCCTTTTTGAAAAAATTTGATTTTTTATTAAATATCTATTACTAATAATTTGAGAAAGATAAGCTTTGCTAATCTTTAAATGATCGCATATATCAGCCCTTGTTAAAGAATTTTTAGATGATAAGATTTCAAGAACTGAAAAGATTAGCTTATAATGAATTTTTTTCATTAAATAGCCTTTATTTCTGGATTAAATGGGAATAAGCTTTTTAAATAGCGGACTATCGCACACATAACAGCAACAATAGCAGTCATCTTCTTTTTGCCGTTAGCTAATAAATGCTCATAGCGTAACTTAAATTTAGCGTTAAAACGAATTGCACATAATGCAGTCATAAAAAGAATACGCCTTATATTAGAATTACCCATTTTATTTATCTTTTGGCTTTTATGAACGCTTGAGCCACTTTGAAAAATTCTAGGACTAAGACCAATAAAGCTTATAAATTGTTTTTCAGATTTGTCCCTATTAAAATGCAGTTGTGGAAATAAATTTAAAGCGAGATCAATGCCAAAACCTTTATTTTCTTTAATGATCTCTTCGGTTTCTGGAATAGTTTTTTTAACAATATCAAAAGCTAGTTTTTGAAGCATAGCTTGAAGTTTTGCAATCTCTTTTATAAGATTTGCGATAACATCATCAATTACTTTATTATTTAAAGTTTTTTGAGAGCTTTTAAAATTTTTAAGTTGAGTATTTATTTTTTGGAGCAAATTTAAGGTTGAATTGTAACTTTTTATCTCTAAATACTCGGCATTATACTTATCAGGCGCGATCTCGCTTTTAAAAGTCCTAGCATAAACAGCCAAGCCGTAACTATCGCTTGTATCGGTTTTTATAGTGCTAAGATGCTTTAAAAACAAAGATGATTTATAGGGGTTTGTAACACAATATCTAATACTTAAATCAGATAAAGCCTTTTGAAGTGCTAAATGATAATTTGATGTAGCTTCAAAAACAACTAAAATTTCATCGTTTTTAAAACTATTAAAATAAACTTTAATAAGCTCATAGTTATTAGGCAATGTTTCAAATTTAGCTTTCTCACTCGTGATAGAAGTTAAAAAACAAACGTCGATTTTATCTTTAGAAACATCAACACCACAAAAAAACGCTTTTTTCATTTTTGATACTCCTGAATAAAATTTAGGTTATGTTTCTTTCTTGTATTCAGTGTCAAGCACTAAGATTTTTAATCGAAACATTAACCCATAAGCCCTAAATCTTAAGAACAGTGTAAAACACTTTTTTATGAAGCAGGGGCTTATGGAAATTTTATAAAATCAAAAGAGAAAAACGAAACAAGACAAGGTAAATTCTCTTTGATTTTATGGGAGTATCATACAAATTTATGAAGATCGTGGTCTAAATTTGGCGACAAATGGGTCAAATTTAAAAGCGCACTGAAATAAATTTGATAAAATTTACCAAAATTTAGCAAATTAAAGGACTGATATGTTTTTAAAGTTAAACCAGATCGCTCAAAAGTTAGATCAAATTTTCTTGCCACTAGAGCAAGAGGGTATGACTGGCATGAGACTCTTGCTTCAAAATGACATTAAAGCTACCACACAAGCACTTAAAAACGCAGAAAAGGCTCTTGGCGTAAATTTCCCAGCTAAATTTTTAGAGCTAATAAGCAAATTTGACCTTGGAAATTTTGAAATTTGCAATGTCAAATTTGGCTCCAGAGGCGACTACGCGAGCGAGCTAGTGCGGCTAAATAGCGTAGATGAGTTTGGTGGCAAATGGTGGAGTGGCAAGGCTCGCCCTTTAAATTTGATAGTCTTTGCCATGGGTGATCCGTGGATATTTTTGCTTGATTGCACGAGTGGAGCGGTCTATGCATGGCTCTTTGGAGATGAGGAGCTTTGCGGTAGATGCATCGCAAGCGACTTTGAGAAATTGTTCATAGCACTTGCTAGCATCGATATAGCAAGGCTAAATGAAGAAACTCTGCCATCAACCGAGCAAATCCTAAAATTTGTCCAAGCAGACGATAAAGCCCTTCTTTTCTGGCAAGAGATGGCATATGAAATTTAGCAAAATTAGACTTCTTAGCCTAAAATCTCTTTTATAAATTTATCCCAGCGATCGAAACAAAAACCACTTTTTATAAATTTAGTTTCGATATGTAACGCTCATTGCCTAAAATAAAAATATAAAAATAAATTTAAATAAAAATTTTTTCTAGGAGAGTTAATATTCAACTACGAAAATTTGACGAATAGGAGCCAAAATGAGCGAGTACATCGAAAAAACGATGGAGTGGATAAAAAAGACCAATCCGGGTCAAGGCGTCTTTGTCCAGGCTGCGACCGAGGTTTTAAATAGCCTCGAGCCGCTTATAAAAAGAGAAAGCAAGTACCAAAAACACGCGATCCTAGAGCGCATAGTTATCCCTGAGCGCACGGTGATCTTTCGCGTCACGTACACGGGCGACGACGGCAGACCGCAGGTAAATAACGGCTACCGCGTGCAGTTTAACTCAGCCGTGGGCCCCTATAAAGGCGGCATCAGACTGCATCCTAGCGTGGATCTTGGCGTGCTAAAATTTCTAGGATTTGAGCAAATTTTCAAAAACTCGCTCACTGGCGTAAATATCGGCGGTGCAAAAGGTGGCAGCACCTTTGATCCAAAGGGCAAGAGTGAGGGCGAGATAATGCGCTTTTGCCAGGCATTTATGAGCGAGCTATATCGCCACATCGGCAACACCGTGGATGTGCCAGCAGGCGACATCGGCGTGGGCGCTAGAGAGATCGGCTATATGTTTGGCCAGTATAAAAAGCTAACTGGCAGATTTGATGGCATCCTAACTGGCAAAGGGCTAAACTGGGGCGGCAGCCTAGCGCGCACAGAGGCTACTGGATACGGATTAGTATATTTCACTCAAAACATGCTAAAAAAAGCTGGACTATCACTTGAGGGCAAAAAATGCAGCATAAGCGGTAGTGGAAACGTCGCCATCTACACGGTAGAAAAGCTCTATCAAGTAGGCGCGCTGCCTATCACGGTTTCTGATTCAAACGGATACGTTTACGATGCAGAGGGCATCGATCTAGCGGTACTTAAAGAGCTAAAAGAAGTAAAACGCGCGCGCCTTAGCGAATACGTCAAATTTAGACCGAACGCAAAATACGTAAGCGTGAGCGAGTACAAAGAGGGCAGAAACGGCGTCTGGGACGTGCCATGCGACGGAGCCTTCCCTTGTGCGACACAAAACGAGCTTCATCTAGCCGACATAAAAGTGCTTTACGCAAATGGCTGCCGCTTCGTGGCTGAGGGTGCGAACATGCCAAGCACGCTTGATGCGATAAATTTCATGCTTGCGCAAAAAGACTTTCACTTTGCTCCGGCAAAAGCAGCAAACGCTGGTGGCGTGGGCACAAGTGGCCTTGAGATGATGCAAAACGCCGGCATGACTTCGTGGAGCTTTGAGGAGGTCGATCGCAGACTTCATGGCATCATGAACCACATCTTTGAGCTTAGCTACGAGACCAGCAAGGAGTTTGGTGACGAGGGAAATCTGGTGCTTGGCTCAAATATCGCGGGCTTTAGAAAAGTGGCTGATGCGATGATAGATCAGGGATATGTGTAGGCTAATTTTATCTCTTAGCTTTATAAATTTACGTCCAAGTTAAATTTGGACGTAAATTTATATGAAGTTACTTTGGGCTTTTAGCTAAAAGAGAGTTTGCCTTTTGTATAGTAAATTTTACTGACAAACTATCAAATTTACGCTGGATTGAAGCATTGTATATATGTGGATTTGACGCTCACCTAAATTTAAAATATTGATACTAAGGTGGCGAGCAGATCACTATTTTTAGAGCATTTAATAGAAATTTTGTCAAAAAAGCTGGCGTGGTGGCAAATGGTGGAGTGGCGAGGTTTGTGCAACAAATTTGAAAGTTTTTGCCATGTATGCTTTTGCTTGATTGTACGAGAGGTATGTTTATGTGTAGCTGTTTAAAGATGAAGAAATTTGTAGCAGGCGCGTTGCGATCGAGAAATTTTTATAGTGTTAGCTGGCATAGATATAGCAAGACAAAATGAAGAAGTCCTGGCAGAGAATGAGCAAACACTAAATTTTATCCAAGCAGATTATAGGGTATTTGATTTTTGCCAAGAAATGGCTTATAAAATTTAGTAAATTTATGCTCACCCAGCCTAAATTCTCTTTTATAAATTTAAACTACAAACAAGCGATTTTTTAGCAAATTTATACAGCTACTAGGCGAAATTTAGCTTATAACACTCGCACAGGCACCATGAATTTACAACTCGAAAGAAGTTATCAAATTTACTCTTTCAGGCGAGCTCTTGCCTAGTCGAATTTCAGCAAAGTGCCCATGTAATGGTTGGCGGAAAAAGGATGGAACAAATTCTAGTAAGTAAAAATTAAAATTTGCTACATTTAATCCACGAACAAGCAAATTTTTCGTCAAATTTGGTCGCCACATAAAACCAAGAGTAGTCAAAGCTTTTTGTAAAAAGTATTATTAAAGCGATATCCCATTACCAAATTTAGCTAGATATTAGGCAAAATTTAGCTTAAAAATACCCACGCAAGCACTAAAAATTTGTAAGCTCGCAAGAAAGTAGATTTGCCTAGATTATTTTCAGCACAACACCTATGCGAGCGATAACAAAGCGGGTAAATTTTAGCAAGTAAAGACCAAAATTTACTAAATTTAAATCACATCCAAATTTTGCCTATCAAATTTAACCACAAGCCACATCAGCCCAGCAAACGCCCTTGCGTAAATTTAACACATATAAAAATGATAGAATTTTTGAAAATAGTTATTTGTGAGTTTTTGTATTAAAAATTTAATGAAAAAGAGCAAGCCCTAGCCTGCTCTTTGTGAAAATTTAACCCTTTTTTGGAGTTACAAGCATATTTACATAACGACCTTCTATTATAGGTTCTTTATCGCGATCAGCTTCATTTTTTATCATTTCCCAGACCTTCTCAAGCATAGCTACGCCAGCTTCTGGAGTGCTCATCTCGCGACCCTTTAAAAATACACGAAATTTAACGTGTTTGCCATCTTGCAAAAACTCGCTTGCGTGTTTAACCTTGTAGTTTATATCGTTTTGGGCGATCTTGACAGAGAGTTTTATCTCTTTTATCTCGATGGTTTTTTGCTTTTTCTTGGCCTCTTTTTGCTTTTTCTCTTGCTGATAACGGAATTTACCATAGTCCATTATCTTGCAAACTGGCGGCTTCGCATCTGGTGCTATAAGCACTAGATCAAGCCCAAGCTTATTTGAGATCTCTAAAGCCTCTTCTCTTGAGATGACACCGTATGCTGTGCCATCATCCCCTACACATCTTACCTCTCTCGCCCTTATGTCCTCATTGAGCAATACTTCATTTTCCTTACTCAAAAATGTACCTCACTAAGTTTCTCCTTTGTTAAATTTATAAATTCCGCCAAGCTCATATCGCTCTGCGTCCTAGCCTGTCTGTCGCGTAGCGCAACGCTCTTGTTCGCTACTTCGTTGTCACCTAGCACAACTATCATAGGCACCCTTTGTTTTTCTGCCGTTCTTATTCTCTTATTTAAACTCTCATTTTTACTTGCGATCTCGCTATCGACGTTGATCTTTCTTAGCTCGCGTGAAATTTCTTTTGCGTAGTCTAAATGCGTGTCACTAATAGGTACGATGACGACTTGCGTTGGAGCTATGAAAAATGGTAGCTCACCAGCAGTATGCTCAAGTAAAATTCCTATAAATCTCTCAAAACTGCCAAGCAGTGCTCTGTGGAGCATTACGGGGCGTTGTCTTTCGTTGTTTGCATCGATGTATCCTAGATCAAAGCGCTCTGGCAAGTTAAAATCAACCTGGATCGTGCCGCACTGCCACTTTCTCTTTAGCGCATCGGTAATTTTGATGTCGATTTTTGGACCGTAGAATGCGCCGCCGCCCTCGTCGATACCGTATTTAAAGCCGTTTTCGTCAAGCGCTTCTTTTAGCGCTTTAGTCGCAGTTTCCCAAATTTCGTCCCCGCCGATCGCTTTTGCAGGCTTGGTCGAAATCTCCATCTCGTAATGAAAGCCGAAATTTTCCATTATTTTGCCAGCAAATTTTAAAATTTCTAAGATATTTTCTTTGATTTGGCTTGGCATACAAAAGATGTGCGAGTCATCTTGTGCAAATTCGCGCACTCTGAAGAGCCCGTGTAAAACGCCGCTTTTTTCGTGGCGATGCACAACGCCGTATTCGAAAAATTTAAGCGGCAAATCGCGGTATGAGCGGATGTCGCTTTGATATACCTTGATGTGGCCGACGCAGTTCATAGGCTTTATGCCGTATTCGGCCTCATCGATCGTCGTAAAGTACATATTTTCTTTATAGTTTGCGTAGTGACCGCTTCTTCTCCACACATCAGCCTTTAAAAGCTCTGGTCCGCGCACTGGCTCGTAGCCTCGGTCGCGGTGGGCTTTGTATAAAATTTGCTCTAACTTAGAGCGCAAGCGTCCACCATTTGGTAACCATATCGGCAAACCACCACCTACTTCTTCATCAAAAGTAAACAGCTTCATCTCGGTACCAAGCTTTCTGTGGTCACGCTTTTTGGCCTCTTCGATGATTCGGATGTGCTCTTTTAAGCTCTCTTTATCTGCATAGGCTGTGCCGTAAATTCTAGTTAGCATCTCACGGCTCTCATCGCCGCCAAGATATGCGCCAGCCACGCGTGTAAGTTTGAAAAATTTTAAAAATTTAGTATTTGGTACGTGTGGTCCACGGCAAAGATCTTCAAAATCGCCTTGCGAATAGCTGCTCACTTCACCATCTGGGATTCTTTTTAAGACCTCTTGTTTTAGGTCGTCATCTTTAAATTTATCGCTCATATTAGCTTTGGTTGAGCAGGTTTTTACGATGTCAAATTTCTTCTCAGCAAGCTCTTTCATCTTATCTTCGATCGCTGCTAGATCGCTCTCGCCTAGCTTCGTGCCCTCATCATCAACTCTAAAATCATAATAAAATCCATCTTCTACATTTGGTCCGACAAAGAATTTCGCCTTTGGATAGAGTGATTTGATAGCTTGTGCCATGAGGTGCGCACAGGAGTGTCTAATAACGTGTAGTGCTTCTTTTGAGTTGTCAAAATAGATAGGCTCGGCACTACTCTCGCGCCCTGCGATACTTTGAGTATCGACTATTTCGCCATTTAGTTTGTATGCGATGATATCGCTCATTGTTTTTCCTTATATCAAATTGTCTTTTTTACGATAAAAGAACGATTAAGGATTTTATCAAAATGGGCTTTAAGCTAAACTTAATATTTACTAAGCAAATTTTTATAAATTCTTTTTAAATCCACAAGCTTTGATCTATAAAATTTATTTATAAAATATATATATTTATATTTAAATGTGTAAATCCCTAAATTTAAAGCTTTTTATTTATATAATTTATTATATTTTAAGATTATGCCTGATAATATTTGTTCTTGAAATGAATTTAGCAATTTCTCGTCTTTGCATTATTTAAATTCATTTTTCTCCCGACAATATTTAGTGCTAGGAAGTGGTTAGCCTAGCACTTTTTTATTCTGCAAAATTTATTAGCGTTGGTCGTACTATCTTTGTATAATCTTTTGTATTTAAAATGATCGATCTATCAAGTAGTCCCGCATTAAATGCGATCTCATCGTTTCTTTGTAGTAACCTTTCATCAACTACAATGTGTAAATTTTTATGAAAACTAAATGGTGGCACCGAACCAAAAACACAATCTGCCAATTCCAAAACCTCATCTAAACTAGCTAGGCTTGCCCTTTTGCCGTCAAATTTTTGTGTCAAGCTATCAAGATTTGCTTGCATATCGGCTGGCAAAATAGCCAAGACATAAATTTTACCAGCCTTCATCGCTGGCTTTTCATTGCTTAGCAAATAATCATTTAGCACATTTTCATCTTTAAAAATTTGCCTAAATTTCTCCTCATCTACTCCTTTAATAGAGCAAACTAGAGCCTTTGCGCCTTGGCTCATCTTTGTTCCCCTAAGTTTTGCCACCTCTTCTGAAGTGGTCGCACTCTCATGATTTAGGACTTTAAATTTGGCTTCATTCTTACTAAGAAGCTCATATATCTTATTAAAAATTTGCTCAGACACAGCTCTTTCCTTTGGATAAATTTTAGTTAAAATTATACCGCTAAAACTTACAAAAGGCAGGAAAATGCAGATAAATTTAGATGATATAAAAATTGAGCCAAGTTGGAAAGAGGTGCTAAAAGATGAGTTTTTGAGTGAAAATTTTGCGCGTATTAAAGAAAATTTCTTAAAAGCAAAGAGTGCTGGCACCGTCTATCCACCAAATGCGCTTATATTTAATGCATTTAACCTAACGCCTTTTCGCTCTGTCAAAGTCGTCATCCTAGGCCAAGATCCATACCACGGTGCAAATCAAGCCATGGGACTAAGCTTTTCGGTACCAAATGGCGTAAAAGTCCCGCCAAGTCTTATAAATATCTATAAAGAGATTTACGCTGATCTTGGCATAAAAGAGCCAAATAGCGGTGATCTAACAAAATGGGCAAAGCAAGGCGTACTGCTTCTAAACTCGACTTTAAGCGTTAGCGCTGGAGTGGCAAATTCTCACGCAAGCTTTGGCTGGCAGGGCTTTACTGACGCTGTAATAAAAAAGATTAGCCAAAATTTACAAAACGTAGTTTTTATGCTTTGGGGCAACCCAGCTAGAGCCAAAGCACCGCTCATTGACGCCAGCAAGCACCTCATCTTAGAGGCAGCCCATCCAAGCCCGCTAGCTCGTGGCGCGTTTTTTGGCTGCCGTCATTTCTCAAAGGCAAATATCTACCTAGCAAACCACAGCAAAACGCCGATAGACTGGGATCTAAATGTAAAAATTTGATCTATTTTTTTAGATCATTTAAAAGTTTGTTTGTCTCTTCAAGCTTTCTTTTGCAAAATTTCTCATCTTTGTTTTGTAAAATTATGGCTTCTTGGCCGCTTTGTCTTTGTTTAAACTCATCAAATTTAAGCTCAAAAAGCCTTAACGCCTTTTCATCATTTGCAAGTCGTTTGCTCTCTTTGGCATAGAGCTCGTCAAGATATAGCCTGCTTTGCTTGATATATTCATTGCAAACATCGTTTGCATGGACTAAATTTACGCCAAGTAAAATGGCAAAAATAGCTATTTTTTTCATGTTTTTCCTTGAAATTTTTGCGTTATACTAGCCTTTAAGCACTTAAATTTTAAAATGCTCTTTCACAAAAAGGATAAAAAATGAGACGAAAAGATAGAGAACTAAGCCGTGAAGATGGCTTAAAAATCATAGATGAATGCGAATATGCGGTAATTTCATGCGTGGATGATGAGGGAGAAATTTTTAGCGTACCGATCTCGCCTGTTAGAGTTGGTGAAAGCATTTTTATACACGGAGCTACCGCTGGCTGTAAGGCAAAACTACTTCAAGATGGGCGAAAAGTGGAGTTTGTCTGCGTTAGTTTTAACAAAGTCCCACATCTAAGCGAAAGCGAGCTAGATGTGATAAAAAACGACGGCAAGGCACTTGGAGGCAAAGTTTTTACGACTGAATACAAAAGCGCCATCGCAAAAACAAGAGCTTATGAGGTCGAGGACGAGACCAAAAAGTATGAAATTTTAAAAATTCTCAGCCAAAAATACACAGCATATGCAATGAGTACATTTGATGTGGCTGCGGAGTATGGGCTAAAAATCATAAAAATTTACGAGCTAAAGATAGAAAGTCTTAGCGCTAAGGCCAAAATTTTGCCAAAAGCGGTAAAGGAATAAATTTGAACTCACTTGCACTGATGTTTAGACCAAAAAGCTTGGATGAAATTTGCGGACAAAAAGCGGTTAAAGCGGCCTTTTTAAAATTTATAGCTACACAAAAGATCCCGCACTCCATATTTTACGGCCCAGCAGGCTGTGGCAAGACGAGCTTTGCAAGGGCTGTGGCAAGTGGGGCAAACTACGACTTTTACGAGTTTGACGGCGGAAATTTAAAGATAGATGACTTTCGTAAAATTTTAAAAAACTACGAAAACGCCCTAAATAAGCCACTCTTTTTCATAGACGAGATCCACAGGCTTAGCAAGACCCAGCAAGAAGCCTTGCTAATACCAATGGAGAATTATAAAGCCCTAGTCATCGGTGCAAGCACAGAAAATCCCTTTTTCACGCTAAGCTCAGGCATCAGAAGTCGCTCTATGCTCTTTGAGTTTAGGCCGCTTAGCAGTGGCGATTTTGAGGAGCTTCTTGGCAAGATAAAAGAGCAAATTTCATTTAGCATTGACGAAGAGGCAAAAGAGTATCTCTTTAAAAGTAGCGGCGGCGACGCAAGAGCTATGCTAAATTTACTAGAATTTGCCGTCACGCTTGATGAAAATGTGAGCTTAGAAAATTTAAAAATACTTCGCCAAAACGCCCTAAAAGAGGGGGCAAAAGAGGACGACACGCACTACGAGCTAGCAAGTGCTTTTATAAAAAGCCTGCGTGGAAGCGACGAAAATGCCGTCATCTACTACCTAGCAAGGCTTATAGACTCAGGCGAGAGCGCGGACTTCATCGCTAGAAGGATGGCGATATTTGCCAGCGAAGACATCGGCAACGCAAACCCAAATGCGCTAAATTTAGCCGCCAGCACGCTAAGTGCGGTAAAAGAGATAGGCTTTCCAGAGGCTAGGATCATACTGGCTCAGTGCGCCGTCTATCTAGCCAGCTCGCCAAAGTCAAACTCGAGCTACAACGCGATAAATGCCGCCCTAAGATACGTGCAAAGCGAAGAAATTTTAAAGATCCCACCATATCTAAAAAATCACACAGAAGAGAGCAAAGACTACCTTTATCCGCATGATTTTGGCGGCTGGGTCGAGCAAAAATATCTAGAGAAACCGCTCGTTTTTTACAAAAGCAAGGGCATAGGCTTTGAAAAAACGCTAAATGAGTGGCTAGAAAAAATAAGGTCAAAGGGCTAAATTTAGGATAAATTTTAAAAGATACGCAGATGAACGAGCAAAATTTAACATATATCGCAAATTTAAAGATAAAAGATGTGCCATGGGATAGACTAAGCTGCAGCTACGGCACGGCGGAGCTTTTTGCACAAATTTTAAACACACTTACAAAGGCTGTAAAAAAGAGCAAATTTGACGAAAAAGAGCTTAGTGAGCTACTTGATGAGATCTTTGGTGAGTGTGAATATCAAGAGACATTTTGGCACGCAACGCCATTTGCGCTCGTTTTTTTGGTGCGAATTTACAAAAGTGCGCTAGGCGAAAAAGGCGAAGCAGCTAAATTTATCTCGCGTAAGCTTGAAGAGTTTTTTAAATTTATGATTGAAATTTGTGAGAAGTTAGATCATCTTGAGCACGCAAAGCCACTTGCAAAAATGGAGCAAATGCTAGAGCCAAAGTATCTTGAGATCGTAGATCAAGACGAGCTAAGCTATGACGATAGGCTATTTTACAGCTTTTACTACTACTCAAATATGGTTTTGCATGGCACTTTTGTAAAAATTTAGCTCGGCTATAATTTTTTAGTAGTTAATTTAAATTTTATATTTATTCAAATATACTTCTCAAATCCAAATCAATCACGAAAGTTAAAAAATGCCTACAAATTTTGCTGAAATTTTAAATAATTGTGTTGAAAGTATAAATTCATTTCTTTGGGGACCATACTTCCTTATTACCCTACTTTGCGGTACTGGACTATTTTTTACTATTAGGCTTGGGTTTGTTCAAATTTTTAAGTTTAAAATGGGCCTAAGAGAGCTTTTTGGGAATTTCTCACTTCACGGCGAAGCTGCTGGCAAGGCCGGTATGAGCCAGTTTCAAGCAGTTGCAACCGCAATCGCCGCACAAGTTGGCACTGGCAATCTAGTAGGTGCGACAACAGCTCTTATCATGGGTGGTCCTGGAGCGATATTTTGGATGTGGTGCGCTGCGTTTTTAGGCATGGCTACAAATTTTGCTGAAATTTGCCTAGCTCAAATTTACCGCACAAAAGACGATAGCGGGCACACGATAGGCGGTCCGGCATTTTATATAAGTCGTGGATTAAAGGGAAAATGGGCAAAAATTCTAGCTGGCTTTTTCGCTATCGCTATCATTATCGCACTTGGCTTTATCGGCAATATGGTGCAAGCAAACTCGATCTCAGACGGCTTTAAAGGAGCCTTTGGTATACCTCAGTGGATAACTGGAGCTTTTTTAGCAATCGTCTGCGCAGTCATCTTTATAGGTGGCGTAAAGGCGATCGCAAGAGTGGCTGAAAAGATCGTACCTTTGATGGCTTTACTTTATGTAGGTGTTGGACTAATCATTATCGCTTTAAATTTTCACGAAATTCCAGATGCAGTTTTGCTTATCTACAAAGCAGCATTTGATCCTTCAGCTGCGTGGGGTGGAGCTACTGGAGCTAGCATAGCAGCTGCGATGAGATACGGCATAGCAAGAGGGCTTTTTAGCAATGAAGCTGGCATGGGCTCAACTCCGCACGCACACGCCGCAGCTAATGTCAAACACCCGGTCGATCAAGCAGTACTTGGCATAATGAGCGTATTTGTAGATACTTTTATCGTTTTAAATATTACCGTTTTTGTAGTGCTTACTGCAAATGTTATTAGCTTTGAAAATGGCAAAGCAGTCTTTACAGGCATAACCTTGGTGCAAGAGGCTTTCTCATCGCATATCTTTGGTAAGGTTGGCGGATATAGTTTCGTAGCTGTTTGCCTATTTTTCTTTGCATTTACAACGATTCTTGGATGGTACTATTTTGCTGAAATCAACGTAAGATACCTTCTTGGGGCAAAAGCGGTCAGAGCTTTTCAAATTTTAGTAGTCGTTTTTGTATTTTTGGGAAGCTTGCAAAAGGTTGATTTTGTCTGGAGCCTAGCAGATATGTTTAATGGCTTGATGGTCGTACCAAATTTAATTGCCATCATCATTTTAAGCCCTATCGTGGCAAAGCTTTTAAAAGATCACGATGCTGGTAAAGAGTATGATGTGAAAGATTATTTGAAATAAATCTTTACAGCATCTTTAGAAAATTTACTAATAATTAATTTTTAAATCTCTTGTTTGGGATGTTTTGCTAGAAGTGGTGGCCCCGAATGGACTCGAACCATCGACCACTACCATGTCAAGGTAGTGCTCTACCAACTGAGCTACGGGACCAAAGATTTGGGATTATATTTTATTTTCTATTTTATTTAGCTTAATTCTTTAGTAATTAAATTTATTTATAAGCAGTAAAAGTAATGGATAAATTTAGAATTAGCTAACACTTGTTTCACAGTTATCAGTAAAGATGAAAACTACCCGGTCAATATCGGCAACTCACACGTCATCATAAAGACTCCTTGATAGCTATAAAGAGCTAAAATGTGTAAGCTGCCACTATGATGTAGGACATGGTGCTAGCTTTGGAAATTATCTTGAATACTGGAAGCTAACATATAAAAATTTACAAAGAGAATATCTATAGTAAAAGATTGATGCTAAAAATTCTTCAAAGGTGAGTATAAACCTACAAAAGATGAATAGGAATTTTTAAAACAAAAGGCTGATAAGAATAATACAAAATCAGTTAGTGGACTAACGGGGTAGAAGTCTAGCCTAGAAAACTAGTGAGCTTGTCTTGGTTTTATTATTTAAATCATGATAAGCCCGCTAAAGATAAGCCTAAATTTTTAAATTAAAATCTTTAATACTATAAATTAAAAAAGTTAAAAATAGTAATGTGCTATTTTCTAATAATAATCTTTGCAAGTCTTTCATTCTTTTCATTTATATTAAATTTTACTTCAGCTATTTTTCTGCTTTCTATACCCATTTGGACTATCATATCTGGATTTTGTATAAAATAAGTCATCTTTTGTGCCAAAATTTTACTATCGAATGGTGGCACCAAGAATCCATTTACTCCATCTTCAACAGTTTCTCTACATCCTACACTATTTGTGGTTATTACTGCCCTTCCTATCGCCATGGCTTCCTGCGTACTTCTTGGAACACCTTCTCTGTAATACGAAGGCAAGACAAAAATAGAACTATTTACTATCCGTTCCTTTATATCATTTACGAAGCCAGGATATATAACTATGCCACTATCAAGATAAGGTTTTAGCTCTTCTTGCGTTAATCCAAATGGATTGTGCTCATCAAAACTACCAAATATATAAAACTTTACATCTTTATATTTTTCTTTTACGATTTTAGCTGCCTCTAAATACTCAAATATTCCCTTTTCTGCAAGAAGCCTTGCTATAAAAATAAAACTTATAGGATCAGTTGGTGCTTTAGTATATGAGAATTTATCAAGATCAACACCTATACCACCTAATATATTTATGGACTTTACTTTTATATTGTATCTATCAATCAAATCCTTTTTATCGTCATTATTTAAAAATATAAGCTCGTCAAGAAATGGTAGTGAAATTTTATATAAAAGAACTTGTATAGTTTTGATGATTTTCGCCTTTTTTGTTTGCCCATTTTTATAAACCGTAAAAGCCCCGCCGAGCCCTTCTATCATGCCTACTATTCGTGGTACTCTTGCTATTTTTGCGGCTATAGTTGCAAAAATAACTGGTTTAACAAAAAAAGAAAAAACTACATCTGGCCTATGCTGCCTAAATAGTTTAACCAAATCATATGTAGCAATGAGATCTTTAAATGGATTTAGCCCTTTTGCATTTAAAGTGTGGTCAAGCGGTTTTGCACCCAATGAGATTATTTTTTTTCTACTTTTTTCATTGTAGTCACTAACTAAACAGTAGACATCATGCCCTTTTGATACAAGTAATTTTATGAGCTCTTCTCTAAAATTTATCATCATAGACGAGACATTACCGATTATAAAAATTTTCATAGCAACTCCAATCATATGAATCTAAAGATTTCTAAGCTTAATAAATACTTTTTTTGCAAAAACAAAAATTTGTGGGAACCCTATAAAAACAGTGCTATATAAAATTTTATAGATTATATTTCTATTGATTTGAAAAACGTATTTTATATTATTTGCTTCTGGGCATATAGCATTTATTTGTTTTTTAAAATCACTTTCAGAATAATCCAAAGTAAATTTTAAAATAGTAGGAATGTGAAATTTAAAATATTCATCAAAAAGATCTTTTTGTATCAAAAAATTCTTTACAGCTCTGCTAAAATCAGCAAAATCATCAAGAGCTTTTTTATTATTTGAAAAACTACTAGAA
>NZ_CABPUP010000003.1:225255-259737 GCF_902460705.1 Campylobacter concisus | reverse complement strand
AAACCATCCTTCCATTCTTTCCTCAATAGTCCGTAAAAAATATCATCTTGATAAACACCATTGACATAGATACTTTCTCTTTGTCTGCCTTCTTCTTTAAAATTAAATTTCTTAAAAAGTTTTTGCATACCAATATTATTTGCAGCGCAGCCACCCCATACCCTATGTAGACCAAGGATTCTAAAAGAATAGTCCAAAATTAATTCCATTGAAAATGTCCCTATATTTTGACGTTTAAAGTTCTGCTCGCCAATCATTATGCCAAATTCACCAGATTGCCTAAAAAAATCAATTTTATCTAGTTTTACTGTGCCAATAAATTTTTTACTACTTTTATGACAAATAAAAAATCCTTGGGAGTTTTTTGCCGTAAATCTACTAAAACTACTTTCTATAAAATCCAAATTATCATTCATTAGCAGTGATATTGAATTAATATATTCTATATTATTGTAATCCTGCATCCACTCTAAATATTGCCTCCTTAGAATCAAGTTATCTTTTTCTAAAATGTATGGTCTTAACTGTATTGTTTCATTTTCCAAAATCATTTTATTTTTCCTTAATTAAATCTTCTAAACACTGGCTTGATGGGGTTACCTACTAAATATTTTTCATAGCCCTCATCAACTGCTTTTTTATAGACCTCAAAAGTTTTTTCTAGTGCAATTTTCGTCTTTGTAAGTTCATTTTCTCCATGAGCATAAGAAAGTGCCACCCAAGGAATAAGAACGCCATTTTTGACCATTTCTTGAGAAAAAAGAGTTCTAAGCCCTAAAGAATTTTGACCATTTTTATCAAAAGTTAAATAATATGGACTACACTCTATACCGCCTGCTACGAAATTTCTTTCGATTTCATATTTTTTTGCAAGCTCATTTATCATTGAGATTAGTTTTGTGCCATAACCCCAAATATACTCAACCACATTATTCTCTTTCATAAATTTCATAGCCGCAACAAATGCGCCCAAGCCACTCATCTCTGCACCATGTGTTGTTGATAGTAAAAAAACTCTTTCTTTTCCTTCAAATTCTATACTGCCAAGCTGCATTATCTCTCTTTTTCCAGCTATAGCCGCAACTGAAAATCCGTTTGCCATTGCCTTTCCAAAAGTACATAAATCAGGTTTAATGTCATAATAATATTGAGCCCCTTTTAGATGCCATCTAAAGCCAGTTATCATCTCATCAAGTATAAATACTGCTCCATTTCTATGACACAGATCTCTTACTTTATGTAAAAAATTATCTTTTGGGTGCTCTGTTGTAGCCGGCTCTAAAATCACACAAGCTATTTGATTAGGAAATTCATCAAAAAGCCTCTCTAAGCTCTCAATGTTGTTGTAACCAAACATCTTTGTGCCCTCAGTATCCTTTTGAGGTATACCTTTGGTAAGTTGAGTAGAGCCAATAAACCAGTCATCATAGCTAAAAAATGGGTGCTCTGCACATCTTGCAACCAGCTCCCTTCCAGTATATGCTCTACTAAGTTTGATAGCTGCTGTTGTTGCGGTTGAGCCATTTTTAGTAAATTTAACCATGTCAACACTATCTATCATATCTATTAATAATTCAGCAGCCTCTAGCTCTATCATGCTAGGCTTAGTTAGATTATTTCCAAATTCTATTTGCTCAATCGCTGCTTTGTTTATTTCTTCATTTGCGTAGCCTAAATTTACAGCCCTAAGCGCCATTCCATAGTCTAAGAATTCTCTACCATTTTCATCATATACATATGCGCCTTTCCCTCTTTTTAAAATTTGTGGAGCATTGGCTGGATACTGGTCAAATCCTCTACTGTAAGTATGGGCACCGCCCGGTATTGCTTTTAATAATCTATCTTGATAAGTCACGTCTTCCCTCGCTTATTTCTTCTAGCTTATATAAGTTCTGCAATACCCTATAATCATCCTCTAGTCTATTTGGGTATGTCGGCACCTCTCCGTTTTTGACCTCTTTTATACTATTTATATAATCTTTTAACTCATTAATATATGGCTCCTCCGGATTAATATATCCACTTTCTACTGTTCCTGTGCCAAATTTTATCCTATTCCAATCATTCATATTAGTATTTATGTATCTGAGTTCATTATTATCTGTACTATAAACTATTTCACCTTCTGAACCCAATATTCTCATTTCCCTAGTAGCTCTAGGTTTTGATATTACTTCTATAGTTAAATTTCCCAATACATTATTTGAATGTTCTAAAATACAATGATATATATCATCTATATTAGCATTAATATCTGTTATTTTTTTTCTCACGCACGCCAGTGGTCTAGAGTCACCGAAAATATCATTTAACCATGTTAACTCAAATGGAACTATTTCCCTACAACCACCAGTATCAGGATTTGAAACATAAAAGTCTTCTATTTTTTCCCAAGGGTGCCAATCTGGCAAATACTGACCAGTTTGATAGTTATAATTAAGGATTTTACCTATTGCTTTTTTATTAATCAGTTCTTTTATCTTTATAGAAATAGGATAATATTTCATTGTGCAAGATGGTGCTATCAAAATTTTTTTATTTTTTATTCTCTTTGATAATTCTAAAATTTTTTCAGCCTCAACAACAGAAGCCTCTATAAAACAGTTGATATTGTTTTTTTCAGCCAAATATGCGTAATGCATATGCACGTTTGGAGGAGTGGATATTATAAATACATCCGGATTAAATTCGCTCATTGCTTTTTCAAGGCTATCATAAGTTTTAATACTATATTTTCTTTCAGCTTCACACCTTCTATCCTCTCTTGGCTCAAAACCAGCAATACTATCTTTATAGCCAAGCGCAATTAAATTTCTAACTCTTCTTTTACCCATTGAGCCCAGACCGATTACTAGAAAATTCATTTCAATCTCCATTCGTATTTCATTATATTTTCGATTGCCAAAAAATCATATAGATCATCTATTTCGTAACATTGATATCGCTTTATCTCATAAAAAGTATTTCTTTGCGTATAAAATGTTTTTTCTTCTAGAAAATTTTTTATTTTAACTATATAAGCGACTCCATAAGGAAAATATACCTTTTCATTATCCTGTCGCCTTGTAGTAAATTTTAGCTCTTTACAAAATGGCACGATATAACCATTATTTAAAATTTTCTTCATGATAGATGGATGCTCATGCACTTCCCCTATGCTAGATATTGAGTCAAATTTTTCTTGATTATCTACTATTTTTTCTATCATTGTATCTACATCATCATTTTCTCTCAAAGGCGATGTGGGCTCTAATAAAACAATATAGTCAAACTCTTTTTTTAATTCATTTTTATAATAATCTATAGTATGTTTTACGGCATCAAAGGTTGTAGCAGTATCGCTTGCCAACTCGCTTGGTCTTAAAAAAGGGACACTTGCGCCATACTTTTTAGAAATTTCTGCAATTTTCTCATCATCAGTGCTAGTCATTACCTCATCGACGTATTTACTTTTGAGTCCAGCCTCTATACTCCATACGACAAGCGGTTTTCCACATAATTCTTTAATATTTTTTCCAGGCAGCCCTTTGCTGCCACCTCTTGCCGGTATAATCGCTAAAAAACTATTGTTTTTATACATTAAAAAACTTCTTTATATTCTTCATTTGCTTTTTGGTATTCTTCAATACGTCCGATATCAAGCCAATATTCTCTGATCGGAAATGATATAACATTTTTACTTAATTTTATTAGCTTTTCAAACAGCGTAGGCATATCATAAAACTCATTTTGTGGTATTAGATCTAAAATTTCAGGTGAGAGCATATATATCCCAGCACTTACGAAAAATTTCTGCACTGGTTTTTCTGAGATCTCTACTATCTTGTTGTCATTCATTTTTACAACGCCATAAGGCACTTCGTAGTCATACTCTCTTACACACATTGTAGCCGTCGCTTTATTTAGCGTGTGGTAGTTAAAAATATGCTCGAAATTTACATTTGTAAGAAGATCGCCATTCATTACAAAAAATGGTTCGTTTGGTCGCTCTTTAAGTAGGCTTAATGCACCTGCCGTACCCATTCTTTTTTGCTCTAAAATGTAGTCGATGTTTACTCCAAATTCTTTGCCGTCACCAAAATAGTCCTTGATAATGCCTGCATTAAAATTTACACACATCGTGATGTTTACAAAGCCATACTCTGCAAATTTCTCAACTATCGTTTGAAGTATCGGCTTGTTTCCGACCTTTAACATTGGCTTTGGAGTATCTTGCGTAAGTGGTCTAAGTCTAGTACCAAGGCCTCCTACCATTAGGATAACTCTATTTGTCTTTATCTTTGGCTCAACAAGCTCTTCTATCTCTTTTAAGTCTAAAACTATTCCATTATCATCTACTATTGGTATCTGGTGAAGTTTTTTAGATAACGCTAACTTTAAAATTTCCTCTTTTGTACTAGAAATTTTTGCAACAGCTGGCTCTTTATTAACAATAGCTTCTATAGAATTATCAAAGTCAAGCCCTCTTAATATACCTCTTCTTATATCGCCGTCAGTCAGTGTTCCAAGAAGCTTATCTTTATCATCAACAACTAAAGCTATCTGCATAGCTCCGCTATCTATAATCCCCAAGGCTTCCTTTATAGTGGCATTTTGTTTTAGCTTTATGTTTTCTATATTCTTCATTATTTATATCTTTACATCATAAAATTTCTTTTTTAAAATACCTTCTAGCTCGATCTCTTTTAAAATTTTAACCATTTTTTTACTTGGATTACCGCCATCATATGGATTGGTGGTATCTTTTAAAACTTGCTCAAATTCTTTTGAATATACTTTTTTTATAGCGGCTAAAATTTCTTTTTTAACGGGCCTAACGTCTATCACACTGCTAGCTCTTGCACGTCCTTTTTGGCGATCGCCTATATTTATGGTGGCCTTTTTAAAGCTTGGGACTTCTGAAAGGCCACTCGAGCTATTTCCTAGGACTATATCAACAAATTTTATCGCACTTAGGTATCTTAGCTGCCCAAGTGAAGTAAACGCCACAGCTTTTTGTGGATTTATACTAACATACTCATCTATCATTTTATTTATCACATCACCATCTATGTCACTATTTGCTTTTGTAAAGATAAAATTTGTATCTTTTAGCTCGTTTATTGCTTCTAAAAGCTCGCTAAATTGTTCTTTTGCACTACCATTTTCAAGCGTTACCGGATGAAAAGTGATTAGTATATTTTTTTTTGTGAGCTTAAAATTTATAGACTTTTCAAACTCATCTTTATTTAGTAAATTTAGCTTTTTTATATTTTCAATACCAGGACCGCCGACATTAAAGACTCTGCTAGGTTCTTCTCCTAGCTGGATTATACGATTTGCATACTCTCTTGTAGCTGCAAAATGAATATGGCTCATCTTTGTTATGCTGTGTCTAAAAGCCTCGTCAAATGCTCCTTGGGTGGTTTCTCCGCCATGTATGTGCGCTATTGGTATTTGCATGATGCTAGCCACTCCAGCTACGCCAAATATCTCGTATCTATCGCCAAGGAGCACCAATATATCTGGCTTAAGTTCGCTAAAAGCTGGGACAAATTTCTCATAAACCTTTGCCATTTCAGTACATATATCAAGCTTTGAGTGCGAAGAGCCTAAAATTTCTATCTTTTTATCTATCTTAAATTCTTTTTCAATCTCTTTGTATGTGAGTCCAAACTCAGGACTTAGGTGCATGCCGGTGGCAATTATTTGAAGCTCAAGCTCGCTACCTGCCTCGATCTCTTTTAAGAGCCAGTAAAGTAGGCCATATTCTGCTCTAGTGCTTGTCACTACACAAATTTTTCTCATATCAGATCATCTTGCTTGTAATCTTTTTGTGAAATTTTTCCGATCACCTCATCCCATCTCATAGGATTTATGCCGTCTCCCGGGCGTTTTACACAGATATTTTGTTCGCTAAAGACTTCACCTTTTTTTATATCACACTTTGCTACGATCGACTTTCTAGCTATTTTGATATTTTCGCTCTCACTTTTACTAAAGTGCTTTAGTCCGTCTCCAAGCGCTAGTTCTATATTTCTAATAGCTCTAACCATCGCCACTAGCTCATCTGGCTCAAGGCTAGCCTTGTGGTCAGGTCCGGGCATATTTTTATCAAGAGTAAAGTGCTTTTCTATGATCTTTGCACCCATGGCAACCGCTGCGATATCGACCTCAATGCCAAGCGTATGATCGCTATATCCGACCTCAAGACCAAAGGCATTTTTCAGTGTTATCATCGCTTTTAAATTTACATCCTCCATCGGTGTTGGATACTGCGTATTTGCATGAAGAAGACTTATGTTTTCACGTTTCGTGCCACTTTTTATAAGTACTTCTATCGCGGATTCTACCTCACCTAAATTTGCCATGCCAGTTGAGAGAATGATCTTTTTATTTAAGCCGCCTATCTGCTTAAGATAAGGTAAATTTGTTATCTCGCCGCTTGGGACTTTAAATGTGTCAAGCCCAAGCTCATCAAGAAGCTTTATGCTGTCGCTATCAAAAGGAGTTGAGAGAAATGTGATATTTTTTTGCTTGCAGTAGGCTATGAGTTCTTTATGCGTGTTCTCGTCTAGCTCAAGCTTTTTTATCATCTCAAACTGGCTTTCATTTTTATCGGTAGTTTCTTTTTGATAGCTAGCCTTTTGCGCGTTTTTTGAAACTAGATTTTGAGCTTTAAAGGTCTGAAATTTCACTGCATCAGCGCCAGCACTAGCTGCTACATCGATCAGTTTTTTAGCTAAATTTATATCGCCATTGTGATTAACCCCAGCCTCAGCTATGATAAAAACCCTATTTGACATCAAATCTATCTCCCACCTTAATCTTTCCATCATATTCATATTCCACAACTTTTACAAAACTATCTTGTGTTTTTACCAAAAAAGTATCACCGTCTTTACACAAGATCGCGCCAGGTATGCATTTGTATAGCGGTGCATCCTTTATAAGCTCTACTTTATTTATTTTCATCTCTTTACCATTTAAAAATGCCCTTGCTGCTATAGCCGGATAACAAATGGCACGTACAAAATTAAATACCTCTCTGCTTGTTTGGTTAAAATTTAAATTTTCATCGCCTTCTATACGTCTTGAGCAGTAAAACCCAACACCATCTTGTTTTTTGGACTCTACTTTACCGTTTTTAAATAGACATATCGCCTGATATAGTATGTTTGCACACTCGCTATGCGCTTTTGTTAGTATGCTTTTGTAGTCATCGTTGTCTGTTATATCAAAACATTTTTGCAAGATTATATCACCGGTATCTATACCAGTATCCATATAATGTACAGTTATTCCGAATTCTTTTTCGTCATTTATCAAAGCCCAGTTTAGGATATTTCTGCCTCGATAAAACGGCAATTTACCTGCGTGGCAATTTATAGTTTTATATTTTGGCAAATTTATGATCTTGGATTTAAAAATTTGATTAAAAGACATTGATACAAACAAATCACAATCATATTCTTTAATTCTGTCAATAAACTCATCAGAATTTATATCTTTATGCTTTAAATAGTCAATTTTAAATTCGTTTGCATAATTTAGAAGTTTTTCATCATTTGAATCATATCTGGCACAGATAAATTCTATTTCTATATCTTTATCTTTAATAAGTTTATCAAATGCGTTATGGCTCCAAATACCATCTGCAAAATACCCTATTTTAAGCTTCATGCCACTCTCCTTATTATTTTGCGTATATGGCTAAACTCTTGCACTACTTGGGATATTTACTATCCTATCACTTAGAAATTTAGCATTTTTTAGCTCATCCCTTTGGCAGTCCTTAAACATATCAAGCTCATTCATGAGCTGCCAGATAGGACGCGTGAAAACGCCATTTTCATTGCTAAATTTCAAGAACTCATCTCTTTTTTCGCGACTATCAAACAGCACCGCATTTAGCCAAAAATTTGACCTAGCGTCCGCTGGCTCATCTATAAATTTCACATCATCAAATTTAGAAAAATACTCTTTATAGATCATCGCTAGCTCGCGTTTACTCTTTAAAAATAGCTCCAAATTTTCGAGCTGCGCCACAAGAAGGGCCGCGTTTAAATTTGGCAAGCGGTAGTTGTAGCCGACCTCGCTGTGACAATACTCAAAAGGATGTGGCACCTTGGCTGTTGTGGTGATAAATTTAGCGTGCTTTGCTATCTCCTCGTCGTTTGTGATGATAGCTCCACCACCTCCACTTGTGACGATCTTATTGCCATTAAAGCTCATCGCCGCAAGCTTGCCAAAATTCCCTGTATGAGTGCCTTTGTAGTAGCTGCCAAGGCTCTCGGCGCTATCTTCTACCAAAGCGATGTTCCAACGCTTGCAAATTTCAGCTATCTCAACTATCTTGCAAGGTAGCCCGAAAGTATGCATAGGCACGCAGGCACGCACTATCCTGCCGCTAGTTTTATTTACGCAGTTGCCGTCTTTTAGCTTGCAGTTTTTCTCTAAAAACTCGCTAAGCGCTGCTGGCGACATACCGAGTGTGTCAAGATCAACGTCCACGAAAACCGGCTTTGCAAAAAGGTAGCTAATGGCGTTGCAAGTGGCTATAAAAGTAACTGACTGGGTGATCACTTCGTCATTTTGCTCTACGCCGGCTAACTTTAGGCAGATGTGAAGCGCAGAGGTGCCATTTGTCGTAGCGACTACAAATTTTGCTCCGATCATTTGAGCTAGCTTACTCTCAAACTCATCGACAAATTTGCCGACACTTGAGACAAAGCTAGAATCGATACACTCAAGCAGATATTTTTTCTCATTGCCTATAAATTTAGGCTCGTGAAGTGGGACTTTGTCCTTGCCAAAGGTGCTTTTTATAAATTTCAAAACCTCGTCAAAATCACATTTTTTCATCAAGATATTTTCCTGTTTCTTTATGCATAAAATTTGGTATGAGCTCGAAAACTTCGCGCAAAACGTCCTCTTTGCTCCATGTCAAGCTTGATTTTAAATTTAAGATATTGTTTTTAAAAATTTCTAGTTTTTTGCTGTCAAAATTTGCATCATTTTTGACTATGCCGATATTTTGAAGCCTTTGCATGTCAAGTCTCTCGCCGTCAACGAAAAACTCCTCGTAGTCCTTCTCTCCAGTCGTGTCGCTAGGCGCAAAAAGACAAGGATAAAAGCCATCTTTTGGAAGCACTTTTGCAAGCTTTCTGGCTTCCTCCTCATTTTCACACAAAAATGGTTCGTAGCCTAAATTTGCCAAGTATCGCTTGGCTATCTCACTAAATGTTATGAGGTCTAAATTTTCATCTAATTTTGGGAAAAATATATCTCTATTTTCGCCAAAAATGGTGCTTAAAAGGCAGAGCTCACCGCTCTCTTTTGGCGTTAAAAAGTAGCGCCTGACGTCGTTTGGAGCGACTATGGGCTGAGCCTTTTCTATGCGTTTTTGAAAACTAAAAAGAAGCGAGCCGTCACTAAATGCCACGTTTGCAAACCTAGCCATCGAGACGTCGATATTTAAAGAGTGTCTAAACGCAAACATCTCCATGATGCGCTTGCTAGCTCCCATTAAATTTACAGGGTTTGCGGCCTTGTCGGTGCTGACGCAGAAATATTTTTTTGACTTCATACCCATAGCTTGAGCCAGCGTTTTATCAGTATTAAAGATATTTGTTTCAAGCATTCTCATAAGTGTAAATGGGTCTTTTTCGCTTCTTACGTGCTTTAGTGCTGATAAATTTAATACGTAGTCAAATCCACCGCCTTGCGCTAAAAGTGCGTCGAATTCGGCGCTTGCAACATCTATGGCAAAAGTTTTAAAGTCACCATTTATATATCCAAACTCACTTCTTATGTCACGCACTAGCTCAACAAGATTGTTTTCAGAGATATCAACAACATAGAGTTTTTTAGGATCTCTTATAAATATCTCTTTTGTCACGGCTGAACCGATAGAGCCGGCACCACCAATAACTAGAAAGCTCGAACTTGAAACTATCTCTTTTAAGTCTTTACCAAGCGCATTTATGTCATCTTCAAAGAGATTTTTTGTGCGTCCTATTAAACTTAAGATATTGTTCATATTATTTTTCCATTAGATAGCATTATCTTCCTATCACATCTTTCAATTGTGCTTAATCTGTGTGCGATTATTAATAATGTCTTATCTTGACTTATTTCATATATCTCGTCCATTATTTTTGCTTCTGTTTCGTTATCTAAAGCACTTGTTGCTTCATCTAATACTAAAATTTCGGGGTCACTATATAGAGCTCTAGCTATTCCTATTCTTTGTTTTTGTCCGCCACTCAACTGAATTCCACCATCTCCAACCAGTGTGTCTATCCCTTCTTTTGAGGTTAAGAAATCATATATATTAGCCTTCTTTAAGACTTCTATTATTCTTTCTTTATCATATTCATAGCCAAAAGCCACATTTTCTCCGACTGTACCATCAAAAAGATATATCGATTGTGGTATATAGCCTACTTTTGATCTATAAGATTTTATATTTTCGACAGTTAATTTCTTGCCATCTATGATTATTTCACCACTAAGTGGCTTATATAATCCTATAATCAAATCAACTAGCGTGGACTTTCCGCTTCCGCTCTCTCCCACAAAAGCAACTTTGTCGCCTTTATTTATAGTTATATTTATATCTTCAAGAACTTTCTTATTTTTTGTATACTCGAAACTTATATTTGTTAATTCTATTTTGTTTTTAAAATCTATAAAATCTTTACCTTCCGTTTGTGGAGTGTAGATAAGATCGCTATATACAATATTAAGAGAGCTAGATAAAAACAAGAGAATATTATAGTTGGAAAGTATTCTATTTAAAGCAGGAAGAACTCTATATAAAGCCAGAGCATACATAGAAATAATTGGCAAAACAAAGCTTGCATCATTGTATTTAAAAAGAACATAGACAACAATTCCTATAAGAACGCCAAAACCAATGGTTTCCAAAGAGAGTCTAGGTAGTTGATTTAAGGTATTACTTACAATATTGGCCTTAGCATAACCATAGCTTATGCTTGAAAATTCACTATAAAGCTTTTCTTCATTTTGTATAAGTTTTATAATTTTAAAATTACCAAATGTTTCATTTAAAATTTTATAAAATTTTGATTGCATTATTGATCTTCTTGTGCCTTCTTTTTCTATTCTTTTTTTTAGAAAAAACAATAGAAATAATACTTTTGCCCCCAAAAGAATAGTTAAAACTAGAGTCATTTTCCAATTCATTAAAAGCAATAAGGTATACAGCAATACTATAGTAAAAAATTCTGAGAATATCAAAAGTAGGCTTTGCATATAAAAAGAAAGGTTTGAAGCTTCATTTACAATAGTCTTTATTAGTTCCGCACTATTTCTTTTTACAAATCTTTTATACGGTAAATTTGTATAGTTTTTAAAAAGTCTAAATGCAAAAGAATGAAATCTTCCAAATGCAAATTTATTAAGTAAATAATTATAAAATATCGAGTAAAAAGCTCTAAAAATATAAAAGCCTATTAAAAAAAGACCAAAAAAAATCATAAAATTAGTAGTAGTAGAAAAGTCAAAAAAGTCATAAATTTTTTTTGAATATTCGTTGCTAACTATTTTTGATGGATCTGATGCTAAGGTAATAAACGGCATAATAGCAGATATTCCAACAGTTTCAATGATCGATAAAAAAATACTCATAAAAATCAAAATTATAAAATTTTTCTTTTCTTGTCGTGTTGTTATTGCTAACAGCTTTTTTAGATTAGTCATTTAAATACCACTCATAAAGTGTCTTTATCCCGTCCTCAAGCTCTACTTTATGACTCCATCCAAGAGAGTGGAGCTTAGATGGGTCCGTTAGTTTTAGCATCGTTCCATCAGGCTTGTTCTCATTAAAATATAGCTCACCTTTAAAGCCAATTATATTTTTAACCAAATTTGCTAGCTCATTTATCGAGATATCTTTACCTGTACCTATATTTATATGCGTATTTCTTATCTCTTTGCTATTTTTATCATAAGTATCTTTAAAGTCTCTATTTTCCAGTAAAAACACGCAGGCATCGGCCATATCTTCTGAGTGTAGAAACTCTCGTCTAGGCTTCCCTGTGCCCCAAATTTCTACTCCGTCTTTTGAAATACCAAATTTACTAAGATAAGCCATAGCTTCATTTAGATCTTTTGCTTTTAGATCTTTTATCACTTCGTCAAATTTTTCTTCACTTAAAAGCTTTGCAAGGTGTATCTTTCTTATAAGTGCTGGCAATACATGCGAAGTTTCTAAATCAAAGTTATCATTTGGACCATACAAATTTGTAGGCATTACAGATATGAAATTTGTGCCGTACTGTAAATTATAGCTCTCACACATCTTCATGCCAACTATTTTAGCTATTGCGTATGGCTCATTTGTGTATTCAAGTGGAGATGTCAAAAGCACCTCCTCGCTCATTGGCTGTGGGGCATCTTTAGGATATATGCAAGTACTTCCCAGAAATAATAGTTTTTTTACCTTATGCAGATAGCTTTGGTGGATCACATTATTTTGAATTTGTAAGTTTTCATATATAAAATCAGCCCTATAAGTGCTATTAGCCACTATTCCACCGACCTTTGCAGCAGCTAACACCACATACTCAGGCTTTTCTTTTTCAAAAAACTCACAAACGGCCTTTTGATCCATTAGATCAAGCTCGCTATGAGTTCTTGTGATTATATTTTCATAGCCCTTTGATCGTAAATTTTTCACTATAGCAGAGCCTACCAGACCCTTGTGCCCTGCTACATAAATTTTGCTATTTTTATCCATTTCTTACTCGAAATAGCTCATTATCTCATATCCACCATCTTTTAGATAGAGATCTTTTGTCATGAGCTTTAAGTCCGATTTCATCATATCATTTACTAGATCTTGAAGGTTAAATTCTCTCTTCCAACCTAGCTTTTTCTCTGCTTTACTAGGATCCCCAAGCAGCAAGTCAACCTCTGTTGGCCTAAAATATCTTGGATCTACACAAACTACTGTTTGACCGATACTTAAATGAGATATATCTAAATTTAACTCTTTTGCTTTTTCAAAATTTAGTGAGTCCACGACTCCTATCTCATCAACGCCAGTCCCTTCAAATCTCAAATTTATACCAGCATAGGCAAATGCAAATTTTACAAAATCTCTAACCGCTGTCGTTTGTCCAGTTGCTATCACCCAGTCTTCTGGCTGTGGGGCTTGCAGTATCATCCACATCATCTTTACATAGTCTTTTGCATGACCCCAGTCTCTTTTGGCATCTAAATTTCCAAGATAAAGCTTGTCTTGAAGCCCAAGCGCTATCTTACTAGCTGCTCTTGTGATCTTTCTGGTTACGAATGTCTCGCCTCTAACTGGCGATTCGTGATTAAACAATATGCCATTACAAGCAAAAATGTCATAAGCCTCTCTATAATTAACCGTTATCCAGTACGCATACATCTTTGCGACTGCATAAGGACTTCTTGGATAAAATGGAGTCGTTTCGCTTTGCGGCGTCTCTTGCACTTTTCCGTAAAGCTCAGATGTAGAGGCTTGATAAATTTTAGTCTTTTTCTCAAGCCCTAATATCCTTATAGCCTCAAGCAATCTAAGAGTGCCTGTACCATCAGCATTTGCTACATATTCTGGGGTTTCAAAGCTTACATGCACGTGACTCATGGCAGCTAGGTTGTAAATTTCATCTGGCTGTACTTCTTGAATGATCCTTGTTAAATTCATAGAGTCCGTCATATCGCCATAATGCAAGAAAAAATTTCTATTATCAACATGCGGATCTTGATAAAGATGGTCTATTCTATCTGTATTAAAAAGGCTCGTTCGCCTTTTTACACCATGGACTATATAGCCTTTTTTTAGTAAAAATTCCGCCAGATACGATCCATCTTGACCAGTTATACCAGTTATTAATGCTACTTTTTTATCCATAAATCACCTTTTAAAATCATCATCTAGGCGAATTATATCATCTTCACCTGTGTATTCACCGACCTGAGCTTCTATCAAAACCACAGGAATTTTTCCTTCATTAGACAGCCTATGAACTTCGCCCATTTTTATATAGATAGACTCATTAGGACAAACGAGTCTAGTTGTCTCACCTATCGTAACGGTGGCGCTACCTGACAGCACTATCCAATGCTCGTTTCTATGAAAATGCTTTTGCAAAGATAGTCTTTTGCCAGGTTTTACCTCTATTATCTTTATCTTATAACCATCTTGATTTTCAAGGACAGTATAGTTTCCCCAAGGCCTATTTGTCGTAATATGAGCATTACAAAGCTCAGAGCTATCCTCTTTTAAAATTTCCACCACATTTTTTACTTTTTGACTAGATGATTTTTTAGATATTAAAAGAGCATCTTTTGTATCAACCACAGTTAGATCATCGACATCTATTAAAGCTATTTTTTTGCCACTAGATAGGACTAGATTATTGTGAGAATTTATCTGCACCAGATCGCTATTTATTGTATTGCCATTAGCGTCTTTTTTTAGCTCTACGTCCAAACTATCAAAACTCCCAAGATCACTCCAAGAAGCATCTAAGGCTACCATTTTTACGATATCAGACTTTTCCATCACAGCATAATCTATGCTGTTTTGTGGGATATTTTGCATATCAGTAGCGTCTATTTTAATATCAAATTCGTCTTTTTTTGCGTTATCAAAAGCAAATTTGCACGCTTTAAGTATCTCAGGGGCAAAAATTTTCATCTGGTCCAAAAAAACGCCCGCCTTAAAAACAAACATGCCTGAATTCCAGTAGAAATTCTGATCTTTTAGAAATTTCACTGCTCTTTCATGGTCTGGCTTTTCATAAAAAGCCTTTACATCGCCATTAAAACTCTCAATATAGCCAAATCCCGTCTCAGGTGACTTTGGTTTTACCCCAAAAGTAACCAAAAAATTTTGCTCTGCCAGCTCTTTTGCTACCTTTACACTTGCTTGATACTCTTTAACGTCTTTTATCAAATGATCCGATGGCGTTACTAAAACCACTTCGTTTGGATCAAGTGCGAGGCAAGCCAATGTGATCGCTGGCGCAGTATTTCTACCAACTGGCTCGAGAAGATATTTAAAATTTGTGATATTTAAATTTTCTATCTGATCCATCGCCAAGTAGTAGTGATCGATATTTGTAATCACAAATGTATTGTCACAAATTTCACTATTTCGTAGTGCAGTTAGCTGAAAAAGTGATCTATCGTCAAATAATTTAATAAATTGTTTTGGCATTAAAGTCCTGCTAATAGGCCACAACCTCGTACCAGAACCACCACATAATAATATATTAGTCATAAATTTTATCTACTTTAAAACGAGCTTAAAAATCTTATATAATTAAAGCTAAAAAAGACTAAGAACTTACTAAAATCATCTAAAATATAAATTTTGATAGCTTTTAAACTATCAAAACAATTCTCTCATCTTATGCGTTAGCTCTAGGCTCGCTTCTATCTCGGCTCTTTTTGCCATTACGCTCTCTATGTTGACACCAACATTTATGCCAAGCTTTTTAGCAAATTCATAAAGCTCTGCGAAATTTTCAAGGCAAATTTGTGATGCCGTGGCTAAAAAATCATCACTCTCAAGCATCCTTTTCTCGCTCTTTTCATCAACGCTTATGCCAAGCCACTTGATAAACTCTAGCGTTTTTGGGGTGCCACAAGTCGTAAATGTCAAAATAATAGGCAAATTTAACCCACTTTTTGCCACGCTTGTTAGTAAATTTTTAGCCAAATTTATATCAAAAACCGCCTGTGAGATGAAAAATTTTGCCCCCATTTTGGCCTTTTGGCTCATCCTTTGCTCTTCATCGCCCTTTTTTGCGTGCCTCTCAGCTATACAAACACCGCCCACTACAAGCTCTTTAAACTCGTCTCTAGCGATCTCATAAGCACGCTCTAAGCTCATTTTAGGTTCTACTTTGCCAGAAGCAACACCGACAAAGACATTTATATCGCTGCTACTTTTGGCTAAATTTGCTCTAAATTCGCTCTCATTATATTTGTTCGCGACCCTATAAAAGATGCTTGGTGTCTTTAAATTTAGATATTTTGAGTAGTAAATTTCAGGACTTAATGTATCGCTAAATTCAAAAGTTCGCTCGCTTTTTATACGGCTACTTTCATCTTGTATCTCGTAAAGCACCAAGCCATCAGCCTGCACGTCCGTGATCCTCTTGTCCCATTTTGCAGCGATCTCTTTAAGCTTTGCCTCGTCAAATTCAGCCTTTGGAGGTGTTAGGCCATAAAGCACTATGCCACTTTCATTGTTTATGATCTTATCTTTTAACATTTTCTAACTTTTTTTGAAATTTAAACGGAGTTTAGCGCCTAGGCTTACTAGACGCTAAAATTTTGTATTACAGACCTCTTACGATCTTGACAGCTTCTACCATGTTTTTAAGGCTCGGCTCGACCTCTTCCCATTTGCGCGTTTTTAGGCCGCAGTCCGGGTTGACCCAGAGCTGTTCTTTCGGCAGAACCTCGAGTAGCGCGCGGATCTGGCGCACGATCTCGTCGGTGCTCGGTACGCGCGGACTGTGGATGTCGTAAACGCCAGGTCCGACCTCTTGTTTGTAGCCAACAGCTTTGAAAATTTTAAGTAGCTCGTTGCCACTTCTTGCAGTCTCGATACTGATAACATCAGCATCCATAGCTTCTATGGTCTTAATAATATCGTTAAATTCAGAGTAGCACATATGCGTGTGGATCTGAGTTTTTGCTTCAGCCGAGCTTACTGAAAGCTTGAAGCAATCAACCGCAAATTTCTCATAAGCTGGGATGTTTTCAGCTCTTAGCGGGTAGCCCTCTTTAAACGCGGCCTCATCGACTTGAATCACTCTGATGCCCGCATTTTGAAGGTCTGCGATCTCGTCATAGATACAAAGTGCGAGCTGTTTTGCTACCTCGCTTCTTGGTAGATCGTCACGCACAAAGCTCCAGTTTAGCATCGTTACAGGACCTGTTAGCATGCCCTTCATTACGTGTTTTGTGATGCTTTGAGCGTATTTCATCCACTTAACAGTCATCGGCTCTGGGCGGCTTACGTCACCAAAGAGAAGTGGTGGTTTGACGCAGCGGCTGCCGTAGCTTTGTACCCAGCCATTTTGGCTAAATGCATATCCGCTGATCTGCTCGCCAAAGTACTCGACCATGTCGTTTCTCTCTGGCTCGCCGTGTACTAGCACGTCTAGGCCGATATCTTCTTGGAATTTCACGCAGTGATCGATATATTTTTTGATGCCAGCTTCATAAGCAGCCGCGTCGATCTCACCTTTTTTGAAATTTTGGCGAAGTACGCGAAGATCAACCGTTTGAGGGAAGCTACCTATCGTTGTTGTTGGCAAGATGCCGTATTTTAATGTTTCGCGTTGAATTTTGATGCGATCTTCAAATTTCTCATCACGCTCAAATTTGCTTAAATTTTTGATGCGATTTTGAACGCTTTCAGAGTGGATGAGTTTTGAAGTGGCGCGAGTTTTAACTGCGTTTTTGTTCTCTTCGTAAATTTTAGCTTCAGCATCATTTAGCTTCTCGCCATTTGCTAGTTTTGTGATAATCTTGATCTCATCAAGCTTCTCAACCGCAAAGCTTAGCCAGCTTTTGATCTCAGGGTTTAAATTTTCTTCATATTTTAGAGTGTATGGTACGTGAAGAAGTGAGCATGAAGTGCCGATATAAAAGTCTTTGCCGCCTATTTTCTCTGAAATTTCACCTACAAGCTTTACTTTCTCATCGATGTTGCTTTTCCAGATATTCCTGCCATCTATCACACCAGCAAATAACGTCAAATGGCTATTTTTAATAGTCTCAAGTGCTTCGAAATTTCTTTTGCCGTGAATGAAGTCAAGCGCGATGCCATAAATTTTAGTTTTAGCCACTTCACTAACTGCCTTGATCGCATGCTCAAAATATGTCGCAAACACGATTTTGATGTTATTTGCAACGCCTGTTAGCTCGTTATAAACCTTTGTGATAAGTGGCAAAAGATCGCTTTCGTTTTTGTCAGTTACAAAGATCGGCTCGTCAAACTGTACTAAAATTTCATCATCAAGCTTAGAAACTTGCTCAAGTAGCTTTTTGTACTCGCCTACAAGCGCGTCAAGGTGCTTAAATGGGCAGCTACCGTCAGTCGTCTTTGAAAGGGCCAAAAATGTGATAGGACCGATCAAATTTACCTTGCCTTTTACGCCGTTAGACTTTGCCTCTTTGTACTCATTTAAAATTTTGTCTGCTTTTAGGCTAAATTTACTCTCGCTGCTAAGCTCTGGCACGATGTAGTGGTAGTTTGTGTTAAACCACTTTGTCATCTCCATCGCAACGCCACTTTTATTGCCTCTTGAGCAAGCAAAATATTGCTCCAAGCCACTTAAATTTGCAAATCTTGGAGGTGTAGCGCCAAAAGCGATGATGTTATCAAGCATTAGGTCGTAAAATGAAAAATCATTAACACTAATAGCCGAAATACCAGCGTCTTGTTGATATTTCCAGTGTCTTTGGCGAAGCGTCTTTGCAGTCTCTTGCAAATTCTCTTCACTAAAGCCCTCTTTACCAGCCCAAAAGCCCTCTAACGCGCGCTTTAACTCTCTTTTCTCTCCGATTCTTGGAAAACCTAAAACATAACTTTTTATCATTTCTATCCTTTTTAAATTTCTATTTTAAATTAAATCTGTGCAAGGCACAGCAACCTTGAACGTGCAGTGGGGTAGGTGGGGGTTGGGGGCGGAAGGGGCGACGCTTCGTAAGTAGAAACCCCTTCTGCCACCAAAAGCCAAATTTTCACTATCACGGCTCAAACAATAAATTTAATCACCTCAAACACGGTGGATGACACCCGCTTCTTCTTAAACTAAAGTAAAATTTATAAAAAACCCTACTAAAAAGATCCTTGCCAAATTTCAGGCATTGCTTAGCCTTGCTATTAAAAATGCAGTTACAATGCAGTGGACCTGCTAGCAAAAAGGGATTTATTTCAATGTAAAAAAATGTGAAATTGTTTAAAAATTTGCGTGATTTTTGAAAATCGCTGATATGTTTTTTGCCGAGATTAATGAGCTTTATGCATGGGACAAGGCATCAGCGTTTTTCCTTTGTAGTGAATTTTTGTCGCATTATAAACGCTCTTTGCCAAATTTTTGTTTAAAGTTTGGGCGCTACCAAATTTCACGCCCAAATTTTTTAGTCTTTTTTACCTTTATTTAGGGATTTTAGCTTAGCGTCCATATCAGCTGTAAGCATAGTAAAGACCTTATTTGTAAGCTGCTGAGTTAGATCTTTAGCCTCTTGCATAGTCTTTTGGCTAAATTCATTTAAGAGTTTGTCCGCTTTTTTCTTATCTTTTTTGTAAAGCTTCATGTACTCATCTTCAAATTTAGCCTGTTTTACCGCCAACTCCTTTTCAAATTTAGCGTAGGCCTCTTTAACCACTGGCGAATACTTCTCATAGTCAGTCATCACAAGGGTTTGAAGCTTTCTATAAACCCAGTATATCGAAGTATCATCAGCATCATATGAGCCATCTGAGTAGCCTTTTATAAAGCTATCAAGCCCTTCGTAATACGGCAAATAAACGCTAAGATCAGCCATGCCAAGAGCTACGTAGGTCACGCGGCCGATCTCTTTTGGTAGCCACGGGCGCACCTGCATGACGTGAGACTCGTATGTTCTAAAGACGCTTATAGCGCGGTAGACGTTTTTCTTATCTTCGTCTTTGCTGGTATAGTTATCAAACGGGGTGCCATCGTAGTGGGCTCTCATCGCAGCTTTTAGGTCTTCAACGCCTAGTTTTTTCTCTGGTTTTAAAAATACTGGAAATTTCTGACCATCGGCAAAGTCTTGTTTTAAGCTTGGATTAAACATGCTTTGCACCCAGCAAACACGTGGATAGTTGTAGGTCATATCTCTCTCATCGTCCCTTGTATAGGCCTTTGTGAAGTTAAATTCGCCATCTTTTGCAGGGTCATAAGTCTTGTTGTCGATCGCAAATTTGATCACATCTTTTGCGCCCATGAAATTTGGATCGTTCTCTTTGTAAGCGTGAAGTCTGCCTTGGTTTGCAGTGACGAAATACTCATCTGGAGCGATCTTTGTAGCGATCCATTTATGGCCTGTGCCTGTTTCAAAGTACCAAAGCTCGTTTGCATCGATAAATACCACGCCAAAGCCCTCTCCAGCGCCCTTTGTCTCAACTATCTCACCAAGAAGCTTAACGCCCTCTTTTGCACTCTTCATACGTGGCAAAAGTACGTCTGGGATGTCATCTTCTGTGATACCAGTCTCTTCGTTGTATGGATCAACTTTTAAAAGCTCATCTTTTGCGTAGATGGTCTCAGTGCCACTTAGTCCAACGCCAGCCTCATTGTAGCCGACTGCTCCGTGAAGTTTTGTATGTGAATTTGCGATGGTTGTGTATCTCATGCCATCTTTTGGGAGCGGATATGTAAAGTCATTTGCGCCGTCATGTGCCTTTGAGCTGTGCATGCCAGTTTGGTTTTTCTTTGCTGGATGGATCAAAAAGACTTGAGCTTTTATAGCCTTGCTATCTGCGCTTCTGGCAACCAGCATGGAGCCATCATTTGAAGCTTTATCTCCTACTAAAATAGTAGTGCATGCCAAGCTACTTGTGCCTAAAATCGCACTCATAGCAACGATTGATGCAAGAATTTTGCCTTTCATTTTTACTCCTTTAGTGAAATAAAATTTCTTTATGTGATTATATGCAAATTTTAATAATTTAATTATAAATTTTAAAATTCTTTTAAGTTTAATGTAAATTTATTGCAAATTTTGTCTAAGTGAAATTTAAATTTTCTAAAGGATTTTTCGCTATAATCCAAAACTTACGCACTTGCTTGCGTATAAAATTTCAAAAAGGATTAGCATGCCAAAGATGAAAACCGTTCGCGGTGCTGCTAAGCGCTTTAAAGTAGGTAAAAATAAGATAAAAAGAGGCTCTGCTTTTAGAAGCCATATCTTAACAAAAAAACCTAGTAAGCGTATGAGAGACCTTCGTGGACCACACTACGTGGATAGCACAAACGTCTCAGCCGTTCGCAAAATGCTCGGCGTATAAAGCAGCGTAGATTTAAGTTTTTGACAAAAAGTCATTCAAACTCCCCCAAATTTAGGGGCAAGACTCACTTTGTGAGCGCCAATTTGTAAAAGGATAAATATGGCAAGAGTAAAAACAGGCGTAGTTAGAAGAAGACGCCATAAGAAAGTTTTAAAGCTAGCACGTGGCTTTTTCAGTGCTAGACATAAACACTTTAGAAAAGCTAAAGAGCAACTAGAGAGAAGTTTAGTTTATGCATACCGCGACAGACGCCAGAAAAAACGTGATTTCAGACGTTTATGGATCGTTCGTATCAATGCAGCTTGCAGACTAAACGACATTAGCTATTCAAGATTTATCAACGGTTTAAACAAAGCTAAGATTGAACTTGATAGAAAAATTTTAGCTGATCTAGCTATGAATGACGCGAAGGCATTTGCGGCACTTGCAAAACAAGCAAAAGATGCTTTGAAATAACACCTTTTCTCCGCTTCGGCGGAGATCTTCTTTTTTTAAATTTCTATTCAAATTTTTATTAAAATTTATTTTTCGAGTTTTTAATTGATTATTTTGTATTCAAATTTTAAATTAAAGCCACTATAAAAATTTTACTTCATCAGCTAGGCACAAATTTAGTAATATAAATTTAAAAATTTGCTTACCATAACTAGCCAAGAACAAGTATAAAACTCACCCTAAAAGCTAAATTTCAATACTCGTATCAAAACAGTGTTTCACCGCTCCGCTAAATAAGATTTTGCCGTTTTCAAGCCTAAGTCCAAGCTCCTCGCCGCTTTTTGGATAGACTTTTAGGCATTGCGCTGCGTTTAAATTTAATGTAGCGCCGTAAAAGCAAGCCGCCATGCCAGTACCGCAAGCTAGCGTCTCGTCCTCTACGCCCCTTTCGTAGGTTCTAACCTTTAAAGCTCCACCCTCAAATTTGGCTAAATTTACATTTGCATTGTATTTTTGACGAAGCGCCCTGCACTCTTTGACGTCAAATTCATCTAAATTTTGCGTGAAATTTACAAGATGCGGCACGCCTGTATCGTAAAAATACCAAGTTTTGCCGTTTTCATTTATCGGTTCGCTTAAAATCTTTGGACTTGTTAGCACAACCTCGACGCACTCACCTTTCACGCTTGCCATCACCTCACCACTACCAGTTAGCAGAGCAAATTCGTTTGAACTAACAAGACCATTTAGATAGGCATATCTAGCAGCCGCGCGCGAGCCATTGCCACACATCGCAGCGTAGCTTCCATCGCTGTTGTAAAACTCCCATTTCACACCCTTTTCGTAAGGCAAAAGTACGATGAGCCCATCAGCTCCAACGCCGTTCGTTCGGCTGCAAATTTGCCTTGCTAGCTCACTTCTATCTTTGTTTAAAAATGTATGAAATATGACAAAATCGTTGCCACTAGCGTTGTACTTTGAAACTTGCATTATTTTTCCTTTAAAATTGCTCTACTTTTTGCCAAATTTATATAAGCTCAGCCATAAATTTGCCTTAGAAATTTCTCTAGTTCTTGCTCTAAATTCTCTTTATCACCGCTATTATCTATGATGAAATTTGCCCTTTTTCGCTTTTGCTCGATATCCATCTGAAGCTCCACTCTAGCTTTTGCTGCTTCTAAATTTAGACCATTTCGGCTTATTAGACGGCTTATTAGTAGCTCTTTTGGTGCATAGATTACAGCTACATTTTTAAACTCGGTGTATCGATCTTGCTTTTCGAAAAATAAAGGGATATCCACAAAATAAACCTGCCCCAAACACTCAAGCTTTGCAGCGCGAGATAAAATTTCTCCCTTTATCTTTGGATGCAAAATTTGCTCTAAAATTTTTAACTTTTTTGGATCATTAAAAACAATGGTGCCAAGTTTTTGACGATCGATCTTGCCGGTCTCATCTAAAATTTGCTCTCCAAAAACTTCCACTATCTCACATTTACAAATTTCAAGCTGTTCATGAGCGATCATATCCGCATCAATCACACTAAAGCCTCGTTCTTTTAGCAAATTTATAGCCGTGCTTTTACCGCTAGCGATCGAGCCTGTGATGACATAAGCGTTTGGAAATTTCTGCAAACTCGCTCCATTTTTGAAAATTGATGACAATTTTAGCAACTTTTGGCTAAAGTTTTAAAAAATTACAAAAAAGGGCAAAGATGATAAGCTATAAAGATGCTGGAGTGGATATAGATGCTGGAAATAGCTTTGTTGAGGCGATAAAGCCTTTCGTAAAATCTACACAAACACCAAACGTTATAGGTGGCATTGGGTCATTTTCAGGAGCGGTCAGGCTACCAAGCGGATATAAAAATCCTGCCATTTTAGGTGCGACTGATGGTGTCGGCACAAAGCTTCGCCTAGCTATCGACGCTAAGAAATTTGACGGCGTTGGCGAAGATCTAGTCGCAATGTGCGTAAATGACCTCATCTGTAACTTTGCTACACCACTCTTTTTCCTAGATTACTACGCGACAGCAAAGCTTGAGATAGAGAGCGCCAAAGAGGTGGTGAAAAGCATCGCAAATGGCTGCAAAAAGGCACAATGCGCACTTATTGGCGGTGAGACAGCCGAGATGCCATCAATGTATGAAAAAGGTGACTTCGACCTTGCTGGATTTGCCGTGGGTATCGCCGAGGCCGACGAGATCGATAGAAGCAAATTTGTAAAAGCAGGTGACATTTTAGTCGCGCTTCCTAGTAGTGGCCTGCACTCAAATGGCTTTTCACTAGCAAGAAAAGTGGTTAGCGAGCTTGGACTTAAATTTGATGAAAAAGTAGGTGATAGAGCACTCATTGACGTGCTTCTTGAGCCAACAAGAATTTACGTTAGTGACTTTTTAAATTTAAAAGATAAGATCACAGCAATGGCTCACATCACTGGTGGTGGCATAGTTGAGAACTTGCCTCGCGTCTTTCCTGCTGGACTTGGCGCAAAAGTGCAAAAAAGCGCTATAAAAACGCCTGAAATTTTTAAAATTCTTGCCAAAAAAGTAGAAGATAGCGAGATGATGAGAACCTTTAATATGGGCGTTGGCATGATCCTAGTTGTGCCTAAAGAAAACGTCGATGCTGTCCTAACTAGCAGCGATGGCTACGTGATCGGTGAAGTAGTAAATGGTAAAGGCGTAGAGCTAATTTAATGCAAGAAAATAGCAAAAAACGCCTGCTAAAGACCGAAAATAAGAGCTTTTTTGATCTTAGCATTTATGAGTATATAGGCTGTTTTGGTGTACTAGAAAGCGATATCAAAAAACTTGATCTCTATAATCACTGGTGCAAGGTCTCACGCACCTCTACTATGCTCTGCGTCACGCATGATAATGGCGAGAGTGACAACCTAGTCTATCTATATGACTGGGAGAAATTTAGCCGTATCTACATAAATACAGGAAATTGAGTTGGCAAAGCAAAAGGCAAAAATCGCATCTATTTGGGCTAGAGCAAAGGCCTTTGTTATCGATCTTTTTATCATCGGTATGCCGATATTTTATGTGACAACATATCTTGTGCTTGATGGCAAAGAGGCATTTTTGCATAACCAAATTGCTATTTTTGGTGCAAATAGCCTGATCTCACTTATAATGTGCCTTTTTTTTAGCATAAAAGCACAAACCCCAGGCTACAAAGCACAAGAAATTTATCTAATAAACCTAAAAACCGGTAGAAAACTAAGCTTTTTTCACACCATCTTGCGCCAAATTTGCTTTGCCTTTGCTGGCTTTAGCATACTTGGACTTTGCCTTTGTTTCTTTAGAAAAGATAAACTAAATCTGCACGACATCATCACTCACTCAGCTGCCGTGCAAAGATCAGAGGGATAAATTTTACTTCGCTCCATGCCAAAGTAAGCGATTTTTGCCAAGTTTTGTATCGATGCTCTCTTTTATGATAGAGCAAATATACTCTTTTGAAAGTTGTATAGACTCCTCTAAGCTCTTGCCCTTTGCTAAAAAGCAAGCAATTGCAGTTGAGAAGCTACAACCAGTTCCACTCATTACAAGCGGATTAACAAGTGGAGTTTTAAAATTTCTTAGTGAGCCATCTTTTTTATAAAGTGTGTCTATACTGCTATCTTCGCTGATATGTTTCTTTACGATAACATCACAAGGCAAATCTTTATAATCATCGCCAAAAAGCACATTTGCCTCATCTAAGTTTGGAGTAGTTACCGTTGCTAAGCTCATTAGATCTTTTAGCTTTGCCACCGCACTATCTTTTATAAGTTTATGTCCGCTTTTTGAGACGCAAACTGGATCAAGCACTACTTTGGTATTTTGAGCTAGCAAAAACTCACGCACCACTTCCATGATCTCCTCACTAAATAACATACCTATCTTAATCGCATCAAAGCTAAATTCTTCCGCAAGCGTATTTAGCTGATCTTTGACAAAACTAGGCTCTAAGCAAACTACACTCTTTACGGCATCCGTAGTCTCAGCGACCAAAGAAGTTACCGCTGTTGCACTATAACAATTAAACCTAGCACATGTTTTTATATCTGCTTGAAGCCCAGCTGTGCCACTATTACAAGAGCCTGCGATTATTAGAATTTTTTTCATCGTTTTCCTTTGAAATTTTTGGCTTATTATAGAGGATATTAGATAAATTTGAGTTTTTTAAAACAGAAGAAATTTGAGCAAAAAGCTCAAATTTATGAAAGTTTATTTAAGTCGTTATCAATATCTATATATATCGTAGTTGCGTTAAGATTTGTATGCTCAAAGCTAGGATCTACCTGCTTATCGCTCTCTTTATGTTCATTCATTTTAGCTAAAAGATCATCTTCTCTTAATCCATGCTCATTTGCTAAATTTGGATCTATTTCATTAAAACTAATATTTACGCTAGCCTCATCATTTGGCTCTTCTTGCTCTAAATTGGTTGCACTAAGAATATCATCTACTTTTTCATTTATATGATCTAAAATCGATACATAATCATTGCCAAGAAGTGCTTTAAACAATGCGTCAGTATCTATGCTAGACTCACCAACATCATCGCTTACTACGCTACTATCTAGCCAAAGAGTATCGTATCCGTTTATTGATATATCTTGTCCATCATTTGCAGTGATTGTAATGCTTGAGCTTTCGCTCTCGCCCTTTATAGCCTCTCCGATATATACTTTATCATTTACGTCTAAAACTCTTACATGATCATTTTGGTCTATCGCTATAACATCAGATGAAACACTTTTAACTATACCAGCTACTGCTGCCATCTTTATTCCTTATTTTTATTTGTCGGTATTTTAGTATATTTAATTACTTTTGTATATTGTACTATGGTACAAGGTGGCGATAATTCCAAATCATTCAGATTTTGTGATTAAAATATATCCACTCTCACTAATATTTTTAAATTTCACGCCAAGCTCACGTTTTAGGCGAAGTATTACATTTTGGATAGCCGCCTTGCTAACACCGCTTTCATAGACAAATTCTTCTATCATCTCATAAGTAACTAGCTTATTTAGATTATAAGCAAAGAGCCAAAATATCTTATTTTGCAAAAAGCTAAGATAAATTTCAATGCCGTTTTTATAAATTTTCTCTCTTTTTAAATTTATACTCACCTCATCGCTTAAATAAACCAGCTTTTCATCTCGTTCAAAACTTAAACTAATAAGCATTGATCTAAGATCTTTCATATCAATAGGCTTTTTTAAAAAAAGCATCGCCCCTTCCTCCATGCTTTTTATCAAATTTTCATCGCTATCATAAGAGGTAAAGACGATAAATTTTTGGTGCGGTTTTGTACGCTTCATCTCATTCATCATCTCAAAGCCATTAAGCACTGGCATGTGAATATCACTCATCACAATAGCAAAGCCTTGCTTTTTAAATTTCTCTACGCCATCTTGTCCATTGCAGGCACCAATTACCTGTTCGCAATAAGGTTTAAGCCCACTAATAATAAGCTCTCTTGCCATATCGTCATCTTCGACTACCAAGACGGACGTCTTTTTTAAAATTTCTAAGACTTCTTGCATTTTAGTCCTTTAAATTTATATCAAAACTTAGCTCAAATACCGTTGGCTTTGCGTTATTTACGAGCCTTACATCACCATTTAGCTTTTCTTGTGCTAGCTTTTTAGCAAAATAAAGTCCTATACCATTTCCTTGCTTTTTAGTGGTATTTAGACAAGTAAAAATTTTCTCGCTCATTTGCTCGCTTACGCCATTTCCATTGTCATAAACTCCGATGTAGCACTTATCTTCAAAGCTTCTAAATTTTATCTCGATGATACGCTTTAGTGGCTCATTTTTGTAGCTTTCGACAAGTGAGTCTTTTGCGTTGTGTATTAGGATTAACAAAATTTGTTGGATTATATTTTCTATCTGACGAACTTTTTGTTCATTAAAGCCGCTAAATTTTACACTAACATTTGCACGGCTTAGCTCTGTGTGCATGAGAGTTATTAGGTTTTTAACGCTTGTTTGCACCTCAAATTCGCTCACGTTTTCAGCGCTTTTGTAAAAATTTCTAAAAATTTCAATAGTACTTGAAAGAAGTTTGACCGAGCTTTGTCCTTTCTCAAGTAAATTTATTAGCTCCTCATCGCTTAATTTACCTTCTTTTTTTAGCATTATGCACGAGCTTAGCATTAGTTTTAGCGAATTTACTGGCTGAATGAATTGATGATTGATACCACTTATTAGCTCACCAGCCTCACTCATTTTAGCTCTATGAGTTAGCAATGTTTCATACTCATCTTGTATCTTTTTTATCTTGTTATACATAAAATTATGAAGAATATTTGCCAAAAATGTGAGCGCAACGAAGGCAAAGAGCAAGCTTAGAGCATTTTTTAAAGCTTCTTTTGTTAAAGCTGAAATTTCCTCTTCGTTATTTGTGCCAGCTCCTATGAACCAATTTATCGTTGGTATCTCAGCTACTTGGATTAAATTTTGTCCTATTTTTAAGCTCGTAATATCTTCATCTTTTAAAAACAACTCTTTAAATTTCTCCTCGATCTCTTTTTTTAAAGCAAGATCAGGTATCGATGTTAAAATTTCACCGCTATGAGTTACTAAAAATGAGTAAGAATTTGGCGCAAGGCTAAAATTTTTAATGCTGTTAAAGATATTTTCTATACGCACAACGCCACAAAGTGCTGCTTTAAATTTCGCTTGTTTTGTGACTGGAACGCATAAATTTAGAGTTGAGCCTTTTAAAATTTTATGTTTTTGCATGAAATTTACGCTTGGGGCATTTGTATTTTTTGTCTCAACATACCAGATAAGCCCTGCTCTTTCACTCTTTGGCATAACTTCTTCTAAAATTTTCTCTCCGTCTACAAAAATTTCTTCATCATCCCTTAAAAGTTGCATTAGATCAAATTCTTTTGCGTTTTGCTTAAAGAGCTTTATAAAGCCAGCTATCTTTTCATCGTCATCTACGATGCCTGCATTTTGTATAAATTTTGACGCACGAATGAGTGAATTTATACGTTCATCAAGCCAAATTTGAAAGTTATTTACGATATTTTTGCTAACTGCTATGTTATTTTTATCAGATAGCTCTATGATTTTCTCTTTTGCATTGCTATAAATATTTAGCCCAAGAAGTATTACAAAAAGGCTAGCAAGCAAGATGATGACGTAGATTTTAATATTTTGTGATTTTAAATTAATACCCATACGCACAGTATATCCTAAGTTAGCCCAAATTTGGGCTAACTAAATTCATTTTAAAAAGGATAAAAGCTTTGAAACGAGCATAAGTGCAAGCACTACAAAACAAACACCAAATCCAAGCAGCGTGCAATCAGCCATCGACATAAATTTAGATGATGGCACAAGATACCAGCCGTCCGCATAAAGATCAACTATGCTCTTTTGCAGATCGCTTAGAACTGCACCATCAGGCACCATAGGGCTGTCATATCCGCAGTCTCCTGTTGGCATAAACCAGTCAGGCGCCCACTTCTCAAGCGGCAAACCAAATGGATAGTGTGGCTCAGTCGAGCAGCCCTGTACGCCAAAAGGATCATCACCATGCACTGCATCGTGGATTTTAGCTAGCTTTACGCTATACATTATGCCCTGCACCGCTCCCCAAAAGGCAAAGACGTAGCCAATTAGAGCAAATAGCAAATTTTTAGGATTTATCATAGCGATCACGCCGCCAAGTGCCATACATAAAAATGCAAAACGTATATAGACGCACTGCTCGCAAGGAGGCATATAGGCGTAGTTTTGAAAGAGCGAGTGCGCGATAACGACAAGTGCAACGCTTACAAAGACTAAGGTTGCCCAAGAGATGCGTGAGTCTTGAAATTTAGCCATTTTTTTAAAAAAGCTCATGTGACACCTTATTTTTTAAGAAGCTCTTCGATGAGTGCTGCCATGCCGTCAAGCGAGCTGATTGATTTTGTCATGATGAGATATTTGCCATTTACGACAAATGCTGGCACGCCTTGAATTTTTGCCACATCGTAGCTCTCATCCCACTTTTTAAGCAGCTCAGTCACTTTTGGATTAGCTAGCTCTTTTTCATAATCAGCCTTACTAACGCCAGCTGCCTCAAGACCAGTCTTTAAAAAACCCTCAGCGTCTTTGCCATCGCCCCAGCGCTCTTTTTTGTCGTGATAAGCTTTGTAGTAGGCAAATTTAGCCTTTTTAAATAGCGAATTTTCATCAAATAAGCTAACCCCTTTTGCCTCGTCCATAACGATAAGCACGTCAAAAACCTTACTCGCAACCTCGCCATAATCGCCCTTTGTCTTTAGGTGAAATGGCTCGTATTTTAGTCCAGGAATTTTCTCGACCACCTTTGGAGTGACGCTCTTGTCGTACTTGTAGCAAAATGGGCAAGCGTAGCTAAAAATTTTAACTAGCGTATTTTGTCCCACACTTAGTGGCTTTTCAAGCTTGACGTAGTCCTCACCCTCGCTAAATGCACTAGCACTAATCGCTCCAGCCACCGCAACAGCAAAGATAGCCTTACTAAATTTAGATAGAAAACTCATGATAATCTCCTTTAGATGATTTATTTTGAGTTATTCTACAACCAAGCTCAACCGCAAATTTAACGCTAGAATAAATTTTGGCTGAAATTTATAAGATATTGTATTGATTAAAAATTTAATTTTTACTAGAGCTTATCTCATTTATTGCTGATAATGCGTTTAAAGCACTCGGATAGCCTATAAATGGTATAAGTGTCGCAACAACGCTTATTAGTTTAGCTCTGTCGTTTCCGATGCCAAAATTTGCAGCAATGTGCCCTAAAAGCTGTGGCTTTGCAAAGCCAAGAGTCGTGATATAGACAAATGTCAAAAGCTCCCTAAGCTCTAAACTAAGCCCATCTCTTGCATAAAAATCACCAAAGCAGTTTTGCGATAAAAACTCCATTATATGTTTTTGATCATTTGGCATTGATGCGATAAATTTATCAACTGCTGGGAAAAGTTTTCTTTGTATCTCAAGGCCTCGTTCGCCTCTGCCCTCTCTTGATTTTTTAGGCATATTTTCAGACTCTATATAGCGCTCATTAAAAATTTCATCAGCTAAAAATATGTAATCTTCTACCTTACCAAGCCCAGCATAAGGCACTGCTTGATATAAAATTTCTCTTATCTCTTTTGCTGATATGCCTACATTTAAAGCGGCACTAACGAAGCTTTTAAATGAGCTTTTTGCGCCTTTACTCACGCAAAGAGAGGCGATGATAACCGAAAGCCTTGTTTTTTCATCAATATTTATCACCTCACTAATATCGCCTAAAAAATTTAAATAATCCTCTAAAAAGCTAGCATTGCTCTCTTCAAGCTCACTTTTTGAACCAAACCAAATTTCATAAATTTTCTTTGCATTGTAAGTTAGTGTCATAAGTTTTACTCCATTGTTTGGGGCTGATTATAAGTGCTAAAGCGTAAATGCTAGCTTAATGTCCAAAAAGACAAAAATTTTTAATATAAATTTAGATTTTAAGCCATTATAAAGTTTATCGTGATTTTTATGTTATAAAGTTTTATTACAATTACGAAGGACGCAATATTTTTTATTACTCCTTTTACCTATTTTAAGCCTTGGGCATTCCAAGGCTTTTTTTAAATTTTATAAGCTTTATGAGTAGAGTTTATAAAATTTAATTTATCCAAAGGAGATGTTATGAAAAATACTTTGAGTTGTCTTGCACTAGCTTCTGTGCTTTATTCATCGGCCTTTGCCATAGGTGGTCCAAGTGGAGCCAAGCTTGACTATGCTATCACTGGGCAAATCGGCGAGGTAGTAGTAAACCCTTACGACACTGCTCCACTTACCGCAGTTATCAAAAATGGTGGCTACACACTAAGCAATGCCAAAGTAACCATCGTACCAAAACAAGGTGGTCAAGTAATAAGCTATAAAGTGGCCGACAAACATCTTCGCACACATGGCGGTATTCCAGTTTTTGGCATGTACCCTGACTATCAAAATACCGTTGAGGTCGAATACGACAAGATTTACAAGGGCAAAAGCGAGCATGTAAAAGAGAGTTATAAAATTTACGCCCCAGCCATCTATCTAGAAAGCTCAGGCACACCAAATCAAAAGGGTGTGCTCTTTGATAAGATCGAGGTTACCAAGCCTGCGACTGCCAAATTTGCAAACAGGCTTTATTATGTAAATAACTTTGTAAATAAAACTGGAAAAGGCACAAAAGTCGTTTGGAACAACCCAGCTGGTGGTGCGATCGAGTGGAACTACAGCCCAAATAACTTTATCCTTGATACAAAAGGCGAGGTTAGATGGTACCTTGAACCAAGCAAAATTTACGATCTAAAACAGCCATTTAACGCTGGCGTAATGATGGGCTTTAAGCAAAATGACGACGGTGCTATGACTTGGGGCTATGGCCAAAGATACGCAAAATACGACATTATGGGTAGAGAAATTTTTAACCGCGAGCTACCAGCTAGTTACAACGACTTCTCTCACTCGATGGACGTAGCACAAAATGGACACTACTTCTTGCGCGTTGCAAATGCTGATTACAAAAGGGCTGACGGAAAAAACGTAAGAACGGTGCGCGACGTGATCGTTGAGCTTGACCGAGATGGCAACGTAGTTGATGACTTTAGGCTTTATGAAATTCTTGATCCTTACCGCGATATCGTGCTAAAAACACTTGATCAAGGCGCAGTTTGCTTAAATATCGATGCTAAAAAAGCAGGACACACAGCAAGCTCCGATGAGCTTCAATCGATGGATACTCACGATAAGTGGGGCGACATCGTAGGAGCAGGACCTGGCCGTAACTGGGCTCACGTAAATAGCGTAGATTATGACCCAAGTGACGATAGCATAATCATCTCAAGCCGCCACCAAGATGCAGTCATCAAAATCGGCCGTGATAAACAAGTAAAATGGATAATGGGTGCTCATAAAGGCTGGAGCGATAAATTTAAAGATAAACTTCTTCAACCAGTCGACACCAAAGGCAGTAAAATCGTCTGCGAAGATGAGTACTCAAAATGCCCAGGATATGAGAGCGACAATGGCGGCTTTGACTGGCAGTGGACACAACATACGGCATTTAGGATAGATAGCAAGTCCAAAAAAGGTCTTGTCTATCTCACTGTCTTTGACAACGGCGATACAAGAGGAATGGAGCAGCCCGCAATAGCAGGAATGAAATACTCTCGCGCGGTTGTTTATAAAATAGACGAAAGCAAAAAGACAGTCGAGCAAGTCTGGGAATACGGCAAAGAGCGCGGAAAAGAGTGGTATAGCTCGGTCACCAGCCTTACACAGTATCAAGATGACCTTGATAGTATCATGGTCTACTCAGCCGTTGCCGGTATGCAGTTTGACATCGCCAAAGGTCGTCCAGTAGGACTTCCAAGCCCACACATCGATGAGTTTGAGTGGGGTGCAAAAGAGCCAAGCATCGAGATAAAAATGACAAATGCGATGGGCTATCAGGCATTTCCATTTAGCTTACAAAAAGCTTTTGAGAAATAAGCAATTTACTTCTTGCTTAAATTTCCCCTCCATCTTGTATGGAGAGGGAAATCTTTCTTATAAATTTTAAAAATTTAGCCATTCTTATATCCGATAAAATTCTTAAACTATAAAAATATATATTTCATAAAAAGGAAGAAAATGAGAAAAATTTTTACTGCCTTAGTAGCGTTAATGGCTGCTTTTAGTATAAATGCGGCTGAGTTTAGAGAGATTAAAGACATATCTGGCGACATCGTCAAAGTCCCTGTAAATGTAGAAAAGGTCGCTACGCTTTGGTATGCAAATAACCAAATCGTCTTGATGCTAGGTGGTGCTGACAAAATAGTCGCAACAACCGATCTCATAAAAAACAACAAATGGTTTGCACATATATATCCTAGAATTTCAAGCATTCCAAATGGCGTAAACGGCAAGAGTCTGCAAGTAGAAGAGCTAGTCAAGCTAAGTCCCGATATAGTCATAGCCGCAGATAAAAAGAACAAAGAGGAGCTAACAAAAAATGGCTTTAACGTCCTTTATCCGTCATTTACAAACCATGCCGACATGAAAAAGAGCGTAGCTATCATGGCTGATGCCATAGGAGGCGATGCTCCAAAGATAGCTCAAAATGAGAGGCCAAAAGCGCTTCACATAGCAGAGGATAAAAATTTATTCAAAGTAGATGGCTCAAATACAATAATCGATGAGTGGATAAGTGTCACAGGTGTCATAAATGCAGTACAAGCAAAGGGCAATATGCTAGAAATCAATGCGGAAGAGATACCAAATATAAATCCAGACGTTATCATCATAGGCAGAGCCAAATCGCCAGACGCTATAGAAAAGATATATGAAAACAAAGTCTATGCTGGCATAAATGCTGTCAAAAACAAAAAAGTCTTCATAAATCCAGCGGATGTTTTTAGCTGGGATAGATACGGTGCAGAGGGGGCTTTGCAAATTTTATGGGCGGCTAAGACTTTACATCCTGAAATCTTTAAAGATTTGGACATAGCTACTGAGACAAAGAAATTTTATAAAGAATTTTTGCACTACGATCTAAATGACAATGAAGTTAACTATATCCTAAATGGTCTAGACCCAACTGGAAAATAATTTATCCTTGCGGCAGTAAATTTATCTACATTTACCGCCAAATTTTAATCCATTTTCAGCCTTTGCTTATCATCCAGACTTACTGATTCTTAATATATGCCAAATGCTTAAATAGCTAAAAATCTGTGGATTTGGTGCTAATTAAAAAGACAAACAATTATAAAAATTTAATGACAAGAAAGAATATCCCAAAGGAATTTCCTTTGGGATTAAAAGTATAGATATTAAAGTACGTGTATTTGGTCTTGAACTTCGATTGTAGTTGTACCACTAGTATAAGTAGTATAACCACCAGAACTAGCACCTTTAGTCCAGCTACTTCCAAGAGTAAGCTCATCGTTGCTATCACCATCTATTTTTAGCTTATTCTCGCTACTATCACGTAATATATCTT
>NZ_CABPUP010000003.1:127172-211617 GCF_902460705.1 Campylobacter concisus | reverse complement strand
TTCCAACTGTTGTCCTCTAGTGTAGGGCAGATTAGCTATACATTACTCACCCGTGCGCCACTAACTCATAAGAGCAAGCTCTTACTTGTCCGTTCGACTTGCATGTATTAGGCACGCCGCCAGCGTTCACTCTGAGCCAGGATCAAACTCTCCATATTAATTACCTATCTAATAGATAGGATTTTTATTATGAAGTTTTTAATCAAAAAAACTTTTAGTTTTTATATTTAGTTTGTCTAATCTATTATAAATTATAAAATAATAGACTGGCTCAATCGATCACTTGTTTAGATTTCAAAGATTGACTAATAGTTTAACAATTGTAAGTTAAAAGAACTTTCTGCTCTGCGTTTTGCAAAACAGAAAGTGAAGTATATAGAAGTGATGCTTAAATGCAGATAAAAATCAGGCTAATTTTTTAAAAACCCATAAAGAAATTTTGAAGTCCAACTTTTCCATTAAATATAATATCTTTTTTGTTTGGATCATATTTAAATTCGCTTATTATTTTTTTATCCTCTTCTTTAAAATATCCAGCAGATACCAAAGTAGGCTCAACAAAAGCTACTTCTGGCACTAATGTATCAAAAAAATTCGCCAGACTTTCATCGACACTTATTTTTCCACTAAGAGATAATTTATCAAAAATTTCTGACTGATTTGTTCCCTTTTTAAAGCCATTTACTGCTGCATCCAAATTTAGCTTTAAAGTCTTATCTCCTTTTTTAAAGCTTAATGTATCTATTTTTATACTTGGATTCTTTTCTAAGATTTGATCTATTGTCTCATCAAAATTTAATCCAGCTAAAACATTATAATTTTCTTCATTATTTAAATTATTAATCTTTTCTAATACATTATTTAAAGCAGGCACATTGATATTTGCGATTTTGCTATCAAAGATAAAATCCGTATATTTTACTTTATCAACTGCTACTATACCTATTTTTATAACATCGTCTGATCTTCCAAGATCATTTGAGATTTCAAATTTTGAGTCATACTTAAAGTCATCTATCAAGATATTACTTATATCATTAGATGCGAAAGACACCCTTTTAAATTTAACTTTTGCCAAATAAGGTACAAGCTGACTCTCTAAAATTTTTGAAAACTTAACCGGCTCTTTATAACTTGAGTCAATATAAAATCCTTCGATATTTAGATCAACTTTGTTGTACTCACTAAAATCTTTCAAAGCAATCTTATCTGCTTCAACCTTTAAGCTGTTTATACTATCTTTTGAATCAAGCGTCATACCAATCTTTATATCTTTTGTATTAAATGCAGTTTTTTGCTTATCATTAAATTCAATATTGCTAAATTTAATATCCACATCTTTATCGCCAGTTAAACTAACTTTTGTTTTAATTGTTGCAATGACATTTGAACCCATGAATGTTGCGATAATGTTTTTAATCATATCGTTTTGAATAGAAATTTTTGAGTCTATTTCAAAGCCATCTATAAAAGCAAGCACTGTATGAGAAATTTCATTTTCTACTTTAAAAACCAAATCCTCATTTACATTTTTACCAAATATATTTTCCAAAAGATCTTTTGAAACACTAAAATCAAATGATCCTTTTGAGCCAAAAAAACCTTTTTTGTAATTGTTATTAGAAATTTTAAAGCCCTTAATATTGTTTAGATCATTCACTATCCTTTGATAGTTTTTCTCTACCTCATTTGAAGCAAAATAAACCGCTCCAATGGCCACCACGATAACTACGATTAAAGCAGATATCACTTTTTTCATGCTTTTCTCCTTTTTGTAATATGTTGTAAAAAAAACCAAATTCCAAGCAACAAACAAACCATAGCAAGAGGCATAATATATCCATGCTCGCCAAGATAGTCGCTTGCACCTACAAAATAATCACCCGCTTTAAAGCTGGCAAATCCGATAATGACCGCCCAAAGCACTGACGAGATCAAATTGATAATGCTAAATTTATAAAATGAATACTTCGTAAGTCCAAGCGCGATAGGAACCAAAGTTTTGACGCCGTAGATAAATTTTTTGATAAATATTATCTTATCGCCGTGTTTTTTGGCCAAAATTCCTGCATAAGCAAGCTTTCTTTTATGATTTCTGATATAAGGCATAAGTGAGTTTTTATTAAATCTTGCGACATAAAAAATTAGTGTGTCGCCGATTGTATTTGCCACGGCAGCGACGATTATACTAAGAGTGATGTCCATCTTGCCAGCAAAACTTAAAATTCCAGCGGCGATTAATGCAACCATACCGCCACCAAGGCTGTAAAAAAACAATATAATATAGCCGTATGTTGAAACTGAGTTTATAATATCTTGCATTAATCTCCTAAAAGTTTAGATGCTGAGGCTATTAGCTGTTCATAGGCATAGCCACTTTGCTTTAAAATTTCTTCTCTTGCACTGATGACTGCTCCACCAAAGCTAACTCCCGCAAAAAACCCATCATTTGCGGCATATGCGTAGATGTCACTTGAAAATTTAAAATCGCTTACTTTACTGTAATTGCGTCCAATGTCACCAAAAGCTACTGACAGCTTCGTGTCAAGCGTGATCTTGGCATCTTTGATATCATGGATAATGCTATCTTTAAATATAAAAAGCACAAGCGAACTATCTTCATAACCAAGCTGTATACCGATGCTGCCGCCACTTATGCTAACTGGTAAAATTTCACTTGGCGAGTTAATGTTGCCAACAACCATGATGCCATCTCCGCCCATGCCACCAACGACAAAACCGACCTTTTTAACACTTGGAAAGATGATCGTCGCTTTTGACTGCTCGATTAGCTCTTTTATAGGAGCGTTTCTAGCGCCTCTCATAGTTGTTATAAACGAGTTTGCCGAATCTAGCACGAGCTCCTCGCTGGCAAAGCCAAGTGAGAAAAATAATAAAATTGAAAAAAGAAATTTCATATTTTGCCGTTATTTTGCAAAATCAACAGCACGAGTCTCTCTGATGACACTTACTTTTATCTCACCAGGATACTGCACCTTGCTCTCGATCTCTTGAGCTATCTCTTTTGCTACAAGCACTGCCTCGTCGTCGTTTATGAGCTTAGCATTTGCGATGACACGAATTTCACGGCCAGCATTTATCGCATAAGCTTGCTTGATACCATCTTTACTTTTTGCGATGTTTTCGATCTCTTCGACACGCTTTAAGAAGCTCTCAAGCACCTCACGCCTTGCACCTGGACGAGCTGCACTTAGTGCGTCAGCTGCGCAAACAGCCGCACTTTCTATACTTGCTGCCTCTTCGTGACCGTGGTGAGCATAGATAGCGTTGATAACTACTGAATGCTCTTTGTAGCGCTTACAAATTTCTGCTCCAAGATCAACGTGACTGCCCTCGTACTCGTGAGTTAGTGCCTTACCGATATCGTGAAGTATGCCAGCTCTTTTTGCAAGTTTCTCATCTCCGCCACACTCGGCTGCAATGATACCAGCAAGGTGAGCCACTTCAAGGCTGTGCGCAAGAGCATTTTGACCATAGCTTGCTCTAAATTTAAGCTTGCCTATTAGTTTTACTATCTCTGGATGAATTTTATTTAGACCAAGATCCATGACGATGTTTTCACCCTCTTCTTGTATGCTTTGCTCAAATTCTTCAGTCACTTTTTTGTGAAGGTCTTCTATCCTCGCAGGTTGGATTCTTCCATCCTCTACCAAAAGCTCTATCACTCTTGTTGCGATCGCACGTCTGTAAAGGTTAAAGCTGCTTAGTATGATCGCATGAGGCGTGTCATCAATAATAATATCAACGCCAAGCACCATTTCAAGGGTCTTGATGTTACGTCCCTCTTTGCCAATGATCCTACCTTTTAGCTCATCGTTTTTGATATTTACGACATTTATTAGACGCTCAGCCGCAAATTCTCCAGCAAATCTTGACGTAGCCTGCGCCAATATGTAATTAACCCTCTTTTTAGCCTCTCTTTTTGCTTCTTCTTCGTATTTTCTAACGATATGAGCGATATCCGCACGAGACTTCTCCTCGACCTTTTTAAGCACGACCTCTTTTGCTTCTTCTTCTGTTAAGCCAGCAGCGTGCTCAAGTACCCTTATCGCCTCTTCTACTTTGTTTTGATAAGTCGCTTTTAAATTTAAGCCCTCTTCGTAAGTTATCTTTGCGTCTTGCTTATCCTTTTCAAAAAGCTCTTTACTTTCGTTTAAAAGCTCTTGCTCATTTAGCAAAATTTTCTCTTTTTTGGCTAGTTCATCAAATTTACTTGCATACTCTTTTTGAAGCTTTGTCGTCTTGTCATCGTATCTTTTTTTAGCCTCAAATTCAGCCTCTTGTACTGAAATTTTAGAATTTTTAAGCGTTAGTTCAGCTTCATACTCAATAGCTTTTGCTTTTGCTTTTGCTTGTTCTAAGAAGATGTTGTAGTTTGCATCATTTATCTTTTTAGCGTATAGATACCCTGCTCCAACGCCCGCCACACCGGCTCCTAAGCCTATTAAAACCTCTATCATTTATTCCTCTTTTTATATAATTTTTATTTGGGGTTATATAAAAGTCTGCCACCGCGTCTTGTGCATTTGAAAGCACATCTTTGGTGTAAAAGTCTTTTATCTCGAGAAAAACTATCCGTTTTGGCTTAATAGGCAAAGAGTCAAAAAATCTATCATAAAATCCTTTTCCGTGCCCTATCCTAGCCATAGCTCCATCAACCCCAATCGCTGGAACTACTGCCATATCAAGTCTAACATTATCCATTTTTTTGCCAGATGGCTGTCTGACGTTAAATTTATAAGTTATAAATGGCAGTCGCAATCTTACCATCTTTAAGCTAAGACCTACCATAAAAGGGGCAAAAATTTCACATTTACGTGATAAATTTCGCCTTATTTTAAGCACATCGACTTCGTAGTTAAGTGGCAAATAAAACAATACTTTCTTAGAATTTGTAAAATTTATCAATTTTAAAAGAGTTTTCGTAGCTTTATAGTGCGAGCATTTGGCCTTAAATTTAGTAAGTTTCATCAAATTTGCTCTTGCATTTTTTCTAAATTCATTTTTTTCTAAATTAACGCTCATTTTATGCTCTTTCTTGTATAATCCTGAAATCTTATTCAAAAGGAAATTCATGACATTAAAACGAGCAATTATAACATCACTTTGCATTTTTGCATTTTTTGGATGCGGCGACGAGAACAAGCAAAAAAACGAGCAAAATACAAGCGAACAAACGCAGGGCAAAATTTTAGATAAAAATGCTAGCAAAGATGAAAATTTAAGCAAAGACTCACTCACTCCAAAAATGAGTGAAAGTGCCCAAGAAAACGAGGTAAAAGAGATAAATCTAAAGCTGCTAAGTGGAGCAACTATGCAGATTACAAAAAGAAGTAATGGCTTTGATGTAAAAGATGGTAAAAAAGCAACTCTTTATGTATTTTTCGCCACTTGGTGTCCTCCTTGCAAGGCTGAGATCCCACACTTAAATAACCTAAGCGAGAAATTTAAAAACGAGCTAGATATCGTTGGTGTGCTACTTGAAGACAAAAGTGAAGATGAAGTAAAAGATTTTGCTCAAAAATATAAAATAAAATATGAAGTCGCAGTTGGTGAGGGAAATTTTTTATTTGAAAAAGCAATGGGTGGCATAAAAGGCTTGCCTGCGTCAGCACTTTTTAAAGCAAATGGCGACTACGTTCAAGGCTACATCGGTCTTGTGCCTGAAGAGATGCTTGAAAATGACATAAATAGGGCTACAAAATAATGCTTGATTTTCTAAAAAAAGGCCTTGAGAAGACTTTTGGAGCGATAAGCTCAGCGAAGAAGTCAAAAAAGATAGACAAAGAGAGCTTAGAAGAAATTTTGCTTGAAGCTGACGTAGCTTACGAGATCGTGGAAGAAATTTTATACTACTTGCCGCCACAAGATGAAGTGAGCAGAGCCGACCTAAGGCGCGTTATGAGTAGCTATTTTATCTACGAAAAGGAGCGTGTGATCGAGCCTGATAAGCCATTTGTCGATCTCATCCTTGGCGTAAATGGCGCTGGCAAGACGACAACCATCGCAAAGCTAGCAAATTTATATAAAAATAACGGCAAAAGCGTTATTTTAGGCGCTTGTGATACATTTAGAGCTGGGGCGATCGAGCAGCTCCGCCAGTGGTCAATTAGACTAAATGTGCCAATAGTTGCCACTCAACAAGGACATGATCCCTCGGCTGTTGCTTACGATACGATTAGTTCAGCCCTTGCAAAAGGTATCGACCGAGTCATCCTTGACACAGCCGGCAGACTTCAAAACCAGACAAATTTAGCAAACGAGCTAGAAAAGATCGTTCGAATTAGCAAAAAAGCCTACGAAAAAGCGCCCCACCGCAAAATTTTGATTCTTGATGGCACGCAAGGTAACGCCGGAGTTGCACAAGCAAAAGCATTTAACGATATCGTCTCGCTTGATGGCGTCATCATCACAAAACTTGACGGTACTGCAAAGGGCGGAGCACTATTTGGTGTGGCAAGAGAGCTTGAACTACCTATATTTTATATAGGCGTTGGCGAAAGAATGGATGATATCATCAAATTTAACCCAGATGAGTTTTTAGACGAGCTGATGGACGCTATTTTTGAGTAGAGTAAAATTTCTTAGTAAAATTTGCTTTTTTATCGCTCTTTTGGCGATTGATTTTCTTGCGTTTACTCCAAAATCTCCTACTATCATCGAAAATTCGTGGGATAAAGCAAACCATTTTTTAGCTTTTTTCATCCTTTATACACTGCTCTATCTTGGCTATCATTTTAAAATTTTAAAAAATTTAGCCCTACTTTTAGCCTTTGGCGTGCAAATAGAGCTCGTTCAGGCATTTTTACCAAACAGGAGCTTTAGCCTGCTTGACATCGTGGCTGACATGATCGGAGCGGCTTTTGGAGTGATAGTAGTTGAAATTTTAAAAAGGATAATTTATGGCAAAAGCAAAGCCAGTTTTTGAGTGTCAAGCCTGCGGAAACCAGCAGAGTAAATGGCTAGGTAAATGCCCACAATGTGGGGCTTGGGATAGCTTTGTCGAGCTTAGTCAAACAGAGATAAAGATAAGCAAAGAGATAGCAAAAAGCACCGGAGTAGCCAGCAAAGCCATAAGTATAGACGAAGTTGAAATTCAAAATTTCACGAGATTTAGCACCAAAGATAGCGAGCTAGACCTCGTTCTTGGTGGTGGCGTTGTCGAAGGCTCACTTGTGCTTATAGGCGGCAGCCCGGGCATCGGTAAATCAACATTGCTTCTAAAAATTGGCTCAAATTTAGCAAAAGACGGTAAAAAAACGCTCTATGTAAGCGGCGAAGAGAGCCAAAGCCAAATAAAAATGAGAGCTGACAGGCTAAATGCGGTGGATAAAAATTTATACCTGTTAACTGAAATTTGCCTAGAAGGTATCATGCTAGAAGTGCAAAAGAGCGATTACAAGGTGCTAGTCATTGACTCCATTCAAACACTTTATAGCCAAAATATAACCTCCGCCCCAGGCTCAATCACGCAGGTTCGTGAGATCACGTTTGAGCTAATGAGACTTGCAAAGAGCCAAAGTATCTGCGTTTTCATCATCGGCCATATTACCAAAGAGGGTTCGATCGCAGGACCTAGAGTGCTTGAGCATATGGTTGATGTGGTGCTTTATTTCGAGGGTGACGCGAGTAGAGAGCTGAGAATTTTACGTGGGTTTAAAAACCGCTTTGGCTCGACAAGCGAAGTTGGCATCTTTGAGATGAGCCAGCACGGACTCGTGAGCGCAAATGAAGTCTCGAGTAAATTTTTCACGCGTGGCGGAGCGATGAGTGGCAGTGCGATCACCATCATAATGGAAGGCTCAAGAGCACTTAGCATCGAGATACAAGCACTTGTTTGCGAAAGTGCCTATCCAAAACGAAGCTCGACTGGCTTTGAGAGAAACCGCCTAGATATGCTGCTAGCACTACTTGAGCGAAAGCTTGAAATTCCACTTGGACACTACGACGTCTTTATAAACGTTTCAGGTGGCGTTAAGATAAACGAAACTGCAGCCGATCTAGCCGTCATCGCAGCGATAATCAGTAGCTTCAAAAACCGCCCTATTAGCAAGGATAGCGTATTCATCGGTGAGCTAAGTCTAAACGGCGAGATAAGAGAAATTTTCAACCTCGATCAGCGACTAAAAGAGGCAAAAACGCAGAAATTTAAAAATGCGATCATACCAAACAAGCCGCTTGACACGCAAGGATTAAAATGCTTTTACGCCAAAGATATCACGCAAGTGCTTGAGTGGATGTAAATTTATCTTGCCAGCGATTTAACATCAATAATTTGCTGGCTAAGCCATATTTTTTATCTTTTGCATAAGTCTTAGGATATCTATGCTTTTTTCTTTGAAATTTAAATTATAAAAATTCCATTCTTTGCTTATAAAATACTTATGCCTTCTTATCCACTTTAAGCTTTGCCACTTTTTCTAAAATTTCAAACATACTCTTACCACTATCAAATTCACTCTTTATAAATTTATAAAGCTCTTTAAATCTCTCATCAGCTTCAAGCTTGTAGGTGTGAGATTTTTTAGTAACTTGTATAGGCGTAAATTTCTTCTCTTTTTTATCTTCTTCGTTTTGTGTTTCAAGATCATTAATAGAATTTATAGTCTCTTTTGCTAACTCCTCGTCAAGTTCTAAACCAAAGCGCTTCTTTAGTGCAAATTTAGTCCAATTAGCTTTAAACTCATCAACGCTCATATCGCTATCAAGTAACTCGGCTGTTTTTGTTCCACCAAAGGTAAAGTCAGAGAAACCATGCTTTCTGGTATATCTTTTTATAAATTCATTAACGGATAAAGTCTCTGAGTCACCAAAAGCTCTCTCAAGCCCTAAAGCACTACTATCATCTATAAATTTCTTTAGCTCATCTATCTCATCTTTTGAAAAAGAGTCGTCATAGCCCATTAGCTTGCCAAGTATGCTTACTCTCGCATCTCCTTCACCTTTTACGAAGCCAGTGAGTGAGTGCTCATATCTGTCGTATTCTCTTGCTTTAGCTTTATCGTCTAGGCTCATATACTTAGGAAATGTCATGCCATGACCCATATCGTTACTAAGTATCTCGTTTATATCATTAAATTTAAAGCCCATCTCTCTTGCTATGTTCTCTCTTGAGAGATAGTTAGTAATTGGGAGGTTATTAGAAATTTGCATTTTACTATCCTTAGTCTCTTTAGTTCCATTCAATCTTAATCTAAGATATCGTCTTTTCTTTAAAAAATTTTATAAAAATACGTTTTTTAAATTTATCAGAAGTAGTTAAAAGATATTAAAAAGTTTTGTAAAAATGTGTAAATTTCATACAATCATCACTGCAGCTACAGCAAAACCGCCGTCGTGAGTTATGCTAAGGCTTGCTTCTTTGATATTAAAATTTGTATAAATTTTTGGGCTAAATTTTATCTTTGGTGCGTTTTTTGCGTCTTTGCTAAGCTCAATGTCCAAAAAGCCACACTCTTTACTAATCCCCACACCAAGGGCTTTGCTAGCTGCTTCTTTGGCCGCCCAAAATCCAGCCAAAGTCGCATCATTTTTTGCTAGCGCGATCTCGCTATCGCTTAAAAATCTCTTTAAAAAAAGCTCGCCATGACGAGCCTTTAGTCTTGAAATCCTATCTATCCTAACGATATCAATACCTATCATTGCACCACAAAATCAGTAAAAAATATATTTTTGATGTAGCCATCATTTAGCACTTCATTTAACTTACCTACGATCTCGTCTTTTAGCCTATCTTTGCCCTTTGCGGTACTTACTTCTTCGTAAGTTTTTGACGAAAGTGTCCTGATGATAATATCTCTTAAAAGTGCCTTTTTCTTATCAAGCTCAGGAGTTAGCAACTCATCGCTTTGCTCCATATCGATCTTAGTTTTAAGAAATCTTGAGCCATTTTCGCTAAGCAAATTTACAATAAACTGATCAAGCGGATATATCGGCCCCATATTTGAATAGTCGTTGCTACCATGCTTTGCTTTATTTTGAGCTGGCATGGACTGCGTTTGAGTCTGAGCTGGTGCTTGCATCATGTTTGCCTCTTTTGGCTCATCAGAACTAAGCATCAAAAACGCGACTAGCCCTCCAATAACTAGCAGCAAAACAAATATCGCAATGATAATTATCATTAATGCACCATTGCCACCTTTTTTTGCTTTTTTCTCTTCAACTTCTTCAGCCATCTTTCCTCCTTTAAGTTTTGGCTATAATTATACAAAAAATTCGCAAAAATGAGAAAAAATGATACATAAGACAAATGCTGCCAGAGCTTTAGATAAACTAAAAATTAATTATGAAATTTTAGAGTATGAAGTTGATTTAAACGATCTTTCAGCCCTCCACGTAGCAGCTAGCACTAAGCAAGATATAAAGCAAATTTATAAGACTATTGTTTGTGAGTGCGAGCCTAAAAATTTTGTCGTTGCTTGCTTGCAAGGCGATCTGGAGCTTGATCTAAAAGCACTTGCTCATGCGTGTGGCGCCAAACGCTGCGAACTTATAAATTTAAAAGACCTAGAAAAGATCACTGGCTACATCAGGGGCGGCTGTTCACCGCTTGCTATGAAAAAACACTTTGCCACATTTATCGACGAACGTGCAAAAGAGCAAGAGTATGTGTTGGTAAGCGCTGGAGTGAGAGGCAAACAGATAAAAATAGCACCAAATGATCTTTTAAAGGCTTGTGAGGCAAGTTTTGCCAATATCGCTAGGCTAGCTCTTTAAAAACTCTATAAATTTAAACTTCTCGCCCAAAAACTCAGGCGAGAGTAGAAATTTCGCCTGTTTGGCTGCATTTTCATAGGCTTGCTTGCTACCATTTTCAAGTACTAAAGATAAAATTTCATCCACGCCAAGATCGCAAACTAAAGCTTCGTTTTGTTTTTTAAATTTAAGCATCTCAAAGCCAGCCTCATAAAAAGCCTCTTTTACTTGCTTAAAGCAAAGACTATAAGTTAGATCCGATCTTTTAAAATATGGCTCAAGGTCTGAAATTTCAAATAAAGAAAATACTTGATGGTCTTTAAAAACTCTTAGGCTAAACTCATTTTTTGGCTCAAATTCACCATAGTCAAAGCTTAAAAATCTAACCTTTTTTGCTGCATTTGCAAGCTGGGCTGCAAATTTAGCGTAGCTAGTTGATATCTCGCCCTTTTTTATGCCAAATTTCTTTGCAAGAGCTAGCAAGTTTTGATCTGCTTTTTGCCAGTGAAATTTTAGATCACTATCCACAAAAAGCATATTTTGCCCCTCTATCACCTCACAGCTAAATGCGTCAAGTAGCTCATTTGAGATGACAAAAATTTCATCAAACAAGCACTCGTCTAAATTTTTATAATGTCTTATTTTGACATCATTGCCAAAGCGCTTTGTAAAAGTTTCAAGCTGCTTTTTCCTTAAATTTTCGTGAGGCTCAATGATAATAAACTCTAAATTTTTTAAGATCTCTGGCTCAAGCGTAAAAATTCCTTGCGCAAAATCAGCTAGCATTTCACCTGAGTTTGCACCGATCTCCACAACCTTGCAAGAGCTAGAAATTTCGCCGTTTTTAAGCAGCTTTAAAAAATAGTTTGCAAGGCAAGCGCCAAAGAGATAGCCAACGCTTACATTTGTATAAAAATCGCCATTTTTGCCGATATCTACGCCAAATTTATAGTAGTTTTCATTGACCCAGATATCAAAAAACTCGCTAAATTTCATAGATCAGGTAGCTTCCAGCCTCTATAAAACGCAAACATCCTAACTGTAATGCCAGCAGCAAGCAAGAGCATAGTAAAAAATATATTGGTTAGGCCTAGATGATATAGCACAAAGTAAGCAAGCCCCACGCCAAGGCTTATAGTACCGTAAAGTCCAGTGCGTAAAAACCATGGGACTTCATTTAGCAAGATATCTCTTAAGATACCGCCGCCAACGCCGTTAAAAAAGGCGATCATCATCACACCAAAGATGTTGTAGTTGTACTCAATAGCAACCATCGCGCCAACGATCGAAAAACAAATAACATCGATCGCATCGGCGAAGATGAATACAAATTTTCGCTCCAAACCTTCTCTTTTTATGTGTAAATTTGCCACTCTTGAAACAATCAACATAAAAATAACAACGCTTACTGGCATGTAGTGTGTAAATGAATAAACTGCCCTACCAACAAGCATATCACGCATGATACCGCCACCAAGCGCGGTCAAAAATGCAGACAAAAAGACTCCAAGCCAGTCGCACTCCTTTTTTACTGCAAATAAAAACCCGCTAAGTGCAGCTGATGCGATACCGACGTATTCGACAAAAAGTATTAAACTCATATTTTTCCCTTAAAAGGTCGCATTTTATAATGAACTCTCATAAAAAATCATTAATAATATTTTTACCATTAGTTTATTTTAGGCTATAATAACGAAAAATTTAAGGAAGGAATTTTAATGAAAAAACTATTAATCATATTTCTTGCTGGTTTATTTTTCACGCCACACTTAAATGCTGATGTGGTCCAAAATCAAAAGCTAAAAAATGCAATAAATATTTTAAATGCTTTTGGTGCAAGAAATTTAAAGCCAAACACTAAATTTGAAGGCATAAAAGCGATCGCCATAATCCCTGATGTGACAAAAGCAGGCGCTATTGTAACTGGCTCAACAGGTAAAGGCGTATTTATCGCTAAAAACGATGATGGTGAATGGTCAAGTCCATTTTTTGTAAATTACACATCTGGAAGCATAGGCTTACAACTTGGTTACAGCTCAGCTGATATGATCATTTTATTTAAAAATTCAGAAGCTTATGCAAATTTATTTAATGCAAAAGATACGATCAGTCTAAAAGCAGAAGCAACTGGTGGCGTTGGTAACGAAGTAGCGATCACAAGTGATTTGCCTGAAATTTCAGCATTTGCTGAGGAGCGTGGCAAGACAAGTGGTGCTTTTGTAGGAGTTAGCTTAGATGTGGCAAGACTAAAAATAAATAGACAAGACACAAATGATTACTATGAGCGAATGTATGATTTTGAAAATATCTACAATAATAGCCCAAAAGCTAGTAAATACACACTAAAATTTAAAGAAATAATCTCAAAATACTTCTTATAGCTCAAATTTCTTGGCTCATTAAGTGGGTCAAGGGCTCTTTTTATTTTTACTTTTTGATTAATTTTATAGAAGTTATGGCTTAGCTTTTTGCTAAACCATAAATAGTGAAACAAAGCGTTTTTTAGGGATTGGAGAAAATTGAGTCATATACTCAAACGCTTCTTCGTAATCGCCATCTGTATATTGTGCAACTTGCTCGATAAGCTCGTAAAGCTCCTCGTCATCCATAGAATCAAAACTGCCTCTATTTTCTAAAACCTCTAACAAAACGGCGTCTAATTCAAGCTCGTCGTAAGTCATTTTATTCCTTAATTTTGATTTAAAAAATGCGACACTATACCAAAACAATCTTATAAAATACTTTACTTGAAATTCGTAAGAAATTTTATGCTTTTTTTATAAGTAAAGTTGTAAAATCCTTATATTCATTATCATTTTAGTTAGGTTTTTGTGGATAATTTTGAACTATTTTATAAGCATTTTAAAGAGTTTTTAGAAGCCTTTGGGCAAAAAAGCTCAGAGTTAAAAGAACAAATTTTGCATGTACTTTTCATTAGCAACTCTCATCTAAGTGCTCAAGAAATTTCTTCAGAAATTTACAAAATCCACAAGAATGAAATTTCAATGACATCAATTTACTCGTTTTTAAATTTTCTCGAAATGCATCATCTTGCAAACTGCTTTGAAGAAAATGGAGTAAAGAAATTTGAGCTAAATTTAAAATCCTCGCACGATCATTTGATATGTGAAATTTGTGAAAAGATAGTTGATTTTGAAGATGAGATGATAGAGCAAAGGCAAGAGCAAATTTGTAAAGAAAAAAATTTTAGTGAGCAGTCGCATACGATGATACTTTATGGTATTTGTAGTGATTGCCAAGAGAAAAATGGAAATTAAATTTTATCATTTTATTTTACTTTTTGATAATGAAAGACAAAAAAATTTCAGATTTATTTAAGCTGTGAAATAGATAATACGCAATTAAAAAAAGGATGAAAATGGATATAAAAACACAAACTTTAGCACAAGTTGCAAGCTATTTTTCAATGATAGCTCATACAAACGGCAGACTAAGAGTAAGAGTTAGCCCAAAGATAAAAGAGCTAAGTAGTAGCGTAAATTTAGCTAGCCTAGATGATGTGATAGCTCAGATAAATGGTATAAAAAATGTAAAATTTAACAAGCTAATCGGCTCTGTAACGATCGAATACGATCATGAAATTTTTCCAAAAAATCTTTGGGAAGATCTTTTAAAAGGGCAAAATTTAGAAGAGATTTCAACTAGAGTAAATGAAGTTGCAAAAGAAGTGAAATATGCTTAATGAACTTTTAAATGCATCATACACCAGCGAAAAGAACGCACTTAGCTTATATGAAAATTTAGCTTCATTTGGTGATGTTTTTAACGAGATCGCAAATATCAGAAAAAATGCGATTATCTTGATAGAAAAATTTGCGAGTGCTCATGATTATGAGCTTGCTTGCGAAAATGAAGCTATATTTTTACCAGCAAAAAATAAAGAAGATGCGCTGATACAAGCTTTAAACTATGAGTTGGAGCTAAATAAAATGTATGAAAAATTTTGTGAAAGCTTAGATGATGAAGAGCTAAAAGATCTATTTTTTAGACTTTGGGCTACTTCAAATAACGAATATGTCACCTCTTTAAAACAACGCTTAAAAGAAATTTATAGTGGCTGTGAAATAAAAAATGAGCTAAATTTAAATGAAATTTCACAAAATTTTGAGCAAAATGGCATAACAAATATTTTAGAAAACTATCAAAATGACTTTAATGAGATAACTAAAAGCTTGCAAAATATCGCAAGTGGCAAAGCTGATAAAAGCGAGTTAGCAAAGATAACCAATAATCCAAATTTCTCGTTTTTTAGCGGACTTGCGCTTGGGGCATTAGGCATTTCAGTAGTTAGCAAAAATTTTAATAAGGATGAAGAAAATGAATAATTTACAAAATCAAACAAAGAAAGGATTTAAAATGGCATTACCATTTTTAGCAGGTTTAGCAGTAGGCGGTTTAGCAATAGCTGCTTGGAATAAAAGAGATAAGATCAAAGAGTACGCCCAAGATGGCTTTGATAAAGGCAAAGAGGCCGCAAAAGATCTTTACAAAAAAGGTAAAAGTGTTGCAAAAGATGCAAAAGACTTTATAGTAAAAGAAGAGAAAAAAGCAAAACGTGGTGCTAAAAAAGTAGAAAAAGAGGCTGAAAAAGTGGTAAAGAAAACAAGAAAACCACGCGCTAAAAAGCCAGCTGCTCCAAAAGCTATCACACCAAACGATATAGCTTAAGGATAGAGAATGCAAGAAAATAGTCTTTTTACACTTTCAAGCACAAGACTTCCATTTGATCACTTCATCAGTGGTGCTTTAATCGCTGGCATGGGTGCAGCTGCACTTGGCTTTAGTGACTATCTAAATAATAGAGCAACTAAAAAAGATGTTGCTAAAAAAATAGCAAAATACGCTGTAACAGGTGGCTTCGTAGGCGCTGTTGGCATTCATGCTTCAAATTTAATAGCACAAAAAAAATATCTAAATGCAGCAGCTTTTACAGCAGCTGGCATCGGCGGTCTTTTGATAGCAGAAAAACTAATAAAATTGGAGAGTAAATAATGAATAACCCTTACATCAATGAAGAAAATGTAGCAAGTGAAACTGTAGCTAACAATGCAGCAGCTACTCAGCCAAGCGCAATTGATAACGCAATAAACAACGCAGCTCAAGATTTACCATTTGTACCTGAAAATTTTAATGCTGCTGGTTTTGTAAAAGGTCTAGTTTTAGGTGGTATCGCAGCTTATGTACTGACTAATCCAAAAGCGCAAGAGTGCGTATTTAAAGCGATTATCAAAGGTGGCGAGCTTATAAATGCTGGCATAGAAGAACTAAAAGAGCGTTTTGAAGATGTCAAAGCAGAACTTGACTCACAAAAATAAGATCACTCTAGCTCATAAGAGTAAAAATAGAGCCAGGTTTATTTGCGAGAGCTTAAACGCTAGAAGCGACGTCAGCGCTATCGAGGCTGCGATCTCAGAGCGAACTGATGCACTAAGTGTTCGTGTAAATAAATATGCAAAAAGTATCATTGTCGAGTTTGATAAAAGCTATGAGAAAATTTTAAACTTTATTGAAAGCTATGAATTTCCAACAAAGGCAAAAGATCCAAATTTGCCAAGCAAGGCAAATATCTATAAGGCTGCTGCCGCACTTGGTATAACGCCATTTATGAGCAATAAAACTCTAAAATCAGCCGTGACTCTTTACGCCACAGCTCCAAATTTAATAGAAGGTGCAAAAGAGCTAAGGCATGAGGGCGTTACTTCAAAAGTGCTTGAGGCAACTGCTATTGGTACTAGCCTAGCAATGGGCGATCATTTAGCAGCAAATAGCACAAATTTGATGATAAATATCGGCGAATATATGGAAGAAAGCGCTAGTCACAGAAGTGATGATCTCATCAAAGAGCTAGCAAAACCAAATATCGAAGAAGTCTGGGTCGAGAGAAATTTAAATGGTGAAAAGACGCTTGAAAAAGTAAAAACCGAAAATTTAAAAAAAGGCGACATCGTAGTAGTCGGAGCTGGTGAGACGATAGGTGTTGATGGTTATATCGTTGAAGGTAACGCCGATGTAAATCAAGTCTCAATGACCGGAGAGGCTGAACCTATACCAAAAGCTAGAGGCGACCGTGTTATAAGTGGCACCGTGGTTGATGAAGGTAGGATAAAAATTTGGGCTGAAAATGTAGGTAGTGATACAGCAACAGCTAGGATCAAAGAGTACATCCAAAGCTCGCTCAATGAGAAGTCAGCTATCGGCGTAAAAGCTCTAAAACTAGCTGATAAACTTGTGCCAGTCACGCTCTCTCTTGCTGGGCTTTCGTATGTTATAAATAAAAATATGAACAGCGTTGCTAGCGTGCTTCAGGCCGATTACTCTTGCGCATTAAAGCTTGCTACACCAGTTGCTTTTAAATCAAGCATCTCAAAAGCAGGCAGAAACGGCATTCTTGTAAAAGGTGCAAAGGCGATTGAGGCTTTAAGCTCAGTTGATACTTTTGTATTTGACAAGACCGGCACTCTGACACATGGACGCCTAAGTGTAGTTGAAATTTACTCATTTAAAGAGGGCTTTTCTCAAAATGATATATTAAATTTAACTGCAAGTGCTGAGGAGCACTACTTTCATCCAGTGGCTGAAGCAATAGTTGAAGCTGCAAATAAGCGTGGTTTCCACCATATTCATCACGATGAAGTCGAATTTATCGTAGCTCACGGTGTAAAAACTGCGATGCACGGCAAAGAGGTGGTTATCGGCAGCAGGCACTTTTTGGAAGATGACGAGATGATAAACTTTAAAGCTCATGAAGCTTTAATAAGCAAAGCATTAAATAGCGGACTAACCTTACTCTATGTAGGATATGATAAAGAGCTAGTTGGCGTCATCGCTATGAAAGATGATATGAGAGAAAACGCAAAAGATATGGTTAAAAAGCTAAGAAGCCTTGGCGTAAAAGAGGTCGTCATGCTAAGCGGCGACATCAAAAGCAAGGCTGAAGAAGTAGCACGTGAGCTTGGACTTGATAGGGTCTATGCAGAGTGCTTACCAACAGATAAAGCAGCTATCATCGAAGAGCTAAAGAGTGAGGGCAAAAAAGTAGCCTTTGTGGGAGATGGCATAAATGATGCTCCAAGCCTAACTAAGGCAAATGTGGGCATAAGCATGCACAAAGGTGCTGATATAGCTAAAGCAACGGCTGATATAAGTCTTTTAAAAGACGATATCATGAGCGTAGCTCTCGTAAAAGAGCTTGCAAATAAAACAATGGATTTAATTAGCTCAAATTTCCGCTCAACCGTTGGCGTAAACACAGCTATACTAAGTGCAGCAACACTTGGCATGTTAAATCCAATAGCAACTGCCATGCTTCATAATGGCACAACGATTTGGCTTTTATTAAATTCAATGAAGGGCGTAAAATTCAAATCAAAATAAATTTGAAAGGGTAAATGGTGCTTGATAGTTTCTTAAATTTTTTAAACGGCAAAATGGACATAGCCAACGACTTTTTATATGGATATTTTTTAGTCATTATTCTTGTGGCTACGGGAATTTATTTTAGTTATTTGACTCGTTTTGTGCAGTTTAGGATGTTTTTTGAAGCTTGCAGAGTCTTAGTAGAAAAAAAAGACAAGTACAATAAGCACCATTTAACGCCATTTCAAGCACTTATGATCTCGACTGCTTCGCGCGTTGGCATAGGCAATATCGCTGGAATTTCAGCTGCTATCGCTGCGGGCGGTCCGGGTGCTCTTTTTTGGATGTGTTTGATGGCATTTTTAGGATCAGCTTCAGCTTTTATAGAGAGCACACTAGCACAAATTTATAAGACAAAAGACGTTTTTGGATTTAAAGGCGGTCCAGCTTATTACATCAAAAATGGCCTTGGCATAAAGTGGTTGGCTTCGCTTTTTGCGGTAATTCTCATCATTACCTACGCATACGGCTTTAACGGACTTCAAAGCTATACAATGACATCAGCTTTTGAAATTTACTACGACAAAGCTGGCAGCAACGTTAGCTTTGCACAAAGCGGCCTACCTGTTGGCATCGGCCTTATTCTTACGGCATTTGCGGCGGTAATGTTTTTTAGCAAAAGTCACATCATCGGTAAAGTAAGCTCATACATCGTGCCGTTCATGGCACTTGCCTATATCTCGCTAGCACTTATTGCTATCGTTTTAAATTTCAAAGAAATTCCTGATGTTGTTAAGATGATTTTAGAAAATGCCTTTGATTTTAAAGCGATATTTGGCGGATTTGCCGGCAGCGTGATCGTAATAGGCATCAAAAGAGGCCTTTTCTCAAACGAAGCTGGTATGGGTTCAGCTCCAAACGCAGCAGCCGCAGCACATACTAGCCACCCAGTAAAACAAGGCCTAGTTCAAGCAATGGCAGTCTTTATAGACATGACTATATGTATCGCTTCTGGTATGATCGTGCTATTTTCACAGGCCTATCTTACGAAGCAGACTGGCTCAAGTGGTGAGGTGCTAACAGCACTTCCTCTCGTTCAAGCTGCAATGAAAGAGTATTTTGGTGAATTTGGAGTTCATTTTACTACTCTTGCGGTTGTACTTTTTGCTATCACTTCGCTTATTGGCAACTACTACTACGCTCAGGCAAATATGAAATTTTTAACCAAAAACCACAAGCTTACTTTGCTATTTAAGATAACGGCCGTCGTTATGATATTTATTGGTGCTCAAATGAATTTAAAGCTCGCTTGGAATATCGCTGATATCACAATGGCTGCAATGGCAACTATTAATATTATCGCCATATTCTTACTTTCAAAGGTAGTGATAATAGCAGTCAAAGACTACGAAGCTCAAAGAGGTGCTGGACAAAATCCAGAATTTGACCCAGAAAGTCTTGGTATAAAAAATACAAGTTGCTGGAATAAAAACTAAATGGAGAAGAATTTGAAAAACGATACAAAAATAAGTGGCAAACTACTTGATATAAACACTCATAGACAAGTATCAAAAGTCGGTATGGGCATCACTTTAGCCTCAGTTTGCTTAAGCGCCCTTTTTATGAAAAGAAATAAAAGCATTAAGAAATTTCACGTTGCTTCAGGCATCGCATTTACTTGTTTTGCTCTTTATCATGCTGGGCTTTATGATAATGGAATCTTCAAAAAAATGATAATAAAAGCAAAAAATGAGGTAAAAAAGGCATAAAATGATACTTAGCGACGCAGAAATTCTAAGCTATATAAACGAAGATATACCTTACTTTGACATTACTACGTCGCTTCAAAATATCGATAAAAATGCCTCACTTGAAATTTATTCACGTGATGAAATTTGTGTTAGCTGCGTTGATGTGGCCGCAAGTGTTGCAAGGCTACTTGGGTGTGAGAGTGAAATTTTTATGCAAAATTCTCAAATTTGCAAAGCTGGCGATGTGATCATAAAAATTTATGGTAGCTACGAAGATGTGCATAAAGCTTGGAAACTAGCTCAAGTCGCACTAGAATATGCCAGCGCCATCGCAACTTATACAAATAAAATGGTAAATGCCGCAAAGTGCATCAATGAAAAATGTGAAGTGTTGGCGACTAGAAAGAGTTTTCCATTTGCTAAGAAATTTTGCGTAAAAGCCGTACTTGAAGGCGGTGGTGGCATCCATAGACTTGGGCTTAGCGATAGCATTTTATTTTTTAAAAACCACATGAAAGCCTACGGTAGCTTTGATAAATTTTTATCACATTTACCAGAGTTTAAAGCAAAAATGGCTGAGCGAAAAGTATGCATTGAAGCTGAAAATTTAGACGAAGCAAATAAGCTTTTAAAAGCAAAGTGCGACGTTGTGCAATGCGATAAATTTAGCCCAGAACTCATCGAAAATGTACTCTCTTTAAGAGATGAGATTTCGCCAAATACCATTATCTTAGCAGCTGGTGGTATAAATTTATCAAATGCAAAAGATTACGCAAATGCTGATGCAATAGTAACGTCAGCGATGTATTCAAAGGGCGTTGCTGATATCAGCACCAGACTTGAGATTTTGTAAATTTTTACAACGACAGGTATAGTAAAACATCTATCAAAGTTAAAAATTTACAGAAAATGCATTTTGGCTCTGGAATTTGAACGATACGCAACAAAAAATTAACATTTTTTATTTCAAATTTATTTCATAGCTACAAGCAAAAATACAAACTAATAAAGTTAAATTTTCTAATTTGTTTTCTCTAAAAAATAAGGACACTTATATCTTGCTTTACACCACGTGTATAAAACTCAATTAAATTTTAAAATTTATAAACAAGCATATTATGCTTTCAAATTCAGTAACAAACGATAACGAGTGAGTAAGATTTACAATTTGCCTAGAAATTTTCAAATTCCAGGCAAATTTCAGTCAAGTCTACCTTCTAACGACATGCAAGAACTGCATGTGTTTGCGGTATTGCTCGATGACGTCGTTTATCAGCGTAGCCTCGCTCCAACCAAGCACGTCGTAGTCTTGACCGCCCTCTTTTAGGTATACCTCGGCTCTGTAATAAAGATCGTCGCCCTCAAGCTCTCTAGTGTAGTCCGGACTCTGGCTTTTGGTGAGATATACGCCGTATCTAAAATCCATCTCGTCGCCAAGTCCGACGTTTAAATTTACGAAATTTTCAGCTTTTGTTACATTTGCCTCAAGGCCGTTTTTGGCAAATTCCTCTTTTAGTTCGTTAAAGGCTTTTAGCACGACTTCGTTTAGAAATTTACTGCCGTCTTTTTTGCTAGGTAGAGTGATGATAGCGCTTAGTCGCTCTTGCCAAGGCTTTGAAAGATCGCTAAGAGGCATGTTGTTAAAGTTATTTGTCTCTTTTTTGGTCACATCGACGCGCAAGGCTTTAAATAGCCCGTAAATGGCGCCAAGCAACACGATAGCAAACGGCAACGCCGTAGTTATCGTAAGTGCTTGAAGCGAGCCAAGTCCGCCGGCTAGCATCAAAAATGCCGCCACGACGCCCACCGTAACGCCCCAAAAGACCTTTTGCCAAACCGGCGTATCATCCTTGCCGTTTGAGCAAAGCATGTTCATCACGATCGCCGCTGAATCGGCCGAAGTGACGAAAAATATGACGATCATAAAGACCGCGATCGTGCTTAGCACGCCTGAAAAGCTAAATTTCTCCAAAAACATAAAGAGTGCCGAAGCCGAGTCAGAATTTACCGTGGTCGCAAGTTCGCTAAAGCCGCCTTGAACAAGCGCGATCGCCGAGTTACCAAAAAAGCTCATCCAAGCAAAGGTAAAGCCAGTTGGCACGAGAAGTACGCCGATCACAAATTCTCTTATCGTCCTGCCCTTTGAAATTTTGGCGATAAACAGCCCCACAAACGGCGACCAAGAGAGCCACCAAGACCAGTATAGTAGCGTCCAGCCGCCAAGCCAGCTATCATTTTGCTTCTCGTAGGCGTAGAGGTTAAATGTGTTTGAAATGAGCGTAGAGACGTAGTCGCCGCTGTTTTGCACAAACGACTTTAAAAGCTGCGTCGTATCGCCCAAAAATAGTATCAAAAACATAAAACATATAGCTAGCGCGATGTTTGCGTTTGATAAGATTTTGATGCCCTTATCGACACCGCTTGCCGCCGAGATGGTAGCAGCAAAACAAAGCACTATTAGAAGCGTGATGTGCATAGTCGGCAGGCCAAAAACGTGCGTAAGACCGGCATTTACCTGAAGTACGCCGTATCCCAGCGATGTCGCCACGCCAAAAAGGGTCGCCACAACGGCAAATGTGTCGATAGCGCTACCTATCTTGCCGTAAATTTTATCTCCGATGATCGGATAAAATGCCGATCTAAGCGTGAGCGGCAAGCCGTGCCTATACGAGAAAAAGGCAAGTATCAGCGCCACGATAGCATAGACCGACCATGCGCCCATACCCCAGTGAAAGAAGGTTATATTCAGAGCTAGCTTTTGCGCTGCGATAGTTTGCGCGTCGCCGATCGGCGGATTTAGATAGTGCATGAGCGGCTCGGCCACACCAAAAAACACTAGACCTATGCCCATGCCAGCGGCAAAAAGCATAGAAAACCACGAGATATTTTTGTGCTCTGGCTTTACGTGATCAGCTCCTAGTTTGATCTCGCCAAGCTTACTAAAGCCAAGAATGATGACGCTTAGCAGTATGACGGCGACGGCTAGGATGTAAAACCAGCCAAATTTCGCTGCGATGTAGTTTTGCATACCTTTAAAAAACTCATTTGAGAAATTTGGAAATATCGCAGCAAATGCCGTTATTAAAACTATGACAACAAGCGATGGTATAAACACCGAATTGTTAAATTTTGATCTTTGAAATTTAAACATTTTTCTCCTTTTTGTAAATTTCAGCTTCCTTTCAAACTAACAAAAAAGAGTAAATAGGTCAAATTTCTCTTTAAATTTTTATGAAATTTTAAGCTTTAGCCACCAAAAATAGCCACTTTGAAATTTATCTCAAGTCGCTTTTATCTCTCTTTGGTTTTGCAAGAGTTGTTAGCACTATGACAAAAAAGGCGACGCCAAATGTGATATATAAAATGATCTTTGGCGAGTCATACTCTACCCTCGACCTTGCGACCTCTTCGCCGCTTGCCTCCACTAGCTCGCCGCGCTTTATCATATCGCTGATATCTTTTGCGCTAAGCTCTTTAGACGCTCTTGTTAAAATTTCTATGACGCTAGGACCCGCCACCTCATAAACGCTATGCTTTATGCCGTAAAATGGCTTTATCTTGCTAAAAAAATAGACCTTCTCGCCATTTGCATAAACTGCGCCATATTCGCCATCTTTTACCTGCCCTACTTCGCGCCAAGAGCTACTTGGGGCAAATTTATATAAAGAGACAGTTTGCGCCACTAGGTGCCTACCATGCTTTGAGCGCTGCCACTCTTCGCCTTGCTGTAAAAAATACGCTGAGCTTTCATCTACAAAAACGTCAGCATAGAGCCTTTTTAGCTCACCTTTTATCTGGTAGTCTGAAATTTTATCTTGTTCGTTTTTACTGCCATCCCAAAAGTAAATTCCATCTTTGCTGGCAAAAAGAGGCCAAAACGAGTGCACGTTATCCATGCTATAAATGGCGCTATAAGGCATATTTTGAGCGCTAAATTTACGCTCATTTGCAAACGCCGCCCCACTTTTTGGCTCAAAAAGATATTCTATATCGTGCTTTGGGTCATAGCATATCTGGCGCGTCTCATCTGAATATCTTGCATCAAGCTTATAAAAGCCTAAAAATAGGCTTTTGCCGTCTGTGTAATATCCGCTAGCAGCGCCATTTTCTGCCGTGATGTATCTTGGCTCACTAGGATCTGCGTCAAGCTTTTCGCCCTTGTAGTAAAGCGTAGCTCCATCTCTTGCAAAGCCAGCGTCAAATATAGGCTCTAAATTTGCACTTTCAACTCGCTTTGCCCTATAAAAATATGAGCTATCATCGTAGCTTTTTATAAAGACGTGAGTGACGCTTTTCATAATGGCGATAAATTCGTTAAATCCCGCCTTTTTCTCGCTTCTAGAACTGCAATAATAGCTTATCTTGCCGTCGCTTATATAGCCATTGCCAAGCACTTTGGTGCTGTTTGGATCAAGATCAGGTAAAATTTCTCTAGCGCAATAGACACTGTTTTTATCAGCCGCTACGTTTGAGTAGTCATACGCGTGTTTTAGCTTTAAGACCCTAAAACTAGCCTCATCGACGCCTTTTAGCTCATACTTGCCACTGCCTGAAATTTGAACGTAAATTTTACCCTCTGGCGAGCGATAAAACTGGCTATTATCTATGTTTGCAAAGCCTCTTTGATACTCTCCCTCACGCCACAGATAAAGCATAGCCAAAACAAAACATAGCATCAAAATAACAAAAAGATAAAGTATCTTAGTCGCAATTTTTCTCATAATCTATAATTATCTACTTTTTTTTAAGCTTGTTTGCTTGCTTTTTATTTTTAAAAATAGCGCCAACTACCGAGGCCACAAATGCTATTGCAAGAAATATCCAGTAGGCATATTTTTGCGAATACTCATCAAAGTCGCTTATCGCATCGATCACCACCTCGCCATCAGCTGGCGTCATAGCGCCTTGATCTACTATTTTTACTATCTCATCAAGTTTTAAATTCTTAACATTTGGACCATAAGGACGAGTGAGAATTTCAACCACGCCAAGGTCGTTTATATCATAAACACTGCTGTTAAAATGCCAGCCGTAGCCGACGTTATCAAAATAATATGTCTTATCTCCGTTTGCATAAACCGCTCCGTAACCATCGTTTCTTACAAGCCCTATCTTTCGCCACTGCTCTTTTATATCAAGCCTAACGATACACGTGTGGCGTGAGCTTAGACTGTGATCATTTTTCGTGTTGTGCCAAATTTCATAGGTTTTTAGAAAATATGTCTTGCCATCACTTATCACCACGTCGCCATATAGCGGCGTTATCTCGCCTTTAAAAGGATCGTCTCCGTCTCTTACAAACTCGCCCTCATCTATGCTGTTATGCCACTGCCACTTTCGCTCCCAGTGATAGATACCGCCTTTGCCACGAAAAAGAGCATGATAGGAGTGCTCGTCTTCTAGGTTAAAAAGTGGCTCGTATGGGGCAAATTGTGGGTCAAATTCGTGATCGTTTGCATAGACCATGCCAGAATTTGGCTCATAAAGATAGTGAATGCGCCATATCTCGCCGATATCACGCATTTGCGGGCTAAATTTGATCCCTAGTTTTGTGCTGTCATAATAGACATTTTCTCCGTCAGTCGTAAAATGCACGCTCTTTCTGCCAGATGCCTGCTCGATGTAGCGCATTTTGCTGGCATTTGCGCCCTCTAGCTCTTTGCCCTCATGATAGACTTTTACTCCGTCGCTTGCATAGCCAAAGCCCAAGATCGCAGCTAAATTAGCGTTATCAACCTGTCTAAATTTATAGATATGAGTTTGCGCTTTTGGGGTGTTAAACATTTTATGTGAGACGATATCCCAAAATTCTTTAAATGCGGATATTTCGAGGTTCGTCTCGCTTGCGCTATCACAAAAATATGTTATCTTGCCATCGCCAAAATAGCCATTGCCAAGCGCTCTAACGCCATTTGGATCAAGCCCGCTCATTAAGAGATTGCCACAATACACCGCCTCATCGCTAGCGCCAACGTTTCTGTTGTCGTATTTGCCGGTGTCAATGTATCTAAATTTACTAGCCCTCACGCCTATTAGCTCAAATTTACCCCCACTTGGCACCATGGCATAGACCTTGTCATCTTTGACGTAAAAATAGCTATTATTTAACTCTTTACTATCGCCAATGTCGTCATCTAAAATAGTAGCTAACCCAAAGATAAAAAAATAGACAGTAAAAAATATCACAACAATGGCGATTATTACAGAGATTAGCGGATGTTTTTTTAACATTTTAGCCCCATTTCAAAAAAATTTAGCGACCTCATCATGTCACAAAAACCTTTCATAAATTTAAATTTCACAAAACCTATCCAAATATAAAATATCTAAAAATTAAAAACTGATAATATACTACTCTAATTACTGTATTTAATAGCCAAACAGCACATAATGCTAAAATAGCTCCAATAATACTAAAATTCTTTAAAACCCCATAATAAATCACCATCAATAAAAAAAGAGAAAAATATAAAAACATAATCAAATAAAATAAATTTTTCAACCTTTCATATAAGTCCGAATTTTCTCTATTTGTCGCGATTAACCTAATGGTCTATATCTTATTTAAAAATCCAACTCTTTTATATTTTATCTCGACTAGATCGCCTACTTCATATTTTTCTATCTCTGGTGAAAACACCCCACTAAATCTCTCTTTACCTATCAAAAGGCTCATGCTTGTGGCTAAATTTAGCCTAACAACTCTTCTATTTAGCGCGCTTATCCTACCGATCTTTTTCAAGCTACTCGAGCTCCTCGGCGATCTCAAGCACTTCAAAATAGTCATTTTCTAGGTTTTCAAGCTCAGCTTTTGCCTTTTCTAGCTCTTCATAAAGCTTGGTTAGGCCTACTTCTTGATAAATTTCAGGGTCGCTTAGAGCCTCGTTTAGCTCGGTTATTCTTATTTCAAGGGCTGAAATTTTATCTGGATATGTGTTTAAAATTTGCGTTTGTTTGTAGCTCAGCTTTACGCCTGTTTTGCTCTTTCGCTTGGCTTCATTTTGACTATTTGATAGCTCTTTTTCAAATTTATCAAGCTCTTTCATCTCATCTTCAAGCTCCAAATAGACGCTATACTCTTCATGCAAGACATTTATCTTTGTGCCCTCAAATGCCCAAAGCTTGTTTGCCATCTTATCGACGAAATATCTATCGTGGCTTACTAGTAAGATCGCCCCCTCAAAGCTTTGCAAGTAGTCCTCTAAAATATTAATAGTTGCGATATCTAGGTCGTTTGTCGGCTCGTCAAGCACCAGTACGTCATAGGTTTTTGTAAAAAGAAGTGCAAGTGCCACGCGGTTTTTCTCGCCGCCACTTAGAACGCCTATCTTTTTATCTAGAAATTCCTTTGGGAAGAGAAAATTTTTAAGATAGCCATAAACATGTATATTTCGCCCACGAACCAGCACGTGATCACCACCATTTGGACAAAATGTCTCAATAAGACTCTTGTCATCATCAAGGACATTTCTAGCTTGATCAAAATAGCCGATACTCACCTCGCCTCTTTTTATTTCGCCACTACTTGGCTTTTCAAGTCCTAACAAAATTTTAAGTAGCGTACTTTTGCCGCTGCCATTTCGTCCGACTATGGCGATCCTCTCGCCCTGCAAGACCCTTGCGTCAAATTTTTCAAAAAGCACCTTACCATCTATGCTTTTGCTTAAATTTTTAAACTCAAAGAGCATTTTTTTGCGGTTTTGGCTCTGTGTTTGGTTGAAATTTTTACTCGCGCGCTCAAGCTCTAGCCTCACTCGTCTTATCACGCCTGGATTTTTCTTCGCTTCCTCACGCATGGCGAATACTCGCTCTTTTCTGCCTTCATTTCGCTTTAGCCTAGCTTTTACGCCGCGCCTTAGCCACTCTTCCTCGGCCTTTAGCTGTTTTAGCAGCGTCTCATGCGACTTTGCAAGGCTTGCTAAAATTTCCTCTTTTTTGGTTAGATAGTTTGCATATCCACCATCAAAGCTTCTAAGCCCAGCCTCCTCGACCTCAACGCACCTAGTTGCCAGCGCATCGATAAAATACCTATCGTGGCTTATGAAAACTATGCTTTGATTTGAGCTCTTTAGCATATCTTCAAGAAATTTGACCATATATACATCAAGGTGGTTTGTTGGCTCGTCAAGTAGCAAGACATCTGGCTTTTTAAGGATGAGCGCACCCAGTGCCACACGTCTGATCTCGCCGCCACTTAGTGAGCAAATGGGCCTATTTTCATACTCTTTTAGCTTAAACTCTTGCAAAATTCTCTCGATCTTGTGCTCGATATTCCAGCCGTCTTTTGCCTCTATAAATTTTATAAGTCTCTCTTGCTCTTTTAAAATTTCTTTGTTCTCTGGGTCATTTGCTAATAAAACACCGCTCTTTTCATATTCGCTTATCGCATCAAATATCTCTTTTAGCTCGTTATTTAGTGCCTGCCTTACGGTAAAAGTTGCGTTAAAATTTGGATTTTGTGCTAGCATTTCGACACTTATTAGGCTCTGGGTTACGCGTCTGCCACTATCAGCTGTCACTTCGCCAGAGATGATCTTCATAAGCGTGCTTTTGCCGCTGCCATTTTTACCGATGATCGCTATCTTTTCATTTTCATTTACACTAAAATTTACAGCGTTTAAAATCTCATTTGCACCAAATTTTTTACTTACGTCTATCAGGTCGATTAATGCCATTTTTCTCTCATTTTTTAAATTTCTCGCGATTATATCAAAAGGGAGCTAAAACCTAATTTTGGCTATAATCGCCAAAATTTTAAAATAATTAAGGAAAATTTAATGAACTTATCTATGAGAAAACTCGTAGTTCCGATATTTTTGGATATGTTTTTACACTTCATTACGCTTATCATCAACACCTACATGGTAACGAAAGTGAGCGTGCACCTAGTTGGCGCCATGGGTGCAGGCAACCAAGTGATGGATCTTTTTATGACTATTTTTAACTTTCTAAGCATTGGCTGTTCGGTAGTAGTAGCCCAAGCACTGGGAGCTAAAAAGAACGATCTTGCTTCAAACGTCATACACGCAAGTATCACGTCAAATACGCTCTTTGGTATCTTCTCAGCTATCATTATCTACGTCTTTGGCTACAACATCTTAAATTTACTAAACGTGCCAAAAGAGCTTATAAATGATAGCTTCTTATATCTTCATATCCTTGGCTTTGCCCTACTTTTTGATGGTATCGGTATGGTGCTAGCTGCTGTGCTTCGTGTTTATAACCTAGCAACTGCTGTTATGCTAACTTCGGTTTTAATGAACGTAATTACGATTTTAGGCAATGCTATCTCCCTTTTTGGCTGGTTTAATCTGCCAAATTTAGGCCTACAAGGAGTCGCTATCTCGACACTTGTTGGCAGATTAGTAGGCATTTTTGTGCTAGCTTATATGCTGAGTCAAAAGGCAAAAGTTAAAATTTATTTTAAAAAGCTACTTGTCGTACCATTTGAAATTTTAAAGAAAATCCTCTCAATCGGCCTTCCAAGCGCAGGCGAAAATTTACTCTGGATGGCGCAATACATGGTCGCTTTTGGCTTTGTGGCAAGTATGGGTGAGGCTAGCCTTAGCGTACAGACCATTTACTTTCAGATCACGCTTCTTATCTTGCTTTGTGGAGCAAGCATTAGCGTGGCAAACGAGGTCATTGTAGGACATTTAGTTGGAGCAAGCGAGTTTAACGAGGCCTACACAAGGACATTTAGGGCGTTAAGACTTGGAGTTTTTATAACGCTTGTAGTCGTGCTTATAGCTTATGCGCTAAAGTATCAGATCATGGACGCACTAAATTTAAACGAAAATTTACGTGCGATCATGCTACCACTTTTTACACTTTCGATATTTCTTGAAGCGGGCAGAACCTTTAACATAGTCATCGTAAATGCCCTTCGTGCAAGCGGTGATGCAAAATTTCCTCTTGCGACTGGCCTTATCTTTATGTGGGGGCTTTCGCTGCCACTTGGATATTTCTTAGGCATCTATCTTGGCTGGGGAATTATCGGCGTTTGGATAGGGTTTTGTGCTGATGAATGGCTAAGAGGCCTTGCAAATACATGGCGTTGGAGAAGCAAAAAATGGCAAGAAAAACGCCTAGTTTAAAGCAAAAGAGCATAAATTTAGACTTTTATGGGCTAAGCATTTTAATAAATTTTAAAACAAATGTAAAATCCATGCGTTTAAGAGTTGGTAAGGACGCTAAGATAACGCTATCTATGCCATTTTACAGCACACAAAAGATGGCTCTTAGCTTTCTTGAGATGCATAAAATTTGGCTTGAAAATACTTACAAAAAAGCTCTTGTAAATTTGCCAAAAGATGATGAGATGAGATTTCTTGGAGAAGTTTATAAGATAAAATTTGATGAAAATTTTAAAGAGCCATTTTTTGATGGCGAGTTTGTCTTTACGCCAAATTTAAAAAGCCTTGAGTGTTTTAAAAAAGTAAGAGCAAAAGAGCTATTTTTAGAGCTTGTAAGCCATTTTCAGCCTTTTATAAACAAACCAATCAAGCGCATCGTCATACGAAATAGCAAAACTCGCTGGGGCAGCTGCAATCATAAAAAAGGCTATATAAACCTAAGTCTAAGACTCATAGAAAAGCCTCTCTCAGCCGTGCGCTACGTCGTTCTTCACGAACTAACACACATGCTCTATCCACATCATCAAAAAAGTTTTTACGATTTTATAGAAAAAATCATGCCTGATTATAAAAAACAAGAGCAAATTTTAAAAGCGTAATTATTTTTCATCAAGTAAGTGTAAAAATTAATATGCTAAAATTGCATGTTAATTCACAAAAAAGGGAATTTCAATGAAAAAAATGATTTTTATCTCAATCTTAGCTGCTTGTGCTTTTGCAGGTAACTTTGAAGATGGACTAAAGGCATATGGGAGCTCGAATTTCAAAGAAGCTTTAGCTAAATTTGAAGCAGGATGTGCAGAAAATGATGCAAAATCATGTGTAAAAACTGGCGCCATTTATCAGCTAGGCAAAACAGCGACACCGGATCTAGACAAGGCTTTAGAGTATTATAATAAAGCTTGCCAAAGCGGTGAAAAAGAGGGTTGCTCGGCAGCTGGTGGACTTTATCTAAATACTGAGCCACAAAAAGCAAGAGAACTTTTTAATAAAGCTTGTGATAAGAATGATGGATATTCTTGCGAGATGGTAGGTTCTATCTTGATAGAGGCTAAAGAATTTAAAAAAGCTTATGAATTTTTAGTAAAAGGCTGCGAATTAGGTGATAAGATGTCTTGCGAATTTGCAGGCGATCTAAGGCGCTCAAAACAACTATAATTTTTAGGCTTACGAGCCTAAAAATTTCTTAAAACAAAAAATCCAAAAAAACACTTATTTTAAATAAAAATTACTCAAAGTATAAAGGTGGCTCTAAAAATTTATATTAGAAATTTAGGCAAGAGTACTCTTGCCTAAGATTAGATTATTTTTATTTGATCAAGTGGTTTGTCTTTAATGCCCCATTGAGTCATAAAAACAAATCCATAAAGTACAGCAGCTACGATATAAGCAGTGTATTCGTTTGGTATAAGATTAAATTTCGCACATATATTTGGTACAAGAGCCAGTGGCACAACTGGAATCAAAAGAATACGCTCCCAAATTCTAAGCTTTGTGACATAGTAGCCTTGAAGTAAGCTTGAAAAAGCAAACATTCCCACGATTGCCATACCAAAGACAAGTAAAATTTCAAGTGGATTGCTCATCCAGACTATTCCTTTTGAATCAAGCGGATCGCCCTCATTTACGCTTTCTATTAGCATAAGTTTGTTATTAAAGAAAAAGGCAAATGGCAAGATCGCCGTTCTTAGATCATAAAAGAATCCTTGAACGCCAACGGTTATAGGATTTGCTTTAGCAATACCAGCTGCCGCATAAGCCGCGATACCAACTGGTGGCGTATCATCAGCTAAAATTCCAAAGTAAAATACAAAAAGATGCACAGCAATGGCAGGGATTAAGAAGCCATTTTTATATGCTAAAAATAAAATGACAGGTGCCACAAGGCTTGAAACTACGATGTAGTTTGCTGTTGTTGGAAGGCCCATTCCTAGTATAAGTGACATCATCGCAGTAAGAAGCAATATCATAACTATATTATCGCCAGCAAGTAGCTCAACTAGGTCTGAAAGCACTTGGCCAAGGCCAGTTAGAGAGATAGAACCCACGATGATGCCTGCAAGCGCGGTTGCTATAGCGATCGTTGTCATACTTTTTGCAGCTGCAATCATCGCCCAAAATATATCTTCAAAGCCTATTAACACATCATTTATTCCAACTTTTTCGCCACTTGCTAGTTTTTTAACTGGCTCTTGAAAGATCATTATTAAAAATAAAAATCCAATAGCATTAAATGCTGCAGCGATGGCTGACTCTTTTGCGATTAATAGCGTATAAAGCAAAATCAAAATCGGAGTTATATAGTGAAATCCGCTTACAAAAATTTTAAATCTTGAGTGAAATTCGCTTTGATTTATACCTTTTAAGCCAAGCTTGACGCTCTCCAAATGAACGATAAAAAATAGTGACAAATAGCAAGCAAAAGCTGGAATTACCGCTGCCATCATAACATTTGTATATGTCATGCCCAAAAACTCAGCGATGATAAAGGCAGCTGCGCCCATGATCGGAGGCATAAGCTGTCCATTTACGCCAGCAGCAACCTCGATGGCTCCAGCTTTTGTGCGTGAGAGACCGGCTTTTTTCATAAGTGGTATGGTAAATGTACCAACTGTTACAACATTTGCTGTTGAGCTGCCTGAAACCATGCCTGTTAGGCCACTTGCGATGACTGAGGCTTTGGCTGGGCCGCCCCTATATTTACCAAGAAGCGAGAAGGCCAAATTTATAAAGTATTGCCCAGCACCTGCCCTCTCAAGCAACGAGCCAAAAAGTACAAAAAGGTAGATAAAACTAACGCTAACTCCGATAGGCACACCAAAGACGCCCTCGGTCGTTAAAAACATATGACCTGCTATCTTTTCAAAGCTGGCACCTTGATGAGCGATGATGTCTGGCATATAAGGGCCAAAGTGATCATATACCAAAAATAATATACAAATAATTGGAAGTGCTGGCCCCATGACACGCCTGCCAGCCTCAAGCAAGACAATGATCGCCAAAAATGATATGACGATATCTTGCGTGATGTAGTCCCCTGTCCTATCAGCTAGTTCATAAAAATAAACCGCCGGATAAAGTACGGCAACAACGCCTACCACACAAAAGACCAGATCGTAAAATGGCAAACTAGAATGTGCCTTTTTATGAAAAGTGACTGGATAAAGCAAAAATACAAGCCCAACCGCAAAGGCTAAGTGTATCGAGCGCGAAATGTTTGTATTTAGCGGAAAATAAGCTATATAAAGCTGAAAAACTGACCAAGAAAAGCATACGATCGCAATGAAATAGTTGTAAAAATTGCTATTTATCTCCCTTGTCTTTACTTCGACAAATTGTTCTTCGTTGTCTTTGACTTCGTTCATCTCTCTCCTTTAAAATTTAAATATATAAATTCAAAAGAATTTGTATATTTAAATTTTATCCAGAGGCAAAAGCCTCTGAAAATGGATTATTTTAATATACCAGCCTCTTTAAATGCAGCCTCTGCAGCTGGGTGAAGCGGAGCTGAAAGACCTTGGACGAGATCTTCTTTGTTTACTGATTTTAGCGCTGGGTGAAGAGTTTTATACTCATCAAAGTTATCTAAAATAGCTTTTATTACAGCTTTTACAGCCTCATCTTTTGTGTCTTTATTAGTTACCAAAACAGCTTTTACGCCGATAGTGTTTACGTCGTGATCGACGCCATCATATGAGCCTTTTGGGATCACACCTTTTGCAAAGTATGGCTTCTCTGCAAGAAGTTTGTCGATCTCGCTACCTTCGATGTTTAGGATATCAATAGGCAAAGATGTCGCAGCGTCAGTGATGTTTGCGGTTGGATGACCGACGACAAAGCTATATCCGTCTATTTTTTTATCTTTTAGTGCGTGTGGGCATTCGCCAACTGTTAAAACGCCACGGTAGCCTAATTTTGAGACGTCAAAGCCTTTTGCTTTAAAGACTTCAAGTGTGCTCACTTCGTTGCCGCTGCCTGGGTTGCCGACATTGTATTTTTTTCCTGCAAACGACTGGATATCGCTTGTTAGGCCGCTATCTTTTGCCACGACAAATGCAAGAAGCTCAGGATAGATAGCTACTACTGAGCGTAAATTTTCATCTTTTGCTCCATCAAATTTGCCAGTGCCGTTATATTTATCATAGACGACGTCGCTTTGAACAAAGCCAAATGTAAGCTCTTTTTTAAGGACGTTATTTACGTTATAAACAGAGCCGCCAGTTGATTGGACTGAGCATTTTACATCAGTGTTTTTATTTGCCAAACGGCAGATCGCTCCACCTATTGGATAGTACGTGCCTGTCATACCGCCAGTGCCGATACTGATAAATTCTTTTGCAGAAAGAGTTGTTGCTAAAAGCAAGCCAGCAAGTGCTAAAGAAGTAGTTTTCATCTAAAATCCTTTCAAAAAATTTAAGGCTATTTTATTCTATAAATTTAGCTTTGTATCTTTTTCTTATGATATTTTATGCCATTTTTGTAAAGTTGCAACCATTCTACACAATCAAGACTTAAAAAAATATTTTCTTAAGAATAAATTTATATTTCTTTATAGGGCGATTTGATTTTAATTAGATCACAACTTAAATATTATTTTTATTGTATAATGACGGCAAAGTTCTAAGTTTTAGAAAAACTGTTGCAAATTTACAACTAACCAATATCTTTTACAAATGTTAATAACAATCAAATTTTGGAGGTTTTTATGAAAAAATCACTTATGTTGGCCGCTTCAATGCTGCTTTTATCTCTAAATTTCGCTTCTGGTGCGGACGAAAAAACGCAAGTTAGCTTTAGTGGCTCATCTACTCTAGCTCCAGTCATTGCTAAAATTTCAACCGACTTTATCGAAAAGTACGAGACTTGGGATAAAGTAGATAGCGCATTGCCAAACAAAAATATCACCATCTTTGTCTCAGCTGGTGGCTCTGGTGCTGGTGTAAAAGCTGTGCTTGATCATGTCGCTGACTTTGGCATGCTAGCCCGCGACGTAAAAGATAGCGAAAAAGCAAAGATCAAAGATATGAAAGCCTATACGCTTGGCATAGACGCACTTTGCGTGGCTGTAAACCCAGAAAATGAGGTGATAAAGCTAAAGGGCGGAAATTTAAGCAAAGATGAGATCGTCAAAATTTTCTCAGGCGAGTACAAAAAGTGGAGCGATCTTGACAAGTCCCTACCAAATGACGAAATAGTCGTAGTTACAAGAGATCTAGGAGGCGGCGCTCACGAGGTATTTCAAAAAAAGATCATGAAAGATGTAAAAGTTAGCAAAAACGTCATCCAGTCACCTTCAATGGGCGCACTTGTCTCAAAGATCATCGAAAATAAAAACGCTATTGGCTACGCATCTTTTGGTATCACAAACCAAAACAAAGGCAAGCTAATACCGCTAAACGTTGACGGCGTGGAGCCAACTGTTAAAAACATAGTTGATGGCAAATACTACATCTCTCGCCCGCTCATCATCGTAAAAAGTGGCGATCTAAGCAAGAGCGAGCAAATTTTTGTTGACGTGCTAAATTCAGCCGAAGGTCAAAAGACTATCGAAAAAATGGGATTTATACCAGTAAAATAGCCAATGACAGGGCAAATTTTTAGAGGCGGAGTATATGTTTTTACACTTTTATCCGCCATGCTTTTGCTTTTACTCGTGGGGTTTTTACTACTAAATTCCACGAGTTTTTTTACAGAAGTAAGTCTCTTTGACTTCTTACTAAATGGCGACTGGGACGTTAGCACGGAGCCATTTAGCTTTGGGCTGTTTAATATCCTAGTCGCAAATTTCGCAGTTGCGTTTTTAGCTTGTATATTTTCATTTTTCATCTCGCTTGGAGTTACCATTTTTATATGCTTTTTTGCGAACGCCTGGCTTAGGTACGTGCTGGACTGGATGATAAGAATTTTAGCTGGTATACCCTCGATCATCTACGGATTTTTCGCACTTTACACGGTTGTAAAAATTTTAGAGTCAGGGTTAAAAATGTCCGCTGGAGAGTCAGTTCTAGCAGCAAGTCTGATCCTTAGCGTAATGATACTGCCATTTTTTACATCACACCTGCTTCAAAGTGTCGAGCTGCTAAAGCAAAATTTCAAAATAAACTCAGACGCTCTTGGCGTAAGCACTGGATATTTTATACGTAAGGTCATTTTAAGAAAATCGATAAAAGCTAGTATCTCAGGCTTTATACTCGCATTTTCAAGGGCAGCTGGCGAGACTATGGCTGTGATGATGGTCATAGGCAACACCCCGCTTTTTCCGCACCTGCTCTCAAAAGCTCAAACTATACCATCACTAATAGCCCTTGAAATGGGCATGAGCGAGGCTGGCAGCTTGCACTATCACGCTCTTATTGCAAGCGGATTTGTCCTGCTTGTTTTTATATTTATGCTAAATATTTTTATCTTTAAATTTGAGAAAAATAATGAACGCTTTTAAAGATCATCTAGTTAAATTTTATGCTTATCTTTGCGTATTTATAGTGGTTGCGGTGATATTTTGGATATTTTATTTCATCTTTGCAAATGGCATCTCTCAGATAAATTTAGACTTTCTAACCAAAAACCCGCAAGGTTTAAATTTAGGTGAGAGCGGCGGCATAAGAAACGCGATTGTGGGGTCATTTTTGCTGATGACGCTCTCGATGATATTTTCAGCACTTCTTGGCGTTAGCTGCGCCATTTATAGGCAAATTTACTGCGCCTCTAGCACGATAAAGCTTGGGCTTAAATTTATCATCCAAACGATGGCTTCGATACCTTCTATCTTGCTTGGAATGTTTGTTTATGGACTTTTTATCGTTAGCCTTGATATCCCAAAAAGCCTGCTAACAGCTAGCATTACGCTTGCTTTGATGGTCTTTCCATTTGTTGAAGTAAGCGTTGAAAAGGTGATCTCGCAGATCGATGAAAAGATGTTAAGAGATAGCTTCGCACTTGGCGTTGATAAAAATTTTATGGCTAGAAAACTGGTTTTGCCAACTATTAGAAAAAATATCATATCGATCTTGATACTTGCTGGCAGCTACGCCATAGGGGCAACTGCGCCGCTACTTTTAACTGGAGTCGTCTTCATGGCAAAGGCAGAAGGCCTGCTCTCGCCAGTCATGGCACTTCCTTTTCACCTGCACATGCTCCTAAGCCAGTCAGTCGCAACGCAAAATGCCTATGCCACGGCACTTGTACTTATTTTTATATTGATCATTTTGCACCTGCTTTCAGCCGTAGTTTTATTTGATATAGGAGAGAAAATTGCCAGATATTTTAAACATAAAAGATCTTAGTATTTTTTATCAAGATAATGAAATTTTAAAAGATCTAAATTTAAACGTCGCCCAAAATGAGATCATCTGCCTAATGGGCAGCTCAGGATGTGGCAAATCGACATTTCTTTCAGCGCTAAATGGCTTTTTGGAGCAAAAAGGCGGCAGATATAGCGGAGAGATCCTATTTAAAGGCGAAAATATCAAAAATAAGGGCGAAATTTGGCTAAGACGAAAGCTAGCCATACTCTTTCAAGACGCCACGCTCTTTCCTTTTAGCGTTGAGAGAAATTTGACCTATGCGATGGAATTTTACGAGGGCAGCATAAAAGATAAGCAAAAAAGAGTAGAAGAACTGCTTAAAAGCGTAAATTTACTGGGCGAAATAAACGACCTAGATATGCCAGCTAGCAAGCTCTCTGGCGGTCAAAAGCAAAGACTTTGCATCGCAAGGATGCTAACTACAAAGCCTGAAGTGCTCATGCTTGATGAGCCTTGCTCATCGCTTGATATGAAAAATGTCTTGATTATAGAGGAGCTTTTAAAAAGCTTGTCACAAAGATACACCATCATCATCACCACGCATAACGAAGAGCAGGCAAAAAGGCTTGGCGGTAGGATAGTTCGCATAGTGGATAAGAAATTTACATTTTAAAAGAGCTAGAAATTCTAGCTCTAAATTTAGTCGATAAATCTTTTTGTGATATTTGCGTAGGCATCGATCCTGCGGTCTCTTAAAAATGGCCAAATTCTGCGCACTTCTTCGCTTCTTTTCATATCTATTTCAACGATCTTGCAAAGCTCATCTGTGCTATTTGCACGGAAAAGTTGCTCGCCTTGTGGGCCAAAGACAAAGCTATTTCCCCAAAACTTAATCCCATCCATCACGCCGCTATCATCTTTTTCAAAGCCCACACGATTTACTGCAACAACTGGCAGGCCGTTTGCCACGCTGTGACCTCTTTGCACCGCCACCCACGCTTCAAGCTGTCTTGACTTTTCATCATCACTATCGCCCTCAAACCAGCCAATAGCAGTTGGATAGATGAGAATTTTCGCCCCTTTTAGTGCCATTAGCCTTGCAGCCTCTGGGTACCACTGATCCCAGCAGACCAAAACACCAAGCTTACCAAGGCTAGTTTCAATAGGCTCAAAGCCTATATCGCCAGGCGTGAAGTAAAATTTCTCGTAAAATCCAGGGTCATCAGGGATGTGCATTTTTCTGTATTTGCCAGCCACGCTGCCGTCACGCTCAAAGACAAAGGCGGTGTTGTGATAAAGTCCGTCAGCCCTCTTTTCAAAAAGCGAAGTGACCAAAACCACGCCATTTTCTTTTGCAACCCTGCCCCAAAAAGCGACATCTTCTTGCCACTCGTTTGCATGATCAAAGAAATTTGTATCCTCGCTTTGGCAAAAGTATTGCGTCTGGTGAAGCTCTTGACAGACGACTAGATCGGCACCGCCTTTTTTTGCCTCAGCTATTAGCTCAAGCGTCTTTGCGATAGTCGCCTCTTTTGTCCCTTTAAATTCTTGTTGAAGTAGTGCTACTTTCATCTCATTTCCCTTCTTTGTCATTGTATGGGTCTAAATGCGTGGTTATCTGCCACGAATAATCCCTAAATTTCTCTCTTATCTCAGCTTCAAGCGAGTCAGCTACTTCGTGCGCGTCGTAAAGCGAGATATCTTTGTCAAAAACTAAATGCAGCGTTAAAAATATGGTATTTGTGCTCTGCCTTGTGTTTAGGTAGTGAAAGTCTGAAATCCTCTGCTTTGCCTTTATCATCTTGATGATCTCCTCTGTGACCTCAGGGCTTGCTGCGTGATCTAGCAAGACACCAAAGGCGTCTTTGCCAAGACTTATAGCGCTTTGAGCGATGTAGCCACTTATCACGATACCAAAGATCGCATCTATCATCACAAAGCCGCTAAATTTAATGATAAGTAGTGAGATGATGACTGCAAGGTTGCTAAAAAGGTCGATCTTATAGTGCAGCGCGTCTGCTTTTATGATAAGGTTTCCGCTTTTTTTAGAAATTTGGTTTAAAAATAGCACCAAACATAACGTCACAACTACCGAAAAAACCATCACACCAAGGCTTAAGCCAAGGTCTATCTCTAAATTTGGCTCACTAAATTTTTTAATACTCTCATAAAATATATATCCAGCAGCCACCACGATGATGACGCACTCAAATAGCGCCGCCAAGGCCTCTAACTTTGTATAGCCAAAGTTAAATCTCTCATCAGCTTGCTTTCTTGACTTTCTAAGCGCAAATAAATTTAAAAGTGAGACTATAAAATCAAGCATCGAGTCAATCGCCGAGCCAAGCACAGCGACCGAGCCGCTAAAAAGCCCAGCTGTAAATTTCACAAGTGCGAGCAAAAAGGCGCAAGCTCCGGCTGCGATAACTGCCTTATTTTCGCCCTGCGTGCACTCCTGCTTATTTATGCGGTTAAACTCATAATCAAACGGACTTGACAAGGCTAAGCCCTTTTGTATCTATTTTGGCTTGAGCAGTGAAGCGAGCCATTTTGACGCACAAAAACTAGCGAATTTACACCGATGATCTTTCTATCTGGCAGCGCCTTGGCTAGTAAATTTAGCACCTTTTCATCGTTTTCGTCGTTATATGTTGGCACGATCAAGGCACCATTTATAAAGATGAAATTTGCATAGGTGCAGCCAAGCCTTTTGCGCTCATAAAATTTAGGCTTAGGAAGCGGCAGAGCAAACAGCTTAAAGCCAGTTTTTTTAAGCTCATCCTCCATCTTTTTAAGCTCATCAAAGTGCTCATCACTCTTGTCTTCGCAAGATGCGTAAGCTATCGTATCAGGCGTGATAAAACGCGCTAAAGTGTCGATGTGACTATCTGTATCATCGCCTCTTATAAAGCCATTTTCAAGCCAGATGATACGTTTTAAGCCAAATAAATTTTTTAGTTTTTCTTCGATCTGCTCTTTGCTAAGTGCTTTGTTTCTATTTTCATTTAGTAAGCATTTTGAGGTGGTTAAAAGCACGCCATCTCCGTTAAATTCAACACTCCCACCCTCTAGTATCATATCAACTGGCTCAAGCTTAGTCTTGTAAATTTTAGCTAGCTCCAAATTTAGGGCATCATCTTTTGAGCTCTTAAATTTACCACCCCAAGCGTTAAATTTAAAGTCGTAACTCTTTACGCCAGAGCCATCGCAAACGTCGATCATACCGTAGTCTCTGATCCAAGTATCATCAGTCTCAAGTTTAACAAACTCAACATTTTTAAATTTCTTAAATCTAGCAAAATTTGCCTCATCTGGGCAAATGAGTACTACCTTCTGATAGGGCGTAATAGCAGCCACAAGCTCCTCATAACTAGCTAAAATTTCCTCCAAATAAGGTGCCCAGTCGCTCTTACTATGTGGCAGCGATAAAAACAAAAGCTCCTGCTCTTCCCACTCTGCGTAAGCTCTCACGCTCTCTCCTTATAAATTTTATAAATTCCATAAATCGTAATGAATATCCAAAAGACCTCTATCAAAAATGAACCGAGGTTAAAGTGCACAAAAAGCGAGATGATAAGTAACACCGCACCTACTAAATTTATTATCTGATAGGCTAGATCGCGGCTATTTAGGCGGCCGATCTGAAGTAAAAAGTAGCCCATCACGATGCAAATCATCCCTAAAAAGCCAATGATCTGAAAAAGATCGATCAAATTTTATCCTTTTTGCAAGCTTAAATTTAAAGCAAGATCATATCTAATTAGTTTTAAATTTATGATTATAAGATAAAATAACTCCATTTTTCAGATTGGATTAAAGTTTTATGGATTTTGAGTTTATTGAGAAATTTTATCCGCTTTATGTTAAGGCCGGAGTGCTTACCTGTGAGATCGCCTTTTTAGGGATCGTTTTTTCTATTTTGATCGGTATTTTTTGTATGGCCGTGAAATTTTACAAGCTAAAATTTCTATCAAAAGTGATTGACTGCTACGTCGAACTCTCAAGAAATACGCCACTTCTTATACAGCTTTTCTTTTTATACTACGGCTTGCCAAAGCTTGGAGTGTCGATGAGCGGCTTTACCTGTGCGGTTGCGGGACTTAGCTTTCTTGGTGGTAGTTATATGAGTGAGAGCTTTAGACTTGGTTTTGAGGCGGTTAGAAAGTCGCAGATAGAAGCAGGACTTAGCATCGCACTTAGTAAAAATCAGCTCCTAAGATATGTTATCTTGCCTCAAGCATTTAGTGTAGCGGTGCCAAGCATTAGTGCAAATATTATCTTTTTACTAAAAGAGACAAGTATCGTTAGTATCGTAGCTCTTGCTGATCTAGTTTACGTCGCAAAGGATCTCATTGGGCTTTATTACAAAACAGACGAAGCGCTTTTTATGCTAGTAATTAGCTATCTCATCATCATCTTGCCAGTCTCGCTGGTGCTTAGCTATGTCGAAAAAAGGGTGAGAAATGCAAGGAGTTAGTATATTATTTGATACACAAAATTTACTAAGGCTCTTTGAAGGTCTAGTCATTAGCACAGAAATTTCATTTATCTCTATTTTTATCTCTATAATCGGCGGCTTAGTGCTTGGCGTGCTTATGAGCATGAAAAACAAATTTATCTATTTTATTTTAAAAATTTGCCTAGAAATCGTTCGCATAATGCCTCAGATCGTTTGGCTATTTTTATTTTATTTTGGTGTCAGTAAGGCGTTTGATATTCACATTTCAGCATTTACAGCCTCACTCATCGTCTTTAGCTTGTGGGGAATTTTTGAAATGATGGACATCGTGCGTGGCGCAATAACATCAATACCAAAACATCAATTTGAATCAGCCGCATCGCTTGGACTTAGTAAATTTCAAATTTACTCTCACGTCATTATCCCACTTGCCACAAGAAGGCTAGTGCCTGGAGCTGTAAATTTACTAAGCCGTATGATAAAAACAACCTCTATCGTCGTACTAATCGGCGTTGTAGAGGTGGTCAAAGTCGGTCAGCAGATCATCGAGCAAAATGTATTTACAAATCCTATGGCGCCATTTTGGATATACACGCTCATATTCTTTTTATATTTTGCGATCTGCTATCCAGTCTCAAAACTATCAAAAAAACTAGAAGAAAAATGGAGCTAAAATGAGCGAAAACATATTAGAACTTAAAAAAATAAATAAATTTTATGGAGAGCTTCACGCTTTAAAGGATATAAATTTAGAGGTTAAAAGTGGCGAAGTAGTCGTGCTCCTTGGACCATCAGGCTGTGGCAAGAGCACAACTCTTAGGTGCATAAACGGCCTTGAGAGTATCGCAAGCGGCGAGATTATCATAGATGGCGAAGTGATAGACGCTAAATTTAATGATTGGCAAAGGATCCGCCAAAAGGTCGGCATGGTCTTTCAAAGCTACGAGCTATTTGATCATATGAACGTCATAGATAACGTCCTTCTTGGGCCTTTAAAGGTGCAAAAAAGAGATAGAGCTGAGGCTGAAAAAACGGCTGATATGTGGTTAAGCAAGGTTGGGCTGCTTGATAAGAAATTTGCCTATCCAAAGGAGCTAAGTGGCGGTCAAAAACAGCGCATAGCAATAGTAAGAAGCCTTTGTTTAAACCCTGAGATCATGCTATTTGATGAGGTTACGGCAGCACTTGATCCAGAGATCGTTAGAGAAGTGCTTGATGTGATACTAAATTTAGCCAAAGATGGAATGACGATGCTAATAGTCACTCACGAGATGAGCTTTGCAAGGGCGGTTGCAAATAAGATCGTATTTATGGACGCTGGAGCGATCGTGGAGATCAGCGAACCAGAGGAATTTTTTACCAACCCAAAGAGCGATCGCGCGAAGAAATTTCTAAATTTATTCTCGTTTTAGAAAAAATAAGAGATAATTTGCCGTTTTTTCAAAATGCGTTTAGAGCGAAAATTTAACGCTCTTATTTATTTAACTTTTTTTACAAGGAGAAAGAGTGAGAAAATTAAAATTTTTCTTATTAGCATTAATCGCTACCGTCTTTCTAACGGGTTGTGGTAATGACAAAGGTGCCGACACGGCAAAAGCTGCTTCAAACGAAGCTGATGCGATCGCAAAGATCAAAGAGCGCGGATATGTAAGAATTGGCGTTTTCAGCGACAAACCACCATTTGGCTATGTCGATAAAGACGGCAAAAACCAAGGCTATGATATTTACTTTGCAAAACGTATCGCAAAAGACCTACTAGGCGATGAGAGCAAGATAAAATTTGAGCTAGTTGAGGCTGCTGGTAGAGTTGAAGTTTTAGTAGCTGATAAAGTAGATATCACGCTTGCAAATTTTACAAAAACACCTGAGCGTGCACAAGTTGTTGATTTTGCCCTTCCATACATGAAGGTTTCGCTTGGCATCGTAAGCCCTGAAGGTGCAGTGATAAAGAGCATCGATGAGCTAAAAGATAAAACCTTGATCGTCAATAAAGGCACAACCGCGGACGCATTTTTTACGAAAAATTATCCTGATATCAAGCTTTTAAAGTATGATCAAAACACCGAAACTTTCGCGGCTTTGGTTGATAAAAGGGGTGCTGCTCTAGCGCATGATAACGCCCTACTTTTTGCCTGGGCGAAAGAGACTCCAGGCTTTGTTGTAGGCGTTGAAGCACTTGGTGACGTGGATGTGATAGCTCCAGCTGTCAAAAAGGGCAACAAAGTATTACTTGAGTGGCTAAATAACGAGATCATCGAGCTTGGAAAAGAAAATTTCTTCCACAAAGACTATGACGCAACACTAAAACCGATCTATGGCGATAGCGTAAATCCTGAATCACTTGTCGTTGAAGGCGGCAAACTCTAAAATTTAATGGCGTAAATTTTTACGCCATCTCTCTTTTTTTTAAATTTAACAAATACGTTTGTAAAAATTTTTACCAGTAGATTACATTGCATAAAATCCATAAAGGGCGGATATCTTACATACCTGAGTAGCAAGCTAGTAGACGAGCCTTACAATAATAAGCTATTTTATAAAAAGAATACCGGCATTAGATAGACTACTTGCGGATTTAAATTGCATTATCCACATGAAAGTTCAAAAAAGCTAAGGCGCATGTTTTTGATAAATTTAAAGACAGGTACTTGTTATAAGCTTCTAGATGGTATGTATGCAAAGTTTCCAAAAAAATCCACGAAAGCTAGGCGAGAAAGATACAACTTAGTTTTTAAATATTTAAATAAAATTCTAAAAGGCATTTTAGAGTAAATTTAGCCCAAAATGCCTTTGCAAGCTACATTAAGCTCTTTAGTAGATTTGTTACTTTTTGCTCGATCTCTTCTAAAAATTCCTTGCTCTTTGCCTCAAATCTAGTAACAATAACTGGCGTTGTATTTGACGCGCGTACCAGCGCCCAGCCATTTTCAAACTGAATTCTTATGCCATCAATGTCGATGATATTTTTTATCTTTGGTAGATCGCAACTCTCGTTTTTCACGCACTCTTTTAACTTAGCAACTATCTTAAATTTAGCCTCATCAGTCGTCTTTACCTTGATCTCATCGGTGCTAAAGACAAGTGGCATCTTATCAAGCTCGCCATCAAGGTCAAAGCCCTTGTGAACTAGCTCAAGCACCCTCATCATCGCGTAAAGCGCATCGTCAAAGCCAAAATAGCGCTCTTTAAAAAAGATATGACCGCTCACTTCGGCTGCTAGATCTACGTTTAACTCTTTCATCATTTTTTTGATGTTGCTATGCCCAGTCTTGCCCATGAAAACTTCGCCGATCTTGGCGATCTCATCATACATATTTTGCGAGCATTTTACCTCACCAAGCACCTTTGGATGTTTCATATTTAGTGCATAAAGATAGGCTAGTTCATCGCCTTTTATATCTCTTTTTGGCGTTATAACCGCAATCCTGTCGCCATCTCCGTCAAAGCCAAATCCAAGGTTAAATTCCTTCTTTTTAATGAGTGAAAACAGCTCTTTTAAATTCTCTTTTTCGCTTGGGTCTGGGTGGTGATTTGGGAAATTTCCGTCTGGATCTTCATATAAAATTTTTGCATTTAGCCCAAGAGCCTTAACGATCGGCACCAAGCTCACGCCAACAGCACCGTTTGCGCAGTCGATAACAAAAGGCTTTTTGAAATTTTTAAGCTCGCTAAATTCTTTTACAAAAAACTCGACATATTTTTCTAAGATATTAAATTTCTCACAGCTCTCATCGTCTGCGATCTCTAAATTTGAGGCGATTATTTCATTAACTTTATCTTTTAAAATTTGCAGATCTTTGCCAAAGAAACTATCTTTTTTAATGGTGATCTTAAAGCCGTTGTACTCTTTTGGGTTGTGAGAGCCAGTGATCATGATATTTGCGTCGAAATAATCAGTATAAACGCTAAAGTAGCCAACAGGAGTTGGAAGTAAGCCGATGCTATAAATTTTAAAGCCACCAGCCTTGTTTAGGCCACTTAGCAGATACCTAAAAAGCGTGCTAGCACTTAGCCTTGCGTCAAAGCCAACGCTTAAAGTTTTTACGCCAAATTCATTAAATTTCTTACCCAAAGCAAGCCCTATAGCCTTGACGCTATCTTCTGTCAAGTCTTTCTCAAAAATGCCGCGGATGTCGTATTCTCTAAAAATTTCATCATATTTCATTGTAAATTCTCCCTAAAAGAAAGCAAAATGATACAAGAATAAATTTAAAAAGGAGTAAATAATTTTATAAATTTAGTGAGGTTAAAGTTTAAATATAAATTCGAGCTAGAAGGCTCTAGCTCGAAAAGGGCTGCTACATCATGCCACCCATACCACCCATTCCGCCCATGTCAGGCATTGCAGACATTGCTTTTTCTTCTTTTATCTCGCTGATAGTTGCCTCAGTTGTTAGTAGCAAGCTAGCCACGCTAACAGCGTTTTGTAGCGCGACTCTCTCAACTTTAACTGGGTCGATGATACCAGCTTCAAACATATTTACATATTCGCCAGTTGCAGCATTAAAGCCAAAATTTGCATCTTTGCTTGTCTCAACTGCATTTGCTACTACGCCTGCGTCAAAGCCAGCGTTTTCAGCGATTTGGCGAAGTGGAGCACGAAGCGCTCTTCTAACGATCTCAGCGCCGATTGCCTCATCACCTTGTAAATTTAAATTTACACTCTTTGAAGCAAGGATAAGAGCTGAACCGCCACCTACTACGATACCCTCTTCAACAGCTGCACGAGTAGCGCTTAGAGCATCATCAACGCGGTCTTTTTTCTCTTTCATCTCAGTTTCAGTCGCAGCACCTACTTTAATAACTGCCACGCCGCCACTTAGTTTTGCAAGGCGCTCTTGAAGTTTTTCTTTGTCATAGTCGCTTGTAGTCTCAGCGATTTGCGCTTTGATCTGAGTTATTCTAGCGTCTATCGCTGACTTCTCGCCTGCGCCATTTACGATAGTTGTGTTATCTTTGTCGATAACTACGCTTGAAGCTTGACCAAGGTCGTTTATAGTAGCGCTTTCTAGTGTTCTGCCTAGCTCTTCGCTGATAACTTCGCCACCTGTTAAAATAGCGATATCTTCAAGCATCGCTTTTCTTCTGTCGCCAAAGCCAGGAGCTTTTACAGCCGAGATGTTTAGCACGCCACGAAGTTTATTTACAACAAGCGTTGCAAGTGCCTCACCCTCGATATCTTCAGCGATGATTAGAAGTGGTTTGCCACTCTTTTGTACTTGCTCAAGCACCGGAAGTAGATCTTTTAAATTTGTGATCTTCTTGTCAAATAACAATATAAATGGATTGCTTAGCTCAACTTGCATCTTTTCAGGGTTTGTGATGAAGTATGGGCTTAGATATCCGCGATCAAACTGCATACCCTCAACAACGCTTAGCTCGTCTTGGATAGACTTTGCCTCTTCTACTGTTATGACGCCATCTTTACCGACTTTTTCCATCGCATCAGCGATAAGTTTGCCGATGCTCTCGTCTGAGTTTGCAGAGATAGTAGCGATCTGAGCGATCTCCTTTGAGCCAGAGACTTTTTTAGAGATATTTTTTAGTGCATCTATAAGCGCTGCTACTTCTTTATCCATGCCGCGTTTTACTTCGATAGGATTTGCGCCAGCAGTTACGTTTCTAAGACCCTCTTTAAATATCGCGTGAGCTAGCACGGTTGCTGTTGTAGTGCCGTCACCTGCTTGGTCATTCGTCTTACTTGCCACTTCTCTAACTAGGCTTGCACCCATGTTTTCGATAGTATCTTTTAGCTCAACCTCTTTAGCCACGCTAACGCCATCTTTTGTGATGTTTGGAGCGCCAAAGCTCTTTTGGATAAGGACATTTCTGCCTCTTGGTCCCATTGTCACTTTCACAGCGTCATTTAGTTTTTTCACGCCCTCATATAGGCGATTTCTTGCATCATCAGAGTAAAAAATTTCTTTTGCCATTGTTTTTCCTTTTTAAATTATTTAATCACACCTAAAACATCGTCTATGTTTAAAACAAGATATGTTTTATCATCTAAATTTATCTCAGTGCCACCGTATTTTGCAAATACAACTTTATCACCAACTTTTACGCCCTCTACTTCAGCACCAACCGCTTTTACCTCACCGCTTAAAGGTTTTTCTTTTGCGTTATCAGGTATAATAATGCCTGAAGCTGTGGTCTTTGTCTCTTCTACACGTTCGACTAGAACACGCTTGCCTAATGGTTGAAAATTCATTGTTCATCCTTTTAGTTTAATTGTCTTTTTTAGCACTCTTTATTTTTGAGTGATGAGATCCTAGCATTTTTTTCTAAAAAAGTCAATAATTTATACTAAAATTTATTAAAACTTTAGTCACTTACACTAAAGTTTCGTGATGTATAAAACTAATATAAAGGAATTTTATGAAAAAAGTAGCTTACATAGTTAGCGCGCTTGTGCTCATAATAGCTTGCATCTTTGGTTTTATATTTAGCCCATTTGGGAGTAAATTTATCGCTGGCAAGATCGAAAAAGAGGCACTCGCTCGTGGTATTGATGTTAAATTTAAAGATTTTAGCCTAGGATTTAGCACGCTAAATTTAGAAGCAACCGTGATGAATGCCATAAATTTAAAGGCAAATGGCTACCTCTCCTTGTTTACTCAAAGCATGAATTTAAACATAGATATGAACGCTGACAAGGCAAAGGCTAGCGAGCTTGGGTTAAAAAAAGATATCGCGCCTAAAGCAAACGTCGCTGGTAAATTTAGCGACTTTAAGCTAGTGGCAACTGGCATGGTGCTTGGCTCAAATATAAATTTAAACGTAAATTTAAAAGACTACCTGCCAAAGGCTCTAAATCTTGACGCTAAAAATATCGAGCTTTCTGAGATCTCAGCCCTTGCGCAAAAGCCAAATTTAGCTAGTGGCAAGCTCGATCTAACGAGCAATATGCAAGGGGTTGATGATAAAAATGAGCCCATCATTAATGCTCAAATTTTAGCAAGTGATGGCGTAATAAATAAAGAAATTCTTAAAAACGAATTTGGGCTAAATTTGGCAAAAGATATAAGCTTTAAAGGCGGCATAAATGCTAAATTTGCAAATGAAAAAGTAGTGGCAAAAACCCTTATCATTGCGCCTGAAGCCACTTTAAAAGCAAATGAGACGACTTATGATCTAAGTAGCAAAAATTTAAAGAGCGACTTTTTGCTAAACGTTCCTGATCTTGCCCTTCTTGGTAAGCTTTTAGGCGAGCAACTAAGTGGCGCCGTTGACGCAAATGGTGAAATTACGATGCAAGAAAATACTCTTAAAAACCTAAAGGCTGGCATAAACGGCCTTGGCGGCAAAATAAATGCAAATTTTGATAGTAAAAATTTAGTCATAAATGCAGCAAATATCAAGCTAAAAGAGCTTCTAGCGCTTGCCTTGCAGCCTAGCTACGCAGACGGGCAGATAAATTTAAACGCAAATTTTAGCGGCTTTGACGAGCTAAAAAAACTTGCAGGAGAGGCTAAATTTGAGATAAAAAATGGCATTATAAACAAAGATTTTGCAAAGCTTAAAAATGCGGCTAAATTTGAGCTAAAAGGCGTCGCTATCGCAAAAGGTGAGCTTGTAAATTTTGACGCAAATATGCTTAGCGACCTTGGCGAGCTAAAGGATGTCAAGGGCGTTTATGACCTAAAAAACAGCCAAATTTTTAGCAAATTTGCCCTGCTCATTAGCGACCCTGAGAAATTTAAAGCAGTTAGCGGCTTTGAGGTTGGCTCAAAAATGGCGCTTGAGGGCGATATAAAGGTCAAAGAGAGCAAGATAGATGAGCTAAATTTGGGCGGCGATGCCTTTGCTGGCAAGCTAAACGCCACCATAAAAAATGAAAATCTCGATCTTAGCCTAAAAGAGGCGCAGCTAGGAGAGATCTTGTCGCTTAGCGGCAACGATAGGCTGGCAAACGCTAAGGCAAATGTCCAGGCAAAGGGGCAAAATATCTTTAGCAAAAGCCCAAGTATCGCCGCAACGATCACTCTAAATGAAGGCAAATTTAACGCCGCAGCGCTTAGTAAAATGCTTGATAAAAAATTCCCAGAAAACGAGAAATTTAGCTCAAATTTGAGTCTAAACTACAAAGGCGACATAGCAAAATTTAGTGGGGACTTTCTTAGCTCGCTAGCTGATATAAAGGGCATAGATGGCAGCTTTGACGTGAGCAAAAGCACGCTAAGCTTAAAGCTTCAAGCGGTAGTTTCAGAGCTAAATAAGCTTGCATTTTTAGCTGGCCGCGAGCTTCACGGTAAATTTGCAGCCCTCGTAACGGCAGAGGGCAAATTGGATGACCTAAGTGTAAAAGCCACTTCAGATGATCTATTTAGGGGCAAGTTAGAGGCGAACTACAAAGGCGGCACGCTTGATGCGGTGCTAAAAAACTTTGAGGTAAAGGGGCTAACGCAGACCCTAGCTCTTGATCATCTCTATGATGGCAACGGCGATGCTAAATTTGACTACGAGACAAAGCAAAAGCTCGGCAAATTTGACATCTTGCTAAAAGAGGGTCACCTAGCCAGCACAAATCTCACAAACAATATAAAAACCTTCACCGGCAAGGACATCACAAAAGAAATTTACAAAGACGGCAAAATTTACGGCGATATAAAGGGCGACAATGTCATTTTTAACGTAAATTTAAGCTCGCCAAAGAGCGATATAAAGGTTACAGGCGGCACTTATAACACCGCTACAAAAATGCTTAATGCACCGCTTTTTTGCAGGCTTGAAAAGACCGATCTAAACGTGCAGATATCAGGCACGACAGATAATCTAAAATACGACGTCAGATCGCAATATCTTGAAAATAAGGTCAAAAAAGAGATAGGTAGATTTTTAGATAAAAAGCTGGGCAAAGATGATGAAGGCGCAAACGGCGAAAAGCAAAATTTAAAGAGGCTTTTAAAAGGGCTATTTTAGATGAAAAAGGCGGAAAATTTAAAGTATCTAATGGGGCTTGGGCACTTTTGTAGCGACATAAACCAAAGTGCCCTTGGCGCGATGCTGCCATTTTTCATCGCAAGCTACCACTACGACTACGCCACAGCCGCCTCGCTCGTGACCGCCACAAATTTAGCAAGCTCGCTCATCCAATCGCTGATCGGCCGCTTAAGCGACAAAAAAGAGCTGCCATACGTCATCCCGCTTGGGCTACTACTTGCTGGCGAGAGCATGAGCCTAACTGGCTTTGTTACAAACTACTACCTCATCTTGGTCTGCGTGATGATAAGCGGTATCGGCGCCGCGCTCTTTCACCCAAGTACTGCAAGGATCGTAAACTACGCCTCAAACACCAAAAATAGAGCCAAAAGCATAAGTATATTTTCATTTGGTGGCAATGTCGGATTTGCAGTTGGGCCCATTTTAGTCGCCATTTTTGTGGGAAATTTTGGCCTAAAAGGGATGCTAGTCTTTATAGCCAAATCAAATCGGCCTAGCCTCCGGCGTAATGCTTGGCCTTAGTATCACAATCGGCGACATATTCGCAACAGTCATCGGCAAGATCGCTGACATCTTTAGCCTTATACACTCATTTTACTTTATCGCAGTAGTATCGCTTATATGCGCGGTTTCTAGCTACTTTTTAAGGCCAGTCACGAGATAAATAAATACCAAATTAAAATAAATTAACCTGATTTAAAATATTTAAATATTTTTTAGACTAATTACAATAAAATAACTAATTTAATTTAAGGAGTAAATTTGGAACCGTTACAACAAGAAAAAAAATATACGTTAAAAAGTGCCAGAGAGTTGGGGATTATATCTTGTATTGTGGCGATATTTAAGTATCTAGTTTTCGTTTCAGGGCTTTACAAAACCCTTGATCGTGATTTCAGTCTTATCCTCAAAGCATGCTGCGACTCTATCAGTTGGCTACTTTTATTTTTTGCTATTTCATTGATATGCTCTATTTATAATTCCTCAAAACTAAGAACATATTTTAAAATTTTTACTATTTTCATTTTGATATATGTCATTTTAACTCTTTTGACTTTTAAAATTGTTATGTATCTAGGAGAAAGAAATTTTAACCATGATGATTTTATCTTTACGATATTGAATTATTTTTATAGCGACGAAGAGATCATGTATAATCATGACCTGTTTAAACAGCTATTTATTTATCGTAGCTATTTATTGAGAGTATTATTCGTAACAGCATCACTATTTTTATTTATATCTATCGCAAAATTAGGAAAAATAACAAAAGAAAAAATGTTTTGGGCTTATGCGTTATTTGGCGCATCTCACATAGCAAGCTACTTTATTAAAATTGATCACAAAATTTATAATTATATTGATATTGGAGCTTTCTTTCTTGCTTTAATCGCATGGTGGCGACTAAAGACACAAGCAAGTAGTGACGAAATTCAAGTAACTATCGAAGATGGGATTTTAAACGTGACTACTATCAAATCTCCAAGCCAATTAGCCGTGAAAGCCTGTTTAGTTGGCCTTGTTGCAACATTTTTTTACTATATATTTTTTGAATATTTGTTAGCACATCAAGAAAGAATGTCACTTCGACCAATAATATTTATAAAGCCTCTTGCTTACGCGATAATATTAGCGGTTATTTGCTCTGCCATTAAGCAGATAGCACGTACGTTAAATGAGATAAGACTGCATACAAATTTCTTATTTTTCTCTATCCTTTTTGTGATATTTACAATAGCAAAAGCAACAACTGACTACATGTATATATATGCTTACGATTATAATTTTTTAAATATCTTTGGTACGCACAATGCCTCAATTAAATCTTTAGTTTCTAGTGCCAATACAATCTTATACATTGGAGTATTTGCTCATTTGTTAGCTACAGTATTTTTATTTTTATTTACAACAAGATTAGTGAGCGCAACTAAAAGTAGGCTATTTTGGATAAATTTTATATTGTTTGTGGTAAGTTCAGTCGTACTTTTAGTACTACTATTTCCAGGTAGACCAAACTTTATAGGCCTTTTAGCTAAAAACATAGACCTTTTTAATATAGCAGAGCTTTTCTTTTTATTAATTGCTTGGTATAGCGTAAAAAAAGACACAAGAGAGCAGGATAGATCATAAAACGGCATTTTGCGATAAATTTATAGTTTAAACAGCTAAAGATAAGATGATTTTGTCTTTAGCTTCGCTATGAGGAGACGAGGCGAAATTTACGATACGAATGGGCTCAAAAGCGGTAATATTTTGTGATAGATTTAAATGTTGTACGGTTTAAAATTTGCGTAGACTAGACATATAGTCTGTCGAGCAAAATTTAGCAAGCTCATTTAAAGATACACAAAAAGACAACGCTTATATTTTTCTCATCTTCGCTATTTCATCACGTAGTGCCACCGCCTTCTCAAACTCCAGCTGTGCAGCCGCTTCAAGCATCTGCTTTCTTAGTTCTTTTACGATCGCAGCTCGCTCGCTAGCTGGCATCTTCTCTAAATTTTTACCACGCTTGTAAATTTCACCATCATCTTCGACATGCAAGCTCTCTTCGATATTTCTGCTTGCAGAGTGCGGCGTTATGCCGTGAGCTTTGTTGTATTCATCTTGAAATTTACGCCTAGCAGTCGTCGTATCGATCGCCTCTTTCATTGATTTTGTTATCTTTTTGGCAAACATTAGCACCTTGCCATTTACATTTCTAGCCGCACGCCCCATCGTCTGTATAAGGCTCGTTGTCGAGCGCAAAAAGCCCTCTTTATCGGCATCCATTATGGCTATCAGGCTCACTTCAGGCAGGTCCAGCCCCTCACGGAGCAAATTTATGCCTATTAGCATGTCAAATTCGCCACTTCTAAGCCCCCTAATGATCTCGTTTCGCTCGATCGCGTCGATGTCTGAGTGCATATATTTGACCTTGACGCCAAGCTCGATGTAGTAGCGGCTTAGCTCCTCGGCCATCTTTTTAGTTAGCACCGTAACTAACACTCGCTCACCTCTAGCGATGACCGCCTTTGCCTCGTCAAATAGCGCTTCAACTTGATTGTCACTATCTTTTATCTCGATGATCGGATCAAGCAGCCCCGTAGGACGCAAAATTTGCTCATAGACGTGCCCCTGGCTGATACCAAGCTCGTATTCGTTTGGCGTGGCTGAGACAAAGAGAAATTTCGCCTTTTTGCTTACAAACTCATCAAATTTAAGCGGCCTGTTATCAAGCGCTGAAGGCAAGCGAAATCCATACTCGACAAGCACCTCTTTACGGCTCCTATCACCCGCATACATGCCCCTAAACTGCGGCAAACTCACGTGGCTCTCATCGACGATGACCAAATAGTCCTCGCCACTTATCTCAAAGTAGTCAAACATCGAGTACGGCGTCTCTCCGGGCTTTTGTCCGGTTAAGTGGCGCGCGTAGTTTTCGATACCTTTACACATGCCCGTGCTTGCCATCATCTCAAGGTCAAATTCCACCCTTTGCTTTAGTCTCTGCGCCTCAACTAGCTTGCCCTGCTCGTTAAATTCTTTCAAGCGCACGTCAAGCTCCTCTTCGATCTCCTTCATAGCGATCTTTAGCCTATCAGCACCCACGATGAACTGACTGGTGGCGTAAAGTGTAAATTTAGAGATGTCCTTTAGCCTCTTGTTATCAAGCACGTCAAAATGATACATCGCATCGATCTCATCGCCAAAAAACTCGACCCTTAGGGCTTCATCATTGTAGTAAGCTGGGTAAATATCCACCACATCGCCATTTACACGAAAGTCACCCCTGTCAAAGTAGTTATCATTTCGCTTGTAGCCCATATCGACAAGCTGCTCTAAAAGCTTTCTTTGGCTAAATTTCTGTCCAACATTTAGGTAGGCGACCATCCCTTTATACTCGCTTGGATTACCAAGTCCGTAGTTTGCAGAGACTGAGGCTACGCAGACGACGTCATCAAAGCTTAGCAAGCTAGCCGTCGCAGAGAGACGCAGGCGTTCAAGCTCCTCATTTACTGAGCTATCCTTTTCTATATATAGGTCGCTTCTTGGGATGTAGGCCTCTGGCTGGTAGTAGTCATAGTAACTTATGAAGTACTCGACATGATTTTTTGGGAAAAAGCCCTTAAATTCGCTATAAAGCTGCGCGGCAAGGGATTTGTTATGCGTCATTATAAGAGTTGGCATATTTAGCTCACGTATTACGTTTGCCATGGTGAAAGTTTTGCCGGACCCTGTTACACCTAGAAGAGTTTGGTATTTATTGCCTGAATTTATGCTTTTTACTATCTCTTTTATCGCTCTTGCTTGGTCGCTGCTTGGGCTAAATTTAGATGAAATTTCAAATTTACTCATTGATTGCCTTTAAATTTGAGCGAATTTTATAGCAAAGATAGTGCTTTGTCAAATGAGAATTTTAATAAGAATTTAGCCTCTGCGTGTTAGAATACGAGCCTAATTATTATTTTAAAGGAACTTTTATGTTTGAAGATAATGCGATCTTAACCACACTAAGCGATAAAGTAAATGACCTGATCACAAAATATGACGAACTTTGCAAAATAAACGAAGAGTTACGCAACGAGATCGTAACTTTAAAAGCACAAAATGAGGCAAAAAGCAATCAAATCATGCGTTTAGAAGAGGATCTTGACAAGAAAAATACCGAAGCTGACGATGTAATGAGAAAAATCGAAGCTGTCCTTGGCAGATAAGCTTGGCTAAAATATGAAAAAAATCACGCTCACGATATCATCTCGCGACTACACGATCACGCTTGATGATGATTTTGCTAAATTCTTTGAAGATGACTGGCAAAATTTAATGGGCGGACGCCAATTTATCGAGCCAAAAGAGCTTTTAAACGCCTTTATAGAAAAATGTTATGAAAATTATGCTGTGATAAAGGCGGTAAAAAATTTAACTGGCAACGTTGATGAGATATTAAAGCGAGAAGAGAGATGAAAAGACGAGCTTACACCTTGCTTGAGCTGATATTTATAGTAGTTATACTAGGCATTTTAAGCACAGTCGCTATACCTAGACTATTTTTTTCTAGAAGCGATGCTACCATCTCAAATGCAAAAACTCAACTTGCCGCTATAAGAAGTGGAATTTCACTAAAATACAATGACAATATCTTGCAAGCAAAGCCAGAATTTCCACAAAAACTAGACGATGGCGATCCAAGTAAACTCTTTAAAAATGTTATAAATATACCGATAAAAGATAGCGGCAGCAAAAATGGCTGGCACAGAATAAGCGATGACAAATACACATTTAGGCTAGATGGCAAAGTAGCAAATTTCAAATACGACAAAAATACTGGTGATTTTGGTTGCAGTGATGAAAATGAAATTTGCAAATCACTTCAGTAATGCATTATTACATACTCGCATTTTATGGGCTAAATTTAGCCCCACTCACTTATGAAAGCGATCAAAAACTAGAAAAATTTCAAGGCGTAAAGGCTTCTTTAAGAGGCAAAATTCTTACTGCCTTTGTCCTAAAAGAGACTGGCGAACCAGAGTTTAAAACAAGTAAAATTTTAGAAATTCTACCGATTAATCTAACTTCAATGCAAAGTGAATTGGCAATATTTATCTCAAAATATTACACATGCGAGCTTGGTGTCAGCCTAAATTTATTTGAACCAAATGACACTATTGCAACAGATCAAATTTATGAAAATCAAAATTTTAATGTAGCACCCAAACTAAGTGAAAAACAGCAAGAGGCTTTGGAATTTATAAATAAGCGTAAAATTTCACTCATCTTTGGCGACACTGGAAGCGGAAAAAGCGAGATTTACATCGCTAAGATCAGAGAAATTTTAAACGCAGGCGGTCAAGCACTATTTTTGATGCCTGAAATTTCACTTACACCACAGATGCAAAAGCGTCTTGAGGGCTTTTTTGGCGAGGCAATAGCAGTCTGGCACTCAAAAATCACGCCAAAGAAAAAAGAGAAAATTTTACAAGATATAAAAAGTGGCAAAGTTAGGCTCATTGCAGGTGCAAGATCTGCTTTATTTTTACCACTTGAGAGGCTAAAACTCATCATCATCGACGAAGAACACGACGATAGCTACAAAAATACAGGTTCAAAACCACACTACAATGCAAGAGACCTTGCCCTCTTTCTAACTAACAAATTTGATCTACAAGTGGTGCTTGGAAGTGCCACGCCAAGCCTTACTAGCTTTTACAAGCAGGAGCATTTTCGCTTAAAAGGGACATATTTTGATTCGCAAAAAAATTACATTTTCGATGAGAGCGAGACTGGAATTAGTGAAATTTTAAAAGATGAAATTTCAAAAACACTCGCAAATAAAAAGCAAGCTGTCATCTGCCTGCCAACAAGGGCAAATTTTAAATATCTAGTCTGTAAAAACTGCGGTGAAACGCTAAAGTGTCCTTTTTGTAGCATCGGTATGAGCTACTACAAAAAACAAAACGTGCTAAAGTGTCAATACTGCGAGCATAAAATGGCCGTACCAAAGACCTGCCACCAGTGCGGCAGCGAGATGATAGAGGCTAAAAAGATCGGCACTAGCGAGCTTCTTGAGAGGCTGCAAGCTGAGTTTGCAAACGCTAGGATCGCTAAATTTGATAGAGACGAGATCACGACGCAAAATAAGCTCGTAAAGGCTTTGAAGGAATTTAACGACGGTAAAATAGACATCTTACTTGGTACGCAAATGCTAAGCAAAGGGCATGATTACCACAACGTAGAGCTTGCTGTCATCATGGGATTTGACGAGCTTTTAAATTTTCCTGATTATAAGGCCAGAGAGCGAACGCTCGCTCTTGCCATGCAAGTAGCCGGAAGAGCTGGTAGAAACGGGGCTGGTAGAGTTATCATTCAAAGCAAACAAAGAGAATTTTTTGAGAGCTACATCAGCGATTATGACGCATTTCTAAAAGAAGAGATTGGCTACCGCGAGGGGCTTTATCCGCCATTTACCAGGCTTCTTCGCATTATCATCTCGCATAAAGATGAAAACATAGTAAAAAATACAATGAATGAATTTGTGCAAAGAATAGAACCTTTAAGAAGCGATGAGCTTGAGATCATAGGATACGGAAAGTGCCAGATAGAGTATCTTGGAAGCAAATTTAGATATGAAATTTTACTCCGCTCAAACTCTCATATACCTCTTTTAAAAGCTGCAAATCTCTGCAAAAGCGAGCTTAGTGATATTGATATAGACCCAGTCAATTTTAGTTAAAAATGCTAGCCTAAAAACTATCCAACAAAGACATGGTAAATTTTAAAATAGATAATAGAGAAACCTAAGGCTTATGAAAGCATTATGAAATTTGATAAGTTGGCTATAAAGAGTAAGTAAAATTTTAGAAACTACATCCAATAAAAATACTAATTTTTATAAACTATTAAAAATAAATTTTCAAGCCTTTTAAAAGCCATTTTTCTTTATAATCCCCAATAAAAATTTAAAGGCAAAATTTTGCAACGATACCCAACAAAACAGATAAAAATTCGCAATGTTTTAATAGGCGGTGACGCACCAATATCCGTGCAGTCGATGACCTTTTCAAAGACGAAAGACGTAAAAGGCACGTTAGAACAGATACAGCGGCTTTATTTTGCGGGCTGTGATATCGTGCGTTGCGCAGTTTTTGATAAAGAAGACGCCAGCGCGCTAAAACAGATCGTTGCAAGCTCCCCAATACCAGTCGTTGCAGACATTCATTTTAATCACACCTATGCGCTCATCGTTAGCGAATTTGTCGATGCTATCCGCATAAATCCCGGCAACATCGGCTCAGCCAAAAATATAAAAGCGGTCGTTGATGCCTGCAAACAGCGAAATTTACCTATCCGAATAGGTGTAAATTCTGGTTCGCTTGAAAAGCAGTTTGAGGACCGCTACGGCCGCACTGTGGAGGCGATGGTGGAGAGTGCTATGTATAACATCAAACTTCTTGAGGATTTTGACTTTACAGATATCAAAATTTCACTTAAATCAAGCGACGTTGAACGCACGATGCAAGCTTATAGAGCGCTTCGCCCAAAGACAAATTATCCATTTCACCTTGGCGTTACTGAGGCAGGTACCACTTTTCACGCGACTATCAAGTCCGCTATCGCGCTAGGCGGACTGCTACTGGAGGGCATCGGCGACACGATGAGAGTTAGCATTACAGGCGAGCTTGAAGAAGAGATCAAAGTCGCAAAGGCGATCTTAAAAGATAGCGGCCGACAAAAAGAGGGACTAAATATCATCTCATGCCCAACTTGCGGGCGTTTGCAAGCTGATCTCATGGCTGCAGTAAAGCTCGTAGAAGAAAAGACAAAAGGGATAAAAGAGCCGCTAAATGTCTCAGTGATGGGCTGCGTGGTAAATGCTATCGGCGAGGCAAAAGGCGCAGATGTTGCCATAGCATTTGGCAAAGGAAATGGCATGATAATGCGTCACGGCGAAGTGGTCGCAAGACTGCCTGAAAGCGAGCTTGTAGATAGATTTTTACAAGAGATCGATGATGAGATAAAAAGTAGAGACTAAAGGAAAAGTTGTGGCAAAGCAAAGAGTTAACGAGATAGAATTTACCAACCTTTACGACATTGATATGGAGCGAGCTATACTAAGCTCCATTTTGCAAAACAACGATATTTTAGGTGAAATTTTTGATATTGTTAAGGCAAAGGATTTTTATCTAAAAGGGCATTCGCAAATATACGATGCAATGGTAGCTTGCCTAAATAGCGATGATCCTATAACTATGCCATTTTTAAAAAATAGACTTGGCGAAAAATACGACGAAGAGCTAATACTAGATATTTTGGGCACAAATTCCCTAATAGACATTCAAAAATACGCAAACGAACTAAGAGAAAAATCCATAAAAAGAAGTCTTGTAAAGATCGCTCACAATATACCAAGCAAAGTAAATGAAGACAAACCAAGCCGTGATATGGTTGATGATCTTAGCCAGGAATTTTACTCTTTGATAGAAGGTGGAAGCACTGGAGTTATAAAAGAAGGCAAAGAGATCATCATGAAAATGATGGATCATATTAATGCTCAAGCTTTACTTGGCGAAAAAGATATCGTTGGACTTGACACTGGATTTAAAAAGCTAAATGAGATGATAAAGGGCTTTAAAAATGGTGACCTCATCATCGTCGCAGCTCGTCCAGGCATGGGAAAAACGACACTTTGTTTAAATTTTATGAGTCAGGTTCTAAAAAATAATGCTGGAGTTGTTTTCTTCTCGCTCGAGATGCCAGCTGAGCAGATAATGATGAGAATGCTAGCAAGCAAGACCTCTATCCCGCTTCAAGACATAATGACTGCAAAGATGGATGATGAAGCGTTGGCTAGATTTAGCGATGCTTGCGAAGAGTTTGCTGCTAGCAAGCTTTTTGTACATGATAGCGGCTATGTAAATATCCATCAAGTAAGAACGCAAATGCGAAAACTAAAGGCTATGCATCCTGAAATTTCACTTTGCGTGATTGACTACATCGGTCTTATGATGAGTACAAATAACTACGCTGATCGTCACGTCCAAATAGCTGAAATTTCTCGTGGATTAAAGCTTTTGGCACGTGAGCTAGATATGCCAATCATCGCACTTTCTCAGCTAAACAGAAGCCTCGAATCTCGCGCAAACAAACGCCCTATGCTAAGCGATCTAAGAGAGTCAGGAGCGATCGAGCAAGATGCTGACATCATTCTTTTTGTTTATAGAGATGAGTTTTATCTAGAACAAGAAGAAAAAGAGAAAGAAAAACGCGCAAGTGCCGAGGGCAAAGAGTACAAGAGCAATCATGTCTTTAATAAGCTTCAAGAAAAGGCTGAGATCATAGTTGGCAAAAATAGAAATGGCGAAACTGGCTCAGTTGATGTGCTCTTTCAAAAGCAACACTCAAGATTTGAAGATATGTCTGCAATGCCAGTATCTGATGTTTCATTTGAAGGCTGATGCGTTTTAAAGCTTTAAAAAATAGAGAAATTTTTACTATATTTTGCCTGTTTTGCCTTTGCATTTTTTCTATAAATTTAGCTATTAGCTATCATAAATATCAAATTTTTATGGACAAAGGCGAACAAGAGCTAACAGCAACCGTGATTTCTAGCTATGAAAAGCTTGGAGATGACGGCAAGAAAAGGCAAATTTTAAAGCTTAAGACTGATGAGTTTTCATTTTATACACTTGGAGCTAAAACAGATGACTTTAAAGCTGGAGATAATATATTTCTAAGCGTCATAAATTTAGACGTTAGTTTTAAAGACTATCTTGCTTCCTCCTTTTATATGCCTAGCTTTTCACGCGAAAAACTACCACAAAAAGCCACGCTAAATATCAATCAAAAATTACAATCACTAATCTACGCCCAGCATGAAAATAGTAAAATTTCACAGCTCTACTCGGCTCTATTTTTAGGCACAAGTATTGACGCAGAGTTAAGAGATGATGTCTCGCACCTTGGTATAGCGCATCTTATAGCCATAAGTGGCTATCATTTAGGTTTCATAAGCGCAGTTATATTTTTTGTATTTAGGCCACTTTTAAAATTTTTATATGCGAGGTTTTTACCTTTTAGAAACTACAACTTTGATCTAGCCATTGTCGTTTTTATAGTCTTGTCATTTTACTTTTTTATAATAGGCTTTATACCAAGCTTTTTGCGAGCATTTTTAATGAGCATTTTAGGATTTTATTGCATGTTAAAAGGCGTCAAAATTTTAAACTTCAAAACACTTTTTATAGTGGCACTTGTTAGCATATCGCTCTTTCCACAGCTACTTTTTAGCGTAGGTTTTTACTTTTCACTCATGGGCGTCTTTTACATATTTTTATATTTTAAACACCTAAAAGATAAATTTTCGCCCTTCATTCATCTTATTCTTTTAAATTTATATGTTTGCTTTGCAATGGAAATTTGCGTGCTTTATTTCTTTCCACTCATTAGCTTACAGCAGCTTAGCGTCCTTGCTATCAACTACATCTTTAGCGTTTTTTATCCATTAAGTGCTGCACTTCATATCGCTTCGTATGGCGACATTTTTGATGGCTTGCTAAATAATATTTTAAATTTTAGACTAAGCTCGACTAAAATTTTCGTGCCAGCTATTATTTTTATCTTTTATAATATCGCTTCACTTCTAGCTATAAAATTTAGATCCATATTCTACATCTTGCCACTACTTGGGCTTTTATGCTTCGCTATTGCTAGCTATAAAATTTACGCCTAAGCGATCTTCATACCATAAAATTTCATTATCTTGTTATGAATTATCAAAGATATATACATTATAACAGCGCCTAAAATTAGCCTAGTTAAGTTTGTATCCTTTTGCCAAAAGACTAAATTTACAATGATAGCAGCTGGAATGAGAGCGTTATTCATGATGGCAAGCACGCCGCTATCGACCTCGCAAGCACCTTTGTTCCACATAAAATACCCTAGCCCACTAGCGACCACTCCAAGCCAGAGAAGCACTAAAATTTGTGTTGAAGTAAGTGAAAATTTGGCTGGATTGCCAAGAGCAAGAAGTGCAACGACAGCTACTAAAAATGCACCAAAGTGAAAGTAGCCAAAGACATTTTTTTGATCGACGTCAAATTTTTCTAAAAGTGCTTTATATGCACTCTGCCCTGCTCCAAAGCAGATATTTGCCGCTTGCACTAGCAAAAAGCCCTTTAATACACCATCGTTTATAGCGCCGTATTTTATAACCAAAGCTCCAAAAACCGCAACGCCAACGCTAAATAGATAAAGTGGCCTAAATTTAAAGCTAAATGCGTCATAGATGAGCGTAACGTAAAACGGCGTAAAAATGGTAAAAAGTGCGACTTCTGGCACACTTAGATACAAAAATGAATTGTAATAAAATAGATACATAAGTCCTATTTGCACCGCTCCGATCGCCATGATGCCAAATGCTAGCTTTGGGCTAATGCCACGAAATTTTGTAAATGGTAAAAAGACTAAGCTCGCAAGCGCAACCCGAATAAAAACAGCCAAATAGCTATCAACCTTGCCAGCTAAAAACTCACCTATCAAACTAAAGCTAAACGCCCACAAAATGGTTACAAAGATCAGTTTATTCAATTATCACCTCGTTTATTTTTCTTGCACATTCAAAAAAATACTCAAGCTTGTTTAACTCAAGTAAATCGCTATCAAGTATGAAATTTGCCCTATCGCTAAAATTTTTCTCACTCACAAACAAAAATTCTTCATATTTTATCTCACCATCAAGATAGCCATTTAACAAATCAATAAAATCACTATCAAGCTTATCTTGCTTCAAATCTTGCAAATTTAACTTTGCATTTAAGCCTTTGATCGTGCTTTCTAGCTCTTTTAGGCGAGTGATTATCCTATTTTCTTCATCGCTTAGATCAAGTGCCGCCTTTTGCTCTTCAATGCGTTTAGCTTGACTTTGTTTACTAAGACTTAAGCTATCAGGCAGCTTCCACTCAAACTCCACTCTAGGCTTGTTCGCATCAGCGTAAGCGCCTATCATCTGCGAAGTCGTCCTCTCACCTTTTTTAAAGCTGTTATTATTCACACTTTGCGTATCTTTTAAGTAAATTTTTGGAGCAAATTTGCTCTTTTGCTTCTCATTTTCTTGCTCTTTTATAAATTTTTCTTGCTCCATCGCCCCAAGTTTTGCGCTTATATCATCTTTACTAAAATCTGGCATCATTATCTTTGAGCCAGCATTAAAGCCGATCTCGCCGTTTGAGAGCAAATTTATCCTTGAGTTTAGCTCGGCTAGCTTAAGCCCAAGCTCGTCAAGCTCAGCTCTTTTTTTATTTAACGTGAAATTTATCGCATCAAACTCAGCTTTATTTATCTCGCCATACTCAAACCAAAACTCATTTTCAGCCGCAGCTTTTGCAAAACTATCCACAAATTTTGTCTCTAAATTTATAAGCGAATTTAGTGCAACGGCATTAAAATAGACCTTTGCGACCTGAAAAGCAGTGAGATTCATCAGCTCTTCATCTTTGTAAATTTTCTCCACGCCCTTGTGGTCTAAAATTTTATCAGCAGCCTCGCTCGCACCGCCATCAAAGATAAGATACTCAACCTTTGCCGTGATTGATCCAGCCTTTGTCATATATCCGCCCTTTATCTCATCAGGGATAAAAGTATATCTGCCATCAAGGGATAAATTTAGCTTTTTACTCTTATTTTTATTTATATATTCATTTTTATTAAATTCTTTCAAGCTTTCAAGCCTTGCACTTTGCGCTAGAGCGATGATCTCTAGTAAATTTCCAGCCCAAAGAGGCAAAGCAAAGAGCAAAACAGCTAAAATTTTCTTCAAATTCTCTCCCTTTCATAAAATTTTCTTATAAATTTATCAAGATTATAGACCCATGCAAAAAGCACTGGCACGACAAGCAAGCTTAGCAAAGTCGAGCTAATGAGCCCAAAGATGATACTTGTAGCCATAGGTGAGTTGGCCTCATAGCCAGCACCCCTGCTAAGAGCAAGTGGCAGCATGGCAAATATCATCGCAAAAGTGGTCATCAAAACAGCTCTTAGTCGCTTCTTAGCAGCCATTTTCACAGCTTCGTTCGCCTCCATGCCGCTATTTGCAAAGTGGTTTGCAAAATCAACCACCAAAATGGCGTTTTTACCGACCATGCCAAAGAGCAAGATGACGCCAACCATGACAAATAGGCTAAAAGGATTGCCACTTATAAAAAGACCTATCACGACACCACAAAATGCAAGCGGCATGGCAAGCATGATGAGAAATGGCAACAAAAAGCTCTCATAAAGTGCAGCAAGCACCATGTAAATAAGCACAGCGCTCGCACTTACTGTAAAGATAAAAGAAGCGTTCGTATCATCCATGAGCTCAACAAATCCTAGAAATTTATACTTGAAATTTGCAGGCAAAATTTCATCAAGCTTCTTTGAAATTTCATTTGCCACGCTATTTAGCGGAGCGTTGTTTTTGGTATTTGCTAAAAATTTTATCTCATCAGCTCTATTAAACCTTGAAATACTAGCTGGCTTTTGCTCAAAACTAATCGTCGCTACATCGCCAAGTGTGACAAAAAAGCCCTCCTTGCTTCTTATCTTGGTCTTTAAAATATCATTTGTATCGCTTCTAAATTTATCATCAAGACGCATATAAAGCTCATACTCTTTGCCATTTTCGTTTTCAAAAACAGAGACCTCGTTCTGGCTAAATGCGCTATAAACAGCACTTGCGATGCTGGCTTTATCTAAATTTAGCCTTTTAGCCTTATCTTCATCAATAGAAATTTGCACGCGCTTTAGCAGATCTTCTTCGGGCGAATTTACATCCGTTGCGTCGTTTATCTCTTTTAGCATTTTGCTGATCTTTGGCACAAATTTCTCTAGTTCCTTGCCATTTTCAGATGTGATAGTAAGCTTTACTGGCTGCACATCGCCACCTTCAACCACTGGCAAGTCAGCTACAATGACGCTCATATCATCGCTCTTTAGCTTGTCACGAAAACTTTGCATGATGGCGTTTTGCCGCTCGTGATTAGCTCTATCTTTTAGCTCCTTTAGCCTAACGTAAGCCTTTACAAGATAAGGCTGCTTGGCATCTGTGTAGCCAAGGATGAAGTAGGCGTAAGCGACCTGAGGATCGGCGTTTATGAGTGAAATTTTATCTTTTAGTCTCTCTTTGCTAGCTTGCAGGCTAAGTGAAGGATCAAGCTTAAAGTAGATGTTAAACTCCGAGTTATCCTCGCTTGGCATGAAGTCACCGCCTACAAATTTAGCCAGTCCAAACGAGCAAACAACGACCGCAATCGTTATAGCTAAAAATATGAGCTTAAATTTAAGCGCCAAGGCTAAAAGCTTCTCATAGCCATTTTCAAGCGCCTCAAAAAATGGCTCACTCTTTAGAAAAAAGCTGCTTTCTTTGGCATCTACAAACCTAGCACTAAGCGTTGGCACGAGAAAGATACTAACAAAAAACGAGATGACGATACCAGCTGCCACACTCATCGCAAAGGAGTTAAAGTACTTGCCAACGATACCGCTCATAAAGGCTATTGGCACGAAGACGCAAAGCAGCACGAGCGAGATCGCAAAGACGCTAAATGCTATCTCTTTTATGCCTGCAAAGCTTGCTTTTAGGGCATTTGGCTCATCTTTTAGCTTGCTAGCGATATTTTCAGTGACAACTATCGCATCGTCGATGAAAATTCCGATGCCAAGGGTCAGCGCTATGAGACTTAGGCGGTTTATGTCGTAGCCTAGGGCATTTATGATGAAAAATGTCGCCACGATGCTAGTTGGGATCGCTACGACTGAGATGATGGTGATCGAGAAATTTCTTAAAAATAGATAGACGATTACGATGGTTAGCAAGACGCCAAGGATCATATCAAAGGCGGTTTGATCGATGTGCTTTTGTATCACTTCGCTCTTATCGTAGGCTATTTTTACCTCATACTCATTGCCAAGCAGGCTTCTAAACTGATCTAGCTTTGACTTAGCTAGAGCGATCACTGTTAGAGCGTTTGCGTCTGGGGCTAGCTCAAGACCAAGCAAGACGCCACTTTTTTTATCCATTATCGCTGCTTCGTTTGCGTCTTTGTAAGAGAGCTCAATGCTCGCGATATCTTTTAAAAAGACCCCTTGTTTGATCGTTAAATTTCTTATCTCATCTATGCTTTTGGCGCTGAAATTTGACTTGATAGCCATTTGGATTTTTTCATTTTCTATCTTGCCAAGCGGCGCTTTTAAATTTTCAACCTTTATCAAATTTGCCACTTCATTTGCGCTAAGAGCGTTTTTATCAAGCTTAAATCTATCTAGTAAAATTTTCACCGCTGGCTCTAAAAAGCCATTTGTCTTGACCTTTGAAACGCCGCTAATGCGCTCCAAAAACGGCTTTGCCACGTCATCGATCTCTTGCATTAGCTTAGCTTCATTGCCATCAAGCCTTTTGATAAAGAGACTAAAGACAGAAGATGAGAGGCCATTTAGCTTTTCTATCTCGTAGTTTGCATTTAGACGTGCCTTTTGCATCTTGTCGCGAACGTCGTTTGTAGCGCTCTCTAGATCTTTATTTAGCTCAAATTCGATGCTTACCACGCTTAGGTTATCAAAGCTGGTTGAGTAAAGCTTTTTTATCCCCTCGATGCTTGAGACCTCGTCCTCGATCTTTTGCGTGATCTTTGTCTTGATGTAGTTCATATCGCCGTTTGCGTAGGTCGTGATCTTAACGATTGGGATATTTACTTGCGGGTATAAATTTACATTCATCGTCTTTAGCGAGTAGGTGCCAAAGACAACGAGGCTTAAAAATATCATAAGCGTAGTTATGGGACGGTTGATGGCTGTTTTTATCATTTATTTTCGCCGATTATCACTTTTCCTTGACCAAACATACCTGGCTTTAGCCCGCTGTCATAAGCCTCGGCGTAAAATTTCCTAGTCTCTCTTTTTATCTCTGGGTAAATTAGCGCGATTTTAACCTCTTTTTCCTCGCTTGTTGCGTCAAGCTTAAATTTAAACGTATCGCCAACTTTTACTAAATTTGCATATTTTTCATCGATCGCTATTAAAATTTTAGCCTCCTCGGAGTTTAGAACAAAGGCTGGCTGAAGCGGCGAAGCACTCTCGCCAAGCTCGACATTTTTACTAGCTATGACGCCATCAAACGGAGCTTTTAAAATGGCCTTTTTAAGATGATCATCTGCATTTAAAATGGCAATCTCAGCTGCTTGAACTCTTAGAGCTGCCTCGTCAAATTTATACTTTACCTCATCAAATTCTTGCTTTGAAGTGACATCCTTTACTTGGCTAAATTTATTAAAGGTGCTTTTAGCAAATTCTTTGGCATTTTTGGCAAGCGCTAGGTCGTTTTTTGCCTTTTTTAGAGCGATCTCAAGGCTCGTTTGATCAAGGCTAGCTAAAACGTCGCCTTTTTTAACGTGACTTGAGACATCTACAAAAATTTTATCCACCTTGCCGCTGCTCTCAAATGCAAGCTTTGAGCTTTGCTTAGCATAGACTTCAAAATCAGCAAAAATTTCTTCTGCTGCAAATGAAAAAATGCAAAATATCATTAAAATTATCAGCTTTTTCAATCCCTAATCCTCTCTAAAATGCTCTCCCCACTTTCAAAAAAATACTCCGCTTTTTTTATCTCTAGCTCATCTTTCGCCCCTTCAAAAAGGCTAATGGCATCAAATTTCTGAGAAAGCGCCTCAAGTAGGTCGCTATATCCCAAAAGCCCAGAGTTATACTTCTCATAGCTAGCTTTTAATGCCAAATCGCTTGCTCTTACATATTCGTTTAGTGAAGCAATTTTTGAAGTAAGCACCACGATTTCACTTTGCAAATTTTTAAGCTTTGTCTCGTTTTCACGCCTTTTATACTCTAAATTTAGCCTTGCCTCATCAAGAGCGATCTTTTGAGCCTGACTCATCTTACTAGTAGCGAAAAAATCAAAAATTTTCCATTTAAAAGCGATACCAAATTTATTGCCGTGAGTATCTTCTTTTAAGTATTTATCCACGTATGAGCGGTAAGAACTAAGCCTACCAAGGTCAATGTCGTAATTATTTTTATAAAATCCATATGTGTCATAAAGAATTATTTGAGGCAAAAAACCAGCCTTTGCCTCGCTAAGCTTGGCCTCGCCTAAAAATATATCTTGGCTTAGTCTATCAAGCTCGGCATTTTTTGAAGCTAAATTTGAGCTAATATCAGCCATCTTTGCTCCGGCTACTGGTAAAATTTTCTCACCAGTTAGCAAATTTATCTCATTTAAGATTTGCTCCATTTTGTTTTTGTATTCAAGCTGCGTGCTATTTGCTAGGTGATATTTTGCCCGCAAATTTTCAAGCTCATCTTTTGGGGCAAGGCCTGCAATGTTTGCCTTTTCAAGCTTATCTAAAACGCCTTTTAAAAAATTTGCCTGAGCCTGTTTGGCTGCGATTATATTTTCAAGCGCAGCTGCGTTAAAGTATAAATTTATAGCCTTAAATGCAAGGTAGTTTTTAGCTTCATCACTAGCGATCACGGCTTTGTTTTTTAAAAGCTGGCTCATCTTTAGCCTAGCCTCTCTAGCCCCGCCATCATATAGTAAAAAATCAATTCTAGCTAGCACACCGGTTGACTCTTTAGCAACTACACTTGGAAAAGTGCTTGCATTTTTGCCGTATGAGCCCTCAAGGCTAAGGCTTGGTAAATAGGCGCTAACAGTAGCCTCATCGCTCAAATTTGCTCTTTTTAGCTCAAGCTCTTTGATCTTTGAAATTTCATTTTGCGTTGCCTTGTTTGCGATAACGCTTAAATTTGAACCAAGCAAAAATACCGGCAAAAAAATGAATAAAAATTTTTTCATTAGTGAAAGCTTTTTACAAGATTTCCTATTAGTAAATTCCAGCCATCAACAAGCACGAATATGAGCAGTTTAAATGGCAGTGAGATCATTACAGGAGGAAGCATCATCATACCCATGGCCATTAGCACTGAGCTTACGACCATGTCGATGACAAGAAATGGCAAATAGAGCAAAAATGCTATCTCAAAAGATGTCTTTAGCTCACTTATCATGAAAGCCGACATTGCAATACTTAGCGGTATCTCTTCAATATTTGCTGGATTTTGTAAATTTCTAATCCTAAAGAAAAGTGCAAGGTCTTTTTCTCTTGTATTTTTTACCATAAATTCTTTAAAAGGCTTTAAGCTTTTATCAAGCATCTCTTCATAGCCTATTTGCTCAGCTATATAAGGCTTTATGCCATCGTTATAGCTCTTTTGCCCAACTGGCTCCATGATAAAAAATGTAAGAACCATCGCAAGCGAGATGAGCACTGTTGAAGGTGGGACTTGTTGCGTACCCATCGCTTGGCGTAAAAATGAAAATACGATAACAAGCCTTAAAAAACTTGTCATCATAAAAATGAGCGAAGGAGCAAGTGCAAGTGCAGTGAGGATTAGTAAAACATTTAGAGAATTTACAAGCTGCTCGGCATTTGTTGGAGAATTTAGACTTAAATTTATAGTTGGTAGCGCAGGATCAGCCCCAAAAACCGTGCAAAGTAAAACCGCTAAAGCAAGCAGTGCTTTCACGACTAATTCCTCATATCAAGGATACTTTTCTTAGTAGCCTCTTTATTTTTTGGCTCAAGCGATATGAAATGAATTTCTACTCTATTATTCTTAGCTCTACCATCTTCTGTGCTGTTACTAGCGATCGGATCAAACGAAGCTTTGCCAGAAGCTATTATTCTATTTTGTGGTACGCCATCGTTGATTAGCTCTTCAACCACGCTTAAAGCCCTTGCAGTTGAGAGCTGCCAGTTATTTTTATAGGCTGAGTCTTTGCTTGGTTCTATATTATCTGTATGGCCGATAATATCGGCTTTTACATCATTAGGCATTTTTGCCACAATCATGCCTATTCGTTTTAAAAATAGCTTCGCATCTTCACCAGAAATTTCAGCACTATCCTTATCAAAAAGCATAGCCGCTGGAAGCCTTACGATAAAGCCATCTTCGCTCTCTTCCATAGTGATCTCAGGTGCCCCACTAGCAGCTAGTAATTCATTTATCTTTTTAACATTCATATTTAGCTCACTTTGTGAGCCCTTTTGCTTGCTTATCTTTTTTGCACGAGTATTTTCTGGATCCGTCTCTTTTTCTATCTGATTTTCAGGTCTAGCACCACCTTCAAGCACACTCAAAGCACCAGCTAGTGAGCCAACAGCAGCCTCCATCTTTTTAGCATCCATTGTCGCCATAGAAAGTAATAAAACGAAAAAACAAAGCAAAAGTGACATGAGGTCGCCAAAAGCAGCTAGCCACTCAGGCATACATTTTGGACACTCTTCTGGTTTTATTAACTTACCCATTATTCAAACTGACTTTTTCTATCTTTTGGTGGTAAAAATGCTAAGAGTTTAGCTTCAAGCGTTCTTGGATTATCGCCTGCTTGTATCGACATGATTCCCTCAAGTACGACTTGTTTTTCAAGTGCTTCATCAGCATCGCGAATAGAGAGGATGTTTGCCACAGGCGCACCTATGATGTTACCTATCATCGCACCATAAAGCGTCGTAAGCAAGGCAACCGCCATTGATGGACCAATCGCACTAGGATCTGACATGTTAAGAAGCATCGCAACAAGACCAATGAGCGTTCCTATCATACCCATAGCACCCGCAAAACCGCCTACTTGCTCAAAAATTTTAATGTTTTTTGAATGTCTTGTGCTAGTTTGATCGATATCGATCTCCAAAAGTGCTCTGATCGCATCTGGCTCATTGCCATCAACTGCCATTGAAAGGCCTCTTTTTAAAAACTGATTTGTCTCATTATTTAATTCGCTTTCGAGCGATAAGATGCCATCACGTCTAGCTTTAGTTGAATAATCAACTATTTTTTTTATAGTCTCAGGTAAATTTACTACGACTGATGGCTTAACAGCAATGCCATAAAATTTACCAATTCCTTTAAGCGTCTCCATCTTGAAGCCAACCATCATAACGCCGATAGTACCACCAAAAACGATCATCACAGAAGGGATATCGATGTATGGTCCTATACCAACGCCTATCGCCATTGATCCAAACAAAAGCACCAGGGTCAAAACCCAGCCGACGACGGTTCCTAAATCCATTTAAGCTCACTTTATTTATAAATTCTTAAGAATTGCTATTTTATTAGCTTTTTGTTGAAACAATCGTTAAATTAAAAAAAATGTTTGGCATTTTTTGCTACAATCTGCGAAATTTTTAACGTTAAAAGGCTTAAAAATGAACAATACTTCAATCATAATTTTAGCAGCTGGTCTTGGCACCAGAATGAAATCAAAACGTCCAAAAGTCCTATTTGAACTTTGCGGTGAGCCGATGATTATTCACATCTTGAAGCAAGCTTATGCGATAACAAATGACGTTAGCGTCGTGCTTCACTATGAAAAAGAGTTAATTAGCAAAAAGATAAAAGAAATTTTCCCTCAAACTAAAATTTTTGAGCAAGATCTAGCAAATTTCCCAGGCACTGCTGGTGCGATAAAGAGCGTAAATTTAAGTGGCGAAAAGGTGCTTGTAACTTGTGGCGATATGCCTCTTGTAAAATCAACCGATCTAATGCGTCTAGCAAACGCTGAAGCGGACGTGGTTATGAGCTCATTTGAAGCGGCAAATCCTTTTGGCTACGGTAGAGTCATCATAAAAAACGGCAAAGTTGAAGGCATCGTCGAGCAAAAAGATGCTAGTGAAGCGCAGCTTGCCATAAAAAGCGTAAATGCTGGCTGCTACTGCTTTAAACGCGAGGCGCTAGAGCAAATTTTACCGCTCATAAGCAACCAAAACGCACAAAAAGAGTACTACCTAACTGACGCCATAAAAATAGCAAATGAAAAGGGTTTAAAGTGCGTTGCGGTTAATGTAAATGAGCAAAATTTCATGGGCATAAACGATAAATTTCAACTTAGCATTGCAGAAAAAATCATGCAAGATGAGATCAAACAAAATTTAATGAAAGCTGGCGTTTTGATGCGCATGCCTGAGAGCATTTTCATAGACAGTAGGGCTAAATTTGAAGGTGAGTGCGTGCTCGAAGAAAACGTAAGTATCCTTGGCGAGTGCGTTATCTCTGAGAGCATCATCAAAAGCTCATCAGTGATAGAAAGTAGCATCATCAAAAACTCAGACATCGGCCCACTAGCTCACATAAGGCCAAATTCTGAAATTTCTGACACACACATAGGAAATTTTGTCGAAGTTAAAAAAGGTGTTTTGAGCGGCGTAAAAGCTGGACACTTGAGCTATCTTGGCGACTGCGAGATAGAAAGTGGCACAAACATCGGTTGTGGCACGATCACATGCAACTACGACGGCAAGGCAAAATACAAAACTAAAATCGGCAAAAACGTCTTTGTTGGCTCAGATACACAGCTGGTTGCTCCTGTAAATATCGCTGATAACGTTATCATCGCAGCAGGAAGCACTATCACAAAAGACGTTGAAAGCGGTGCATTAGCTATCAGCAGAGGTCGTCAAGAGAACAAAAGCGGCTTTTTTGAGAAATTCTTTGGCAAAGACGATGTTAAAAAATAAGAAAATTTTACTTGCCGTTTGCGGTAGTATCGCCTTTTACAAGGCTTTTGAAATTTTATCGCTGCTTAAAAAGAAAGGCGCTGATGTTTATGTGGCTTTAAGTGACGGAGCGCTTGATTTTTGCAGTGTAAGCGGCTTTGAGGCGCTAAGCGAGCATAAAATTTTAAGCTCACAAACGCAAAACTGGCAAGATGGTGTAAACCATATTTCCTACTCTAAAATGGACCTAGTCCTAATAGCGCCAGCCTCGGTAAATACGATAAATAAGCTAGCAGCTGGCATCTGTGACAATGTCTTTATGCAAACGCTAATCGCCGCCTCGCACGTACCTTTGGTCGTAGCACTAGCTGCAAATAACAATATGATAGAGCACTTCGCGACGCAAAATTCGCTTGAAATTTTAAAGAAAAACGACGCTTTAATAGTTGAGCCGGTTTTAAAAACTCTAGCTTGCGGAGATATTGGCAAGGGCGGTCTTGCAAGCCCTGAAGTGATAGTTGAAGCGGCGATAAAAAAGCTTAGCAAGCCTCTTTTTGTAGGCAAAAAAGTAGTGATCACTGGTGGCGCAACGACAGAAAAGATAGATGACGTTAGAGCCATTACAAATTTCTCAAGCGGTAAGATGGCGATGGCGATTGCAAGGGCTTTTTACTACGCTGGTGCTGATGTTACGCTACTTGCTAGCTTTGAAACCGCAAACGAGCCATTTGAGATTTTAAAATTTAGCTCAAGTAGCAAACTTTTAGAGCTTTGCAAGAGCGAGTGTGAGAGCGCAAATTTACTTGTGATGTGTGCTGCAGTAAGCGATTTTGTTCCGACAAAAATTGATGGCAAGATAAAAAAAGAGGACGTCGGCGAAATTTTAAGCTTAAGTCTAAAGAGAAATGTCGATATTTTGCAAAGCTTAAAAGAGTTTAGCTGTAAAAAGATCGGCTTTAAGCTTGAAATCTCAAGCGAGAGCGCACACAAAAACGCTAGAGCAATGCTAGAGCAAAAGGGGCTTGACGCAGTTTGTCTAAATATCTTGGGTGAGAAAAATGGCTTTGCAAGCGAGCAAAATGAGGTAAATTTCATCACGAAAAATAGTGAAACTTTGCTGCCGCTTGCCGCAAAAGACGAGATCGCAAGACATATCGTGGAGCTAGCGGCAAATTTATGATAGAGAAAATTTCTCGCATTCAAAAAATAGCAAAAAATGCAAATTCGCCGTTAGTAGCTATAAATTCGTCACTTCCGCTTAGTATCTTAGTAAGCCAAAAGATCGGTTTTAACAGATACATTTTAAATTTTGCAAATAGAAATTTAAACACAAAAAGCGCAAAAGAGCTAAACGTAGGCTCGAGATACTGGGGCGAGGTGCAAAGCCAGGGCGAAAATATCGTCATAAAAAATTTATACGAAAAGCCAAGAATTTTAGACGAAGATGTCTTGGCTGATGGGCTAAATCTTATCGAAAATTTGATAGAAAATGAGAATTTATCGTGGTTTTATGACCATTTATTTAAAAGTTTAAGTGAAGCTAAGACAAAAGACGAGATGAAAGTGCTAGCGAAAATGCTCTTTGCTCTGCAAGAAAATGTCGTGCATATACCATTTATTTATAATGACATAAACGGCGTTTTTCAGCTAAAAAAAGAGGAGAATGATATGAAAATTTTTTTAATATTTTCAAATTTTGCTCCACTTATTTTTAAATTTAAAGATGAAGTTTTATACGAGATCGCCACTCCATTTAATAATGTAGCTAGCTTGTTAAAAAGTGAATTTAGCGCCAACATAACAGTGCAAAATGTAAGTGCTCTTTGGAGCAAAAAAGAACAAATTATTGATATAAAAGGTTAAAGATTGAATGAATTAAACCACCTTGCTATTATCATGGATGGAAATGGACGCTGGGCTAAAAAACGTGGATTTTTACGGACAAATGGGCACGAAGCCGGAGCAAATGTAGTAAGCGATATGTGCGAATTTTGTATCGATAATGGCGTGAAAATTTTAAGTCTTTACGCATTTAGTACTGAAAACTGGAAAAGGCCACAAAAAGAGGTTGAGTTTTTAATGAATTTGCTTAAGAAATTTCTCATTTTAAAACGTGCTGACTTTATAAAAAATGGGATTAAATTTAACACAATCGGCGATATTTCGCCATTTAGCGATGAGCTAAAAAACGAGATAGAGATCACCAAAAACGCTACAAGAGAGAATAAAAATTTATTATTAAATTTAGCGATAAACTACGGCTCAAAAGACGAGATCATTAGAGCTGTGAGAAAGCTAAATTTAAAAGGCACAGAGATAAACGAAACAAGCCTAAATGCAGCACTTGATGAGAGTGAGCCGGTGGATCTTCTCATTAGAACTGGTGGCGAAAGTAGACTCTCAAATTTCATGCTCTGGCAGGCAAGCTACGCGGAGCTATTTTTTACGCCAACACTTTGGCCTGACTTTAGCAAGAATGAGCTTACAAGCATCGTTAGCAAATTTAAAAATATAGAGCGAAGATTTGGCGGAGTTTAGCGAGATAATGGATAATTTAGTCATCTTTTTTGCCGTTTTTGCTTTTGTTTTGGGTATTTGCGTGGGCTCATTTTCAAATGTGCTGATCTACCGCCTACCAAGAAATGAAAGCATAAATTTTCCAGCTTCTCATTGCCCAAACTGCGATCATAAGCTAAATTTTTATCACAATATTCCAATTTTTTCGTGGATATTTTTAGGTGGCAAATGTGCCTTTTGTAAGCAAAAAATAAGCCTCATCTATCCAGTAATAGAACTAATTTCTGGGATACTTTTTTTGATCTGTTTTTTTAAAGAATGCAGCGAAATTTTAAGTGTAGAAACATTGCTTTACGCGCTATTTTTAGGGCTTTGCTTTATAATGCTGCTAGCTCTTAGCGCCATAGACATAAGATATAAAGCTGTGCCAGATCCGCTTCTTTTAGCGGCGCTATTTTTCGCTTTTATCTACGCTTTGATGCTTTTTATATTTAAAGGAAATTTTGCCCAGATTTTAAATTTATTCCTTTTTGCATTTATCTTTTGGGCGCTTAGATTTATCGTAAGCTTTGCCATAAAAAAAGAAGCGATGGGTAGTGCAGATATCTTTATAGCAGCGATCATCGGAGCTATCTTGCCAGTCAAACTGGCTCTAGTGGCGATCTATCTTGCAGCGCTTTTTACGCTTCCAGTCTATGCGCTCGTTCGCAAAAAGGGCTATGAGCTGGCTTTTGTGCCGTTTTTAAGTCTTGGCTTACTTATTACATACGCTTTTAAAGAGCAAATTTTAGAAATTTTAAGGTTTATTTATGAATAGAGTGAATAGATATCTTTTGTTTAACTTCCTAGGGACTTTTGCATCGCTATTTAGTACGCTTTTTTTGATCATGTCGATCGTATTTTTCATCCAGATCGCGCGCATCACTTCTTACATCGAGATCAGCTTTGGCGAGCTCTTTAAACTCTACTCATTTATGCTTCCACGCGTGCTACTTTTTGTCGTGCCTATCGCATTTTTTGTATCACTTGCGATGACTCTTTTTAGATTATCAAAAGAGAATGAAAGTATCGTTATCTTTACGCTTGGTGGATCGCCAAATAAAATAGCAAGATTTTTTTTAGCATTTTCAGCCCTTTTAAGTGCCGCTTTGCTGGTAGTTGCCATCGTCATGATACCAATAGCCGCACAGCTAAATGCAAATTTTATTGATTATAAAAAGACTGTTGCAAAGCTAAATTTAAAGCCAACTCAGTTTGGACAAAAATTCTCTGACTGGATGGTCTATGTGGGTAGTGAAATGCAAGATAACAACGGCACTACTTATAAAGATATCGTGATGTTTAATCCCTTTGTCAAAGACTCACAGCGCCTAATAACCGCTAAAAATGCAAAGATCACTAATACAAATCAAAGCATTGAGCTCTCTTTAGTAGATGGAAAAATGTATGACATAAAAGATGAAATTTATCATCAAAGCAACTTCAAATCTATGAAGATAAGGACTGCACAAAGTGAAGAGATAAGCGGTATAGGCAGTATAAAAGAGTACTGGGCTGAGGCAAATAGTAGTGAAAAAAGAAAAAAAGATCTTAGCACATATGTGCTTGTTGCGCTATTTCCACTTGCCAGTACACTTTTTGCCATAAGCTTTGGCATCGTTACTTACAGATATGAAAAGGGCATGGTTTATGTTGGTACATTTGGCGTTTTATTTGGGTATTTTACGCTCATAATGCTATTTTCATCAAAGCCAGCTTTTGCAATTCCGCTCATATTTTTTGTCTTTTTATTGGCAGGAATTTTGCTTTTTAAAGCCAAAATCATGCGAAGATACTAATGAAAATCCAACTAATTTATAGCTACGATGGCTCCAAATTTCAAGGCTCACAAACTCAGCCGCATGAAAATGGCGTAGAAGATGAGCTTTCGCGTGCTCTAGCTCACGTTGGAATATTTGAAAAAATAGTCTCTAGCTCACGTACAGACAAAAACGTCCATGCGATAAATCAAAGCTCGAGCGTAATTTGTGGCGATCATTTTAAAAATTTAGAGCATCTAAAAGAGCTAATCAACCGCCATGCTCATCCAAATATTCATATAAAACGTATAAATTTAGTTGATGAAAATTTTCAAGCAAGATTTGACGCAGTAGCAAGGTCTTACAGATACATTATAGATCATAGAGAATTTGATGTTTTTAGCTCAAATTATAAAGTCTTTTTGCCAAAATTTGATATCAAAAAAGCAAATGAAATTTTATCTAATTTTGTTGGAGAGCATGATTTTAGCTCCTATATGAAAACAGGAAGTGATACAAAAAGTCCAGTGCGAGAAATTTTTAAGGCATTTTGTTATGAACACAAAAACCAAACTATCATCGTTTTTAAAGCAAATGGTTTTTTACGCGCTCAAGTGCGACTTATGGTTGCAAATCTACTTAAAGCTTTAAGCATAAAAAATGGTAGTGAGCTCATCAATGCTTCGCTTAATGGAGACCTTGCCTTAACTCGTATCCCAGCTCCAGCTGAAGGACTTTATCTAAATAGAGTTTTTTATAAATTTAATTAGGTTTTTAGAATATTCAATAGTAAGCTTACTTAAAATATTAAATAAAGAATCTTATCAAGCCAGCAATACTCCCCCAACACCTAACCCTCCTTCAAATTTTTAACGCAGTAAATGATAAAGAAAAACTTTTTAAGATCCACTCTGACTCACCTAAGGCCTGCCCACTTGGTAGCAAGATCGAGGGACTTTTAACTGGTCACCTCCTAAAAGCACAAGAAGCTTTAGAAAGTGAACTAAGAAGCATTACTTTACAAGATCTATTAGATGAGCTTATTAATTTATAAAATTTAAAAAGTAGGTAAACTAGGTTATAGAATTAAAAAGTAGGCAGATATATAAAAACCAATCTATTTTATTTATTAGGAACGCTATGCGCTCCTAACTATTTTTATGTACTTTATATAAGAATTTTTATAAATTTCTAGCTTTTATTACTCTTTACTCTTCTCTTTTTTAGCTTTACTCTTTTTCTCTGCTTTATCTTTTAGGCTTTCTTTCTTATCTTTTATCTCTTTTATACTATCACCTTTAGCACTATCTTTTTTCTCTTTTACTTCATCACTCTTTTTACTTGCTTTTTCTTTTATCTCATCTTTTTTAGATTTTATTTTTGATTTTGTGTCATCTATCTTTGTAGCACCTGATACTGATATATCTGATTTTAAATTTTCAAATGTCTTATCACCTATACCATTTACATTTTTTATGTCTTCTATTGAGTTAAATTTATTTGCTTTTCTATACTCTATTATTGCATCTGCCTTTGAAGATCCTATGCCATCTAAACTCATTAACTCTTCTTTTGTGGCGGTGTTTAAATTTATGGCTGCTAGTAATGTAGAAGCTGCTACTAATAGTGAGAATATAATCTTTTTCATTTTTGTCCTTTTTAGGTAAATTTGGGTTTGGAGTCTATCATATTTGGTGTTTTTAGTCAACACTCGTATAAAAGCATAGACTAAAAGATATTTATAAATGTAAAGATATCTAATTATTTAAAAACATAAATAAATTTAAGATTTGATATTTTGTTATAAATTAAGAAATAATATTAGAAGTTGATTGTTTAGATAAAGAAGATTAAAAATTAACAAAGCCCGCAACGACCTACTTTTCCAACATCCCAGTAAGGGAGAGTATCATCAGCCAGGACGAGCTTAGCTTCTTGGTTCGAGATGGAGCAAGGCGTTTCCTCGTCTGTATAGTCACGGGCAGTGTTAAATAAAAGATACATTAGATAAATCTCTTATTTAACACTACGTGTAAAGTTAAAAGTCATAAACAAAGTTTTATAAAAACATATCTTATTAAGTTTTTATCCTTAACAAGGAAGTGATGCTTATTAAAAGATAAGCAGACGAGCTATTAGTACTGGTCAGCTAAAGGACTTTCATCCATTACACACCCAGCCTATCAAACACATAGTCTATATGAGCTCTTAAAAGAAGATTCATCTTGGAGTTGGCTTCCTGCTTAGATGCTTTCAGCAGTTATCACATCCCAACATAGCTACCGAGCGGTGCTCTTGGCAGAACAACTCGTACACCAGTGGTTGGTTCGACCCGGTCCTCTCGTACTAGGGTCAACTCTCCTCAATCTTCTTACGCCCACGGCAGATAGGGACCGAACTGTCTCACGACGTTCTGAACCCAGCTCGCGTACCGCTTTAAATGGCGAACAGCCATACCCTTGGGACCTGCTCCAGCCCCAGGATGCGATGAGCCGACATCGAGGTGCCAAACCTCCCCGTCGATGTGAGCTCTTGGGGGAGATCAGCCTGTTATCCCCGGGGTACCTTTTATCCTTTGAGCGATGGCCCTTCCACACAGAACCACCGGATCACTAAGACCGACTTTCGTCTCTGCTTGACGTGTATGTCTCGCAGTTAAGCTGGCTTATGCCTTTATACTCTACGAACGATTTCCAACCGTTCTGAGCCAACCTTTGTAAGCCTCCGTTACATTTTGGGAGGCGACCGCCCCAGTCAAACTACCCACCAGACATTGTCCTACTTGAGGATAACTCAAGCTAGTTAGCTATCAGAATAAAAAAGAGTGGTATCTCAACAATGGCTCACCATAAACTGGCGTCTATGGATCAAAGCCTCCCACCTATCCTGCACATTTTTATCCCAATAGCAGTGTCAAGCTGTAGTAAAGGTCCACGGGGTCTTTCCGTCTTGCCGCGGGTAGGAGGAATTTTCACCTCCACTACAATTTCACTGGATCCCTCTTCGAGACAGCTCCCATCTCGTTACGCCATTCATGCAGGTCGATATTTAATCGACAAGGAATTTCGCTACCTTAGGACCGTTATAGTTACGGCCGCCGTTTACTCGGGCTTCGATCAAACGCTTCGCAGAGCTAACGTCATCAATTAACCTTCGAGCACCGGGCAGGCGTCACACCCTATACATCCTCTTACGAGTTAGCAGAGTGCTGTGTTTTTGGTAAACAGTCGGGAGGGACTCTTTGTTGTAACCTTCAATGCTTACGGAGTAAATCCTTCACAAAGTTAGGCACACCTTATACCGAAGATACGGTGCTATTTTGCAGAGTTCCTTGAAGAGAGTTCTTCCACGCGCCTTAGAATACTCATCCCACCCACCTGTGTCGGTTTACGGTACGGGCAACTATAACTAAACTTAGAAACTTTTCTTGGCTCGACAGTATCGGCAATTCGCTATCCATTCCGAAGAACTTCAAACGCCTGTGGGGTCTCGGCTTAAAAAGATCCGGATTTGCCTGGATCTTAACCTACACCTTTCGACTAGCACTACCATCCGCTAGCTTGCTTAACTCTAAGCGTCCTTCCATCGCACATTATAGTTGGCATTGGAATATTAACCAATTTTCCATCGCATACCCCTTTCGGACTTTGCTTAGGACCCGGCTAACCCTACGATGACGAGCATCGCGTAGGAAACCTTGGGTTTACGGCGTTGGGGATTCTCACCCCAATTATCGCTACTCATGCCTGCATGCTCACTTGTATTCGCTCCAGCACTCCTTACCGGTATACCTTCAACGCAAATACAACGCTCTCCTACCACTTAGTAAAACTAAGTCTAAAGCTTCGGTACTCATTTTAGCCCCGTTATATTTTCCGCGCAGAATCACTAGACCAGTGAGCTATTACGCTTTCTTTAAAGGATGGCTGCTTCTAAGCCAACCTCCTGGTTGTTTAAGTAACTCCACATCGTTTTCCACTTAAATGAGATTTAGGGACCTTAGCTGTTAGTCTGGGTTGTTCCCCTCTCGACGACGGATTTTATCACTCGCCGCCTGACTGCCATGATTACACACTAGGTATTCGGAGTTTGATAGGGTTTGGTACATTGGTGTATGCCCTAGCCCATTCAGTGCTCTACCCCCTAGTGTTACTACATGACGCTATACCTAAATATATTTCGGAGAGAACCAGCTATCACGATGTTTGATTGGCCTTTCACCCCTATCCACAAGTCATCCCATAGCTTTTCAACGCTAGCGGGTTCGGTCCTCCACCGGCTCTTACACCGGTTTCAACCTGCTCATGGATAGATCACATCGTTTCGGGTCTGCAACGTCTGACTAAACGCCCTATTAAGACTCGCTTTCGCTACGGCTCCGGGTTTCCTTAACCTTGCCAGACATCACAACTCGCAGGCTCATTATGCAAAAGGCAGTCCATCACCCTGATAAATCATAGGGCTCTGAATGATTGTAAGCAAATGGTTTCAGGTTCTATTTCACTCTGATCACCTCAGTTCTTTTCACCTTTCCCTCACGGTACTTGTGCACTATCGGTCTAGTAGTAGTATTTAGGGTTGGATAGTGGTCTACCCAGCTTCAGACAGAATATCACGTGTTCCGCCCTACTCAGGATACTGCTAAGTAAAACAAAGCTTTCATATACGGGAGTATCACCCTCTATGCTTAATCTTTCCAGATTATTCTATTAGCTAAGTTTAGTCTATATCACAGTCCTACAACCCCGTTAGTAAACTAACGGTTTGCCCTCTTACGCGTTCGCTCGCCGCTACTAGCGTAATCTCTTTTGATTTCTTTTCCTGAGGGTACTAAGATGTTTCAATTCCCCTCGTTCGCTCCATATTAGGTAGTTAAGCTCGCGCTTAACTGGGTTGCCCCATTCAGAAATTCCCGGATCAAAGCCCCTTGACGGCTCCCCGAGACTTATCGCAGCCTGGCACGTCTTTCATCGCCTCTACTAGCCAAGGCATCCACCACTTGCTCTTTGTAGCTTACCTTTTCTATATTAGATTATTCTAATTCGCATCACTTCCTTGTTAAAGATAACTTCATGTTACTATATTTAAATTCTAGCTCTCAAGACGGAAAGCATTGACTACTATTTAGATAAGTTTTAAATCCTAAATAGATTGTGATATCAAACTTTTGCATTAAATGCAAAGAGAATAGAAATTTAAATCTTTAACAAGTCCTGTAAAATTGTTTTTAAAACTTGCTTGTGACTATTAACAATATTAATTAAAAGAACATTTAGACAAAAGTCTAATTAGAAAGTTTAAATTTTTAAGCTCTCTAATTAGACTTAATATAGTTAAACTATTTTATGGTGGAGAATAGCGGGATCGAACCGCTGACCTCCTGCGTGCAAAGCAGGCGCTCTCCCAGCTGAGCTAATTCCCCAATTAAATTCTCTGGTGGGCCTAACAAGACTTGAACTTGTGACCTCACCCTTATCAGGGGTGCACTCTAACCAGCTGAGCTATAGGCCCCTATAGGTCTATCAATCTTTCAAAACTAAACAAGGATGATTGAGAATATCTTTCTTATAGATATCTTGTGAGAGAATATCTATATGTACTCTAGAAAGGAGGTGATCCAACCGCAGGTTCTCCTACGGTTACCTTGTTACGACTTCACCCCAGTCGCTGATTCCACTGTGGACGGTAACTAATTTAGTATTCCGGCTTCGAGTGAAATCAACTCCCATGGTGTGACGGGCGGTGAGTACAAGACCCGGGAACGTATTCACCGTAGCATGGCTGATCTACGATTACTAGCGATTCCGGCTTCATGGAGTCGAGTTGCAGACTCCAATCCGAACTGGGACATATTTTATAGATTTGCTCCATCTCGCGATATTGCTTCTCATTGTATATGCCATTGTAGCACGTGTGTCGCCCCGGACATAAGGGCCATGATGACTTGACGTCGTCCACACCTTCCTCCTCCTTACGAAGGCAGTCTCATTAGAGTGCTCAGCCGAACTGTTAGCAACTAATGACGTGGGTTGCGCTCGTTGCGGGACTTAACCCAACATCTCACGACACGAGCTGACGACAGCCGTGCAGCACCTGTCTTAACATTTCTGCAAGCAGACACTCTTCTATCTCTAGATGATTTGTTAGATATCAAGTCCGGGTAAGGTTCTTCGCGTATCTTCGAATTAAACCACATGCTCCACCGCTTGTGCGGGTCCCCGTCTATTCCTTTGAGTTTTAATCTTGCGACCGTACTCCCCAGGCGGTATACTTAATCCGTTAGGTGCATTACTGCCAAGACTAGCTTAGCAACAACTAGTATACATCGTTTAGGGCGTGGACTACCAGGGTATCTAATCCTGTTTGCTCCCCACGCTTTCACGCATTAGCGTCAGTTGAGTTCCAGCAGATCGCCTTCGCAATGGGTATTCCTGGTGATCTCTACGGATTTTACCCCTACACCACCAATTCCATCTGCCTCTCCCTCACTCTAGATTACCAGTTTCTCAAGCAGTTCTATGGTTAAGCCATAGGATTTCACAAGAGACTTGATAATCCGCCTACGCGTCCTTTACGCCCAGTGATTCCGAGTAACGCTTGCACCCTCCGTATTACCGCGGCTGCTGGCACGGAGTTAGCCGGTGCTTATTCGTTAGGTACCGTCATTATTCTTCCCTAACAAAAGGAGTTTACGCTCCGAAAAGTGTCATCCTCCACGCGGCGTTGCTGCTTCAGGGTTTCCCCCATTGAGCAATATTCCCTACTGCTGCCTCCCGTAGGAGTCTGGACCGTGTCTCAGTTCCAGTGTGACTGATCATCCTCTCAGACCAGTTATGCGTCATAGCCTTGGTGAGCCATTACCTCACCAACTAGCTGATACAATATAGCCTCATCCTACACCGAAAAACTTTCCCTATCTAACTTATGTAAGATAGGAGTATAGAGTATTAGCAGCCGTTTCCAACTGTTGTCCTCTAGTGTAGGGCAGATTAGCTATACATTACTCACCCGTGCGCCACTAACTCATAAGAGCAAGCTCTTACTTGTCCGTTCGACTTGCATGTATTAGGCACGCCGCCAGCGTTCACTCTGAGCCAGGATCAAACTCTCCATATTAATTACCTATCTAATAGATAGGATTTTTATTATGAAGTTTTTAATCAAAAAAACTTTTAGTTTTTATATTTAGTTTGTCTAATCTATTATTTAATCATAATAGACTGGCTCAATCGATCACTTGTTTAGATTTCAAAGATTGACTAATAGTTTAACAATTGTAAGTTAAAAGAACAACGATAAAAAGAAAAGGCTTTATTAACCAATGAAGTTAAAGGTGGTTTCTCGTTTCGTGAGCTGGAATTATATACGAGCAATACTTAAAGATAGTTGAAATATTTAGGGAATTTGAGAAAATTTTATTAGGCGCTTTAAAATTTTAAAGCATGTATTTCTATTATAGGTTTATAGGGTTTAGTTTA
>NZ_CABPUP010000003.1:0-126812 GCF_902460705.1 Campylobacter concisus | reverse complement strand
TAATAGACTGGCTCAATCGATCACTTGTTTAGATTTCAAAGATTGACTAATAGTTTAACAATTGTAAGTTAAAAGAACAACGATAAAAAGAAAAGGCTTTATTAACCAATGAAGTTAAAGGTGGTTTCTCGTTTCGTGAGCTGGAATTATATACGAGCAATACTTAAAGATAGTTGAAATATTTAGGGAATTTGAGAAAATTTTATTAGGCGCTTTAAAATTTTAAAGCATGTATTTCTATTATAGGTTTATAGGGTTTAGTTTATATATGCGTATCCACTTCTTTTTTCTATATTTATAGAGGCCACATTATTATTTTTATCTGTTAAAACTATCTTGCAATCGCCTTTCAATAGTCTTGAATAAGGCCTTTTTGCTCCTTTATTACCAGTAACACTCACTACTCTCATAGGCCTACCTAATTCGTCAAAATCAATGGTTTGCGTCTTGCCTTTTCTACAACTACCAACAAATTTAACCGATTTTATACCATATTTTTTTTCAATATTTAAATCTATATTAATTTTATTGCAATAGGATTGAGGAATGCCTCTCCAGCCCGCGCTTAAAAATTTACTTGACTTTTGTGTATCGATGGCAACCTCTTCTTTGGAATTTAAATTACCACTAAATTTATTACCACTACCTCTTTTATCATAAAAAATACTATATTTCCAAGATTTAACCCCAGGCTCATCTACTGAGCACTCTTGCAAACTAGTGTCATTAATAGCTATCCCCCATCTCATTTTAAACCAAAATTTTTCATTTTCTGAATGAACAAATTTATCATCTTGCATGGCAAGGTGCTGGGCGTACCTTATATGCGTTAGCATCTGTGTAGCTGCCTCTCTGGCTCCGTTTATTTCTAGCCTTGGTATGATCATTGCTGCAAGTATGCCAACGGCAATGATTACAAATATAAGCTCTATAACAGTAAAACCCTTGTTTTTATGCATCTACCTGCCTCTTGCATCGAAATTTGCGATTACTTTTCCCATTTTTTCTATGCAAAATTTTGATTTTCCATCTAGATCGGCGCTTACTAATAAATTTTTAGACTCATCTCTTATGTCTATACCATAAAATTTAAGTCTTAATGCAAGCTTTTTATTATCAGTGTATAAATCCTTGATTTCCGCTTCTTTTAATTTAGCAGCAAGCTCTTTTACAACATCAAATTTATAGACAAAATGCTTTGTTGGGTTATCTAAAAATAGGTAAAAAATTTGATTAAATACGATCATCGACCAGTTTAAGGCTAAAAAAAGCATCACTAAGGTCGTGCAAATTTTATAGCCTTTTCTAAATTTTGGCAATCTTACACGATACGAATTAAAAAATACTCTTACCATAAGTGGTGTTGCAATCACACAAAATGGCAAAAACTGCTCAAGTTCCAGCCTTTGGCGCACTGAAACTATCATACAAAAGCAAAATGAGCAAATCGCAATAAACCATAAAAGATCCTTCTTTTCCTTAACCCAAATTCTATAAATCGTATAGACAAAAAAGATAAAAATAAACGGTGAAAAAACAGCGGCAAAGATACCAAAAGTATCGATAAAGTGCCCACTTGGCCTACCATTTGTATCAAAACCAAAAAAGTAAAGCGTGAGTAAAAATAAAATAGCACTTAGCCAAGCAAGTGGCGGCTTCCTTTTATAAAGTGAAAATATAAAAAATCCTACGTAAAATATCAAAAAATCACCATCTATAAAAAAAGAAAGACAAAAAAATGCTACAAATAAAATTTTATTTTTAACATGGAAAAAGTAGATACACAGGAGCGCCAGCATAACGCAAAGCCCAGCATTATTGACAATAAGGGCTGAAGCTAGCGTGCCAGGAAGTAAGATAAAAAGCAATACTGCAATAAGTCTGTCAAACTCTAATTTAATGTAAAATTTGCTTACCTTATACATTAAAACGACGCTTATGACATGAAACGCGATCATCACAGATCTTAGAGCAATATCCGTTTGACCAAAAATTTGAACACTTAATTTTAAAACATGGCTAAGAAAATTTTGTTTGTTAAAAAAAATTTCAGCTTCACTGTAACTTATACTAAGAGAATTTGCCGTATAAAGTAAAAATATACAATCGATCAAACATATTAAAAATACGCTAAAAGCGACGTGATGTCCAACAAATTCTCTAAATTTATCTAGCAAAAATTTTCCTTAAATATGTATATCCCAAAAAAACTCGATCCAATCGTGAGCCTCTTTTACCTTAAATTCTGGCAAAAGCAGAGCTTTCTCTTTATAAAAGACGGTCGCTATTTTTATATCTAAATTTGGATAACGCTTAAGCAGCTCTCTTTTTATCTCGACCATGCTCTCTCCACTGTCGATGATGTCATCGACGAGCAAAATTTTAGTGTATTTGCTAAGATCTGGTACGTTAAAGATGTTAATCGTATCAAGCTTGTTTGTATCTTCATAGTGGATAGAATTTAGGGTAAATAAATTTCTATTATTAAGCGCAACAGCTAGCGAGTGGCCAAGCGTTAGACCACCTCTTGCCACAGCTAGTATCGCCTCTGGATCAAATTCATCTTTTATCTGTTTTGCCATCTTTTTAGTATCAACAGCAAATTCATCATAGCCATAAAATATCATCTTTCTTCCTTATCAATGCACTAAAAATACGATGAAACTAATGAGCGCTAGTACGACTACGCCTAAATTTATATCGCTAAATTCTCTCTTTATGAGCTTAACTATTACGTATGACATAAATCCAAATGCAAGGCCGTTTGTGATCGAGTAAGTAAGTGGTATGAGTACAACTATGAAAAATGTCGCAACTGCAATAGCTGGATCTTTGAAATTTATACTAGCAAGCTCAGCAAACATAAGCACGCCAACCATTACAAGGATCGGATAGATGGCATTGCCAGGGATCGCTTTAAAAAGTGGTAACATAAATAATGTAAGTATAAATAAAAGTCCGCAAAATACAGCTGTTAGACCAGTTCTGCCGCCCTCTTCTACACCGCTAGCACTCTCTACAAACGATGTGGTCGTACTTACGCCTACAAGCGAGCCAGCCGCCGTAGCAATAGCGTCAGCTTCAAGAGTTTTTTCAAGTTTTACGACGCCATCTTTTTTATTTTCATCAAAAATTCCAGCCCTCGTTCCTACTCCAGCTAACGTGCCTATCGAGTCAAAAAGATCGGTAACAAAAAATGTGATAACAACTGGCAGCAAGGCTAGACTAAGCGCGCCTTTTATGTCAAGCTCTAAAAATATCGGAGAGATAGAGGCAGGAGTTGAGAAAATTTCTGTTGGATGAGGAGCGATACCAAGCACCCAAGCTATCACTGAAGTAGCAAGCACAGCTAGTATAAACGCGCCCTTTATCTTCCACGCCCAAAAGCAAATAACTAAAAATAATCCCAAAACGCCAAGAAGTACGTTTGGATCTTTGAAATTTCCTATGCCAACCAAAACTGCGTCACTATTTACGATAAAGCCCATTTGCTGAAATGCGACAAAGCTGATAAATGTGCCTATGCCAGCGCTTATCGCTCTTCTTAGGTCAAGTGGGATGGATCTTATTATCCACATCCTAAAATTTGTAAAAGATAAAACGACAAATATCACGCCGCTTAGAAAAACAACGCCAAGAGCCGTTTGCCAAGGCACTTTCATACCGATGCAAAGACCAAATGTAAAATAAGCATTAAGTCCCATACCAACGCTCATCGCAACTGGCGTGTTCGCCCAAAGACCATTTAATACAGTAGAAAATATGGTAATTAGCGCTGTTGCAGTGATGAGTGCCTCATAAGGCATGCCAGTTTTGCTCATAATGATCGCATTTACCGGCACGATATACATCATCGCCAAAAACGTCGTAAGTCCCGCTCCAAATTCCTGCTTCACACTTGTTTTATTTTGTGCTAAGTCAAAAAATTTCACCCCAAGCTCCTTTTAGTAAATTTTAAGTTCGTTATATAAGCTATCACGCTCAACCGGCGTAAAACCAGATGTCTTTATGAGATCACAAAATGTCTTTAGTGTAACGCCATTTGCGCTATTTGCGCCAGCTGCACTTTGGATGCTCTCTTTTTCTATCGTGCCATCAAGATCATCAGCGCCAAATTCCTGAGCGATCATCGCCAAATTTAGCGTCGAAGTGGCCCAGTAAGCTTTGATATGAGGAACATTATCTAGCACAAGACGTGAGATCGCCAGAGTCTTTAAAATTTCAGCTGATCCTAGAAATTTCACATCTTTTAAGTAGTTATTTTCTCTTTGATAGACAAGCGGGATAAACGCGTTAAAACCGCCAGTTTCATCCTGCAAGTCTCTAATCCTTAGCATGTGATCGATCCTGTTACCGCGGCTTTCTATGTGACCAAAAAGCATCGTTGCATTGCTCTGCTTGCCTTTATCATGCCACATTTTGTGGATTTTGAGCCAGTTTTCGCTACTTACTTTGCCTTTGCAAATTTTAGCCCTGACCTCTTCATCAAAAATTTCAGCCCCGCCGCCTGGCATGCTATCGACGCCGTATTCAAGCATCTTCTCTATCACCTCATCATAGCTTAAGCCATAATGCCTTGATAAAAAGTCGATCTCAGCTGCCGTCATCGCTTTTACATGGAGCTCTGGATGAGCTGCCTTTATCTTTTTAAAAATTTCTAAATACCACTGCCAGCCACTTTTTGCGTTGTGGGCAGAGACAATGTGTATTTCCTTTACGCCGTGGCTCACGCTCTTATCAACGATCTTTAAAATTTCTTCGTGGCTCATTAAATATGGATTTGGATTTTTTCTGTGAGCCGAAAATGCGCAAAATTTACAGATATCAGCACATATATTTGTTGGATTGATATGGCGATTTACATTAAAAAAGACCTTGTTGCCGTGCAGTTTTCTGCGCTTTTTGTCGGCAAATTTAGCCAAGGTAAAAAGATCAAGCTCATAAAGCGAAAAAGCCTCTTGTTTGCTTAATCTCTCGCCACTTTCTAGTTTTTGTAATAGATTCATTATCTTTATCGTCCTAAAGCTGAACTTAAGGTCTTATTATAGATAAATAAAGCTTTGTTTTTGCAAAAATTATGTAACATTTGCCAAGATATTTTTAACAATGGAAACATTAAATGCTGGCTGATAAAAGTACCAAAAATAGCGATAATTATTCAAAGATCAAAGAGAAATTTCTTGATTTTAAGGCAAATTTACCAAAACACTTTCAAAAAAATCAGGGTAGAAATTTTGCAAATTTTTTAGCCAAAGAGTATGATGATTTTATAAAATCTTATTTAAATGAAACTATGCGAGATTTTTTTGATGATTTTGTGCCGCAAAATGACAGCTTTGCCTTTAGTGTTTTAGCTACTGGAAAATACGCCCAAACCCTACTTAGTGCAAATAGCGAGCTTGAAATTTTGCTATTTTATAAAAATTTAAAAGGCTACAACATAAAGAATTTCTTAAAAGAATTTAGCGAAATTTTAAGTAGCTCTGGAATAAATTTTTATATAAAAAGCGTTGAAATAGATGAAATTTTTACAAATTACAAAGACGATCTCAAATTTAAAAGCGAAACATCACAAGTCCGATATATCTGTGGTTCAAAAAGTCTCTACCGCTTAGTAAAAAGCGAGATCGTAAAATTAAAAGAATTTGATAAAAAAGCCTTTTTAAACTACCATTTAAAGGCATTTTTGCCGTTTTCTAGCATCAGCTACTTAGCCCAAGAGCCAAATTTAAAAAGTGGCTTTGGTGGGATAGATGAAATTTATCACCTAAACTGCATACTAAACTGCCTAGATAGTGATATTTCAGTTAGATCACAAGCCCTAAAAGTGATGAATGAAAAAGAGATCGCTAGTTTTAACCTAAATGTGGACTTTTTACTAAGCCTACTAACCACCTTAAATTTGACGCAAAATTCTGATACTTTTAGCGCTTCAAGCGTTGAAATCACGACAAATTTCATGCAAACAAAGTCTAAAAAGCTTCAAGACAATGAAAGCGTTATCAGCCAAAAGATGCTAAGCTCAATGAATAATGTCGCCATTTATTCAAGGTTTATCGTCGCTTCTCTTTGTAGGCCATTTTTTAAAAGTGAGCTAAATTTTGATCAGAGAAAATTTGCAAGGCTAAAAAATGGCTTTTACGAGATAAATGGCGTTATCTACGTACCGCTTCATAAAAAGCCGGCTCTCATTGAAAATCTAATAACCGAGCTTTTAGAACTAAAAGATGTGGATTATAAATTTGATATAAGCGCGATCTTTTACATCAAGCGAGCCATTATCACAAAAAGCGGCTTGGAGCGCGCTATCAGCGAGTTTAAGAAGATATTTTTAAGAAAAAATTCCTACGCAATTTTAAAGTCATTGCTTGATGCGCAAATGATACAAATTTTAATAAAACCAATGGAACACATCAGCCAGCTAGCTCAGTACGACGGCTATCACGAATTTACGGTCGATGAACATAGCATCTTAAGCGTAAAATTTCTTGAAAATATAAAAGATAAATTTATAAAAAATCTCTATACCGAGCTTTGCTTGGAGGGCAAGACGATGCTAAAGATCGTGACTTTAATGCACGACGTTGGCAAGGGGCTTGGTAAAGACCACGCAAATATCGGCGCTAATATCTTTAGAGCATACGCAAACAAGCTAAATTTAAGCCAAAAGGCCGTAAATATCGGCGTCATCTTGATAAAATACCACACGCTAATGAGCAACGTCTCAAACAGAGAAGACATTTATTCCCAACGCGTTATATTTGCTTTTATCTCAAAGCTTGGCGACAAGCAGGTTTTAAAACTGCTTTACATCCTTAGCTACTGCGTGATAAACGCGACAAACGAGAGGCTCTATAACGCCTATACTGCAAAGCTTTTAAGGGAACTTTATGAAATTTCTCTTAGTGCATTTAGCGATGAAAATTTACTAGATGAAGCGACAAGGCGAGTAAAAAAAGAGCAGTCTATAAAACGAAATAGCGAGTTTTTGGCGCTTGAACCAAGCTTGCAAGAGAAAATTTTTAAAATCACATCAAATCTTGTCTTTATAAAATATAGTGGGAGTGAAATCATAAATTTAAGCAAGGTTGCAGATAGCTTAAATGCGACAGAAATTTTTATAAATAACTCTAAAAATTTAAGCATTCAGATCTACACAAGAAAGAGCCTAAACTTAAGTGCCCTGCTCTATGAATTTGCTAAATTTGACCTAGCATACATGGAAATTTTTGAGCTATTTGAGAAAAAATTTTATATCAGGCTTGATTTCAACCAAAATATTAAAAAAGAGGAGCTTGAAAATACTAAAAATTTAGCTCTAAAATCCCTAAATAGCGAGGTTCTAAAAGAGCCTTTGAAACCAAACATTAACAAAGATGAGATAAACTTCGAGCTAAATCACTCAAAAGATTACGCCAAACTTAGCATCAACGCAAAAGATCAGCGTGGGCTAATGGCTTATGTGATGAGTGTTTTTGACAGGCTTTATTTTCAAGTCACGAGTGCTAGAATCCAAACGGTCAAAAATAGAACAAGAAATCTCTTTTTGATCGAGAAAAACGAACGACTTGAGAGTAAAGGCGAAGAGATATTAAATTTATTAATAAGTGAGTAAAAAATGTGTGGAATCGTAGGATACATCGGAGATAAAGAGAAAAAAGAGGTCATTTTAAGCGGTCTAAAAGAGCTTGAGTATCGCGGATACGACAGCGCTGGCATGGCTGTGATGAGTGATGGCAAGATCGATTTTTTTAAGGCGGTCGGCAAGCTTGAAAATTTAGCCCTAAAAACAAAGGACTTTACATCAACTGGCTTTGGCGTGGCGATAGGTCACACACGCTGGGCGACGCATGGCAAACCAACTGAGATAAACGCTCATCCGCACCTTGGCGAGCACTCATTTGTCGTTCACAATGGCATCATCGAAAACTACAAAGAGCTTAAAGATGAGCTTGAGGCAAAGGGCGTGAAATTTGTCAGCCAAACCGACACCGAAGTGATAGTGCATCTTTTTGAAGAAATTTTAAAAGAGAAAAAAGACCCATTTAAAGCTTATGAGGCAACTATCGCAAAGCTTAGAGGCGCTTATGCGACACTACTTATCACCAAAACTGCACCTGATAAGATATTTTTTGCAAAAGATGCCGCTCCTATGGCGATAGGAAAGAGTAATGAAAAAGAGCTATATTTTGCCTCATCAGACGCCCCACTTATCGGCAGCGCAACAGAGGTGGCATATTTAGATGACAACAACTATGGCTATGTTAGTTTAGACGAGATCGCAGTCTTTAAGCACGGCAAAAAGGCTAGCATAACATTTAACGCCTTGCCAAAAGATAAAAGTTATGCCCAAAAAGAGGGCTATACATTTTTCATGGAGAAAGAAATTTACGAGCAAGGTGCGGTCGTATCTGAAACCATCATGGGCAGGGTTAAAAATCACAAAGTCACCCTTGAAAATTTAGACGATGAATACCTAAAAGGTATCGATGATGTTGTGCTTTGTGCGTGTGGGACTAGCTACCATGCAGCACTAACCGCAAGCTATCTTTTTGAAAGACTTGCTAAAGTTAGAACAAAGGTTGAAGTGGCAAGCGAATTTAGATATAGAAAGCCTTATCTAAACAAAAACTCGCTCTTCATCGTCATCTCACAAAGTGGTGAGACAGCTGATACTCTTGAGGCGCTTAGGATAGCAAAAGAGGCTGGGCTTAGAACGCTTGCGATTTGCAATGTCGATAACTCATCTATCGTTAGACTAGCTGACAATACTCTTCTAACTCGTGCTGGTATCGAAAAAGGTGTTGCGAGTACAAAGGCCTTTGCAACGCAGATCATCGTACTTTGGATGCTTGTGCTTCAAATGGCAGCAGCAAAAGAGTCTATCAGTAAAGAAGAGCTTGATCACGAGATCAAAACGCTTCTTCACATCCCACAAATTTTAAATATCAATAACTCTCTTCAAGAGAAGCTTCACCGCCTAAGCAAGCATTATTTACACGGACATGGCTTCTTCTTTATAGGTAGAGATATCTTCTATCCGCTAGCACTTGAAGGTGCGCTAAAGCTTAAAGAAATCTCATATCTTCACGCCGAGGGCTATCCATCAGGTGAGATGAAACACGGCCCTATTGCACTTGCGGATGAGAAGCTATTTACGATAGCTTTGATGCCTCAGAATTTACTTTATGAAAAGACAAAGAGCAACGTCGAAGAGCTTGCTGCAAGAGATGCGTACATCCTAGCGATAAGCCCACTTGAGTTTGAGCTAAGCGATGACTACGTAAAAACAAGTGTTCAAGATCACTACATGAGCGAATTTTTTGAGATGATGCTTGTACTTCAGCTACTTGCACTTGAAATTTCTGTTAGACTTGGCAACAACGTCGATATGCCAAGGAATCTTGCAAAAAGCGTAACTGTCGAATAACTCGTGTGGCTGGCATCTTGCTGGCTGCTTAAATTTTTGTGAAAAATAATTTTGCATTTATGTTATTAAACATAAATTTTATATTAATATTTTTATAATATTTGCTTATATATAATGCTAAGACTAACTTAAATATTAAGGATAAAAATGAAGTTAAGTTCATCTTTACTAAGCGTAGGTCTTGGAGTTTTACTTTTAAGCGGTTGCGCAACTGGCAACAACAATGGCGTAACTGGCAGTGCTGCTGGTAGCAACAATAAAAACGCTAACACAAAAATAGAAAAGTGTAGTAGCACTCTTGGAACACTTGCGTTTTATGAAGACCAAAATTCTGATTGGTATTCATATTTAACACACAACTACAAGCTCACATCAACTATTCCGGTTTTGCGTCTTCTTGCGCAACAAACTGGTTGTTTTGTTATAGTTGAACGTGGCGCTATGATGGATAATATGATGCAAGAGCGTGCACTTGATAGATCAGGCGAACTACGTGGTGGTTCCGGCTTTGGTAAAGGTAAAATGGTAGCAGCTGATTATACTATTCGCCCTGAAATTTTCTTTAGCAACGAAGATACGGGCGGTGCAGGTGCTCTTGTTGAAGCACTTTTTGGTAGTGTAGCAGGTGCTATAGCTGGTGGTTTTTCAACAAAAGAGACACAAACCACATTGGTTCTTATAGAAAATCGTTCAGGTGTTCAATTAGCGGCAGCTATTGGCTCAGCTTCTAGCACTGACTTCTTTGGCATGGGCGGCGGTGCTGGCGCTTCTCTTGGCGCGGGACTTGGCGTATATTCAAGAACACCTGAGGGAAAAACACTTGTAAATGCTTTCCTTGATTCAATGAATCAATTAGTTATTGCTCTAAAAGACTACAAAGCACAAAATGTAAAAGGCGGTCTTGGCAAAGGCGGAAGTCTAAAAGTAGGAGATTAATATGAAATTTTTAGCCATTTTATTTTGTTCATTGACTTTTTTGTTTGCTATGAGTTATGAAAAAAAAGTTGAAGCTAGGCTTTGTGGTCTTATAAATCAAAGAGAAATGGCTAAAATTTATGGCGATATAAGAAGCATTGATAGCTTTGACAAAAAAATAGAAAGCTACAAATTTCGCAACGGAATAGAAAAATTTGACGAGGATAGTTGCCGTGCAAATGGCTACTATCCTGTTGATCCAAACTATGCGCCATATCCGCCTAACTACCGCCCATACTATCGAAATGAGTACGAAAGATATGATAGATTTCAGCGTGGTTACCGCGGAGGCTACTATAACGATGACGACTATGATGATGGTTTTGAGCGTGGATATAGACGTGGTTATAAGGATGCTAGAAGAGACTATAGGCTAGGTAGATAATCTTATCTAGCCTTAACTTTAACTGGCTCTTTTCTAACAAAAAAAACGACTTCTACAAATAGCAAATCAAAAACAATACATATACCAAATTTTACTGCTATAAATAAGTTCCATACGTTGAGCAAAAAATATAAAATACTACTCTTACTTTTAGAAAAATAATGTAAAACTAGTTGACATGACAGTATCCTAATTGCACAAAATTTTCTTTCTATAAAGGAACAATAGATATCCTTACAAATAAGCTAGAGCAAGATCACAAAAATTTAAAACAAGCGAGATCTGCAAAAACGATCTTTTAAAGGCACAAATCAGTGCTCTAGAAGATTAGATCATCTACTCATCGAGAAAGGCTCAATGGTATAAGTATTCACTCACCTATAAAAAAGATGTTAGACAAAAATTTTGACTGGCGAGCTGGCACTCATGCAACTAGACATAACTATAATCTAGTCTCGCGTTTGCTTGATATAAATTTAAGCAAATCCCTATGAGCCTTGAGGGAGACCATATGGTTGGTACAATAATATCTTATTCGAATATAGTTATGGTAAAACTTGCAAGATAAAAAGAGCTAATTTTAGAGATAATGACATACAGATTATCTCAGACTTGCTAAAAAACACACAAATCCACTATAAAGCCTTGCCAGTAGAGGCATAGAAGATGAGATGAGAACTTTTAAAATTTTATCAACAAAAGCCTTGAAAACGCATATCTAAAAAGTTTTATTGCACATCTTTAGTTTTTTTATTCATCCTTATGATAACGGTAATGGACGCATAACAAGGGCTTTGGCACACTACTTTTTAAGAGAAGATGGTGTTAAGCCATTTTCCATCTCTAGCATTATTTAAGCAAATAGAAAAAATTATTATGAAATTTTAGAGCAGATAACAAAGCTTGGAAATAACTTAAATTTTGATTTCACAGAGTGGATAATGTAGCACACCTACAAGCGGTAAATAGCGCTATAAACAAGCTATAATCTTACTAAAAATATAAAATTTCTATCGTAATTTAAGAGTCAAAGCCATTAAAATTTATCTTTACCTAGTATCGTTGTCAGCTGTTCTTTGATTCTATCATCAAATTCACTAACGCTTATGACACCCCTACTTTCGCACATCTTGGCATCATTAGCATCGCAGTAGTCACTCAGCGCATTTTTGTATCCGCCCCTTATGCAAGCCTCTCTGTCTTCTAAAAATCCAGCACCACCAAGGATAAGCACGCCAAGATCAAAACCTATCTTAAATTTCGCACTCGCTGAGCTTTTAACCCAGCTTAAAAATATCTCATCGTATCTTAATCCAAGTGCTCCAACGCCATCTGGCACGACTAAGACATCTACGCCATAAAGGCTTTCAGCGTAAATTTCAGGATGAAGCCTGACGCCAAATTCATCGACTATCTCAGGCTTTATGGCGTAGGTTTTGATATTAAAATCCTCAAATTTATGTAAAAAATCATAAATTTTGGCAAAGCTTAGTAGATTTAGCTTGTCAAACATCAAAATGCCAACTTTCATGCTAGCTCCTTTTAATGAAGTGCCTCATTTAGCTTAATCGCCCTTTTGCTCGCACTTGCAGTGATCTGGCCTGTTTGGCTGTTTTGTCTAAAATGAAGTCCGTTTAGCCCACCAAGCTCAAGCGCTTTGTAAATTTCAGCTTCAAATTTAAACTCTGGATTTAGTTTAGCTAGCTTTTCGCGCTCGCTAGCTGATATATAGACCTTTGTGCCCTCAAGCACTGCTATTCCAGCATCCACGATGCAGTTATCACCAAGAGGTACGCCTGTAACTGAGTTTGCGCCAAGCAAGCAGTGTTTGCCGATACTTACAGGGTTGCCGTTTGTGCCACTTAGCACGCCAAGTATACTTGCCCCTCCGCCTACGTCACTGCCCTCGCCCACTACGACAGAGCTGCTGACCCTACCTTCAACCATTACGCCACCGGTTGTACCTGCGTTAAAGTTGATGTAGGCAGCACCAGGCATAACGACTGTGCCAGGATGCACAGCAGCGCCCATGCGAACCTTGGCTGAGTCTAAAATTCTCGTATTATCCGCTGGAATGATGTGGCTTAAAAATCTTGGGAATTTATCGACGCTAACGATCGCTGGATATTCGCCAAACATCTTTAGAGAAATTTCATTTTCTCTTAGCCATTCAAGCTCAATTGGCGTATTTTGGCTAGTCCATGCAACATTTGGCAACAAACCAAAAGCTCCATCAAGCACGATCGTTCTAGGTGCGACTTTGCCAAGCGATATCAAGTAAAGCTTGAGATATACGGCCTCCACGCTAAGTGGCTTTGCATCATCAAATAAAAACACAAGTTTAAATTTATTCTCATTTAGTTCAAGATCGTCATCAAAAGCCATTTTTACGGCATGCAAATTTTGTACATTTTTATGAGAGCTTATCTCTTTTTCAAAGACGCTAAAGAGCTTACTAGCCTTTTTTACCACTTTTGGCGTAAGATCAGCTATAAATTCAGAGCCGTTAAAATCAACCTTAACGTCACATTTTTGCAAAGCATAGATATAAGCAGCTGCGCTTAAAAAGCTCTCTTTGTAATTTACAACAGCAAAAGTCGCTTGCAAAATTTTATCTGTATTTTTTTGTCCGCGATCGATCCTAGCGATACCAAAAGCAAGCGGATCTTTGTAGCCATCTTTTTTTCTAAATTCTTCAAAAAATTCCTTAAATTCATTTGCATCTTTAAACTCTTTAGACATCTATTCTCCTTTAAATTTTTTCTTAGTCTAGCCAAAAATGGCTAAAAATTTTATGATTTTAAGTCCATTAAAATTTTTAAATATTTTTATATTTTTAATAATGATTAATCTTATCATAAAGTAAATTGCAATAAGATTTTGCAAATTTAAGGAAGGAGTTTAAATGTCAAATTTAGTAACAAAACCTAGATTTGCTCTGGCTGCGTTAATCGGCCTTGTCGCTGGCATTGTCTCAGCCTTTGTCAAATGGGGAGCAGAATTCCCACTTCCTCCAAGAAGTCCGATGGATATGTTTAACGCTGCTTGCGGACCAGAGAGTACCATTAGGGCAGCCGATGCGATCGATTGCTCTAGAAATTTCTTAAATCCACCTTATGTATTTTTAAGGGATTATTTGGGAGTGGCCGATCCAAATGCCGCCATTTACGAGTTTGCAGGGCATGCGTTTAACTACGTAATGATGACGCATATATTATTTTCGATCGTTTTTGCGGTTGCTTATTGTGTTTTGGCTGAGAAATTTCCAAAGATTACAATATGGCAAGGCTTACTAGTTGGCGTTATCGTAAATATCGCTGTTCACGTGATCGCATTGCCTATTTTGGGGCTTACTCCACCACTTTGGACACTTCCTTGGTACGAGCATGTATCTGAATTTGTCGGCCACATGATATGGTTTTGGTCGATAGAGATCATCCGCCACGACCTAAGAGCTAGGATCACAAAAGAAAAAGATCCAAGTGATTATTGCTGCTGCAACGCATAAATGCAAATTTTTGCTGTTTTGGGCTAAAAACCTAAAACAGCAACTAAATTTATCTCACCGTTTAAAAGCAAAATTTATCCACGATTAGCACTCTTGGCTAAGCTCTAAATTTTCTAAACGAAGTGGCTTTTCACCTTCAAAAATCACCCCAATACCGAAAGGTTCGCAAATATCAAGCGCACCCTCAGCAAATCTCATCAGCCACTGCTTATCTTGCGCATAAAAAGTACACTGTGGGGACTCAAACGGCAGATCGTAAACTGGCACATCAAGCGCTCTAAGCTCATCCTTGCTCAAAAAGTACCCTCGCCTAAGCTCATCTTTTAAAAAGATAAGTGCCTCTTTTACATACCGGTCAATATCGCCGGCGATTCGCTCTGCTAGCAAAATCGTCTCATCGTCCACATCTGCCCCATTTGCCGAGATAAGGCAAAAGAGCACTTGGCCAAAAATTTCGCTTTTTAGCCACGTCTGGGCATACCAGATAAAACCCTCATCTGTTGCAACTTTTTCAAGTTCGCCAAATTTTAAAGTCATTTTTTATTCTCATTTTTGTGTTTTTGCTACTCTTACGAAAAAGAGCGAAATTTAAGCAGATTTGTAGTGAGCTAAAATTTATCATCTAAAATAGAGATAGCTTGTAAATTTGCCCTTTTAGCATAAAGCAAAAGCTAAATTTACAAGCAAATTTTCAGTTTTTCTCGCTATTTAGAAGCAAAATTTCTCATCAGTGCCATTTTGCTTGCGCATAGCTTTAAAGTTAGCAAGATTATCTTTATCTAAAAAGTAATCTTTCTCTTTTTTATTGCGAGTTTCTAGCTTTTCTATGCCTTTTGCAAGGGCTGCTTTTCTATCTTCGTGAGGCGAGCTAAATTCTGGCGAAAACATCGCTTCATAGGCATTTTTCTTGGTCCATTCAAGCGCTTTATCAGCGATATCTTGTTGCTTTTTGATATCGCAAAATGCATAAGGATTGACCACGTCGCCAACAAGCTTCATAAACGCTCCTATCGCAGCCACCACGTCAGTAAATTTCTCGCCTTCCATGTCTATAACGCCTCTTAGCAAGATCGCGCGATTTTTTGCCGCATAAAACCAAAATACCGCATCATCGCGAAGTCCAAGATCATATGCGCGAGCTGAAAGGACAAAAAGAGTTATCGGAGAGACCATTTGTGGGGCGTCTCGCACGATCTTTTCAGCCTTTTTAAAGTCCTCTTCTTTGCCACTTTTTAAAAGCTCATCTATCTTGTCATAGACCTTGACGTACTCCACCTTGCCAGCATTTGCTGAGTAGTATGGCGTGACGTAGATGTCGATACTTCTTACTTTGCCATCATTTGCAAAGCCACATACCGCTCCAAAAAGTAGCGCCGTAAGCAGTGATAAAATTTTCATTTTAGCTCCTTGGTCTAAAATTTTCATTATTTTAACTAAAAGTGATTGAAAAGGTTAGGATAAATTTAAGAAAAAGTCCGCAAATTTAAAGCGGACTTTGAAGATTAGTTTTTAAAACTATGAATTGGAGCTGGAATTTGTCCGCCACGAGCGATGAAGTCGGCACTTGAAGCCTTATTTATCTTCATCACAGGCGCTCTTCCTAAAAGGCCGCCAAACTCGATCATATCGCCCTCACGGCCTAATGGTATGATACGAACGGCTGTTGTTTTTTGATTTATCACGCCGATAGCCGCCTCATCAGCGATCATTGCAGCTATACTCTCGCTTGGCGTGTCCGCAGGTATAGCTATCATGTCAAGCCCCACCGAGCAAATCGCAGTCATAGCCTCTAATTTTTCTAAGTTTAACGATCCAGCTTGAACGGCCGCTATCATGCCCTCGTCCTCAGAAACTGGGATAAATGCACCGCTTAAGCCGCCAACTTGATTGCACGCCATGACGCCACCTTTTTTGACCGCGTCATTTAGCAAAGCAAGTGCCGCAGTCGTTCCGTGCGTACCAACAGCCTCAAGCCCCATCTCCTCAAGCACACGAGCCACCGAGTCGCCCACAGCTGGTGTTGGGGCAAGAGAGAGATCGACGATACCAAATTTCACGCCAAGCCTTTCGCTCGCCATCTGGCCAACTAGCTGGCCTATACGTGTGATCTTAAACGCCGTCTTTTTCACAGTCTCAGCCACCACATCAAAGCTCTCGCCACGCACCTTTTCAAGTGCTCTTTTTACCACACCTGGACCAGAAACGCCCACATTTATCACCACATCAGCCTCGCCCACGCCGTGAAATGCACCTGCCATGAAAGGATTATCCTCGACTGCGTTTGCAAAAACGACAAGCTTAGCACAACCCATCTCAGATGCTGCCGCCGTCTCTTTTATAATGCGCCCCATATCACGCACTGCGCTCATATTTATGCCACTTTTTGTTGAGCCGACATTGACGCTTGAGCACACTTTTGCAGTTTGTGCAAGAGCTTGTGGGATAGAATTTATCAAAATTTCATCGCCCTTTTGATAGCCCTTTTGCACTAGAGCTGAAAAACCACCTATAAAATCAATACCAACCTCAATTGCAGCCCTATCAAGCGTCTTTGCGATCATCACGTAGTCTTTTGCGTCCGTTGCGGCGCCGATTATCGAGATAGGCGTCACGCTCACTCTTTTATTGACGATTGGTATGCCTAGCTCGGCAGAAATTTCATTGCCCACTTTGACTAGGTCTTTGGCTTTAGTGGTGATTTTTGCGTAAATTTTGTCGCAAGCTTTGCCCATGTCAGGATCGATGCAGTCAAGCAAACTAATGCCCATCGTGATCGTTCTGATGTCAAAATTTTGCTCTTCGATCATTGAGATCGTTTCGGTTACGTTTTTGATGTCCATTGTTTTTCCTTAGATTGTATGCATCGCATCAAAGATAGCGGAACTTTGGATATTTATCTTTACTTTTAGGCTCTCTCCAAGCTCGTTAAGTTCTGCTCTTAAGGCCGTAAAGTCTTTATTTTCATCACTTGAAACCACTGCCATCATCGTAAAAAACTCATCTAAAATAGTCTGCGATATATCATCTATGTTTAGCCCTAGCTCGCTAAGCTTTGCTGAGACGCCAGCAACGATGCCAACTCTATCTTTTCCGACTACGGTTACGATCGCTTTCATCTTTTCTCCTGTTAATAAATTTTTGATTTGAAGTGCATTTTGGCTCCAAAATTTAAGCCAAGCATCAAGCAAAGCTAAATTTTGGTAGCCAACTTTAAACGAACAAATTTTAAAATTTGCTCTAAATTTTATCTTTTGTAAATTTTACTTCGAGCAAGCACTCTTGCCGTCATTTATGGGCTGGATCGCCGAGTTATCAGCTCCGCCATCACTATTTATATTTTCTATCACTTCCCAAAGTCTAGCAGCCGCGCTCTCGTAGCGTTTTGCAGTGACTGAGTTTGGCTCGTAGAAGCTAACTGGCTTACCATTATCTCCACCCACGCGAACAGCTGGCTCGATAGGGATTTCAGCTAAAATTTGCGTGTTGTAAGCTTTTGCTACCTCTTCAGTGGTGCCTTTGCCAAAGATGTCATACTCTTTGCCATTATCTGGGCAGATGAAACCACTCATATTTTCGATGACACCAGCGATTGGGATGTGAAGTTTCTCAAACATATCAAGCGCACGTTTGCTATCGTCAAGCGCTACCACTTGTGGCGTTGTGACGCAGACACCTGCTGTTACTGGCACGCTTTGAGCTAGAGTTAGCTGCGCGTCGCCCGTTCCTGGAGGCATATCAAGAAACAAGACATCAAGCTCGCTCCAAAGCACGTCTTTTAGTAGCTGCTCGATCGCTTTCATGATCATCGAACCTCTCCAAATAAGGCTCATGCCCTCTTCCATCAAAACGCCCATACTCATCATCTCCACACCGTGGCTAAGTATCGGCTTTAGCTTGTTGCCAACGACTTGTGGCTGAGTATTTACTTCACCAAGCATCCTTGGAATATTTGGTCCGTAGATATCAGCATCCAAAATACCCACTTTTTTGCCAAGTTTTGCCATTGAAATGGCTAAATTTAGCGTTGTGGTTGATTTGCCAACGCCGCCTTTTCCTGAGCTTACCATTACAAAATTTTTAACTTGTGGTGCAATATTTTTGCCACTTTGAGTGTTACTTTTCTCCTCAGGTATCTTTGGCTGGATCAAATTTAGCACATACTCATTTGAGCCCATGACGCGTTTGATGTCCGCTTTTAGCTCGTTTGCCACATCAGAGCTTGAGCTAACTATCTCGACATTGATCAAAATTTTCTCGCCGATTTCTACGTTTTTTACAAAGCCAAAGCTAACTATATCTTTTTCAAAACCAGGATATATAACACCTTTTAGTCTATTTAAGACCTCTTCTTTATTTAACATTTTTCTCCTTTTTCTAGATCTTTTGAAATTTTATATGCACAAAATTTTGGTCCGCACATCGAACAAAAATGAGCGCTTTTAAACGCATCTTCTGGCAAGCTCTCATCGTGAAGCTCTCTAGCCTTTTTTGGATCAAAGCTAAGCTCAAACTGCTTGTTCCAGTCAAACGCATATCTCGCATCACTCATCTCGTGATCCTTTTCTATCGCTCCCGCCTTGCCAAGTGCGACGTCTGCGGCATGAGCTGCTATCTTGTGAGCTACAATGCCCTCTCTTACGTCATTTTCATTTGGTAGTCCTAGGTGCTCTTTTTGTGTCACGTAGCAAAGCATGCTAGCGCCGTGATATGCCGCCATTGTGCCGCCGATCGCTGACGTGATATGATCATATCCTGCACCGATGTCTGAGACAAGCGGTCCAAGCACGTAAAATGGGGCGTCATGGCAGAGCTCTTGTTCGATTTTCATATTATACTCAATTTGACTTAATGGCACATGACCAGGGCCCTCTATCATCACCTGCACATCTTTTTGCCACGCACGAAGTGTCAGCTCTCCAAGCACTTTTAGCTCACTAAGCTGTGCCTCATCTGTCGCGTCATAAAGGCAGCCTGGGCGAAGTCCGTCGCCAAGCGAGAGCGAGACATCGTATTTAGCGCAAATTTCTAAAATTTGATCAAAAATTTCGTAAAATGGGTTTTGCCTATTTAGCTTTGACATGTAGCTAGCGCTCAAACTGCCACCGCGGCTAACTATGCCCATTTTACGCTTTTTAACAAGCGGCAAAAACTCACGTAAAAAGCCAGCATGTATCGTAAAGTAACTAACCCCTTGCTTTGCTTGCTTCTCAAGCACGCTTAAAATTAGCTCATTTGTGATATTTGTAACCTCTTTTGCCTCTTTTAAAATTTCATACATCGGCACAGTTCCAACTGGCACGCTTGAATGCTCTATGATCGCACTTCTAATAGCATCCAAATCGCCATCCGTGCTTAGATCCATAACCGTATCAGCGCCAAATTCTAAGCAAATTTCAAGCTTTCTAAGCTCCGCGCAAATATCACTACTTAGGCTTGAGTTGCCGATATTAGCATTGACCTTTGTCTTTAGCTTTCTGCCTATGCCCATTGGTTTTAAATTTATGTGATTTACATTTGCTGGGATGATGATCCTGCCGTTTGCTACCTCATCCATAAGCAAATTTTCGCCTATCCCCTCGACCTTTGCCACATAGTTCATCTCCTTTGTGAGCTCACCACGCCTAGCATAATACATCTGCGTCTTTTCTCTCATGAGTAGCCTTTTTAAATTTATAAAAAAACTAATTTTAGTCCTTTTTATATTTGAACTAACTAAATAAATCTAAATTTCTACTCTTTTTTAAAAAGATTTTTTCAAGTTTTAGAATGTATAATTCCGTAACAATCTTCAAAGGAGCTACCTTGCTTGATATCTCACTTATAATGCTAGGAGCAGGAAATTCCAGCCGTTTTGAGCTACCTGTAAAGAAGCAATGGCTTCGTATAGGCAGTGACCCACTTTGGCTATTTGCCACTAAAAATTTGAGTAACTTTTACACATTTAAAGAGATAATAGTCGTTAGTAAAGAGTGCAAATACATGTCTAAATTTGCTCCAAATTATAAATTTGTTGATGGCGGCGAGACAAGGCAAGATAGCCTAAAAAACGCGCTCGAGCTAGTTAGTAGCGAATTTGTCCTAGTTAGCGACATCGCGCGCCCTTGCATTTCAAGCGAGCTTTTTCACAAAATTATAGAGGCAGCGAGTCAGGCTGATTGTGTGGTTCCAGCGCTAAAGATCGCAGACACTGCTTATCTTGGCGAAAATGTGGTTGATAGAGATAAAGTAAAACTTATCCAAACACCACAACTCTCTCGCACAGCACTTCTTAAAAAAGCTCTCAGTAGCGGTGAAATTTACACAGATGATAGCTCAGCTATGAGAGCCATTGGCGCTAGCGTATGGCAAATTTTAGGTGATGAGATGGCAAGAAAGATCACTTACAAAGAAGATCTTGCAAAAATTTCTGCTTTAAAAGAGCCAGAAAATGAAGTCTTTGTGGGAAACGGCTTTGACGTGCATGAGTTTGAAAAGGGTCGTCCTTTGATTCTTTGTGGCGAGGAGATCGACTATGAGTTTGGACTAAAGGCTCACAGCGACGGCGACGTGGCGCTTCATGCGCTAACTGACGCTATCTTGGGAGCTGCTGGGCTTGGCGATATAGGTGAGCTTTTTCCTGATACGGATGCTAAATTTAAAGATATTAGCTCCATTTACTTGCTTGAGGAAGCTTACAAAAGGGTGCAAAGTGTGGGCTTTGTGCTAACAAACGCTGATATCACGATAATGGCACAAAAACCAAAAATTTCAAAACTAAAGTCAAAAATGGAGGCAAATATCGCAAAAGCTCTAAATTTAAGCCAAAACCGCATAAATGTAAAGGCAACGACTACTGAAGGGCTTGGCTTTGTTGGCAGATGCGAAGGGATCGCCGTAATGGCAAGTGCAAGCCTTAAATTTTACAACTGGAAGCAAATATGAAAATTTTAATAGTAGAAAATGAAATTTACCTAGCTGGCTCGATGGCTAGTAAACTAGCTGATTTTGGCTACGACTGCGAGATCGCTAAAAGCGTCAAAGAGGCATTGAAGTTTGAAAATTTTGATGTAGTGTTACTTTCTACAACACTTCCGGGACAGGATTTTTACCCTGTTATCGAAAAATTTAAAAGCTCTATCATCATCTTACTAATCGCTTATATCAATAGTGACACTGTGCTAAAACCAATCCAAGCAGGAGCGGTTGATTACATCCAAAAGCCATTTATGATAGAAGAGCTAGTTAGAAAGATAAAGCATTTTGAGGAATTTAGAAATTTCAAAAACGAGATCAAGAACTATGAAAGCTACGTAAATTACGCTTTAAAAGAGTACGAAATTTCTAGCTTTGAGGCAAAAAAGATAAAATTTCCACTGCTTTTAAAATCAAGCAAAAGCGGATATAGTGATAAATTTATATTTAGCTATGTAAAAGCTTGCAAATTACCATTTTTATTTTTAGGCAAAGCCTGTTTCTCTGAGCTTGAAAAGGCACTAGCCAAAAATGGTGACGAGCTAATCTATATGACAAATTTAGAGGAGCTAAAACAAGAAGAAAAAGAGAAAATTTTAGAAATTTGCAAAAAGAAAAAGGTCGCGATCTCAACTAGCGATTTTGCACAAAAAGCACCATTTGACGAGCTTGAGCTTTCAGGACGCGATAAAAATTTCAATATCGATGAGATCGTTACGATCGATGAATACATAAAATACATAATCGTTAATTATCAAGATAAATTCCCTGATACAGAACTTAGCAAGAAGCTTGGAATTTCTAGAAAATCACTTTGGGAAAAGAGAAAGAAATATGACGTCAGCAAGAAAAAATAGTGAAATTTCTATAAATACCGAAGTTTTTGGTGCTTTGGAGCTAATAAAAAATAAAATTCTCTCAGATTATGACTCGCTGATGGATGATGAACAGATAAAAGAGGTGAGTAAGAAAGGCTATTTTAATGGTGAGCCGATGCCGTATTCTTTTGGATTCGCTCCATTTGGCGAGCTAAATCAAAATATTGCTAGCAAGCTTGCTCCTGGACAAAAGGTAAATCTAAGTCTTGATGGTAAGATCGTTGGATACATTAATGTTGCTAAAGTCTTTAAATTTGACGAGAATATGAGGGCTAAAAATATATTTTTAGCAAATGAAGCCAGTAATGATAAAGAGCTAAATTTAGGCAAATATGGCATTAGTGGCGAATTTGAGCTTTATGATGAAAGTATGCAAATAAGCAAAAATGCACTAAATAATCTAATAAAAGAAGATGGCGCTAAAAAGATAACGGCGGTCTTTTTAACGGCTGATCCATTTAATAGAGCTCACGAGCGCCTTGTTAGAATGACTATTGACAAGGCTGATTTAGTAATCATTTTTTTAATACGAACAAGAGAAGAAAAGCACGTTGATTACGAGATTAGAAAACAAGTGCTAGATTATTTTATACAAAATTATTTGCCGACGAAAAAGGTCTTTGTCTTTGCTCTAAAAAATACGACTCTTTTTAGCTCACATGCAAACCCAACACTTGAGTGCATCGCTGCTTCAAGATTTGGGGCAAATAAGCTAGTCATCGGACAAAACCACTCAGGGATTGGAATGTTTTTTGATCACAATGAAGCTCATACTATTCTTGACATTTATAAAAACGACCTAAATTTAGAGGTAATCGTACTGCCAGAACTAGTTTATTGCAACAAATGCAAGACGCTAGTTAGTACCAAAAGTTGCCCGCACGGACAACATCATCAGATCAAATATCATCCAGATGTTATCAAAGAGCTGCTATTTAACGGCATTATGCCACCAGCCATTCTTGTGAGGCCAGAAATTTCTGCACTAGTTTTAAGCAAACTCTTTACAAATCGCTTCAAAGACGTGCAAAAGCTTTGTGATGACCTTTTTGTAAATTCGGGACTGCTTGAAAACAAAACTGACCGCGACTTTTACGAAGAGCTTATGAAGCTTTATCAAACATCATCACTCACTTAAGGAAATTTATGCAAAGACTATTTTTAACTTTTTTTGGATTTGGACTTTTGCCAAAAGCACCTGGCACTTGGGGTTCTATCGCTGGCGCTGTAGTAGCTTATTTTGTGCTTTATTTTTTATCATCAACCACACTTTTTCTAGCTAGCATTTTGCTATTTTTGGTAAGCATTAGCGTTATTGATGATTTTGAAAAAAAGGTAAATTCTCACGATGAAAGTTTTATCGTTATAGACGAAGTTGCTGGAGTTTGGCTTGCTATTGCCATTAGCGGAGCTACGATCTCTCAGCTAATACTCTCACTTGTACTTTTTAGAGTGCTTGATATTAAAAAGCCTTCGATAATAGGCAGGATCGACCGCAATGTAAAAGGTGGCCTTGGCGTAATGGGCGATGATATAGTAGCTGGCTTTTTTGCTGGAATAATTAGCGCAATAATATACGGGGTTGCTATAAAATTTGGCATAACTTTGCCGTAAAAATATAGATTTTTGGCAAAGTTATATAGGCTTAAATATCTTTTATATAAATTTTAAGCAAGTCCTAGCTCATTTAAAACAGAACTTAGATTAACCGAGCTACTACTCTTACTATTAAGATTTTTTTGCTTCTCTAGCAGAGCTTGATTAGCAAGTGCTACATTTAGCTCTTTGCGATAATCACTTAAAATTTTATCCATTATTTTAAGCAACTCATTTTTTTGATCCTGTGTTTTTGCGGGATCATCTATGCCTAGAAGTTCTGTTAGCTCCTTTTTCTTTTGGGCTATTTTCTCTTCTATCTTGTTAGAATTTAGCTCGCTTATAAAACCAACTGCGCCGATTTCAGTAAGTCTTTTTTTAAACTGTTCAATCTTGTCTGAAATTTTTGCATCGCTTGCGATCTTATCCATAGTAAGGCTTAAAATTTCATCAAAACTATTTTTTTTATCCTTAGTTTTGCTTGAGCCTGATTGCAATAAATAATCGATTATGTCGTTATTTTGTACCTTCATATATCTCCTTTTACTGTATTGAGATATATTTTATAAGCAAGATTTATTCCTAAAAGTTAATCTCTTTGGCTGTTTTTGCTTTTTGTAAGATAAAACTAGCAAACTCATCACTAAAATTTGGGCACCAAACAACCTTGTAGAAGCTAAAATTTAGCTCTTTTGCGATCTTTGCATACTCAATAACTAGCTCAAAAATAGTCTCAGAGTTATCAATACAAAAAGAGAGTGGATAGATAAGAGCCTTTTTACTCTTGCACTTTACTAAAATTTCATTTAGTGATGGCTCTAGCCATTTTACAGGCCCAAGACGCGACTGGTATGCTAAATTTATCTCTTTGAAGTTTAATCCGCTATCTTTTATCATTTTGCTTAGAATTTGCACATGCTCATTTATGTGCTTTTCGTAGACATCGCCTTTATCGATAATTTTTTGAGGCAACGAATGAGCTGAAAAGATAAGCTCCACATCGCTTACATCTATATTATTTATAGTTTCATTTATGTGCGAGATTATGATTTTGTTGTAAATTTCATCATCGTAAAATGGTCCACAAAGAAAAATTTTAGCCTTTATCTCTAGCTCATCTTTTGCTTTTTTAAAATCATCCAAACTCGAAGTTATCGTAGTTTGTGAATGATGAGGATAAAGTGGCAAAAGCACTATCTCATCAAAATTTTCGTATTTTTTAAGCACATCTTTTGCAAATGGTGAAGTATAGTTCATCGCAAAATCAACTGCATCAAACTCATTTTGTAAGCTTGAAATTTTATCGCAAAGCTTAGCTGTAAGCTCGCAAATAGGTGATTTGCCACCTATTTGTTCGTAGTTATGCCTAGCCGTTTTTAGCCTACCTTTTGTGATCATAAAAGCTACAAATTTTCTTAAAAATTTATTCTTTATACCCAAAATATAAGGGTCATTAAACATATTTTTTAAAAAAATTTCTACATCAGCAAGGCTGTTTGCCCCGCCCATATTCAAAAGTAAAAGTGCCTTTTTCATCAAAATAGCTCTTTGATTTTTATCACATCATCAATGCTTGAAAGCTCGCTACTTTCGCCACTTTGACAAAGATCATAAAAAGCATCGTATTGAGCTTTTATCTCATTATTTATGGGGTCAGTTTTTAAATTCATCTGTCCATTTTCATTGACTCTATGAAGCTTATAATCAATAAGATCGCCAAAATAAACACCCTCTTTGGCATTTACTTCTATTTTAAAACGCTCTAAAGAGCCACAAAAAGAATCAGTAATACTCACCAAAATTTGATTTTTCATTTTAATGTTTATTCCAACATTGTCGCATATTTTGGTATTGGTTTTATTTGCCTGAGTATAAAAAAAGCTGCAAATTTCACTATCCACTAAATTTTTCGCAAGGTCTATATCGCAAAGCGAAAGCTCATTTATAATATTTCCCTCACAAAGTGGTTTAAAATGCGCAATTGAAATGCTATAAATTTCTTCTTCTTTTAAAAGTGCTTTTTTTAATGAAACGATAGTTGGATTAAAGCGCTCATCAACGCCGGTGCAAACTCTTACCTTATTTACCATTGAGGCATATTTTATCTCTTTTAGCTCGCTTACACTTTTAAATATTGGCCTTGAAATCAAGATATTTTGGCAATATTTTGCACACTGACAAAAGGCCTCTACGATCTCATGTTGAGGCAAACAAAGTACGACAGCTTGTGGCTGGGCTACTTCTATAAATTTCTTAAACTCATCAAAAAACGGAGCTCTGCAAGCATCATCTCTATTTTCTTTATCAAAAACTCCACAAACTTCAAATTTGTCAGAACGCCTCAGCTCCATATAGTGCCGCTTGCCAACTAGATTGTATCCAACAATGCCAATTCTGAGTTTCACTAAAGACCTTTTAGTTATAAATTTTTAGGCTATTTTAATTGCAAATCGCTTTTAAACAAATAAATTTATAAAATAATTAAGCAAAAATTAATTTTGTATTTTTTTATAAATTTACAAACGATTTTTAGCTAAAATCAAGCAAAATTTAAAACCAACGAGGATAAAAATGCAAAATTTAGATATAAGAAAGGCATATCTTGATTTTTTTAAATCAAAAGGTCATGAAGTCGTAGCTTCAGCGCCACTCGTGCCAAACGACGCAACACTACTTTTCACAAATGCCGGTATGGTGCCATTTAAGAGCATTTTCACAGGCGAAGTGCCACGCCCAACACCACCTATTCGTACTAGCTGTCAGACCTGCATAAGAGCTGGCGGTAAGCACAACGACCTAGATAACGTCGGCTACACAGCGCGCCACCACACATTTTTTGAAATGCTAGGAAATTTTAGCTTTGGCGAATACTTCAAAAAAGAGGCGATCGCTTACGCTTGGGAATTTGTCACAGAGGTGCTAAAACTACCAAAAGATAAGCTTTATGTAACCGTTCATGAAAGCGACGATGAAGCGTTTGAAATTTGGAGCACTCACATCGCAAAAGAGAGAATTTACCGCTTTGGTGATCACGATAACTTCTGGCAGATGGGCGATACTGGACCATGTGGCCCTTGTAGTGAAATTTTTTACGATCAAGGTGCTGAGCACTTCAATACACCTGAAGATTACATGGGTGGCGATGGTGATAGATTTTTAGAGATTTGGAACCTTGTTTTCATGCAGTATGAAAGAAGCGCGGACGGCAAACTAAGCCCACTACCAAAGCCAAGCATCGATACTGGCATGGGACTTGAACGCGTTACTGCTATCTTGCAAGGTAAATTTAGTAACTACGACAGCACACTTTTTATGCCACTAATTAGCGAAGTAGCAAAGCTTTGTGGCAAGCCATACGTCTATGAAAGTGGCGCTAGCTACCGCGTCATAAGCGACCACATCCGCTCAGTCACATTTTTGCTAGCTCAGGGCACGACATTTGACAAAGAAGGCCGTGGCTACGTGCTTCGCCGTATCTTACGCCGTGCGATCCGCCATGGATACTTGCTAGGCATAAAAGAGCCATTTATGTATAAGCTTGTTGATAAAGTTTGCGAGCTAATGGGCGAGCACTACACCTATCTAAATGAGAAAAAAGCGGCTGTAAAAGAGCAGATAAAGCTTGAAGAAGAGAGATTTTTAATGACTATTGCAAGCGGTTTAGAGCTATTTGAGAGCGAGCTAAAAAATACAAAAGAAATTTTTAGTGGAGAGGCTGCGTTTAAGCTTTATGACACATTTGGCTTTCCACTTGATCTAACAGCTGACATGCTTAGAGAAAAAGGCTTAAAAGTCGATGAGGCAAGGTTTGATGAGCTTATGAGCGAGCAAAAAGCACGTGCAAAAGCTGCTTGGAAAGGCAGTGGCGACAAGAGTGCGAAGGGCGATTTTAAAGAGCTACTTGAGAAATTTGGCGAGAATAAATTTATAGGTTACGAAGAGCTTAAAAGTAAAAGTAAAATTCTAGCCCTACTTGATGAGGAATTTAAAAATGTAGATAGCCTGGACGCTGGCAAAGAGGGTTGGGTGATGTTTGATGTCACTCCATTTTACGCTCAAAGTGGTGGTCAGTGCGGCGATAGCGGTAAGATAGTAGGCAAAGCAAATGTGCTTGATACGCAAAAATTTCATGGGCTAAATTTATCTTTAGTAAAAACTAATGCGGCGCTAAAAGTTAGCAATGAAGTAGAGCTTGAAGTTGGCAGTGATAGAGCCCAGATCGCACGTCACCACAGCGCCACACACTTACTTCACGCAGCTCTTAGAAACGTACTTGGCACGCATATCGCTCAAGCTGGCTCAAGTGTAGAAGCAGATAGGCTAAGGTTTGACTTCTCACATCCAAAAGCACTTACTAGCGAAGAAATTTCAAAGGTCGAAAATTTGGTAAATGAGTGGATACTAAATGGCGCTAACTCAAAAACAGAGCTCATGAAACTTGAAGATGCTAAGAATAGCGGAGCTATCGCACTATTTAATGAAAAATACGCTGATGATGTGAGAGTCGTTAGCTTTGGCAATGTCAGCAAAGAGCTTTGTGGCGGTACACACGTTAAAAATATAGATGAGATCGGATCATTTTTCATCACAAAAGAGAGCGGTGTAAGTGCTGGCGTTAGGCGTATAGAGGCCGTTTGCTCAAGAGCTGCGCTAAATTTAGCAAAGTCATTTAGAGCTGAGCTTGATGAGCTAAAAGATGAGTTAAAGAGCGCTGAGCCACTAAATGCGGTCAAAAAGCTAAAAAATGAATTAAGAGTTTTAAAAGATAAACTAAAAAATGCTAAAAATTCTCATGAGCTGGTCTATTTAGATATAAATAAAACCAAGCTTTGCGTCACAAGCGTAGATGGTGGAGATATAAAAACCTTGATAGATGAGTTTAAAAATGAGTATGAAAGTGCTGCTATTTTGCTAATCCAAGCCGATGAGAGTGGCAAAATTTCTCTTGCAGCTGGAGTTAAAAACGCTCCTTTAAAGGCAGGTGCTTGGGTAAAATTTGCAGCACAAATTTTAGGTGGCAATGGCGGTGGCAAAGATGACTTTGCAACAGCCGGTGGCAAAGATGCATCAATGATAGAAGATGCGATAAAAGACTCACTTGAGTACGCAAGGCAAGCCTTAGAAAAATGAGTCATTACGATATAGCTTTTATAAAATTTGACCAAGTAGTACTATTTTTGCATGTATGCTTTGTAGCTCTTTTTGTGGGGCTACAAGCCGGTCTTGTGCTTGTTGGAAGTTACTTTATAAAAAATAAATTTGAAGACAAGGAACGCTATCACATCTTACTTCACATTATAAGACGCTTTGGCATTACGATTTTCATACTAATCCTTTGCGTGATAGCGACAAGTGTGGTTATAATTTTTGGATTTTATGATGCAAATTTGACAAATCCTATGGCAAGTGCGATGGTAGCAACAAAATGCGCAATAGAACTATTTTTGCTATTAAATTTAAGTTATATATTTTATAGATACAAAAAGGCCTTAAAAGCACTAAGATCGCATGAAATGATCGAGCTAAATGAGAGTTTGATCGTTATAATTTATTACTTCACACCACTAAATTTATTAGCTTCTCTAGCAGCCATTTATCTTGGCATAAGCTATAAGGTATTTTTATGATAACACTCGCTTCAAGCTCGCCAACAAGGGCAAATTTATTAAAAGAGGCTGGTATAAATTTCACTCAAATTTCTTTCCAGTTTGACGAGAGTAAGATAGAAAAAAACGTAAAGCCTGAAATTTATGTCCAAAATGTCGTAAAAGCTAAAAAAGAACAATTTTTAAAAGAAAATGTAGGTCTTAAAAATTTACTCTTTGCAGATAGCTGCGTGGCATGTGGAGATAAAATTTTAGGTAAAGCAAAAGACGAGAATGAGGCGCTTGCTATGCTAAATTTACAAAGTGGCAACGAATGCAGCGTCTATACGGCGATGATATTTTTAGGCGAATTTGAGCTTATAAACGTAAGTAAGACTACGTATAAATTTAAAAAATTTAACGAGCATGACCTTAATGAATACATAAAAAATAATGAGTGGCAAGGTAAGGCTGGAGCCATGACGATAGAAAATTTTAATAAAAAATATATCATCTCCCAACACGGCGAAACCAGCACAGCCATGGGACTAAATTTAAAAATATTAAAGGCATTTTTATGAAATATATCTTGGCATTTATCTTTATAGTTGCCATTTCACTTGGCGGAGCATTTTTATATTTTTACTCACAAGTTAGATTTGATGCTTACGCTATTATTGATTATAAACCAAAGCTTACAACGCAAATTTTTGATAGAAATAACGAGCTCATCGCAAATATCTTTGAAGAAAATAGAATTTACGTAAAATATAACGACATCCCGCCGCGTGTCATAGAAGCACTCGTGGCTATCGAAGATACTAGCTACTTTGAGCATGGTGGCATAAACGTAGAAGCCATGGCAAGGGCTGCCATAAAAGATATCAAGGCTAGAAAGCTAGTTGAGGGTGCTTCAACACTAACACAACAGCTCATTAAAAATTTGGCTCTAAGCCGTGAGAAGAAATTTACAAGAAAGATAAAAGAGATCGTGCTTGCTATGAAGCTTGAAAGCGAGCTTAGCAAAGAAGATATCATCGAAAGATACCTAAATCACGTATATTTTGGACATGGCTACTACGGTATAAAAACAGCAGCTGAGGGATATTTTAGAAAAGAGCTAAATGAGCTAAGCATAAAAGAAGTTGCCATGTTAGTTGGCTTGCCAAAGGCCCCAAGCACCTATGATCCTACAAAGCACCTTGACCTATCACTTAGCCGTGCAAACAGAGTGCTTGAGAGAATGTATAGTATCGGCTGGATAAATGAGGATGAGTACCGCAAGGGCGTGCTTGAAGAGCCAGCAGTCTTTGACGATACACTCACAAGAAATAAAGCCCCTTACGTAGTCGATGAGATAATAAAAGAGGCTTCAAAGAAATTTGACGATATAAAAACTGGCGGTTACAAGATACAAAGTACAGTTGATCTAAATGTCCAAAAGATCGCTCAAGAAGCTCTAGTCTATGGCTACAATGAAATTTTAAAGCGCGATAAAAAAGCAAATGCAGAAATCCTAAATGGAGCTATAGTAGTCACTCATCCACAAAGTGGTCAAATTTTGGCACTAATTGGCGGTATCGACTATGCAAAAAGCAGCTATAACCGCGCCACTCAAAGCAAGCGCCAGCCAGGATCTAGCTTTAAGCCGTTTATCTATCAAATAGCACTTGATAGCGGCTACTCAGTCGTTTCTCAAGTGGCTGATATCGCTAGGACATTTGACATGGGAAATGGCAAAGAGTGGACGCCAAAGAATTATAGTGGTGGCTTTCAAGGCTATATCACTATAAAATCAGCCATAACTCAGTCTCGTAACCTCGCAACCATAAATTTGCTAAACGATCTTGGCCTTAGCTCGGTTCGTAAACAGCTTACTGATATGGGCTTTAACGATATCCCAGAAAATTTATCTATCGCACTTGGAAGTTTTGGGATTTCACCACTTGATTTTGCAAAATTTTACTCAATGTTCCCAAATGAGGGCGAGATGGTTGAGCCAACACTTATTAAGCATATAGAAAATAGCTTTGGGGCTTCGATGGACTATGAACCACAAAGAAAGCAAGTGCTAAAACCTGAGCAGGCATTTTTGATGACTACCTTGCTTCAAAATGTCGTAAATAACGGCACTGGACGCAATGCTAAAATAAACGGTATCCAAATAGCAGGTAAAACTGGCACAACAAACAATAACATCGATGCTTGGTTTTGTGGCTACTCGCCTGACATCGAAGCGATAATCTGGTACGGAAATGACGACAACAGCCCTATGAAAAAGGTTGAGGGTGGTGGTAGAACAGCCGCACCTGTGTTTAAGAAATTTATGGAAGGCTACATTAAGCTTTATCCTACTTTAAGACGTGCATTTGAGCAGCCAGATGGTGTTTATAAAGGCTATTATGGTGGCAGTGACGAATACTACACAAACGATTCACCACTACCTCAAAATATACCAGCAAATGACATCATACAAGATCAAGAAAACGATGGATTATTATTTTAGGAAGATAAGATGAGGATTAAAATTTTACTTTGTTTAGTAGTCGCAAGTATTGCATATGGCGCTAATCTAAATACGGCCAGCAAAAATGAGCTAATGGAACTTGGGCTAAGCAAAGGCCAGGCGTTAAACATTATAAAATACAGAAAAGCCCATAAATTTAAAAGCATCGATGAACTTGAAAAAGTCCAAGGTATTGGCTTTAACGATATGCAAAAAGTTAAAGAAAAACTTAGCATAAAAGAGAATGCAAAAGTTAAAAAAACTGAAGCAAAAAACTCCAAAGGCAAGAAAAAATAATCTTATTTTTTATTTGAAATTTCTAGCCATTTACATTTGAGTCCTATTATTATAGCTTTTTATAAAGGCTGAAAAGATGCTAAATATTAATAAATTTAAAAATATTAGTTTTTTAAAGTTTCTGATTTTATTTACTACTTACATATTTTTTATAAATTATATATTTTTATACAAAGGCGTTCTTTCAGGCTTTCTACAAAATAATCAACTCTCTTTTTCTATATTCTTTTTTCTTATATTTGCAATTGTCTTTATCTTGATTTTCGCTAGTATTTAATGAGCTTAAATTAAGAGCAAAAATTATCTCATTTTCTATAGTTGCAATAGCTATCATACTTTTATTAACGTCTAAAATTTTTATACCATTTTTTAGAGAGCATTCGAATTTAAGAACTGCATTGCTCCCATACTATCCCATCTACTCAGCTATAAAACTAGCAAAATCGATCACTCAAAAACCACTACCTTTTACTTATGTAGCAGATGATGCGGTACTAGCTGATGATAAAAAAATTTTAGTTTTGATAGTTGGCGAGACGCAAAGAAGTAGAAACTACTCACTAAATGGCTACGCCAAAAACGATACGAATAAATTTACTAAACAAAAAGATGTGGTAAGTTTTACAAATTTCTACTCATGTGGAACAGCCACAAAGACTAGTGTGCCTTACCTATTTTCAGACTTAAAGCGAGAAAATTTTAGTAACCGTGAAGCTAAAGCTCGTGAAAATTTAGTTGATATCATCAATAAGCTTGGTATAAAAACATACTTTTTTGGCAACAATAGCGGCGGCTGCAAGGGCGTTTGCGACAATCTTGATCAAAACCATACTTCAGATCATAGAACAGAAGGCTTTGATGAAGTGATATTTGATGAGGCCAAAAAGGTCATCAAAGATGTAAATTCCACCACCTTTATCGTGCTACATCTGCAAGGCTCGCACGGCCCTATCTACTACAAAGGCTATCCAAGCAAATTTAAAGAATTTACCCCAACTTGTGATACTGCCGAGCTAAATAAATGCACGCCAGATGAGATAGCAAATACCTATGACAACACTATTTTATATGAGGACTATCTACAAAGCGAGCTAATAAATGCCCTTGAAGCAAGAAAAGATGAATTTGAAGTCACCATGTTCTTTTTCTCAGATCACGGAGAGAGCCTAGGTGAAAACGGTATATATTTACATGGTCTGCCTTACTCCATCGCTCCAGACGAGCAAAAACACATCCCAGCCATCGTCTTTTCAAGCGATAGCGAACTTTTAAAAAGGCTAAAAACTAGAAAAGATGAGAGCCTTTCGCATGATTTTATATTTAGCTCAGTTCTTGGATATTTTGGAATAAAAACTAAGGCCTATGAGCCAGAATTTGATATCTTTAGGTAGTAAATTTAAAGCCAGCCTAGGCAAGAGCCTGAAGCTGGCGTAAATTTAAAAGCTGATCTCTTTTATATCAGCTACTTTTAGTATCTCACTATAAATTTGACCGATGATTGCGATGCGGTTGTTTCGCACTTTCTCGTTTTCAACGTTTATCATAACTTTGTCAAAAAACTCATCTATTTGCGGTTTTAGAGCAAATAATGCCTTTAGCCTTGGCTCATACGCTAGACTCTTATCAACTACTTTAAACGCGTCATTTAGGGATTTTTCAGCATCTATCTCAAAGAGACCCTCATCAACCTTGCTAAATTTATCATCTTTGATGATGTTTGCAAGGCGCTTAAATGTAGAGAAATTTTCCCTAAAGCTTGGTTCGCTAGAAATTTTAGCAAGTGCCTCTATCATCTTGGTTAGCTCCAAGATATCCTTTTCGCCGCTTTTTATGCACGCTTTTACGATAGAAGCATTTGCGTCAAAGAAAGTGTAAAGCCTATCAAGTATGAAATTTATAAGCACTTCAATGTCAAATTTCTTGTAGTCTTTTGCGATATCTTCTAAAATTTCTTTTACATTAAATTTCAAATTATGTGCCAAAACGATCTTTATCACGCCGTTTGCCGCGCGTCTTAGAGCGTAAGGATCTTTCGTGCCACTTGGGATTTTGCCAATGCTAAAGAGCCCCATTAGCGTGTCAAGCTTATTTGAAAGCGCTACAACCGAGCTAAATACCTTACTTGGGCACTGCGCCTCCTCACCGTCTGGCAAATACTGCTCTTTTATAGCTAAAACGACGTTTTCATCCTCATTTTTTGCCTTTGCGTAGTAAGCACCCATGATGCCTTGAAGCTCGGTAAACTCATAAACCATCTGCGTTGTAAGATCGGCCTTGCTTAGCATCACAGCTCGCTCAAGTTTGGCTCCATACTCGCCAGCTTCTTTTTTGAGTAGCTCATCGTAGTTGCTGGCTAGTTTTTTAGCCACTTTTAGCTCTCTAAGCTCTTTTTCGTAGATACTTCCAAGCTCTTTTAGATAAGTTATATTTTTTAGCTTTTCTGGGCTAAATTCGTGCAATAGGTCGCTTTGCCAAAAGAACATCGCGTCACTTAGTCTTGCTCTTAGCACCTTTTCGTTGCCTTTGATGATAAGCGAATAGTCTTGCGTTATGGCGTTACTAACAACCACAAAGCCATTTGCGAGCTTGCCATCTTTAAAGACTGGGAAGTAGCGCTGATTTTCCTTCATTGAAGTGATGATAACCTCGCTTGGTACCTCCAAAAATTCCTCTTCAAACGAGCCAAGAAGTGCTGTCGGATACTCGGTGATCGCCACGACTTCAGCCAACAAGTCTTTATCGATCTCGATCTTTAGCCCACTTTTTTGGCTAATTTTTTCAAACTCATCAAGAATTATTTTTTCTCTCTCACCCGCCTCAAGCACGATGCCACGGCTCTTTGAGCCTTCAAAATACTCTTTTATATTTGAAATTTTTATCTTGTCATAGCTAATGCTTCTGTGCGGATAGGTTGAATCGCTGCTCTCTACGCCAAATTTATTAAATTTTATGACTTCATCGCCAAGTAAACACAAAAACGATCTTATCGGACGGATAAACTCAAACTCGCCGTTGCCCCAGCGCATAGACTTGCCAAAGTTAAGACTCTTTAAAAACTCCTCAACTATGTCACCCATTATCTTGGCAACCGGCTCACCCTTTACCTCTTTTTCGTAGTAAAGCACCTCTTTGCCGTCTATCTCTTTAAATTTAAGCTCACTTTCATCTATGCCGCATTTATTTGCAAAGCTGAGTGCTGCCTTTGTAAATGCTCCGTCTTTTAGTGCCACTTGCTTTGGCGCACCGATAAAGCTAGCTACGCTATCAGGCTGAGATTGTGGGAATTTCTCATGGAAAAAGACCAAACGACGCGGCGTATAATAAAATTTAAAAGGACTTACAAGATTATATTTTTCAAGCACAGCCTGCCATTTAGCATTGATATTTGGTAGCTCCCTTAAAAAGGGTATCGCTGGAAGCTCCTCGACTCCAATTTCTAATAATAACTCTTTCATATTTCACTCTTTTTATTAAAATTTTCTCTTTTTTCTCTTACCATTTTTCTTACCCTCTCCTTCTCCTGTGACTGCAAAATGACGCCTCTTATCATAAAAATAAGAAATAAAACAAACGCCGTAATCATAAAAATATCTAAAATTTGCACTCTCTACTCCACAACGATTTGGTTTTCTCTCTTATAAATTTTAACTCTCACATTTTCAAAACTATACTCGCCATCTTTTAGCTTTTTCTTACTATAAACTCTGATCTTACCGTATGGTGTATGCAGGTAACCTCTCTCTAGTCTGCCAGAAATTTTAGCAAAGACATCTCCACTTCTAGCTTCGCTTAATTGCGATGCATCTAATAAATTTTCGCTAATATCTTTTGTGCCATACTCATTTATGATCTCATAAGAGCTGACTTCAAGCGCATCTTTATAAATTTTCATTCGCCTTACTAAAACATCTAACTCTTCGCCTAGAATAACACTATTTTTAGGATCATAAACATAAATTCCGCGGTGATTTTTCGAGACAATAAAGCCATGTTTATCTTTTAAGATAACAACCGCTTTTTCAATCACGACTGGCACTGCCTCTGGGTGATCAAAAAGCGTATCCACATCAGCCGTCTTATAGCTTTGTTCGCTTATTTTTTTATTGGCTTTGTTTTCATCTTTTTTAAAAAATTTACTTACAAAGCTCTTTTTTACTGGGCTTGGATCAGTTGAAATTTTAAACTTTAATGCAAAGTGATCTGAGTAGAGGTCACTCTTTGCAAAGCCCTTTTCATCGACTGCAAAGCTTGGTTTAAAGACTTCAAAACTACCACTAACATAACTTAGATCGCCATTTTCCATAAAGCTGGGCGAAAGTAAAACATGATCGATCGCTCTTTTTTTGCCATGCACTGCGTGAGAATATCTATCTTTTGGCTCAAGATCTTTATAAAGATCATAAAAATTTCTTGTTGCAATTATGTCATTTAGGATGGATTTTTGTCCAAAGGGCGAGTTAAAATCACCCAAAATAATTGCATTTTTCTCTTTACCCAGAGCTGTTCTTAACGTTTTTTCAGCCTTTTTTTGCATATTTATGCCATTTTTATAAGTTGGAAAGTGATTTACAAATATGCTAAATTTCTTGCCTTCTGTCTCAAACATAACCTTTAAAATATTTCTCGTCTTTACGTTTGGAACTTTAAAAATTTCACTACCACTTGGCTGCAACTTTGAAATAAGCCCAAGCCCAACAGGCGAATTTCTCTCCTTTGTAAAGCTTATAAATTTATACTCGCTATCACTTACTAGAGATTTTAAAACTTGCTCATTTTCAATCTCTTGAAGTGCGATAATGTCAGTATTTAGTGCATTTATGACTTGTCTTGTTCTTTGTAGTTTTGAATCAGCTGCCTCGCAGTCCCACTTTGATACGCCTACTTTAAAATCAAGATACTCGCTACCATCATCTTTGCAATCAAATAAATTTTGCACATTATAAGTTGCGATGCTAATTTCACTCGCAAATGCCACCAAAATGGTAAAAACCAAAGCAAAGACTACTCTCAAATCTCACTCCTAAAGTCAAATTCAGTGATATTTTGCCTGATCGCCTCATACGCGATAATGCCAGCACTCATAGCTAAATTTAAGCTCCTGCCCTCTTTTCCCATTGGTATGGTTATGGCGTTTTTAAAATTTATATCCATAAATTCTCTTGGCAACCCAGTACTCTCGCCACCAAAAAATATAAAATCTCCTGGCTTAAACCTAGCCTCGTAGTAAAGCCTATTTGTCTTTGTAGTAGCGAAGAAAAATCTATCCTTGTGGCTTAAGTTTGCTTCTAAAAATTCTTCCAAACTATCCCAAATTTTTGGATTTAAAATTTTCCAGTAGTCAAGCCCTGCTCGTCTAACAGCCTTTTCACTCAGATCAAACACAGTGGGCTTAACGATATGTAGCTTTAAATTTGCATTAACGCACATTCTACCGATAGCTCCAGTATTTTGCGGTATCTGAGGATGAACTAAGACTATGTTAAACATAAGCTTTCTTTGCCTTAAAAGTGTTATAAACTAGCCTATTTTAGCCAAAATGGGCTTTTAAGAGTTTTAAAGACTAATCTTTTCTAGGCTTATGCTCGCTTAGATATTTTGAAATTTCAAGCTCTTGCCTACGTTTTATCTCTTTTGCGATCTCTTCGTTTTTAAAACCAGCTGATAAAATTTCTATCACATCGACTTTCGCGTCAAATTTTAGCTCATAAATTCCAAGTTTCTTGGCACGCTCTATTCGCTCTTTATTATAAGCTCCAAGCCATGATTTTATAGGCATGCTAAGTGCTATTTGCATTAGCTCTTTATCGCTTGGCATGTCCTTAAAATAAGGCTGCTTTAAGATAGAAAGGTAGCTCTTTGGCAGACGCATTTTCTCTAAAATTTCTTTTGCATCAAGCTCAAATTTTCCAAAAAATAGATACAAAAATAATCTCTCATCATCCAGGAATTCTCTAGCACTCTTAAGATCAGTCAAAAACTCATCATCTTTATAAATTTGCACGCCAAAAATTTCTTTAAAAAGTCCAAGCTCAAAAAGATAGTAAGCTCCTTTTTCTAGATGCTCTGAGCGAAAAAATTTAATAAGCTCAGTATTTATCCTATCTCTGCTTAGATGCTCCAAACTAAGGCTTTTCATAAGAGCTAGTGTCTCGTTCGCTATACTAAAATCAAGCCTAGCGCTAAACTGCACACCACGAAGCACCCTTAGTGGATCTTCTTTAAATTTTTCACTATCAATGTGCCTTAATATCTTGTTTGCTAAATCTTGCTTCCCGCCGTAAAAGTCTAAAATTTCTCCATTAAAGATATTCATCATCATGGCATTTATCGTAAAATCTCGCCTAAGGCTCGCCATTTTGGGATCATTAATATAGCTTACCGCAAAGTCTTTGTGCGAATTTCCAGTTTTACTCTCGCTTCTTGGAAGCCCAATATCGTAGTTTTTGTATTTGTAGATAAAGTAGCTTTTGCCAACTCCGCTAGCGCCTATTCTAGCCATTAGCTCATTAAATTTAGTGGGCTCAATGTCATAAACTTCGATGTCATAATCGTAAATTTCTCGCCCTAAGAACGCATCTCTCACGCAGCCACCAACTAGATAGATACGTGAAGTAAATGGAGCAAATAGCGATCTAAAAAAGTCTAGCTCGCTATTTTTATAAATTTCATTTTTGATTTTTATCTCATTTTTTGAGCCATCTAATGGCTTATTTTGAGAGATTTTGGAGTCTATTTTCGATATTTGCAAGGGTAAATTCTAAAAATTTTGTAGTTAGCTCAAGCCTTGAAGCAAGATTTTGCTCAGGAGTTTGTTTAAGCCCTTCAAAAAGCACTTCTATGCGTTCGGCAAGATTTGCCAAGAAAATTTTCTCTTCGCTCACCTCTCTATTTTTTATTGGACTTACTGGATCCTCTTTTACCTCAAATACTTGCTCATTTTGTAAATTTGCCTCAACTTTTAGCTCGTTATTTAGTGCATTTTCATTATTCTCTATGGCCAAAAGCTCTTTTTTTAAATTCTCTCGCTCAAGCTCTTCTTGCTTTTTACTTTGCAATGCTTCTATTTTTTCAAGCTCAGCGCTAACCTCGCTGATTGCCATTCTAGCAATATCATCAAGCTTCATAATCTTATCAACCACCTTTTAAATTCATTTATCTCTTCGTCACTTTTCATCGCTATAAAAAACTCTTTCATCTGCTCGTTTTTTATCGCTCGCTCTTTGCGAAGTCCGCTAAGGCGGTTTATCGCGCTAAGGGCATCTTTGTTTGACGGATCTTGCTTTAAGATATTTTTATAAATTTCAAGTGCATCATCTTTTAGCCCCTGAGCTTCGTAGATGAGTGCTTCGGTGATTGTGTTTTTCATTTTTTGATAAATCCTGCGATAACATCGCCTATTTCGCTAGTTGAGCAAATTTCAACTGCATTAAAAGCAGCGATATCTTTTGTTCTATAGCCTTTTGCAAGTGCCTCTTTCACAGCATTTTCTATCGCATCTGCGGCGTCATTTTCGCTAAATGCGTATCTTAGCATCATTGCTGCACTTAAAATTGTTGCGATTGGATTTGCTATGCCCTGCCCTGCGATGTCTGGTGCTGAGCCGTGTATTGGCTCATAAATTCCCACCTTACCGCCCATGCTAGCACTTGGCAAAAGTCCTATCGAACCACAAACCATACTCGCTTCATCACTTAAAATGTCGCCAAATAAATTTTCAGTAAGTATGACGTCAAAATTTGCTGGCGCTCTTACTAGCTGCATCGCTGCGTTATCCACATACATAAAGCTAAGCTCTACTTCAGGATAGCCCTTTGCCACCTCGCTAGTCACCTCGCGCCAAAGCTGACTTGTCTCAAGCACATTTGCCTTATCGACCATGCAGACCTTTTTCTTGCGAAGCATTGCTGTTTCAAAAGCGATATTTGCGATACGCTCGATTTCCATTTTAGAATAAACCATCGTATTAAACGCTCTATCTTCACCTTTTTCACGTGGCTGTCCAAAATAAAGTCCGCCCGTTAGCTCACGAACCACGACAAAATCAACGCCTCTTAAAACCTCTGGCTTTAGTGTGCTAGCATCCACTAGCTCATCAAAAACGATGGCTGGGCGTAAATTTGCATAAGCTTCAAGCTCTTTTCTAATCTTTAAAAGTCCGCTCTCTGGCCTTAGATGTCTTGGCAAACTATCCCACTTCTCGCCGCCGATCGCTCCAAAAAGCACAGCATCAGAGCTTAGAGCAGAACTAAGCGTCTCATCTGGCAAAGGCACACCAAATACATCATAAGCTGCACCGCCCATAAGCTTGTAGTCGTACTCAAATTTTATCCCAAACTCAGCGCTAACGACATCTAGAATTTTTATCGCCTCATCTATGATCTCAGGGCCGATGCCATCGCCTTTTATAACGCAAATTTTATAGTTTTTCATCGCCGCTCCTTAGTTCATCTTCGCTTTTGCATACTCTATAAGTCCGCCAGCATTTAAAAGCTCTTGCATAAAAGGCGGTATAGGGCTAAATTTATACTCTTTGCCGCTGGTTAAATTTACGATCGCGCCGTTATCTACATCTATTTTTAGCTCATCGCCCTCGTTTATTTCGTCCGTTTCTTTGATTTCAAGTATCAAAAGTCCCGTATTAAAGCTATTTCTATAAAAAATTCTCGCATAACTTTTAGCTATCACCGCGCCTATACCGGCGGCTTTAAGCGCGATAGGAGCGTGCTCGCGAGAGCTGCCGCAGCCGAAATTTTCGCCCGCTACGATAATGTCGCCTTTATCTATCTTGGTACTGAAATTAGGATCAGCATCTTCCATAATATGCTTTGCCAAAATGTTTTCGTCAGAGGTGTTTAAGTATCTAGCAGCGATGATGATATCAGTATCGATATTATCGCCAAATTTCCAAACCTTGCCTTCTTTCATCTTTAACCTTTTGTTATGTAAATTTGAGCTGATTTTAGCCAAAAGTAACTAAATAATTCATCAAATCACAAATAAAGTCTGCGATTTAAACGGCTAAAAGGCAAGGCAAGGGGCGTTTAATGCCCCCTTTTATCTTTTTAAATTTAAAGAACACCTACCTAAGAATTTACACGCTGGGCAAAATCCGGTAACACCGACAATGATTGGAATTAGGCCGATTAACGCCCAGTAGCTCTCATAAAAATACCAAACTGCCACCATAAAAACTAGCCCCAGAATGACCCTAATAATTCTACTTTTCACGCTTACCATTTTTTTACCTTTTCTTAAAAATTTTATAAAGCGGGCAGTAGCCGTAATATCCCGTTAAAAGCGGAATTAGCCCGACCGTCCACAACCAGCAGTCGCAAATAAATCCGAAAATAAAAAACCAAATCGCCGCTATAATCAAACGTATAGTTTTATCTAAAACGCTCATTTTATCTCCTTTAAGCCAAAGCTTTTAGCATTCCATTCATAACCATAGGTTTAAATCCGTAAATTTTAACCAGCCAACTAATATAGCTCTCCCTGGTAGCGCCGAAGCACTCTAGCGTCGGAGCCGTTCCCTCCCAGTCAAACTCTACCATTATGGCTTTGGCGTATTTGGTGATAAAAGGGCAAGCTGTATATCCGGTAAATTTCTCGCTAGGTTCTCGTCCTTTTATCGTATCGGCTAAATTTTTAGCTAAGATCGGATACATTTTCCTAACGCTAGCCCCAGTTTTGCCGGCCGCAAATCCGCAAATATCGCCGATACCGAATATATTTTTAAATTTTGTACTTTGCAGGCTGTATTTATCGACGGCTAAAAAAATTTAGCTTGTCGCCCTCTTTAGTTAGGCCGGCGCGAGCTAAAATTTCGCTTCCTTTTTGCTTAGGCGGCAAGTGAAGCCAGTCGTATTTTACGTCGATTAGCTCGGACGCGATTTTATCTTCGCCGTTTTGCCTATACGCCGTCCAAAACTCGAAAGTAGCGGTATTTGAGCTTTTATCGACGGCTACGATTTGGTGGCGAAGATTAAATTTTATCTTTCTTTTTATCATTATTTGAGTCATCGCCGCGGCATAAGTCGGATCTCCGAAAAGCTTGCCGCCGCCGACGTAAAGATTAACGCTGCCTTTATCGCGGTTGCCGGCCAACCTCAGCCTATCTTCGCTCATGCATGTTACTTTTTTATTAGCGCCGCTGCATTTCATCGGGGTTTTTTGATCGCAAAATACCGCCGCGCCGCCGTTTTGAGAGAATTTTTTCATCAGCTCGTTGCTCTTTACGGCGCCTTGTAGGGTGTAGACGGAGGATATATTGCCGCTCGTATCGTTAATATCCTCTAAGCTCAGCCCCTTAACGGCTTCAAAATCGTATTCCACGCCGCTTGCTACGATTAGATAATCATACCCAAGCTCGCTCCCGTCGTCTAAGACGAGTAGATTGGCTTCGGGCTTTATCTCCGATACGTTTTTGCGTATCCACTCGGTTCCTTGCGGGACATAATCCGCTTTTTCGTAAACGACGTCGCTAGCTTCGTAAATTCCGACGGCGATTAGCGTAAAGCCAGGCTGATAGTAAAATTTCTCGTCTTTATCCACGAGAATTACCTTGGCGTTAGGCATATCTCTTCTAAGTTTAGCCGCCAACGCGATACCGCTAAGTCCCGCGCCCATTATGACGATTTTAGAATTTATATCGTCGTTTTCGCCGCCCGTTGCCGAGCAACCGCTCATACTCGCGGCTAGTCCCGCGACCCCCATTAGCTTTAAAGCGTCTCTTCTTTGCAGTCCTTTCATAAATTCTCCTTTAAAACGAGTTTATGAAATGCTACCTAAAAAAGGCCGCCCTATCCGTAACAATGTTACCTTAAAACGAGAATTTTAAGAAACTAGCCTTATTTCGCCGCGGCTTTGCGTTATTTGCCCGCTTCTCTCAAGCTCTTTAAGCACCCTAGATACCGCTTCTCTAGCGCTTCCTAGATGATTCGCCAACTCTTCGTGAGTTATTTTTATAAAATTTTCGTTTAGATTTTCGATGCTTTGGGATAAAAAATTCATAATCCGCGCCGAAAGCGGCGAAAACAAAGCCTGCTCCATAACGTTTATCGTTCTAGCAAACCGATCGGCTACGATTTTTAGAGTAAAATTTAAAATACTCGGATATTTTTCTTTAAGAGGCTTGTAAATTCGCGCTGGAATAACGATGATCTCGCTATCTTGCTCGATTTCGACGCTTACTTTATTTTCTAACGAATTTATAGAACACGTATCGCACAGCACGCAGCTCTCGTCTTTGGTTAGCCTAAATATCGTTATTTCCTTTGCGCTAGATGACACAAACGCCCTTAAAACGCCTTTTAGTATAAGTATAAATCCGAAGCAATCGTTTCCGGAGTAAAATATATCGCCCTTTTTTACGGTTTTTAAATACGCGTTAGCAAAGATCGCATTTAGATCCTCGCTTGCTAGATCGAAATTATTCGTAAATCTCTCGCGCAAAATTTCTTTTAACTCTTCGCTTAGCATTTTGCCCTTTCGTGACTTCGTTACAAAAATTTAACCTTATTATAGGTAATATTGCATAAAAATTTAATACGAAAAGAAAAACAATGCACGATGTTAAGAAAAACGACTCGCAAAGCAAAATAAAATCGCTGCCGATTATGCTTTTTGCCGGTACTATGGGGCTTGGAGGACTTTGCGCGGCTTATAAGAAATTAAGCAAGATATTTGATTTACCGAGCGAGATATTCTCGGTGCTTAGAGCGCTAGACTGCACGGTATTTTGCCTACTTTCGGCGTTTTACCTCTTTAAGCTTTTAAAATTTAAAGAAGAAGTAAAGGCCGAATTTTCGCACCCTATAAGGATAAATTTTTTCGGCGGATTCATCATCTCGCTTTTTCTTTTAGCTCTAGCCTACAAAGACGCGCCGCGACTATACTACTCGCTTTTTTACGCGGCTTTAGGCTTGCAAACTATTTTTACGCTTTACGTAATTTCTTTTTGGATCGACGAAAAATTCGATATCGCGACGCTAAATCCGGCATGGTTTATCCCCGTAGTGGGCAACTTGCTAATCCCGATCATAGCCGAAAAATCTCAAGCGATCTGGTATTATTTTAGTTTGGGGCTATTTTTCTGGATTATTTTATTCGCCGTTATATTTTACAGATTAGTCTTTTGCGATAAGTTAGCCGACAAATTCGTCCCGACGCTAGTCATTACGCTAGCGCCGCCGGCTATGGCATTTTTGGGATACGTAAAGCTAACCGAGCGATTCGATGCTTTTGCGGCGATACTGCTTAATATAAACGTGTTTTTCGCGGCGCTTATACTTTTTTCGTATAAAAGATTTATTAAACTCAAATTCGCCCTATCGTGGTGGGCTTTTACCTTCCCGACGGCCGCTAGCTCCATAGCGTTTTTAAAAGCTTACGAAATTACGCAAAGCGATTTTTACTTAGTTTTAGGCGTCGGCGCTTTTACGGCTCTAGTCGCTTCGATTTTGATAGTCGGGTTTTTAACGGTTAAATCTATAATAAACGGCGAAATTTTTTCGGAAAAATAGCCTTAGCTCAAAAATTTACTTTAGTAGTATTCGTAGCTGATTTCTAGCTTTTTATATAGGCCGATTTCCGTTATGTCGCCGTTTTCGTAGTATTTGTCCGCTGGCTTAAATTTGACCGAGGTTTTATGCGTCAAATTTCCCCGCTCGTCCCTGCTTATATCCTTAAACTGCAAAATTTGCCAGATTTTTGCCTCAGAGCCGAAGTAATTTACCGACGTATACTCCATCTCGTCGCCGTTTGCGGCGTAGTAATAAACCCATTTTGAGTTTGGGGCTTGCGTGATTTTTTCGTATTCGCCGTTTGGCTTGCGCTCGAAGCTTATCTCTATGGCGTGGCGCGGCTCCATATTATTTTCTATCCGCGTTAAAACGCCCTTTTCGTCGTAGACGTAGCTATCGTCCGTCACTAGTGTCCCGCCAGAATACGCCGCCCGAGCGATCATTTTGCCGTCCTTGCCGTAAGTGGTTTTCTCCGTGCGGGGGTAAAATTTATCCTCCACATGCTGCTCTTTGGCCGTTGCGACTAAATTTTCGCCGTCAAATTCGTATTCGTAGAGATAAACGGCGCTATCTTGATATTTTTTGCGCACTAACCCGTCTTTGCCGTACTCAAACAAAACCGAACTATTTGGTACGCCGTTTATATGCTCGGTTTCTTGCACTATATAGCCGTTTTCGTTAAACTCCGTCCGCTTTACGCGCGTATTTTCTAGCGCGCCCGAGCCGTCTATAGAGTATTCGTACTCCGTAGCCGTCATGCTTTTGACCTCGCCTTTTAGCTCCTTTTTACTCCAGTCGCTTTGCGGTAAAACGGCCGAGCTTAGACAGCAAACCGCCGATGCCGCTGTGAAAATAGCTTTTAAAATTTTCATTTTTATCCTTTTTCAAATCACGCAAAGCCTAGATTGGTTTAGGTTAAAATTTCGCCTAATTTAGCCCAAAAAGCGGCAATACTAATAAAATCCTAGCTTTTACGAGTTTAAATATATGCTTAAAATCGACTCAAATTTTTAAGGCGAATTTTCATTTTCGAGTGGTTTATTAACTTAAAACTAAGCTTTATTTGCTTTTTTTAAAATTTCCATCATCTCTTCTTCGCTAAGCGGCTCAACCAGTATATTTGCGGCGTCTATGAAGCGATATTTTTCTTTTGGTAAATTTTTCATGAAAGCGCCATATTCGCATTCGCCGAGCACGTGCGCGTCCTTATCGTCTACGCCGACTACTAGCGTAAGTATCCAGCGCGAGACCTTGCGCTCTCCTAAAACTTCTTGCGCTTGCCACGAAGGAGAGGGAGCGTAAGGCAAGATAGTCGGTAAATTTTCACTAAGCGTATACGCGCCAAAAATTTCATTCCCGTTTTTATCTTCGTATAAATTCTCTCTTGCGCTATAAGCGTCAAGGTACTGCACCTGCCTCATCATCTCATCAAATTTAGCCACGGGGCTGGCGCTTGCAAAAATTTCATCTATCATAACCGCGTCAAACGCCACGTCGCGCTCCACGCCATAAATATGAAGCGTTTGATTTTCCTCTTTTGCGTCCTTTAGAGCTTCAAGTCCCCACATTATGTCGGCTTCATAATCAAATTTTAAAATTTGCTTTTCATCGCAAATTTGCTCGTTGTCGCACTCTATTGGTGAGCCAGTTTGGGCTGAGAGCTTTGAGAGTAGCTCAAGCGCGATCCGCCAGTCGCCAACGCCGCTTGGAGTGCAGACTCGCACGATATATTTTCCATCTTCATAGTTTAGCTCAAAGCCACGAGCACTTTTCTCCCAAATTCCTGCGATCATCACGTCAGCGCCCAGCTCATTTGCTCCTGGCTCCTCTTGCTCACTGTTAAAAAAGAAAAGTCCCTCAACAAGCTCTGAAATTTCACGCTCACTTAGCGCCTTTGCATATCCGCCAAGTAGCTTCTTCTTGTTTTTTATACTAAATGTCAAACTCATAAATTCTCCTTTATCTACTCTAAATTGTCATCACCTGATCGCACTGCCTAACCCGCTCTAACAAGATATCCATTCACCAAGCCTCAAAATAAGACTCTGCCGCGTGCAAACCGCACCTTGTTTGGCAGCTACCACAAACATTGAGCACAGTGCCGCTAGATAGAGATCGTAGTTTTTCTGGCTTTTTGGTGCTATTTCGCGCAAGATCGACCGCATCGTTCATTAGAAAAATTCTAACCTCTTCGCCTTTTTCTTTTAGCGTTTTAGCTAGCCTTAATGCGTTGTAAGCATTGTCGGTACCGTTGTATGGCTGATTTGTAAGTATAAATAGAAATTTTTTCATCTTTTTCTCCTTTTGCCAAAAATGTAGTGCAAACCGGGCAAATTTTAGCCAAGCTATATAAAAAGAGGCTAAATTTATCTAAAAAGTAAAAGTACACCGATCGTACAAACGATAATGGCGGTGCAAATTTCAAGTAGCCTTAGGTGCGTTTGTAAAAATTTCTTTAGCATAGCTCCGCCGAGTGCGTAAATATTTAGCGAGCAAGACTCGATGAAAACGAGCGTTGCCGCGATCGCGCACATACGAGTTAGACTAAAGGGATCGTCTTTATCCAAAAACGTAGGTAGCAAAGCCGAGAAAAATATCCATGCCTTTGGATTTGTGAAGCAAACGATGAGGCCGTTTGTAAACATCTGCTTTTTGCTTGGTAAATTTGAGACGTTTGTTATGCTAAGCTCGCCCTTGCCAAAAAGAAGCATCGCGCCAAGATAGAGCATATAAAGCCCTGCGATGATGTTTAGCGCCTTAAATGCGTACTCAAAATGATGAAGCACCGCGCCCACGCCAAGCATACAGTAAAACGCCACGAAAGCAAGCGAAAGAAGCTGCCCGATCATCATAATAAGCGAGTGCTTATAGCCAAAGCTCATACCGATACTCATCGCATAGGTCATGTTGATGCCCGGCATTAGCGAGATAGGAGCAAGCGTGGCGAAAAAGAGTAAGAAGTCCATAAAAAGCCTTAAAATTTAGCTAACAAATATAAAAATTTAAGCTATAGATCTGATCCTGCGATCAAATTTATAGCTTAAATTTAAAAGGCGGACTAAGCCGCCTCTTTTTAGTGAGTTAAGAAATACTCTTGAATTTTGGCTTTGTCGCTTGTTTTTGTAAGTGCAAGCATTAAAAGCACTCTGGCTTTTTGAGCGTTTAGATTATCGCTTGTTAAAAAGCCGTATTTGCCGTCATCAATTTCGCCGTTCATAGTCGTCTCGCCGCTTCCCACACGTGAGTCGCGAACTACTACTACGCCAGCTTTTGAAGCCTCGCCAAGTGCGTCAAGTACGCTAAAGTAAGGGTTGCCGTTGCCAAGACCAGCGCTAATTATACCTTTTGCGCCGTTTTTAACAGCTATGTTTACAAAGTCAGGATTGTCATTTGCGTGTGAGTAGATGATATCAACTCTTGGAAGCTCTTTTACGCCCTCTAGGTCAAATGCTGATTTTGCTGTGTGTTTTCTAATCGGATTCATATAGTATTTTACGTTGCCATAAAAGACTGTGCCGATCTTACCGCTGTTTGGTGATTTAAATGTATCAACACCTGTTGTGTTGGTTTTTGTTACCTCTCTAGCAGCGTGAATTTCATCATTCATAGTAACCACAACGCCCTTACCTACGCTATCTTTACTAATAGCTACGTTTACAGCGTTAAATAAATTTAGTGGACCATCTGCGCTTAGTGAGCCGCTATTTCTCATCGCACCTACAAGCACGACTGGCTTGTCGCTTTTAACGACCAAATTTAGAAAGTACGCCGTCTCCTCCATAGTATCCGTTCCGTGAGTAACGACGATACCATCAGCTTTGCCGCTGTTTAGAAGCTCGTTGATTCTATTTGCAAGCTTTAGCCAAACTTCATTGTTCATGTCTTGTGAACCGATATTTGAAATTTGCTCGCCTTTTATAGTAGCGATCTTGTTGATGTCTGGTACAGCTGCGATTAGTTTATCGACCGTAACAGTTCCAGAAGTATAGCTAGAGTCAAGCGATCCTGAGCCGCTTCCTGCTATCGTTCCACCAGTGGCTAGAATGTAGATGGTTGGCTTAGCAACCGCTAAAGTAGCACCTAAAATCATGAGTAACACCGCCTTAAAGATTAAACGCATTTTAGCTCCTTTGCATTAAAATTTGCAAAGTCATTATAATGCCATTTATTTAAAAAAATTATTAACTTCTAAATTTTATATTTATTTAAAAAATTCTTATCAAAAACATATAAATTCCGGTTGAAATAACTATGCTAAGAAGGGTATTTTTAAATTTTAAATGCATCAAAATAGCTGTAAAAACCGCTACTATCTCGCTTAAGCCATAAGGAAACTCGCTAAATTTCGTATCTTTTAAGCCATAGCAGACCAAAACAACCATTATCATCATGCCCATGTGCTTTTCAATAGCGTCTAAATAAGGGTTTGACTTATAGTTTTTTAACGCATAAAACGGCGTCGCCCTCGTTATAAAAGTAGCTATGGCGCTTAAAAGCACCGCCACAAAAAGTACCATCTCGCTTGAGCTTACACTTATCAAATTTTATCCTTGAACAAAAGCAAAAATATAAAACAAAGTGCCATTGATCCAACAAGCACAAATTTAGCTGGAAATAGGCTCACTCCAAGCACGCCAAAAAAGACCGCCGCAAAGAGTACGCGGTAGTTTTTATCATTTTTAAACATTTCAATCACAATAACTATAAAAAGTGCCGTTAAGCTAAACTCAAGCCCTTTTGTATCGGCCTTTATAAAATCACCAAGTATCGCACCAAGCAGCGTCCCAGCCGCCCAGTATGACCACGAAAGTAGATTTAGCCAGGTAAAGACAAAGCTGCGATCGCTTACATCTTTTAGCCCTAAATTTTTAAATATCGCAAAGGTTTCATCCGTTAGCAAAGCGATGTTTAAAAGCTTAAATTTGATCCCGCTATACTCTTTTAAAAGTGAAATTCCGTAAAAAGTATGGCGTAAATTTACCAGATAGCTCACGATAAAAACCTCAACTAGCCCAGTGCCCGCGCTAAAAAGCGAGAGCATCATAAACTGAGCCGCGCCGCCGTAAGCAAGAGTGCTAAGAGCGACGGCGATAAATGCGCTAACGCCCATGCTTTTAGCCAGTATCCCAAAGGCAACGCCGAGGGGAAAATAGCCCATAAAAATAGGAATAGATAGTTTAAAAACGTAGTTAAATGTCAAAATTTTGCCTTGATAAAAGCCGAAATGTTAACGAAAATTTGAAAAATTTATAGTAAAAATAGAGTTAAATTTTATAAAATGATAGAAATTTTTGGAGTTAAAAGATGAAAAAGGTAATTCTAATTTTATTTTGTATTCTATTTTCTTGGGGTAAAATTTTAGATACCACCAAGCTTGAAAATGAATGCGCTTTAAACAACATAGAAAGCTGCACCGATCTTATATATATCTACCTTGACAAAAATGAGCGCGATAAAATGTCAGCTATAGCAAACAAAGCCTGTGAGCTAGGCAATCCACATAGCTGTCTATTTTTAGGAAATACATATCTACAAAAAGACACTCTAGCACAAGAGAAAGAAGAAGGGCTTAGGCTTTATAATAAGGCTTGCGAACTAAAAAATGCATTTGCTTGCTATACCATTGCACTCATCTATGAAACAGGAGATACTGGTATACTGCAAGATAAAAATAGAGCAAAAAACTACTACAAAAAAGCCTGCGAGCTTGATTTGGAAGAAGCATGCAGTACACTTAAAAATTTTTAATTAAGCAAAAGATGCTTTTATTCTTGCTCTTAAAAGCAGAAATTTTAGATGAGATGTGCCAAATTTTAATTTCGCCCAAATTAATGAGTCTGTTTTATCGAGTCCTTGCCTTTTGTCGTTTTATTTAAAAAGTAAAATACCTCAAGCGTAAAAGAAAGTAGTATAAGCCCAACGATAACTAGAGTCGCGTTCATACTACCTACCTTTTAAGCCCATTTACTATTTCAAGCATCGAATCACTCGTAGTTATCGCCTTTGAGTTTGCCTCGTACGCGCGCTGACCGGTGATAAGATCGGTCATCTCTTCAACTAACTGAACGTTACTCATCTCAACAAACCCTTGTCTGATCGTACCAAGTCCGTCAAGTCCTGCAACACCTACCACCACGTTACCGCTAGCGCTTGTTTCTAAGTAGTTGTTGTCGCCCATTGAGTGAAGACCAGCTGGGTTTATGAAATTTGCTAGCTCAATCTGACCTATCTGGGCCATCTCTCTCTCACCTGCTTGGAGCACTGATACGGTGCCATCTGTACCGATAGAAATTTGCGTCGCATTTGCAGGTACGGTAATCTGAGGGATGAGCTGATAGCCATCGCTATTTACGATCGTACCGTTTGCGTCAAGTTTAAAAGCGCCGTTTCTAGTGTAGGCTGTCGTGCCATCAGGGAGTTGAATCTGAAAAAATCCGTTGCCAGCTATTACCATATCTAGGTTGTTGCTGGTCTCTTTAAAATAGCCCTGAGAAAAAATTTTATTTATCGCCGTTGGACGCACGCCAAGACCCACTTCGATACCAGTTGGGCTTGTGGTAGTCTGACTCGTAGCCGTACCTGCGTACTCCATTACTTGATACATAAGATCGGCAAATTCAGCCCTATTTTTCTTGTATCCATAAGTATTTACGTTTGCGATGTTGTGTGAGGTTACATCTATCTGCGTCTGCTGGGCTATCATACCAGTGGCTGCAGTGTAAAGTGATCTCATCATAGTTTTATCCTTTTATTAAGCTTTTAGGGCTAGTTTTTGAACAGCATCTTGGTTAAGATCACTCATGTGGCTTGTCATAACCTTTTGATACATATCAACTAAGCGCTGGGTTTCTATTAGACCCACCATTTCTAAAACTGGGTTTACGTTTGACATCTGGGCATATCCTTGCATCACGCTATCAGCTTCTTCAAGCTCTGTGATGTCATCAAAATTTCTACTCTCAAAAAGGTTATCTCCAACCTTTTTGAGATCTCTTATCTCCCTTGGCTGAGCGATAAAAAATTTAGAAAATTGATTGTTATTTGAGTATAAATTTCCATTTTTATCAACCGTCAAAACCTCGCCTTGTGGTACTTGGATGCCTCTTTGACCAGGATTTTGCGCCTCATAGCCACTTGGCAGCACCCTGTAACCCTCTTTTGTGACGATGTAGTCGTCTGCGTCAAGGCTAAAAGAGCCATTTTTGCTAAGTTTTACGCCATTTGGAGTATCGACTAAGAAAAATGCATCCTCTCTTTTTATCGCAAAGTCAAGTGTGTTTGAGCTGTACTTAAAACCACCAGCGCTAAAGTCGGTGTACTCTTCACTTACTTGTGGTACGCGGTCAAGTGTTCTATTTAAAAATTTAGCTCCATCTTTTGTGTGATTTTTAAGAGGAAGCTCATCTTGCGTCTCTTTAAAAATTCTTGCAAAGTCACCGATGACCACATCGTTTCGCTTGTAGCCGATCGTATTTACATTTGCAAGGTTATTTGAGATCACATTTAGTCTATTAAACTGCGTTACCATGCCAGCAGTGGCTTGATAATAACCATTTTGCATGCAATTTCCTAAAATTAATTATTGTCATGGTTTTTAAAGCAATAGCTGTTCCAAAATTTTAATTTTTTAATTATTAAATATTTCATAAAGTTTAATAAATAATTTATTTATTTAATGTTAAGATTCGCGGCTTTAATATAGATAATGACTATTAAAAACAATAAAAATACAAAAAGGACATACATTATTATGAAAAAGACTTCACTAGTTGTTTTGCTTTGTGCTAGCTTAAATTTGTTAGCCCAAGAGAGTGAGAATATAAAAGAAGTTGAACTTGGCGGAGTAGAGGTAACGGCGGAAGAAGAAAATGTAAAAAATAAAAAGATTAGTGAAGTAAAAAAGACGGCAAGCGAGCTTACTAAACAACAAGTAAGCGATACTAGAGATATGGTGCGCTATGACACTGGTGTCAGTGTAGTTGAGACCGGTCGCTTTGGCTCTAGCGGATATGCTATAAGAGGCGTTGACGAAAACCGCGTAGCTATCAGCATCGATGGACTTAATCAAGCTGAGACACTTTCATCACAGGGTTTTAAGGATCTCTTTGAAGGATATGGAAATTTTAACAATACAAGAAATGGCGTAGAGATAGAAAACATCCAGCAAGTAAATATCACAAAAGGTGCAGATAGTATAAAAACCGGCTCAGGCGCACTTGGGGGCTCTGTAATGTTTGAAACAAAAGACGCCAGAGACTATCTTACGGAAAAAGACTGGTTTTATGGCTTTAAAGCACAAAAATCCTCAGCAAATGACGAAAGTCTTTTCTCTCACACCATGGCCGCACGAGCAAAACGGTTTGACATACTCTTTATCACTACAAAAAGAGATGGTCATGAGATGAAAAACTGGGGATACAATACATACGATGATAATGTTCTTGGCAAGGAAAGAGAAAAGCCAGATCCTTATACCATAAATACAGATAGTAGGCTATTTAAATTTGGTGTAAATTTTAATGAAACAAACCGCTTTAGCGTAGGAATCGATAGAAGTACAAAAGAGACAGTAGGTACTGACTGGTCGTATAAATTTGCTCTTTATACTGGCGGTATGTTAAATAACGTACGTTACAGCACCGATGTAAGGCATGTAAATGATAAAAACAAACGTGAAAATATCTTTTATACATATGAAAACTACGATGAAAACCCACTTTGGGATAGTATGAAGATAACTTATTCAAAGCAAAAGATCCAGCTAAAGGCAAGGACTGATGAGTACTGTGATAAAAACGACTGTCAAGGCCTACTAAATCCATCAGGATTAAAGTTAAATAACGAAGGTAAGCTAGTGGACAAATATGGTGGCGACCTACAAATGAGACAAGTAGAAAAAGAGCCTTGGCCTGGAGCTGGCTTTACTTTTCCTCAAGATATTGTATTTGACAGTCATGGAAACGAAGTAGATGAAACATTCTATGGAAGAACAAATCGCGGAGCAGATAAACTTCTTGTCGATTGTAATCAGTATGATTGCTCTAAGCCTTTAACGCTTTTTAATAAGACAACCAAACGATATGAAACCTACAATCTAACTCCGCAAAACATGCCAGATGGCAATGGAAAATATGCAGAGCTTACTCCAAAAAATAGATTTGAGGAACTACTTTTGCCAAGAGCTCCAGGATATCTTGAAAATAACTGGAAAGATAGAGATCTAAATACCGATACAAAACAGCTAAATTTAGATGCGACAAAGGAATTTAGCCTATTTAAAATGGATCATACTTTAAAATACGGTGGACTTTATAATCAAATAGATAAGAGTATGATAAATAAACAAGGTTATGAGGCACACAATAAGGAATGGTGGGCGAAATATTTCTTTGGCATGGCAAACAAGGGCACAGGCTTGCTACCAAATTTTCAACCAGACAAGTGCATGCCTCACGGCGGAAATGATTACAGTACACTTTGTAGACATGAGGATAATAAATTTAGCTTTTTGATACCTGTAGAAACGAAGACAAAGGCATTTTATCTGGGTGATGATATATCTTTAACTGAAATTTTAAGCGTAGATGCAAATTATAGGTTTGACAAAATAACACACAATCCAAGCTACATACCAGGCAAGACACCAAAGCTGCCAACTGATCTTTTTGCTGGTGTTTTTATACCTTTTACTATACCGCCTGGCTCTAGTGCAGAAGAAGTAAAAAGGATAAAAACTAAAAATGCTGAAGAAAATGCACGTTATCTAGCAAGCCAAAAGAGGGATTTTACACATCATTCGTATTCACTTTCAACAAATTTTGACCCATTTGAGCATATAAGACTTCAGGCAAAATATGCAAATGGTTTTAGAGCTCCAACATCTGATGAAATTTATTTTACTTTTCAGCATCCTGATTTTACGATATTTCCAAATTTAGCTCTTCAACCTGAGATTGCAAAAACAAAAGAATTTGCCGTAACTCTTCATAACTCACCTAGCTTTTTTACGATAAATCTCTTTCAAACAGACTATAAAAATTTCATCGATCTAAAGTATATCGGTCGTGGCACGCTAACATACGGAAATGCTGGTAGTAGAATGCCAGTAGAAAAATACCAAAACGTAAATAGAGCAAAGGCTCGCGTAAGAGGTGTTGAACTGAGTGCAAATCTAGACCTAGAGCAAGTTTATAGTGGGCTAAGTGGCTTTAATGTCGGCTATAAATACCTATACCAAAAAGGTAGAATGTCAGTAGATGAAAGTGGCAAGCTAGACGCTCCAATGAATGCCATTCAGCCAGCAAAATTTGTCTATAACGTCGGATATCACACCAAAAATAATAAATTTGGAGCAAATCTATATATGACACACGTAAAAGCAAAACGTCCAGAAGATACTTACAATATCTATGCCAAAGACGATCCAGATGCAAAAAATACGTATGTTAGATATGTCAGTAATACATACAGTCTATTTGATTTTGTAGCATTTTACAGACCGATGAAAAATTTCACATTTACGGCAGGTGTGTATAACATCACAGATAAAAAATACACAAGCTGGGATAGTGCAAGAAGTATAAGGACTTTTGGCACAAATAATATGGTAAATAAAGAAACTGGCAGGGGCCTTGCTAGATTTTACTCACCTGGTAGAAATTTCAAGCTAACATTTGAAATGACGTTTTAATAATTTTATAGCTACCGCAATTTTAGACTTTTGCGGTAGCTTTGTATAGATAAAATTTTACTGCTTTTATACACTTTTTACAAAATTTGGGTATAATCCACTTTCTTTTAAACAATACTTAAATCACAATTAGACGATTCGAAAGGAAATTTATGAGCGCCGCAAAAGACTCTTTTTCTCAGATAGAAGAGCTTTTCGCTGAAAATGCAAAAGGCTTTTTGACATACGAAAAATTAGTAAAATTATTAGACAAAGCTCCAACTGCCACGATAGTAAAAAAGATAGAACAACTAGCAAAAACAAACAAAGTCCAGCTCATCACATCTGCTGAGGCCGCAAAGCTTAGAAATTTAGCTGATGCTAAAAAACGCCAAGAAAATGCTCAAAAGAGCGATCAAGATATTGACGAAGATCTCGATCTTTCTGGTGAGAGCGATCTTTTAGAGTGGTCAAGGTCAGATAGCCCTGTCAGGATGTATCTAAGAGAGATGGGTCAGATCGCGCTTCTTACAAAAGATGAGGAAGTTGAGATCAGCAAAAGGATTGAGCTTGGCGAAGATATCATTATTGACGCATTTTGTTCTGTGCCATTTTTGATTGATTTCATACTTGACTATAAAGAGCCGCTCATCAATAGAGAACGCCGCGTAAAAGAGCTTTTTAAGAGCTTTGAAGACGAGAGTGAAAACGAAGAAAATGAAGATAGCGAAGACGATATAGACGAGGAAGATGAAGAGAACGAAGAAAACGAAGCTCCTAAAAAATCAGCCAAAAACGATAAACGTGCTGAAAAAGTTATAGAGAGCTTTAAGGCCCTCGAAAAGGCAAAAAAAGAGTGGCTAAAGACTGCAAACAAACAAGATAAAGTAGAAAGCGACGATACGGCTTCAAAGATGACTCTTGCATTTAAAAAGAAAATTTTAAAAGAGAAACTAATGGATCTTGGACCAACAAGCAAGTTAATTAGCGAGATCGTAAAATCAATGGAAACAGCACTAAAAAGCGACGACGAATTTGACAGAGAGCTAAAACGTTTGGAGTATCGCTTGCCAATGTTTAGCGACGAGCTTAAGAAAAATCACAAAAGCATACTAAAAGATATCATCAAGCTAAGCAAAGAAGAGATCGCAGCTCGCGTGCCAGAAGCTACAATGGTCTCAACTTATGTCGAGATCAAAAAGCTATTTACGACAAAAGAGGCGAGCAAACAAGGCTTTGATCTTGAGCCAACAAGACTAAAAGAGATTTTAGAGCAGATCAAACGCGGAAAGAAAATTTCTGACGAGGCAAAAGCTAGAATGGCTAAATCAAACCTCCGTCTAGTCGTAAGTATCGCGAAACGCTATACAAACAGGGGCTTACCATTTTTAGATCTCATCCAAGAGGGCAACATCGGCCTTATGAAGGCGGTTGATAAATTTGAATACAGAAAAGGCTATAAATTTTCAACCTACGCCACATGGTGGATCCGCCAGGCTATATCACGTGCGATCGCCGATCAGGCAAGGACGATTAGGATACCTATCCATATGATAGAGACGATAAATCGTATCAACAAAATAAACCGTAAATACCTCCAAGAAGAAGGCAAAGAGCCTGATGTAAGCGTTATCGCAAAAGAGGTCGGACTAAGCGTTGATAAGGTAAAGCAAGTCATCAAGATCACAAAAGAACCTATCAGTCTTGAAGCTCCGATCGCAAACGAAGAGGACGGTAAATTTGGAGATTTTGTCGAGGACAAAAGCTCACTTTCTCCGATAGAGCAAATTTTAAAAAGTGACCTTAGAGAGCAGATCGACGATGTGCTTTCTCAGCTAAATGAGCGTGAAAAAGCAGTCATTTCGATGAGATTTGGCTTACTTGAAGATGAGAGCGACCGCACACTTGAAGAGATCGGAAAGGCCCTAAATGTCACTCGTGAGCGTGTCCGCCAAATAGAAAGCTCAGCTATCAAAAAACTAAAACATCCAAAAGTTGGTAGAAAACTTAAAAACTACATTGAGGGCTAAAAGCCTTAATCTAGCTCGAATTTCACACAAATTTGAGCTAGAAGCTAAAATCAAAATTTTATACTCGCATTAAAGCAAATATCTCCCACATAAATTTTAGTTACAAGAGCAACAAAGCTAAAATCTACAAAGCTAGTTAACTTTTAGAGCATATTGTTGTAGTAAATTTTAGCTTCCTATTCACTAGCGAGAATGGATTATCATCTCATAATCACAGCACACTCACTAATGAAAATAAAAATTTACAGGATTATTAAAAATTTTAGAGCAAAAATAGGCACAAAATGAGTTTAAATTTTAACCCCTCTAAATGCTTCCTTTGCGGCTTTCACATCAGCCTCATCTGGGTGCGTTTTGGCTCGCTCCCATCGCTCTAGTCGCTCAGGCGTTAGAGCAAATCTCGGATCATCAGGCATAGCTTTACCAAGTTTTTTTAGTTGCTCTATCACTTCAGGAGCAATCGCACCTTGACAGATAAACGTGCGCAAAATTTCATTGCCATTTTGCATAAATAGCTCTTTGCCTTGATCTATCGCCTGCGTGGCATGCGCACTTGGTACATCAGCACCAAGGGTTATAAAAAAGCCTACTTTTTTATTTTTTACACTTTGAGAGATAAATTTTTTAAATTCCTTCTCCGGCGAGCCCTGATCTATATAGTATCCAAGTGCGATAAAGTCAAACTCGCTCAAATTTATCTCGCCAGCATCGGCAAAATTTATCGCCTCACAGCTAAGCTCACCTGCAATAGCCTCTGCTATCTTTTTTGTATTTCCACTTTTTGATGTATATATCACAATACTTTTCATAAAAACTCCTTCTTAGAAATTTCCATCACTGCATTTGCGATAGAATTTCCCCAAAATACGCCATCTTTTGTAAAATTTAAAGAGCCGTTTTTGATTTTTAGATATCCACTTTCCTCACATTTTTTAAAAAGATCCATAAGCTCATTGGCACACGTCTGGCTCACAAATTTAAAAACACACTCAAGGCTTATTTGCGGATACTGAAAAAGATTTACAAATCTATCAAACTCCATCTGCCTAGCAGTCATGCGACCCATAACTTTCATCTTTTGGCTCATGTTATAGATACCAAACTCCCCTAGCCTGCCGCCAGCACCTTTGCCAAGTGGCAAGACATCGGCACCCACGTGAGATAGTCTTATATATTTATATTGGTCCCTACCCTTTTTGGCCACCTTTGTATATTCTAAAATTTCATAGTCGTCTTGACTTAAAATTTCGTCTAAAAATGCGTGGTGCAAGCTCTTGTCCACTTCCACGTCATAGTAATCCTCGCTTATAGTCTTGCTTAACACCGAGCCATCTAAAAACTGAAGCGAATAAAAACTCGCACTATCAATGCCGAGCTCACGCACTAGCTTAGCATCTCTTACTACCTCATCTATGCTTTCATTAGGATAGTTATATATAATATCAACACAAAGCATTCCACTAAATTTCTCACGCAGATCACGTAGATGTTTTACGGCTCCATCTGAACTATGTGTGCGATTTAGCAGCTTTCTGCCAGCCTCACTAAATGTTTGCACGCCGATACTATACCTATTTACACCAAGTTCGTTTAAAAGGCGAAGCTTGCTTATATTTAGATTATGAAGCGTACTTTCTAGGCTAAATTCACACTCAGGTAGGATATTAAAACTGCCCTTAAGTGCGTTTATCACCTGCTCTAAGTGTCTCTCTTTTAATATCGTTGGGGTGCCGCCACCAAAATAGACACTACCTATTTTCTTGCTTTTTAAGTAGTTCGTGGCAGAGTATTTTTCTATCTCGCTTAGTAAAAATTTTGTATATTCATCAAGCTCGTCTTCAAGCTTTGTCCTATTCATCGAGCAAAACGAGCATATATTGTCACAAAATGGCACATGGATATAGATGACTCCTTCATTTTCATCTGGCGCACTCTCTAAAAATTCCCATAACTCATCTTCACTCACCATATCTGGTCTTTTTGAAGGAGCTACACTATGTCCTTTTATACGTTTGTTAAACATTTATACTCACTTATTAAGCATGTTAAATAGCTCATTTGCGGCCTCATTTATGCGAGGCGTACCGCGCAAGACAAGACTTGATGGGACGTTTAAAATTTTAGAGTTCTTGGCCGCACTAGTTGCTTTTAGCACTGGATTTTGCGATAAAAAATCACTACCATCTTTCATGCCTACTACTATTATGAAGTCTGGATTTTGCGCTAGGATAAATTCATTTTGAACGATCGGCATCGCTCCAGCTAGGTCACCTGCTACATTTTTAATACCCAATTTAGTAAACATATCCCCAGGCAAGCTAGCATCGTTAAAAGCAACTAGTGGGGTAGCTGCATAAACGCCTAAAATTTTCTTACCGCTCAAATTTGAGTTTTGAAATTTTAAAAAGTCCTGTTTTATCTTAGCCACAAGCTCGCCAGCACGCTCTTTTTTTCCTGTGATATCGCCCATTTTTTCTATATTTTTGCAAATATCATCTACGCTATTTGCCTGCATCGTAAGTGTCTTTATACCAAATTTAGCAAGGTCGGCGTTTACACCATCAGAGTGAAAGCTAGTAACTACAAGATCAGGCTTTAGCTCGACTATACGCTCTAAATTTGGCTTTGTATAAGTGCCAACGCTCTTTAGCTTTTCAGTCTTATCCTCAGGCCAAATCTTGCCAAACTCAAGAGTAGAAATAGCTGCGATCTGATCTTCAGCCTCCAACATATACATCATCTCAACCACTGCAGGATCGAGCACAACGATATTTTTAGCACTTAGGCTAACACCGCCAAAACCAAGTAAAAAAACAAAAACTAAAAATAATTTTTTCATGAAATCTCCTTTAAAATTATCATTTTGGTAAAACAAATGGCATATCATTTTTATATATGATATCTGCCTTAAGGCCATAAAGTTCATCTAAAATTTCTGGATTATAAAGCTCTCTGACACTCCCTTTGTGAGCTATAACACCACCTTTTAGCATTAAAATTTCATCACATATCAGTGAGGCCAAATTTAGATCATGAAGCACCGCTATGGTGACTAAATTTAGCTCACGAGTAAGATGCGAGCAAAGCTTTAATACCTCTATAGCATGGCTTAGATCAAGGGCTGATGTAGGCTCATCGAGCAGCAAAACTTTAGGCTCGCTAACTATTGCACGAGCAAGCAAAGCTCTAGCAAATTCGCCACCACTTAGCGAGTTTGCCACTCGGTCTTTAAATTTAGCGAGCCCAAAAGTCTGCAAAGCCTCATCAACTAGGGCAATATCGTGAGAGCTATAACCACTAAAAGAGCTTTTTAGATGAGCATATCTACCCATCAAAACAAGCTCAAAAACGCTTAACGGCATAGTAAGTGCACTTTTTTGAGGTACAAAACTAGTCGTTCTCGCAAGCTCCTTTGTGCTGTAGCTTTGTACATCTTTTTCGAAAATTTTGACACTTCCAGTGCTTGGAGAAAGCAAATTTAAGATACATTTTAAAAGTGTTGATTTGCCACATCCATTAGAGCCCAAAAGACCTATAAATTTTCCACTTTTGGCGGTAAAGCTTATATTTTTTAGCACACTTGTTTGCGCATATGAAAAGCTTAAGTTTGATACTTCTACGCTCAATGCACACTCCTTTTTAGATAAAGTGCTAAAAATAGAAAAAAAGGCGCTCCAAAAAACGCACTAATAACGCCAACTGGCACTTCGACCGGACTTAAAACACTCTTCCCTACCACGTCACAAGCTAGTAAAAACGCTCCTCCTCCAAGAGTAGAAAGTGGTAACAAAATAGCGTTGTTTGAGGTATTTAAAAGCATTCTAAAAGAGTGTGGAATGATAAGCCCCACAAAGCCTATCATACCGGTAAATGCTACTGAAAAAGCAACCGTGAGCGAGGCTATGACAAGCAGACGCTTCTTAAGTGCATCGACATCTATACCAAGGCTTTTTGCCTCGTCTTCCCCGCTTAAAAGTATCGTTAACTCAAAGCGTTTTAGATAAAAATATATCATGCAAAAGATAAGCGGAACAGCGATAATGCCGACCTTTTGCCACGAAGCAGAACCTAAATAACCCATCATCCATGCCACTATCTTAAAACTATCTTCACCTATAAGATATGTCGCAAAACTCGTAAATGCTCCTAGAAATGATGAAAAAGCGATACCAATTATAAGAAGTGTAGCAATAGAGCGACTACGATTGTAAACTCCAAAAATGGCAAGTGTAAGCAGGCTCGAAGACAAAAAGGCAAAGATACCATAATAAATTTCAGATAAGCCAAGAAGATATGCCACTACTGCTCCAAATGTCGCAGATGCGGCTATGCCGATGATATATGGGTCTGCAAGCGGATTTAAAAAGACGCTTTGTGTTACAACACCCGAGCTAGCCAAAAGCATACCTATAAGCAGAGCCATTACAAGTCTTGGTAGTCTAATGTCAAACAAGATGGTCTCTTTCATATCGTCTATTTTGTTATTAAATATAAAATTTAAAATCTCACTCATACTTATGTCAGAACCGCCTATACTAAGCGAGATAAAAGAGAGCAAAACAATGAGCATAATCAGCAAAACGGTAAGCTTGGTACTACCCTGCATAAATTTCCTTTTAATACAAATGGCTAAAAACAGCAAAAAGAAACAAAAATAAGCAGAAAATATAATCTTTAAATAAAAGCCATAAATTTTCTAAAATGTCATTAATGACTCGTAATTTTAAAAAAATAAGCTTAATTCTCGCTTTAAAAATATTAATGATAATTTTAATCAATTTTAAGTTTTCTTTAGTATGATTTTGCGATTTTTAATTTTATTTTTATAAGGAGAACAGTTTTGAAACAAAGAGCATTAAACCACATGAATAAAGATCATTTGGATATAGTGATCGAGTTTTGTAAGAAATTTAGCGGTGTAGCTGAGCCTACAAATGTCAAAATGACCGATATAAACGAAGATGGCATGGAAATAACATGTGATCAGGCAAAAACATTTGTACCATTTTTAAGCAAAGCAGGTGGAGATGGTTTTAGAGAGTCGATCATAGAACTTTATATGAGCATCAAGGGCGATACAAGCAGCTCTAGTGTGCAAGGCGGAATGATGAAATTTATAAATAGCTTTAAGACTGTTGTGATCTCAAGCATTCTTGACGGACAAGCGGTTTCGTCGTATTCACCTTTCATAAAAGAAAACGATGAGTTTTATATCTGCATATCATCAGTAGCAGATCACTACCACTCAATAAAACAAAACCCAGATAAAATTTCACTCCTTTTTATTCAGGATGAAAAAGATGCAAAAAGTCTATTTGCTCGTGTAAGAGTAAGCTTTGAAGCAAAAGCTGAATTCATAAGCGACAGTGTAAGAGATGAATTTATTTCCAAATTTGAGAGTGCCTTTGCAAATGAATCAGCACTTGCATTTATTAAAGAGATGAAAGATTTCTATATAGTAAAACTCACTCCAACAAAGGGTAGATACGTAAAAGGCTTTGGCGCAGCATATGACACAGTAGGACTCCAAGTTGTCGATAGTGGCAGAGTAAACAACCCTCACACTAAAAAATAATCACTTTTGTAAGACCGTTTGGTCTTACAAATTTATACCTCTTAAAATTTATTTTTTGCGTTGCTATAAAAATTTAAAAGATACAAGCCGTGATATTTTTGCTTGTTATCATAAAAATGGTTTGGGTTTGCCCGAACTCGAGAAAATCTAGCATCAAAATTCCTCAATATGCCTATACCTATAATCTAAACTATAAACATATTTCATCCAAACAAGATAGAATCATTATAAAAATTTATTAGAAACTAAAAAAGAATTTACCGGTGCAAGACCGGTAAAAATTTATTCAGCTAGAAGTTTATCTAGTTTTGCGGTCAAGCTCGTAGTATCATGAGCTTTGGCTAAGCTCGCAGCATGTAGCTTTAAATTTGCTTGTAAATTTTCTTCCAAGCTCTTTGCGATATCGCTGCTATCAAGATTTTCTACACTATTAGCATTTGCCACGCTCCTTGCGGCTAGAGCATTTATGCCTCTAAATACAGCATTTTGTGTTGATCCGATCTCTGAGCGAAGTGAATTTATATTTTTTAAAATTTCACCTGTATTTGAGCCGTCATCTTTTACATTTAAAAGAGCATTTGTGCCCAAATTTATATTTTTTGTACTCTCGCCTGTAAAAAATCCAAGCTCAGCATCAAATACGTTTTTACCGTTAAATTTAGCCTCTTTTACGCTATCATTCATAGCATTTCTTAGTGCGTTGATTTCGCTCTTTATGCCTTTTTGTTCATTTGCCGAGAGAGTAGGATTTGTGAGCTTACTTGAAAGCTCACCTATTCTATCCGTACTTTTACTTAAATTTAAAAGCGTTGAGTCAGCGATTTGAAGCATACCGATCATATCGTTTGCATTTGCCAAACCTTCGTTCAAGACATTTGTTTGTGAAAGCAAACTCTCTGCGATTTGCAAATTTGCACCTGAAGCTTTGATCTCGCTGTTTGCAGAGATAGCATTTAGCGCTTTCTTCTCGCTATTTTTTGCTTGATCTAAATAATAGTTTCCTGAAGCCTGGTTTGCAGTATAAGTTCCTAACTTCATAACAACTCCTTTTTAATAATTCGCTACCGATTCTACTATAAATTCTATAAAAAGTTGCAAAATCTTTATAAAATCTATTTTATCTTTAGTCTTCCAACCTCACTGCGACTGATTTTTTATGAGCAGTTAGCCCCTCAGCTTCAGCTAGCTGCATGCATGATTTGCCAATATGCATGATACCTTTTCTACTCACTGAAATGATCGAACTTCGCTTCATGAAATTTTCAACTCCAAGCGGTGAGTAAAATCTCGCACTTCCGCCAGTTGGCAATGTGTGATTTGGCCCAGCGATATAATCCCCCATCGCTTCAGGCGTAAAGTGTCCAAAAAATATAGCGCCTGCATGAGTCACATCATCAATATAACTTAAAGCATCGTTTGTAGCGATCTCTAGGTGCTCAACAGCAAGCTCATTCATGAGTGCAAAACACTCTTTTAAATCTTTTGCCACTATTATTGCAGCTTTATTTCTTATGCTTGCACCTGCAATCGCTTCACGTTTTAGTGTCTTTAGCTCATCTTCGATGTGTCTTTGCACCGCTCTTGCAAAAGCCTCTACCGGCGTTATCAAAAAGGCACTTGCTATCTCGTCGTGCTCGGCTTGTGAGAGCATATCGATAGCTATGTGGCGAGGATCGGCACTATCATCAGCGATGACGCCTATCTCGCTGGGACCAGCGATCATATCAATATTTACGTCACCATAAACTAGCTTTTTAGCAGTCGCTACGTAGATATTACCAGGTCCTGTTATGACATCTACTTTTGGCACCGTTGCGGTTCCGTATGCCATCGCTGCGATCGCACTTGCGCCGCCTATTTTAAAGGCTGTCTTTATATTACAAAGGTGCATTGCCGCAAGAAGTAAGTTATTTACCTTGCCATTTGGTGCTGGGGTGCAAACTACGATCTCTTTTACGCCGGCTACGATCGCTGGGATCGCATTCATAAGAAGCGAGCTAGGATAAGCCGCTTTGCCACCTGGGATATAAAGGCCAGCGCGGTCAACCGCTGTGTATTTTGCACCCAGCAAGATATCATGCTCATCTTTATATGTCCAGTCGCTTGGTTTTGTACGCTCATGATAGCTTTTTATCCTATCGTGAGCTAAATTTAAAGCTACCCTCAGAGCATTATCTAACGAATTATAGGCAGCCTCCATCTCTTTTACGTCGATTATTATGTCGTTTTTACTTGTAACGCTAAATTTATCAAATTTAGCTATCTGGGCAAAAAGTGCACTATCACCATCATTTCTTATCTCATCTATTATGCCTGCAACCACTGGCATTACAGCGCTCATATCATTATCACTTCGTTTAACCAGCTGTAAAAATTTACTCTCAAAATCAGCGTCGCTACTATGAAAAAATTTCATCCATGCTCCTTTAATTTTAATTTTCTCTCGTATCTTTGTCTTTGTGTAATGTTACCTAAAATTCCGCCCTGGTGGATGTATAAAATTTCAGCTCCAAACTTATCTAAATTTGCAAAAAGCGTGATAAAGCCAACAGGGTCATACACTAGATCAAATTCCACGCCGCTTTTGCAAACCTCTATCCAAATTTCATAAAGCTCTGGGTATAAATTTCCAAAATGATACTTCTTTGGGGGATTTAAAATTTGCACTTTGCTGTTTTTATCTAGCTCATAAATTTGCTTTTTTAGATAGTCGCCATCCCCCACGCAAGGAGTTGTAAAAACGCTAAGATCGGTGTGTTTTGCCAGATAGCATGCGCTTGTGCCAGTGCCTGAGGGTAAAAAGATATCAGGACTTATGCCACTTTTTTTGCTCCACTCATTGATCTCACGTGCCTGCGTGATAAAGCCAAGCTCAGCCTCACTTTGCGCCACGCCCTCGTTTATAAAGAGTGCATTTTTGCTTCTGGCTAGCTCTTTAGCAAATTTCTCACGCTCCTCTTTTACAAAAATTTCCATGCCATTTTCAAGTGCAAATTTGAAATTTCCAACTGGATCTTGCTCTAAATTTGAGCTTAGATGAGAGACGACGTAGTAAAATTTAAGCCCTTTTATCTTAGCAAAAAGGCTTAAGCTATACATCGCATTTGACTGGCTTGAGCCGTGAGAAACGATGGCTTTTATGCCGCTAAGATCAGCGTTTAAAAAATACTCTAGCTTTCTTGCTTTGTTACCATTAAATTCGCCTAACAGATCATCTCTTAAAAGCCAAAATTCTCGTCCTCTTAAGCAAATTTTATCAATCACCCTTAAACTCCAAAAATTTCTCTATCTCGTTGATAGCCTCTTTGTTTGAGAGTGAAAATTTGATCTCTATGCGTCTTGAAGCGTCCTTGTCCTCGGCTCCATCTTTAAAAACTAGCTCGTTGTAGCTTCGACCACTTGCGACAAGCAACTTTCTAAGGCGAGTATCACCACTAAATGAATTTATAAACTCCATCACCGCGTATGCTCTTTTTTGCGAAAGCTCTAAGTTATAAATATAGCTTCCGTCGCTATCTGTAAAGCCTTCGATTATGATTTGATCAATGTTTGACGCGATATCTTTATCATTTAAAAGCACGTCGAAATATTTACTAAGCGTGGCCTTTAGCTCCTCTTTGACCTCTTCTTTTAAGACCGCACTGCCCTTATCAAAAAGTACTGAGGAGCTAAGCTTTAGCGCACCTGAGTTTGGATCGATCTCGATGCTTGAGCCTAGCCTATCCTTTAGGGCTGAGATCACTTTTACTCTGATACCAGTTAAATTTTTCACTCTATCGCGAGTGATATTTAGATCCCTTAAAAGCTCATCATATCTAGCCTCTCTTTGGCTCACTTGCTCGAGTAAAAAGGCGATCTTGGCTAAATTTTTCTCACTGCTCTCGTTTGCGTCACTAAGTGCTCTATCTTTTGATGAAATTTCATCATTTAGCACGATCATCTTTTGATTTAGATCAAAAATGCTGGCATTTAGCTCTTTTATGCTTGTATTAGCGTCTTTGTTTTCCTCTATGAGCTGGGCCAGCTTTTCTTTGAGAGCGTCTATTTGGATAACAAAAATTTCATTTGATTTTTTCAAATTTATATTTTCGTCGCTTATCTTTGAAAGCTCGCTTTTTAGGGCATCATTTAGCTCTTCAAGGGTGAAATTTCTACCCTGAGCGTCTTTTAAATTTGCTAGTGCTGCGATGATGGCTTGCTCTTTATTTTCAAGAGTGTTTTGAGTTAGGACGTATTTTACGACGACAGCGCCGATAAGCAGCATAAAAACAAAGAGCAGACCCGCCATCAAGTCTGCGTACGAAACCCAAAAGCTCGATTGATCCTCGTTATTTTTGTTTATTTTCATTGCACTAGATTTTCGATTTTTTCTATTACAGAATTTGCTTCTTTATCGATCTCGTCTATATTCTTCTTAAGCTCAGCTATGAGGCTCTCGCGCTCTTTTTCTCGCTCCAAGCTCCTGCCCTCTTGCTCATACGCTGCCTTAAATATCGTCGCACTCTCCACGAGCGAGGCTCTAAATTCCTTTAGTGCGTCGTTTTGCTCTTTCATCAAAGAGAGAGAAAATTCTCTTAAAACCTTGTCAAAACTCTTTATAGTCTGCTCAAATTTTATCTGGCTCTCTTTTGTAGCGTTTAAATTTCTACTAAAAATTTCGCCAAGCTTTGCATGCTCGGTTAAAATTTTAACCTCCATATCTTTAAAGGCATTAGAAAACGCGCTTACTGCCTTTAGCATATCAGAGTGGATTTTTACAAATTCATCTTGTTTTAGGCTAGCTTCATTTAGCATTTTAAGGTTTGCACTAAGCTCAGCCTTGCTTTGATTTATGATATTTTTCTCTATTTCGCAAAGCTCTTTTAGTCTGTCAAATTTTTCATTTACCTGATCGTTTAAATTTCTTAAAAATTTATCATCAAGCACCATTTTAAAAGCGTCATGACTATCTTTAAAGTAGCCAACAGATGCTTTCATAAAATTTGCATTTAGTTCATTTTCCTGCCAGAAAAACTCACGGCTTAGCTCTTTTTGCTCGCTGTAAAATCTCTCAAATTTGCTAATGCCGATCTTTTCAAAAAACATCCACCAAAGCGCTAAAAATATGCCGTAAATCGATACATAAAATGCCGTAGCCACGCCATTTAACAGTATAGCGATCTCTTTTTCAAGGCCGTTTGCAGTGCTTGAGCTAAAGCTTGGCATAGAAATAGCGATACTAATAAATGTGCCTAAAATTCCAAGCATAGGAAAGACTGCTTGACCGATGTTTGCTAGGTTGTCATTTCTAAAATTTCTTGTATAGCTCTCAAAAAAATCTTCAAATTTAGCGTTTGCCTTTTTGACGTTTGAAATTTCAAAGAGATGCGAGATGATAAATTCTTTTAGCCTTATCTTGTAGTCTTTGGCATTTGCTAAGAAATTTGAGTAAGCGACCAAAGCGCTGTGACGTGAAAAGATAAAAGCGACAAAGAGTATAAAGCCCATCATCACGATGGTGTGAAGCTTCATCTGAAAATTTATAACGCCAAGATACGCTAGTATCGCCAAGATGTAGATAGCTAAAGGGATAAAGATAACTTTAAAAAAGACAAAGAAAGAGTGAGCTTGGCGCTCTTTTGGCACGCTTAGCTCACTAAAATCATTTTGATTTTGCATAGGATTAGTTCCTATTTAGGCAGTTTAAGTCGCTAAAAGCAGTCTGAAGACGCTTAACCATGCTCTCCTCGCCACTTCTTAGCCATTTCCTTGGATCGTAGTATTTTTTATTTGGCTTATCGTCGCCCTCTGGGTTGCCGATCTGACCTTGCAAGTATGCTCTATTTTTAGCCTCATACTCGCGTACGCCATCCCAAAATGCCCACTGCGTATCGGTGTCAATGTTCATCTTGATAACGCCGTAGCTCACAGCATTTTTGATATCTTTTAGCTCGCTACCACTACCGCCATGAAATACAAAATTTACTGGCTTCTCGCTTTTTGTATTAAATTTCTTAGCGACATAGGCTTGTGAGTTTTTAAGAATTTCTGGTCTTAGCACGACATTGCCCGGTTTATAAACGCCGTGAACGTTGCCAAAACTAGCTGCGATGCTAAATTTATCGCTTATCTTACTTAGTCTTTCATAAGCAAGCGCGACATCTTCTGGCTGAGTGTAAAGAAGCGCATTATCAACACTTGTGTTATCCACGCCGTCCTCTTCGCCACCAGTGACGCCAAGCTCGATCTCTAGGCTGATGCCAAGCTCGCTAAGCTCTTTTAGATACTTCTCACACGTGCTTAAATTTTCGTTGATATTCTCTTCGCTAAGATCAAGCATGTGAGAGCTAAAAAGCGGCACGCCGTGAGTTTTTTTATACTCATGACTTGCTTTTACTAGCTCATCTATCCAAGGCAAAAGTTTTCTAGCAGCGTGGTCAGTGTGTAAAATGACTGGCACGCCATAAGCCTTAGCAAGCAGATGAACATGTTTTGCTCCAGCGATCGCACCAAGAACGGCTGCGTTTTCGCAGGCTTTACCAGCGTAAAAACCTGCACCGCCATTACTAAACTGAACGATAACAGGCGAGTTAGCAACCTTTGCCGCTTCTAAAACAGCATTTACTGAGTCGCTACCTACGACATTTACAGCAGGTATTGCAAAACCTTGCTCTTTGGCATAAGCATAAAGTTTTGTTACATCATCTCCGCTTAAAACACCAGGTTTTACGATATCTAAAACGCCCATTTTATCCTCCAATTTTACTTATATTCTATCTTTGCTTTTTGGCGTAGAGCTTCACTTTTTTGTCTAACAGCAGCTTGGAATTTCTCCATTTTAACAGCTTGCTCGATCTCCGCTTTTGCTTGCTCAAAGCTTACAGTACCAGCAGCTTTACCATCTTCTTTCAAGATAACATGGTAGCCAAACTGAGTTTTAACTGGCTTAGTTGAAACTGTGCCATTAGCCATTGAAAATGCTGCGTCTGCAAAAGGTTTTACCATTTGGCTTTGACCAAACCAGCCAAGTGCACCACCATGTGCTGCTGAGCCTTTGTCGATTGATTTTTGACTTGCTAGCTCTGCAAATTTCTTAGTTAGCGCCTCACCTTTTAAATTTTTAAGTTGAGCGATGATGTCGTTTGCTGTTTTTTCATCTTCAACTAGGATATGCCTTGCTTTTGCTTGAGCTGGCTCGTTCATACTTGCTTTGTTTTTATTGTAAAAATCTTTTAGTTCGTTATCACTTACTTTTATGCCGTCAAAAAGCTTTCTCATATAAAGCTCAACCGCGATGCCTTCTTGCGCTGCTTTTACAGCTTTGATGTACTCTACATCTTTTTCGATACCGCTTGACTTAGCATCTTTTAAAAGAAGTTTTCTATTTATTAGATCGTCAATTATACGTTTTTTCTCATTTGGTTGAAGCTTGCTAGCGTCAAATCCTGGCATGGCTGCTGATAAAAGGCTTGAAATATCGCTATCGCTTATAGCATCACCATCAACTGTTGCAACTACTGCTGCATTTAGAGTGACAGCTGCAGCTAAACTTAAAACTACTGGAAACAAAAATTTTTTCATATAAATCCTTTAAAAAATTGATTTTATGGGCAAGATTATATCAAATAAAGCGATAACTTTTCATTTAACTTAAGAAAATAAGGTAAAATACGAAAATGAGAACAAAAAAAGATATTTTAGAGATAAAAAGAAGACTTCTAGAAGAGTTTAAAGACGCTAAAAGCGAGCTTAAATTTAGAAATTTATATGAGCTACTTGTCTGTGTCATGCTCTCAGCCCAGTGCACTGATAAAAGAGTAAATTTAATAACTCCAGCTTTATTTGAAGCATATAAAGATGTCTATGAGCTAGCTAGCGCAAATTTAGCGAGCCTAAAACTAATGATAAACTCGTGTAGCTTTTTTAATAACAAGGCGGTAAATTTAATCAAAATGGCAAACAGCGTGGTTGAGCTTTATAATGGAGAAATTCCACTTGATGAAGAGAAGCTAAAAGGCCTTGCTGGAGTTGGACAAAAGACCGCTCATGTCGTACTTTTAGAAGCTACAAATGCAAATGTTATGGCTGTTGATACGCATGTTTTTAGAGTGGCGCACAGACTTGATCTTAGCCATGCAAAAACGCCAGAAGCCACTGAAGCTGATCTTAGCCATGCCTTTAAAACAGATCTTGGCAAACTTCATCAAGCCATGGTGCTCTTTGGACGTTACACCTGTAAAGCCAAAAAACCGCTTTGCCATGAGTGTATCTTAAATGATCTTTGTAACAGCAAGGACAAGATTATTTAATCTTCTCAAGCTTTGCTAGAAAATTTTTAGCATCTATAAAACCGATAGTTCTAAGAAATTTTAGCTCATCTCCACCACTAAATAACAAGAGCGCAGGCGGATCAATAAGCCCAAAATTTCTTAGCATCTCATCATTTTGTGATCCGCCATTTGTTACATCGATACGAATAAGTACAAAATTTGCCAAAGCATTCATAACGTCAATATCTTTAAAAGTGATCTTTTCTATCTCTTTGCAGCTTGCACACCAATCAGCATAAAAATCTACTAAAACAGGTTTGGTTGAGTTTTTTATTATCTCATTTAGTTCATCTAAATTTTTAACGGAATTAAATTTTAACACACTATCACTTTTTGCCAAATTTAGTCCAGAAAGCGGAGAAAAAGCTTCCTTTGAACCCAAAAATGAACCAACTATTAGCATAACTGAATATATAAAAACTAGGATAAAAAACGCTTTTTTAAACTTAGTCCAGCTTTGCTCTGCTACTTCAAATGCCCCAAAATAAACTGCCATAAAAACGCCTATAATGCCATATCCTAATAGCTCAAAAAATTCTCCGAGCACACGTGCAAGGATCCAAACCGCCATGATGAGCATCAAAAAACCAAATAATTTTTTCACTTCATCCATCCAACTACCAGGTTTTGGTAAGAGCTTTCCAGAGCTTAGCCCAATAATAAGTAGCGGCACGCCCATGCCAAGCCCCATGACAAAAAGCATAATGCCACCATAAAAGACATTTCCACTTTGGGCAATATAAAGAAGCGCACCAGCTAATGGTGCTGCTACACAAGGCGATACGATGAGAGCTGAGGCAAAGCCCATAATAAAAATTCCAACATAGCCTGAACTATTTTGCGATTTTTTACTTATCAAATTTTCGAATTTTGCTGGCAATTTTATATCATAAAATCCAAACATACTAAAGCTTAAAATGACAAAAATGGCTGCAAAAGCGCCAAGTACATAGATATTTTGCAAAGCGCCTGCGATACCAAAGCCAAGTAGGCTAGCTGCAACTCCAGCTAGTGCGTAAGCCAGGCTCATCGCGACAACATAGATAAATGATAATAAAAAGCCTTTTTTTGCATTTAAATTAGCACCTTTTGAAACAATTATGCTTGAAAGTATCGGTATCATCGGAAAGACACAAGGTGTTAGTGAAAGCAAGAGACCATAACCAAAAAAAGTAAGAAGCGAGATAAAGAAATTTTTATCTCCAAGCCCATTTGCAATATCTTGCTCGCTAGAAAATTCTTCATCAAAGCTGTCGGTATCGCTTTTTTGCTCTTTTTTAAAAGTGGCGATACTAAATTTTCCAGCTTGGTCAGTTATCTCATAAATTTTGCTTTGTGGACGGTAACAAATACCGTTTTTAGCACAGCCTTGATAGTTAATGTCAAGTATTGCTTTGCCATTTGAAAGATTTTCTTTTACTAAATTTAATGGGATAAAAATCGAAAAATCTTTTGGATAAATTTCGTATTCTCCCGTATTTTCACTACTTGGCAAATTTAATAGCTCATTTATCTTTTTGCCAGCTAGTTTAATCTCAAAACTATCTTTATAAAGATAGATATTTTCACCAAAGTTAAACTTCACTTCAACATTTTGACTATCAACGCTTGGAGTTAAAACAAAGGCTTTGCTAACATCTAAAACCTCGGCAAAAAGCGAGCCTGCAAATAAAATAATCGAAAAAAGAAATTTTAAAAACATACTAATCCTTGCTAAATTAAAAAAGATGATTTTAGTCTAAATTCCTAAATTTATTCTATTTTATTGTAAAATCGTGAAAATATGTGAAATTTTAAAGGAGCAAAGATGTCAAAAGACAAAAAACACCAAAAAAGTGAGAAACTTGGCTATGAGGAAGAGCTTAGACTGCTTCAAATTGAACTTTTAAAATTTCAAAATTACGTAAAAGAAAAAGGCCTTAGAGTACTTATGTTAATGGAAGGGCGCGACGCAGCCGGTAAAGGAGGAACGATAAAACGCTTAACCGAGCATCTAAATCCAAGGGGTTGCCGTATAGTAGCGCTTGCTAAGCCAAGTGATGTCGAAAAAACGCAGTGGTATTTTCAAAGATATGTGACTCATCTGCCAAGTGCTGGAGAGATCGTGATCTTTGATAGAAGCTGGTACAATAGAGCTGGTGTTGAGCCAGTGATGGGCTTTTGCACGCAAGAAGAGCATAAGGAATTTTTACGTGAAGTGCCAAAATTTGAAGAGATGATCATAAACTCCGGCATAATTTTCTTTAAAATTTATCTTTCAATCACAAAAGATGAGCAGAAAAAACGCTTCAAAGAGAGACAAAATGATCCGTTAAAGCAGTTTAAAATTTCACCCGTTGATCAAAAAGCACAAGAACTTTGGGATCAATACTCTATCGCTAAATATTCTATGCTTCTTGCCTCTCACAATAGCATTTCGCCATGGGTTATCGTCTCAAGCGATAACAAAAAAGAAGCTAGGCTAAATGTCTTTAAATTTATCCTAAGTCACGTTGAATATCCAAAAAAGATAAATGACTACTTGGAATTTGACAAAAACGTCGTAAGAGACGGAAGTGAAGAGATAAAACGCATAGAAGAAGGGCTAAATAAAGATAAGTTAAAGAGTATCGATTAAAGAATTTTTAACTTCTAGCTGGCAATTTACTTAGATTTGTTAGCTAAATTTTTAAGCCCACCACATTACTTTTGCTAAAATGACCATTATCAGGCAAAGCACTAGAGCTATTAAATGTGAAAATTTACCAAATGGATCAGGCTTTTTTAAAATAACGACATTAAAAACAGAGATAAAAGTTACAAGGCACATTATGAGTAAAACAAAAATTTTTATAAGCAGTAGCTTTTGAAAGTTGCTTTGCCACCAGCCAAGCTCACCTCCAAAATAGTCTTTTGCCATATAAGCGCCACTTATTAAAAGCAATAAAAATGCTGTGCCAAAAACCTTTGCGCTGCCTTTTGTGTAGGCCTTTTTAACTATTTCAAGGGTTTTAGCATCAACCGTTTTTTTAGCAAACGGATATATGCAAACATCGAAAAATACGTATCCTATAAATACAATGGCACAAATTAAATGAGTAATCAGAAAAAATAAGTACATTTTTTGCCTTTTTGTTTGGCATTATATAAATTTTAACTATTTAAACTGCTTATTTTGAATCAATCTTAAGGATTCATGAAGATAAATTTATAAAAGAGCAAGGCAAGCGCCCTGCTCTAGGAATTTTACTCGACTTCAGCGTCTATAACGTCATCGTCTTTTTTATTATTTCCGCCGTTTGCTCCAGCATTTTCATCTTTTTTATACATAGCTTCTGCAAGTTTGTGGCTAGCTTTGCTTAGAGCTTCTACTTTAGCATCGATTTGCTCTTTTGAAGAATTTTCATCTTTTAAGACCTCTTTTAGATCATTTAACGCAGCTTCGATGTTACTTCTATCTTCAGCTGGGACTTTCTCGCCAAGCTCGCTCATGCTCTTTTCAGTTTGATGAACTAGTGCGTCAGCCTGGTTTCTAGCTTCGACTGCGTCTTTACGCTTTTTGTCCTCTTCTTTGTGAAGCTCGGCGTCTTTTACCATGCTATTTATCTCTTCTTCGCTTAAGCCGCTTGATCCAGAGATAGTGATGTTTTGAGCTTTGCCAGTTGCTTTATCTTTTGCTGAAACGGTTAAAATTCCGTTTGCGTCAATGTCAAACTCAACTTCGATTTGAGGAACACCTCTTGGAGCTGCTGGGATGCCTTCAAGATTAAAATTTCCAAGTGATTTATTATCTCTTGCAAACTCACGCTCACCTTGTAAAACCATGATAGTAACTGCACTTTGATTATCTTCAGCAGTTGAGAAGACTTGGCTTTTTTTAGTTGGTATGGTTGTGCCTTTTTCGATGATCTTTGTCATCACGCCGCCAAGTGTTTCGATACCAAGGCTAAGTGGAGTTACGTCGAGAAGTAGCACATCCTTAACGTCGCCTTTTATAACCGCACCTTGGATCGCAGCACCGATAGCCACGACTTCGTCAGGGTTTACACTCTTATTTAGCTCTTTACCAAATGCCTTTTTAACCTCTTCTTGAACTAGTGGCACACGAGTTGAACCACCGACCATTACGACCTCTTTGATGTCACTTTTATTTAAACCAGCGTCTTTTGTTACCTCGTTTATCTTAGTGATAGTCTCGCCCACAAGTGAGTCGATCATGCCCTCAAATTTAGCACGAGTTAGCTTTTTGACAAGGTGTTTTGGACCAGTCGCATCAGCTGTGATAAATGGTAAATTTATCTCAGTCTCTTGAGCTGAGCTTAGCTCTTTTTTAGCATTTTCGGCTGCTTCTTTTAAGCGTTGAAGCGCCATGATATCGCCTTTTAGATCAATACCATTTTCATTTTTAAACTCACTTACTAGCCAGTCGATTATCTTGTTATCAAAGTCATCGCCGCCCAAGAATGCGTTACCGCCAGTTGCCAAAACTTCAACGATATTATCACCAGTCTCTAGCACTGTAACGTCAAATGTACCACCACCTAGGTCGTAAACTAAAATTTTCTCAGCCTCTTTTTTATCAAGACCATAAGCAAGTGCAGCTGCTGTTGGCTCGTTGATGATACGAAGCACGTTTAGTCCTGCGATCGTTCCAGCCTCTTTTGTAGCTTTTCTTTGGCTATCATTAAAGTAAGCTGGTACTGTGATAACCGCATCTGTTACCTTTTCACCAAGGTATGCTTCAGCGTCTTCTTTTAGTTTGATAAGAATTTTTGCTGAAATTTCTTGTGGAGTATAGACCTTACCAGCGATCTCAACTGCGCAAGCGCCATTTCTATCTACGACGTGATATGGCAAGCGGCTTTTTGCCTCTTCAGCATTTTTTTCATTGCTCATCAAACCCATGATACGTTTGATAGAATATATCGTTTTTTCAGGGTTTGTAACTGCTTGACGTTTTGCAACGTCACCTACTAGAATTTCACCCTTGTCTGTGAAAGCAACAACTGATGGAGTTGTGTTTTTGCCCTCTTTGTTTGGGATAACCTTGCTCTCGCCACGCTCAAAAACGCTCACACAAGAGTTTGTTGTACCTAAGTCTATACCTATAACTTTTGACATCTCTTTCCTTTTTATTAGATTTTATTTTTATAAATTTAGTTTGCTACACTGACCATAGCTGGGCGCAAAACCCTACCATTTATCATATAGCCTTTTTGCAAAGCTTGCACGATTTGACCACTCTGCTTCTCTTCGCTATCGACCCTTAAAACAGCATTATGCACGCTCGGATCAAACTCAGTGTCAGTTGGTATCTCGCTTACGCCATGCTTTTCAAAGCATTTTTTAAACTGATTTATAGTTATCAAAATACCCTCTTTGATCTTTTTGGCAAATTCATCATCCTCTGGATCAAAATTTGCAGCGATCTCAAGAGCATCTATGACTGGTAGCAAGTCCCTAGCAAATTTCTCATTTGCATAGTTTGCAACGTCCGTCTTCTCTTTTTCATAACGCTTTTTGATATTTTCAAACTCAGCATTTGCTCTATAATATTTATCAGTTATCTCCCCGAGCTCTTTTTCAAGTTTCTCAACCTTTGAAATATCGCCAAGTGCGTCTAAATTTACACTATCATTAGCTAGTTCTTGCACAGGCTCAACCTCAGGTAGGTTTTGCTCTTTTATCTCTTCGCTCACGCAGCCTCCTTTATTAGATTTATAAATTTCACATAGTCAGTATAAATACTGCCAGCACAGATCATCTCTGCTTCGTTGCCAAGATAGTTTGTACTAAATTTGAGCCCCATAAAATTTTCATCAAACATAGGAGAAAATGTAAGTTTCTCATCCATTTGTAAGCTAAAACTTGGGTCAAAAACCATCTTAAAACGTCTATCCTTAAACATATCAAAGGCTAAAATTTCATTTTCTTGGAAGTAAATTTTAGTCCTTTTAAGCTCTCTTATTTTACTTTTTAGTTCGCTTAAGCCAACTTGAGAGCAGATAAGCTCAAGCTTGTTTAAACTAACTCCAGCAAGATTACTTAAAAATTTATACATCCTAGCATCAAATTTAATAACGATCTCATCTTCACCAAAATTTAAGATCATATATCTATCATTTAAGTTTAAAATTTCTAGCAATTCATTATCGATTGTGCCAAAAATCATGCAATAAAGCTCAAATTCATCACATAACTTTTTCAATCCTTCGGCATCATTTATCTCTAAATTTATATCACTTATAGCAAAAATTTCACTCCAATATCTTCTCATCGCAGCAATTGTCGGAATTCTACCGCTACTAATGTGAAGCTTTGTGATCTCACCTTCATCTGAAAGTTTTTTAAAATAAACGCGTATCGTAGAAGCCGGAATAGCCGCGCTCATACGAGAACCAAGCTCATTTGAACCAATAGGCATATTGTCCTGCAAATAAGCCTCAATGATAGAATTTAGTATCAAATCACGTTTATTTGTTTTACTCACTTTTAGCACTCTTTCTTTTTAATTGCTAAGCGGATTATACAACTTTAGTTTATCAATGTCAAGTATTTAAGTTAAAATAATTTATTTATGTATCTTTAGTCTGCATAACTAAGCTTATTTAATATTAATTGTATAAGCTTTTTCAAAAATTAAATTATAAAAACAATTAAATAAACTTAAAAATTTTTATATTACCTCTACATTCTAATATTTTTATACGTTTTTACGTATTAATAAAATGTTTTATAGTATAATATATAATATATTTTAATTTATTTATACGTATTACTATTATTTGTATATTGTTTTATGTATATTTAATAAAATAATCCGTATAATACTTTAATGATTGAAACAAGTGATATATTTAATTTGCTTCACAATGCAGTTGAGGCAAAAAATATCGGTAAGAAAATTTCACAAGCAAAAATGGCAGAAGAGCTTGGTATACCAATGAGAACATATCAAGATTGGAGGCTTGGCAACTCAAAGCCACAAGCTGCTGCAGCAGTTTGCAAACTGCTTTGTGAGCTTGACGACGATGAAATATTATTTGTTATCAATAAGATGAGAAAGTTATTAGGAAAATAGATGGAAAATTTGACACAAAAAGAGAGGATAGACCTTGAGAGCGTGTTTGCAGCTATCTGCACTAAGAAAGAGCCTAAATTTTTAGGTTTCTATAAAGACTTTTACTCGAGTGCGATTTTAAAATTTTACGTAGTTAAAGACAAAATTAAAAAAATAAAAATCAAGAAAAATTAGTTTTATATTATTTGAGTAGAAAAATATTTTTGCTGCATTTAAAGATTAATATTTTAGATAAATTCTCCTTAAATATTGACTTTATTTAAAGAGAATTTACCGACTTATTTCTTACCAAATTTAGCTAGCGCTCTTTGGTAGTCCTCTTCGCTATCGATGCCGATACTTTGACTCTCAACCTCTAGCATTGCTATCTTTTTACCATTTTCTAGGGCGCGTAGCTGCTCGAGCTTTTCGGTATTTTCAAGGCTTGAAGCAGCAAGAGCACAAAACTCTTTTAAGCTTTTTACGCTGTATCCATAGATGCCTAGATGCGCTTTATAGCTTTTACACTCGCTTCTGTTAAATGGTATCCTTGATCTTGAAAAGTAAAGCGCATAGCCCTCAAAATCAGTCACTACTTTGACTAAATTTTTATCATCTGCAAACTCATCGTCCATCCTTTTATAGCAAGAAAACATAAAGGCTTTCCCTTTGTTTTGCTCGCAAAATGCCCTAAATTTAGCGATATTTTCAGGCTCGATAAATGGCTCATCGGCCTGAACATTTATGATGATCTCACTCTCGCTTAGCCCCAAAATTTGCGCCGCTTCATTTATCCTATCAGCGCCACTTTGATGATCTTTGCTAGTTAGCACAGCTTTTATGCCGTGAACCTTGGCGATCTCCAGCACGCTTGGCTCGTCCACAGCAACCGCCACATCGTCCACGCCACTTACTCTAAGAGCCGTCGCCACAAACATCGGCACGCCGTTTATCTCTTTTAAAATTTTGTTACTAAACCTTGTTGAGGCAAGGCGAGCTGGGATGATTATCATCTCTCGATCCATTCTAGGACGCACTTTTCAATCTCGTCCTCTTTTATGATGCTTTTATGCAAAATTTTCGCGCTAAATAGCGAGTTTATCGAGCTTAGCACGCTATCATTTAAGATTTTAGCGGTCTTTGCCAGCGCATCTTTTTCATCTTTTGTATCTTTGATCTGGCACGCTTTGATCATGCTTGGTGTAAATTTCACCCAATGTGCGGTCGATGTAATGACATTTATGCGGCTAGCCTCTACCATCTTAAAGCAAGTAGCCGTATGCGGATCGATCGCATAGCCGCCCTTTGCGAGCTTTGCGATGTATGCCTCGCACTCCTTATCGTCGCACCAGCTAGCCGCAAAGTCCTCTTTTAGCGCTTCAAGCTCCTGCTTGTTAAGCTTATAAAATTTATTTTTTGCGAGGCTTTGCATGAGCTCGTTGGTTCTAACGCTGCCAAATTTATCAAACAGCAAACGCTCGACGTTTGAGCTGATCAAAATGTCCATGGCAGGACTTATCGTCTTAACCAGCTTTTTGTCCCTGAGGTCGTAAACGCCAGTAGTAAAAAACTGTGTCAAGATATTGTTTGCGTTTGAAGCGATCTTGATCTTACCGATCTTTGCGCCCATTTTTTTAGCGTAGTATGCCCCAAGTGCGTTGCCAAAATTTCCACTTGGCACGATGATGTCAAAGCTCTCGTTTGCCTTAAGCGCCTTTTGTTTTAGTAAATTTGCGTATGCGTAGGCGTGGTAGATGATCTGAAAGAGTATCCTGCCAAAATTTACTGAGTTTGCTGCGCTTAGTTTAAGGCGCTTTTTTTTCAGTTCAGCCTTAAATTTATCATTTGCAAGTAACGTTTTTAGCGCTCTTTGAGCGTCATCAAAGTCGCCTCTTATACCAAAAACCTTTAAATTTTCACCCTGCATAGTCTGCATTTGTAGCTTTTGCACCTCACTCGTGCCGCCGTCTGGATAGAGGCAGACAACTTTGATATTTTCGTCGTTTGCAAAGGTTTGAAGTGTCGCAGGACCTGTGTCACCGCTCGTTGCGCACATGATAAGGTATTTTTCGCCTCTTTCCTTTGCTAGCTGGCTAAGCAGCGAGCCAAAAGGCTGAAGCGCCATATCTTTAAAGGCCCTTGTTGGGCCGTGATATAGCTCATTTACGTATAAATTTTTATCTATTTTTTTAAAAATAACTGGGTGCTTTGGATCATCAAAGTTTGCATATCTCTTGACCGCCTTTTTAAAAAACGCCTCTGGCACGTCAAATTTAAATAGCGAGATGATGTGAAGTGCGAGCTTTTCATAGCTTAGGCTTGAGAGCTCTTGCCACTTTGATCTTGTGATCTTTGGTAGCTTTTTTGGCGCGTAAAGTCCGCCTCGAGCGGAGCTTGGGCTAAGCATGGCTGTGCTTAAATTTACATTTTTTACCTTTTCATCTTTGGCGCTTCTTGTTGGTGTTAGTCTCATTTTTTGCCTTTTTGGTTGATTTTTTTATCCAGTTTTCGTATTTTTCAAATACTTCTTTTGGCTTAAGTGCCAAAATTTCTGGGGTTTCGTAGCTGTGGTGCTTTCTTATAAATTTAGCTACTTTTTTAAATTTCTCGTCTGTTTTTATGAGTAAAATTTGCTCTTTTTCATCGCAAAACTCTTCTTGCCAAAGATAAATGCTTTTTGCGCTAAAGCTACTCACGCAAGCTGCAAGGCTCTTTTTCACGAGCTTTTTGCTTAGTTTTTTTGCCTCTTTTTTCTTTGCGACCGAGGTGATTAAAATTCTCATTTTGATCTAAATTTTCCTTTTAAAAAGTGGCTCATTATAACAAAATAGGCTTAAATTTGCTGCGCCAAAACCTTTTTAAACTCTTCACTTAGCGTAACTTCAAGTGTTATAAGTGATACTCTCAGCCCAAAGTCCTTTGCCTTTACATAGTCCTTTTGCGTCATCAAAAGCGAGGTAGCGCCGTAACTTTGCAAAATTTTACTCAGCTCATCTTTTGAAAAATCGTAGTGATCAGGGAAAAAGACCTGTCCCACGCACTCGCTAAAAAATACCTCAAGGCGCGCTGGATTTGCTATAGCCGTGACTAACACCATTTTTTCACTTTTATTTAAAATTTCACTCTTTCTAAAGTGAGTTTGCCCTTCACTAGCGATAAAATCAGCAAATTTATAAAAACTAAACGGATATCTATAAGCCCCGCTTGGCAGGAAAAATTTTAGTCTTGGCTCTGGGTTTGGGCGTACCAAAATGTCAAATTTAGCTATGTCAAATTTAGAAAAACCATCATCGAGCAAAATATACTTCGCGCCGTGAGCTTTGGCATATTTTATAGCTATTTTTCTATCTTCGCTTACTATTACATTTGCATTTTTAAGGCTTGTAGCGTATATCATCGCCTCATCGCCACTTTCTGCTACGTTTAGCAAGATTTCGCCGTCACGAGCGACAACTTGCATGCCCTTGCTCTTTCTTTTATAGCCTCTAAGAATGATAAAAGCGCCCTCGTAATTTTTAGCAATTGCCACGCAAAGTGGAGTCTTCCCGCTTCCTCCAAGGGTCAAATTTCCAACGCTTATTATCTTTATGCCAAAGTCTATTTTTCTAGCAGTAAATTTCTTAAGCACAACAATAAGAAAATAGATAAAACTTAGTGGCAAAAGTAAAAATGCTAGTAGAATTTGAAAGAAATTTGGGCGAAAGAAGTAGTCATTCGCCCAAGCATGCAAGAAAATATTTAATTTCTTAAACACGAGTTTTAGAAATTTCTTTTACTTTGTTGCAGATGTATTGCACCTCTTCGTCACTCAGACTATGATAAATAGGCAATGACAACACTTGCTGATAATTTTTTAAAGCATTTGGAAAATCATTTACTTTAAGTGAGTATTTATTTTTGTAATAGCTTAGTAAATGTATCGGTATGTAGTGCAATGATGTGTGAATTCCGTGCTCCAAAAGCTCTCTAGCAAAGCCATCTCGATTTTTATTTATCTTAATAATATACTGAGTATAAATGTGTTCACGTTTTTTGACAGGGATTGTTATATTATGGCACTCGCCAATCTCTTTATCATAAATTTTTGCGATCTCTTGTCTTCTTTGTATGAGCTTATCTGTTCTTTCTAGCTGCGCAATAGAAAATGCTGCATTTATCGAGTTTATATCATACTTTAAGCCAATATCTACGACATCATAAATATAACTCAAACTACCGAATTTATCAATGCCATTTACAAGAGCATAGTTGCGAAGTAGTTTTGCTCTTTTATAAATTTCCTCATCATTTGTCGTAAAAAATCCAACCGTTGATATAGGATTTTGCACACGCGAATGTGTCTGGAAGCATGACAAAAAGGAGTCTGAGCCAACTTTTTTGCCATTGTATGTTAGTCCCATACCGCGGTTTGCATCATCTAAAATTTTTACACCGTATTTCTCACAAACCGCTGTTATCTCATCCATCCTAGCACTTTGACCTGCGATATGAGAGATAAAAGCACATTTTAATTTTTTATGATTTTGCTCTTTTAGCACTTTCTCAAGGGCGTCTGGGCAGATGTTAAAATCTTCTTCATCAACATCCACAAAAATAGGTTCAGCATCAAAATGTCTAACAGCTTGTGCAATGCTAGGAAAAGCATTTATGGAGCAAATGACCTTGTCTCCGCGTTTAGTGTCAAGTGCACTTAGTGCCAAGTGATGTGCAGCTGCGATATTATTTGTGGTAACTACAAATTTTGCACCAAAATACTCTTTTAACTTCTCTTCAAATCTAGCAACGATATTAGTAGTATTTTCAGAGTGCAAAGCCTCCTCAATAAGCTCACTTTCACGCTCAGTGATAGTTGGTCTATAAAACGGAATCTCTCTCATCTTTAATCCTTTAAATTTTCACTATCAACGGCATTTGTCGTTTAAACCTGTTTGAAACAACTCTATTTTCTATATCCGATACTGCTTTTAATCCAAACTTTTTGATGACTTGCTCCTTGTTATTTTCTAAATTTTCTAAAATCTCATCAATAACAGCATAACTGTAACCTATGTCGCCTTCGTCACTTTGTCCATCCCACAAATCAGCCGAAGGTGCTTTGTTGATAAAATTTTTATCAACCCCAAGATGTTTTGCAAATTCAAAAATTTCACTTTTGTAAAGCTCTCCGATAGGATTTATCGCACATGCTAAATCCCCAAATATCGTACCGTATCCAAGCATAAGCTCACTTTTGTTGCTTGTTCCGATAACTAGAGCGTTTATACTAGATGAATAATCATAAAGCAAGCTCATTCTAACTCTAGCTGCTAAATTCCCTTTTCTTAAATTGCTTAAATTTACATCTATCGTTTCGTAAAAGGCATTTAAAATGCCCTCTATGGATAAAACCTTATATTTTATGTTTAATTTTTCGCATAAATTTAAGGCATCGTCCATATTTTGTCTGTTTGATGATGCTGTTGGCATGATGAGTGCATGAGTTTCATTTGGTTTTGCTCTTGCACACAAAGTCGCTACTACAGCAGAATCAATACCTCCACTAACACCCAACAACAAATTTTTATCTTTAGTTTTATCTTTTAAGCTAAAAACTAAAGTTTCTTCGATTTTTTGATACTCCTTCATTCTTCCTTTGCCTAGATTTGCTTCCTTTTGCAAAAATTATACTAAGTAAATTTAAAATTTTTCTTTAAGTTTAAGTAAAAAGATGTAAAATTTTAAGAAATAATAAATTTAAGGTAAAAAATGAGAGTAATACATAAAAGCTTTGGAGATTTTAGCACTAATTGTTACATAGTTATAAAAGATAACTCATCTTTAGTGATAGATCCTGGAGATGGGGCAAAAGAATGGGTTTTGCAAAATGCTAAAAATTTAAAAGCCATCCTTTGCACTCACGGGCATTTTGACCATATCTTTGATGTGAGCGAGCTAAAAAATGAGCTAAAAATTCCAGTTTATATCAATAAATTTGATGCTTTCATGTGCGAGAGTGATATTTTTGGCTATATGAAAGATACTTTTACTCCAGATGTTTTGGTTGAAAATGATGAAAATTTTAACATTGATGATTTTTGCATCAAATTTCATCATTTTCCAGGGCATACACCAGGTTGCTCGATGATAGAGATAGATGACATAATGTTTAGTGGAGATTTTTTATTTAAAGGAAGCATAGGACGCTGGGATTTTCCTTTTTCAGATAAAAACGAAATGTTAGCTAGTTTAGAAAAGTGTAAAAATCTAAAGGGCAACTTCGCACTTTATCCAGGGCACGGGGAAAGCAGTACACTAGAGGTCGAGCAAAATAATATTAATTATTGGATAGATATAGTAAAAAATAGCTAAAAATTTTTGGTGATATTAATTTCAAGTTTCAAGCTTCTAAAGTACACTTAATCACTATTAAAAATTTATATTTTTTATAAAACTAAAAGTCAATCAAAAAAGATAGAGAAATTTTGTATGGGGGGGTCTATTTTAAATTTTGAAAAGGTCCGAGCGAAAGCTCGCTCGGACAAAGGTTTTAGAAGCTATATTTTGCTTCAAATCTTATACGATTTTGTTTAAAGCTTTCGCTATCTTTTTTATCTTTAGCAGCTGCATACCAAGTTAGGAAATTAAGTTTTTTACTATATTTGTAGCTAGCTTGTGCATACCACTCATTTCTTTTTGCTCTCTCTTTATCAAGAGCATAACTTGTTCCTTTACCTTGAGTATAGCCAGCACCAAAACCAAATTTATCTATATCATATCCAGCATTAACAAACCAGTAATCGTTGTCGCCTTTGATATTATTGTAGTATTGTTTACCACCACCACTCATTACACTATTTAGTATTTTAGCTGGGTTGATTAGCTGACCATTTGCATCGATTGAAGTAAATGCGATTTTACCACTATTTCTAGCATCATTATCTTTATTTTTAGCATCAAATTCTAAGTAGCCAGCATTAAATTTAGCACCAAATAGTTTTGTTCCAGCTTGAACAGCCCAAAAATCAGCATCAGCTACTTTTTTGTGATCTGAATCGCTATAAACATATTGACCTTTTAGGTTTAGGTTTATATCGTCGGTTACATTAAAACTAAATGCTGCCTCAGCACCATAAAGTGTAGCAATTTCTTGTAGATTTGCAATAGCTACCTTAAATGATACTGGATCATAGCTACCAACTGCACCTAAATAATAGAGGTTAGCAGGAGCGTCATGGAATTTTGTACCATCTGTTACTTCTTTTAGGAAAGGTCCATCTACTTCATCACTATTGTTTTCTATGGCATCATAAGCAGCAGCTGTTAAAGTAAGACCAGACACATCTGTACTTACAGCTTTTAGACCAGTAGCTGCTATATCACCATCATCATAGAAAGTTTTGATAAGTTGTTTGCCAGCTGTAATAGTAGTGTTAGATACTTTGTATCCTAGATACATCTCATATACACCAAAAGAATTTGTTGTATTTGTTTTATCTGTACCAGTTGCTACTTTATCGCCTGAATCATCAGTAGCAGCATATCTTAGTGTCAATACACCAAAGAAATTATCATCAATAGCGGCTTTAAATGATGTTTGCATTCTAAAAGCATGGCCTGCATTATTACCCTTTACAGTACCAGCTGTAGTTTTCTTAGTGCTATCATTTGTATAACGATATCTTGCAAATCCTGAAAGATCTACATTTTTTATAGCTTCTTCAAGTGGAGTTGCACTTGCAACGCTTGAAAATGCACCTAAAGCAACCAAAGCAGCTAAGCTAACTTTTGTAATTTTCATCTAAATCTCCTTTTGATAAAAAGTTTTGAAAGGATATTATCATAGAAAATTAATTTTATTGCTTAATTTTCCTTAAAATTTTAAAAAATATTACCAATTATTTACCAAAATAGGATAATGAGATAAAGATTGTCTTTTTAAAATTTCGTTTTATTTGGGATTAAAAATCAAAAATTTTTACTTACTTTTAGCTATTAGCCTTAGCTTCTTCTCGCTCTTTTTTTTGCCTTATAGCAGCTTCTTTTTGGATATTTTTTTGTTGAGTCAAGAAGATATGCTCTTCAAGTGTGACAAGTTGAAATATTCCTTCAAAAATTTTTATATCTTTAACGTATCCAAGTACTTTTACTTCTCTTTTTCTGCTCTCTTCAAATCTTGCTTGAGCGTCAAATTCCACTACATCACCAAGCTTTAGTGGCCCAAAGAAATTTATCCTAGCCCCGATACTAACGCAAAATTCTTCATTAATGGCTAAAAGCGCGGCATGATTTGCGCCCATAAAAATAAATCCACTATGAATAAGCCCCTCAGTATCGCACACCATATCATCCGTAGTAAAAAATCTAGTCTTTGCGTGATTTTTTTCAAGTAAAAATGCCGTTCCGCTAAAATTTAGCTTTGTAAGTGGAGCGGTTTTGATCTCATTTCTTAATGGATTTTCATCTTCTGGTAAGATTATTTGTGATTCATCTTTTATATCATAGATATTTTCTTCTGCCATTTTTATCCTTAAATTTTAACTCTAACATATGCTCTTTTTGGCGCTGGGTAGCCCTCGATGGTCTTTGTATTATTGTCTGGATCTAAGAAATTTCCAAGACTCTCACCATCTATCCACTTCGTTTTTCGCTGCTCATTTAGATCAGTAGCCTTCGTATCAAGTAAGGTAAAATCCCTAAATTTAGCTCTCTCGCACCAGTTTTGAAGTGCTGAGAGTGTTGGTACAAAGTAGATATTTGGAATTTTTGAGTATCTATCTTTTGGGCTCAGCGCAAAATCGCCCTCCATATCAATATACATAGTATCTAAAAATAGCTCTCCTCCAGGATTTAGCGCGGTTTTTAGCTCTTTTAGCATCTTGATAGGATCGCTTCTGTGATAGATGACACCAAGGCAAAAAATGGTGTCAAATTTCACTCCAAACTCAGGCAAGTTCTCTACTCCAAGAAGCTCGTAAGCGATATTTGAGCGGATAAATTTATTTAAAAAAGCAAACTGCAAATATGTATGCACACTAGGATCAAAGCCAGTTATACTTTTTGGGGCGTATTCAAGCATCTTAAACATATAATATCCATTGTTGCAACCCACGTCAGCCACGCTTTTGCCAGCTAAATTTAGATGTGGTGCTAGGATATTAAATTTGATAAAACTTTGCCATTCGCTATCTATATATATATCATCAAGTAAAAATGGCCCTTTTCGCCAAGGCTTTAGGCTAAGGGCGAGGTCATAAATTTTATCTTTTTTGGCTTGGTCTAAATTTTTAAATTTCACATTTACACTATCTTTTAGCTCAAGCTCGCAGTCAAAATTTGCTAAATTTTCTATCCTATTAAAAATTTGCTTTTGTTGCTCATTAAATTTACTAAGATCCACGCTATTTCCAGTCGACGATGTTGTGCGGACACTCTTTTTGGTAGGTGCCAGTCGCGTCATAATACTCTTTACAATCATTATAATATTGCGTCGAAACTCCGCGCTCATTCATGTAAAGACAACCGTTGCAAAATAACGCTATAAAGCCTAAAAATATAATCTTTTTCATGTGGCGGATTTTATCATAAATAAAATTTTTATGCTAGAATAGCAGGCAGTTTTAGAGCCAAGTTTGGCTAATATTAAACAAAAGGTATCTCATGCAAAGAAGAGATTTTTTTAAATTCGGCGGTCTTTTAGGTGCAGCTAGTCTGCTTCCAAATGTTAGTTTAGCTAGTGATGAGCTAACAAGCCCAGTAATCAGAAATTTTGATGTAAATTTTAAACACCAGCTGCTTGAGAAGGGCAAAAGCTCAAAAATTTGGTTACCACTTCCGATAAACACAACCTACCAACACCTAACACAAGACTATGTCATAAATACAACTGCTAAAAATGTTTATATTTCAGATACTCTTATACCAACGATGTATGCTGATTTTGAAGAAAATGAGCCAAGACCCATTCTAAACGTGCAGTTTAAAATACAAACAACAGAGAGAAATACTGACTTTAGCAAAGTGAATTACGATCCAAACGAGAAGATAGATCCTGCTATTCTTGAGTTTTTAAAACCAACTTCACACATCCCAACTGACGGAGTCGTAAGAGCAAAAGCGCTAGAGATCGTTGGAAATTTAAAGGGCGATTTGGAGCGTGCAAAAGCGATCTACACGTGGGTTGCAAACACTATGGAGCGCGATAACAGCATCCTAGGATGTGGCACAGGCGATGTTAGAGCAATACTAGAAAGTGGAAAACTAGTGGGCAAATGCACCGATATAAACTCTGTTTTTGTAGGGCTTTGCAGATCAGTTGGTATCCCAGCTAGGGAGATCTTTGGTATCAGGGTTGGTCAGTCTAGATTTTCAGATCAAATGGGTAGCGCAAAAGATGGCGTGGCTAAAATTTCAGGCGGACAACACTGCAGGGCTGAGTTTTACTTAAAAGGCTATGGTTGGATACCGGTTGATCCAGCGGACGTCACAAAGGTAAGACTAGGCGAGAAACTTACAAACGACGACGCTAAGATCGCAGCCGTTAGAGACTTTTGTTTTGGTAACTGGGAGATGTGCTGGATAGGCTTTAACTACGGACGCGACTTTATCTTAAAACCAGAGCCTGAGCAAACTCCGCTAAATAACTTCGGTTACCCATACGCTGAAGTTGATGGCAACACACAAAACTACTATTCGCCAAAAGAATTTAGCTACGACTACGTTTCAACAGAGCTAAAATGAGAGCCTTTTGGCTGATACTCACATCCATAGGTAGTGCCATCGGTGCTACCTTGTGCTGCTTGCCAGCACTTCTTTTTTTGCTTTTTGGCACTTCTTTTTCATTTCTTTCTTGGACACAAAATTTATACGAGTACCGCACTATTTTAAGCGTTATAGCCGTCATTTGTTTTGTGATTTCAGGTATTAGTCTATTTTACAAACCAAAAAGCTGCAACCTAAGCTATAAAAAGAAAAAATGGATACTTATATATATTCTTTTTGGAGTGATTTTGCTTTTACTCCTTACATATCCGGAGCTTTTAGGAGAAATTTATGCATAAAATTTTAGTTTTAGCCCTTTTAGTAGTAGCAAGCTATGCTGATAAAAAGATAGAAATTTCTGTACCTAGCATGCACTGTCCGCTTTGCACGGCGATTGTTAGAAAGGCTGCTCTTAGCGTTGAGGGCGTGAAAAAGGCAGACGTATCGCTAAAAGAGAGAAAAGCTACCATCATAGCAGATGATAATATCGATGAAAAAGAGCTTTTAAAGGCGGTCGATGCGACTGGCTATAAGGGTGAGATAAAATAAATTTAAGGGAGGCAAATATGTCAAAGAGCGAAGTTCTAACGAAATTTGAGACACTTGCGACGATACCGCACTGTAGTTATGAGACTGATAAGATGCGTGATTTTCTAGCTAGCTATGCAAAAGATAAGGGCTGTGAGGTTACAGTCGATAGCTTTGGCAACATTCATGCGTTTAAAGGCAAACCAAAAATTTGCTTGCAAAGCCACTATGATATGGTCTGCATGGGCGATGCTCCAAAGATCGAAATAGTTTACGGCGATGATGGCTACATGAGGGCTAAAAACTCATCTCTTGGCGCAGATAACGGCATAGGCGTAGCTATCATGATGCAGATGATAAGCGAATTTGACGACATAGAGTGCCTTTTTACAAACAACGAAGAAGTCGGCATGATCGGAGCCACTGGTTTTAGTGGCGAGTTAAAAGCAGATAAACTTTTAAATTTAGACAGCGAAGAGGATGACCGCGTCACCATCGGCTGCGCTGGCGGTGTAAATTTATTTGCCACTATCTCGCTTAATAGCAAAAAAACAAAAGAGAGCACGCTTTATGAAGTAAAAGTGAGTGGGCTTCCTGGCGGACACTCTGGCAACGAGATACATAAAAATATCCCAAATGCGATCAAGGTTTTGGCGGCATTTGTGACTAAAAATGGCTGTAAGCTTGTCAAATTTGAAGGTGGTGAGCGAAGCAACTCTATCCCAAGCGGCGCAACTGCACTGGTTTTAAGCGATAAAGAGCTAAAGAGCGAGTGTGAAAATTTAAGCGTGAAAAAGCTTGGCACCGGTGAAGAAGTTTTAGAAAATGGCGAGAAAATTTTAGCTCTTATTAACTCATTTTCACAAGGTGTAAGAGCCTATAACTGCGAGCTAGGAATACCACAAGATAGCGTCAACCTCTCTCTTGCAAAGATAAAAGATGATGACACACTTGAAGTGGAGTTTTTTGCAAGATCAATGAGTAAAGATGGGCTAAATAGGATGGAATTTGAAATTTCAGAGCTTGCAAAAGCACTTGGCTTTAGCGTCATTGCAAAAGATAGAAATCCGGCTTGGAAGCCTATAAATGATAAATTTGCAAACGACATCCTAGAAGAGCTAAAAATTTATAAGTCAAACGCAAGGATAACAGCTGTGCATGCTGGACTTGAATGCGGCGTGCTTTTGGAGAAAAAAGTGGGTCTTAGTGCATGTTCTATTGGACCAAATATCCACTCACCTCACTCAACAAGAGAATGCTGCGAAGTTGAATCTGCACTTTTTATAGAAAAAGTCGTTTGCAGTATCGTTAAAAAATATAACTCATAAAAAATAAAATTTGCTAGAAATTTCTAGCAAATTTTGGATTTTGAAGATTTAGGATTTTCCCGCAAGCATGAGAAAATTTATATTATTTTCCAAACTCATAAACGATCTTGCCACTTTTTATCGTAGTAGTCGCTGCGCCTTTTAGTTTTTTACCAAAGAGTGGGGAGTTTATTGATTTTGAGCGGTTTATCTTCTCGTCATAAACATACTCGATCTCAGGATCTATCACCGCGATATCAGCTAGCATGCCCTCAGCAAGTCTGCCTTTATCTTTTAAATTTAGCATCTTAGCTGCGTTTGTAGATATTAGCTCCACCATGCGCTCTAAGCTTATAACGCCCTCATTTACGAGCTTAAGAGTGAGTGGCACAAGGGTTTGAAGTCCGATGATACCAAATGGCGCCTTGTCAAATTCCACTATCTTTTCATCTGTATGGTGCGGCGCATGATCGGTAGCGATAACATCTATAAGTCCGCTTTTTAGCGCCTCTCTTACCGCTTTTACGTCGTTTATCTCACGAAGTGGCGGTGACATTTTGAAATTTGTATCGTAAGCATTTTTCAAAATTTCATCATCGCTAAAGCTAAAGTGATGTGGTGTGGCCTCACAAGTGATGTTTATGCCCTCTTTTTTACCCATTTCGATGATCTTTAGCGAGTACTCCGAGCTTACGTGAGCGATATGAATGTGCGCTTTAGTGAGCTTTGCAAGTAGCATATCACGGCTCACTGCGATCTCCTCTTTCTCTCTCGCCATGCCGCGAAGTCCAAGTATCGCCGAGACCTTGCCCTCGTGCATGACGCCCTGCCTGCAAAGCGAGCAGTCCTCTGAGTGGCTTATGCAAAAGCTACCAAACATACTTGAGTACTCAAGTGCCGCTCTCATCACGCTTGAGCTAGTCACTGGCAAGCCATCGTCGCTAAATGCAACTGCGCCAGCCTCTATAAGATCGCCCATTTCAACGATCTCATTGCCACCAAGCCCTTTGCTGATGGCTGCGATCGGTAAAAGATCGATGAGACCGCAGTTTCTGGCCTTTTCTATCATCGCTCTTGTGATTGAAGCGTTGTCATTTACTGGATTGGTATTTGCCATGCAAAGGCAGGTGGTCACTCCTCCAGCTACGGCCGCCTGCGAGCCCGAGATGATGTCATCTTTATACTCTTGACCAGGATCGCGAAAATGCACGTGCATGTCGATAAGTCCTGGCATGACGAGCTTATTTGTAGCGTCTATGACCTTATCAGCCTCAAATTTCTCACTTCCGATTTTGGCTATTTTGCCGTTTTCTATTAGGATATTTGCCTTAAATTTCTCGTCGCTATTTACGATAGTGCCGTTAATTATTGATATTTTCATCGTTAGCCCCTATTTTTTGCAAGCGTATTTAGTATCGCCATTCTTATAGCAACGCCGTTTTCAACTTGATTTAGTATGACTGAGTGTGTGCCATCAGCCACGTCTGAGTTTAGCTCTACGCCCCTATTTATCGGCCCTGGGTGTAGCACGATCGCATCAGGTTTGGCTAGCTTTATCCTATTTTTATTTAGTCCAAAAAATTTCGAGTACTCTCTCGAGCTTGGAAAAGCCACGTCCGCACCACCACGCTCTAGCTGGATGCGAAGCATGATGATGACGTCACTGCCCTCGCAGGCTTCTTCCATATTTTTGCAAATTTGAGACTCAAAGACCTCAGCATCTTTTGGCATCATCATCCTTGGCGCAAAGAGCTTTAAATTTATGCCAAATTTCTTCATCGCCCAGATGTCAGACCTTGCCACGCGGCTTCTTGCGATGTCGCCGATGATCGCCACATTTAGATTTTTATCCAAAATTTTGCCATGCTCTCTTAGTGTGAAAAGATCAAGCAAGGCTTGGCTTGGGTGCTCATTTGTGCCGTCCCCTGCATTTACGACGCTAGCCTCTGTTCTATCAGCTGCAAATTTTGCCGCTCCAGAGCTTGGGTGACGAAGCACGATGATGTCACTTTTCATCGCAGCCATGTTATTCATCGTATCATTTAGGCTTTCGCCCTTTGTCACACTCGAGCTTGATGAGCTGAAATTTATCGTATCAGCTCCAAGTCTCTTTGCGGCAATCTCAAAGGATGTTCTCGTTCTAGTCGAGTTTTCATAAAATGCGTTTATCGTGGTCTTTCCGCGAAGATAGTCATTTTTTTTCACTTGGCTTAAATTTAGCTCCTTAAACTCTTTCGCCGCCTCTAAAAAATATAAAATTTCTTCCTTGCTAAGCTCTCTAGTTCCTATCAAATCTTTATGTTTGTAGCCCATTTTAAGCCTCTTAAATTTATTTTGCTACGAAATCGCAAGCTGGTTGGTAGCCGTTATCACAAGCTTTTTTAAATAAAGCCTTTGCTTTTTCTTCGTTCTTTGCTTCGTTTGCGTCTTTATCTTTTATTAGGCCATAAGCGATCATTTCGCCTAGTTTTTCGCACGCCATGCCCTCATTTTCGTCGCACATTTTTGTAAAAATTTTCTCAGCCTGAGCTCTATCTTTTGCCACGCCATCGCCGTTAAATAGCATGATCGCATTCATCGTGCAAGCCTTTTTCTCGCCCTCGCCGCAAGCTTTATTAAAAGCAAGATAGGCCTCGTTAAAATTTTTCTTTGCATAAAGCTCATTTGCCTTGTCTAAATTTTCATTTGCCGTAGCATTTAACGCAAAAAGTACCGCCGCTAAAACTAAAATTTTCTTCATATTTTCTCCTTATTTAAATAACTTTGGATGGTGTTTTTTCATATATTCAACTATCTCTATAACCTCGTCGCTACCGCTAGCATCAGAGTTTTCTAGCGCATCATCTATGCACTCTACATAGAGATTTGCCGCCTCTTCAAGCTTGTCTTTTTTCACGCCAGCATAGTAAAACATCGCTTCAAGTACCATGCTAAGCTCGTAGCTAAGCTCCTCTACGCTTACCTCTTCTTCTTTCATATCTCCTCCTGTGTTTTTTTAGTTATTAGATCGACTATCTGAGCTTTAATCGGCTCATAGCTAAAGCCATCTTTGAAATTTGCAAATAGCCCGCCACTTGCGTTCACGTGTCCGCCACCGCCAACTAGGTGCTTTGCCATGGCGCTAACGTCAAGCTTGCCATTTGCACGAAAACTTAGCGTTTTTTTATTTGTCACATCGATAAAGAAGTCAAATTCAGGATTTGCCACTAAAAAGTCGTTGCCGATAACCGAAACGTTACCGATATTGTAGGTTAAAATTCCTTTATGATCTTTATAGTTTATGCTAAATTTATCTTTATTTTCACTAAGTTTTTTTACGACATAGTTTGAGATTAGATTGCTTAGCGTGTCGTCCTTGTCCTCTTTGAAAAATGACTTCTTAATAGCATGCACCTGCATGTCAAGACCGATATAGTCGTTTTTCTCGTTAAAAAATTTGCTAGCTTCTTTTAAGATGTGATCCATATAAAGGTTGTTTTCAGCCTCAAACATCACCTTATTTATCTCTTTGGCGTTTGCCACAAGCCCCAAGCAGACCTTGCCCATTTCGAAATTTTTATCATCTTTTAGCCAGATATCCACGGCATTTACGACGTCACTAAAAATTTCAAGCTCTTTGTTTTTGCCAAAAATGCCCACAAAAAAGTCATAAGTGATCTTCGTAGCGCACCTTGAACTATCTAAAAAGTACCAAGGATAGCTACTCGCGCACTCAGCACCGCTTTGGTGATGATCTAGCAAAAAGAGCTTTATATTTTTACCCTCTATCATCTCAGTAAAGCTCTCGCACTGGGCTAGAGTTAAATTTAGATCAGTAATCAAAATGATGTTTTTATCATCGTTTGAGGCATCTATCTCAGCTAAAATTTGAGCAAATTTATCATCTATCTCTCTGCCGTAGTTTGAGTTTAGAAATTTCACATCTTTGAAGTAAAAATTTGTTATGTATTGCGCACCGTATCCGTCAAGATCGGTGTGCGAGAGGTGATAAATTTTCATCGTTTTCCTTTATAAATTTTCTATTTCTATGACGCCAACCGTTTTAAATGGCGTATTTGCCGAGATCTCAGCAAAACTTAGCACCACGATGTCGATGGCAAAATTTGCACAGATATTTGCTATAAATTTGCGCAAGCTTGGCTCCACGCAAAGCACCATTTCACCGTGCTGGCTCATCGGTCGCTTCTCTTTTTCACGCCTTAGCGCCTGCACGATAGACGATGTCTGGGCTACATTTATCATCAGGTGGTATGCACCGTCTTTGTATTGCACCGCATCCATGAGCTTTTGCTGGACCGCACTATCTAAAATGTAAAAATTTAGCTGACCTTTCTCATCGACATAAAGCGAAGTGACAACACGCGAGAGCGCTGCGCGTACGTGCTCAATGATCATATCTAGGTTTTTACTAACCTCGGCGATGTCGCTAATTGATTCAAGTATGCTAAGCAGATCTTTGATCGGTATATTGTCTTTAAGTAGCGCTTTTAAAACCTTTTGGATCAAATTTATAGGTGCGATCCTTAGCGTATCCTCGACCACAACTGGGTAGTCGATCTTTAGTTTGTCTAATAAATTTTGCGTCTCTTGGCGAGTGAGAAGCTCGGCTGCGTTTTGTTTGATAAGCTCGCTCATATGCGTTGATATGACGCTTGCAGGGTCAACTATCGTGTAGCCACTAAGTATGGCATCCTCTTTCACACTAGCATCGATCCAAAGTGCATCTAGTCCAAAAGCTGGCTCTTTTGTTGGAATTCCCTCAATATCCTCACTCACAAGACCGCTATCCATCGCTAAAAATTTATCTGCATAAATTTCGCCTTGTCCGATGATGATACCTTTTAGCTTAAAGCGATACTCATTTGGTGGGAGTTGAAGGTTGTCGCGGATTCTTATCTTCGGCATCAAAAAGCCAAGGCTTGAAGCGATATTTCGCCTCATGGCACGAATTCTCTCAATGAGATCCACGTCAGCTAGCTTTAGCAAGCCGTATCCTAGGTCGAGCTCTAAAATTTCAAGCTTTAATATGTCATTTATCTTTGTCTCTTCTTCTCTTGCTATCTCTTCGTCGCTTTTCTTTGGAACCTTAGCAGCGGTGCCACTTGTCGCACCAGCTCCTGCGGCACCAGACACACCTGTTCCAGTCTTTTTAGAAGCAACTTTGTCTTTTGGCGCAAGGTTTAAATTTAATCCACCATCTTTGGTCTGCTTGATGATGTAGCCAAGCCCCAAAAACAGTAATGCAATGAAGCCAAGAGATAGTGTCGGAAGTCCAGGAACAAGAGCAAACATAAAGAGTATGAAGCCCACTATTAGTAAGGTTTTATAGTCTCCCAAGAGCTGATTTAGAGTGCCTTCTGCAAAGTCCTCATCGTCTTTGCTAGCCCTTGTGATGATGATAGCAGTTGCTGTTGATGTGATAAGTCCTGGGATCTGACTCACAAGACCGTCACCGATAGTTAGGATCGTATAATACTGGGCCGATGTAGCCATATCAAGGTCATGTTGAAACGAGCCGATGGCAAAACCGCCAATGATGTTGATGATAGTTATGATGATACCGGCTACGGCGTCACCTTTTATAAATTTAGACGAACCATCCATCGCGCCGTAAAAATTTGCCTCGCCGATGATGGCTTGGCGTCTTTCACGCGCTGTTTTTTCGTCAATCAAACCTGCGTTTAAGTCCGCATCTATCGCCATTTGCTTACCTGGCATCGCATCGAGTGTAAAACGTGCTTGCACCTCGCTCACACGGGTTGAGCCCTTTGTTACGACCATAAAATTTATGAGAACCAAGATACAAAAGACGATGGTGCCGATGACAAAGTTGCCGCCAACGACGAAATTTCCAAAACTTGAGATGATCTCGCTGACCGCTTCTGGGCCGTTGTGACCTTCGCTTAAGATCATACGCGTGGTTGCAATGTTTAGCGAGAGGCGAAAAAGCGTAACGATAAGGATCAGTGTCGGAAAAGTACTAAGATCGGTTGGTTTTGGCACATAAATCGAAATTAAGATTATAAGCACTGAAATCGAGATCGAAAGTGCCAAGAAAAAGTCAAGCACCGCGCTTGGAAGCGGTACGATGATGATAGCAAGGATGGCAACAATGATACCAACGATGCTAAGACTTTTAAACTTAACAATTGGCGCAAGAAACGGCGCTACAAGAGTTAATATGTTATTTTTTTGCTTTGCCAACTTTACTTCTTAACGATGTCACTTAGTTTTATAGCGTCAAGCATCTCGTCGATCTTGCCTTGAAGACCGCTAAACATCGACCAAATTTGACAGCTTGAGGCTTTATTTGACGGGCAGCCATCTGCAGAAGATGAGCACTCAAAGACGTTAAGTTCACGTTTTTCAGCGCACTCTATTATCTTTTTTATACTTAGATTTTCAGTTTCGTTATTTAGCGCAAAGCCGCCATTTGCCCCTTTAAACGACTTTAAAATTCCATCTTTTGCAAGATTTTGTAAAATTTTGGCTAAAAAGCTTTTTGAAATTTTAAGTTCATTTGAGATCGTATCAACATCAACTGGAGATGATTTTTGAGATATTAAAATAAGTGAAAGTAGAGCGTATTCGCTTGCCTTTGTAAAAAGCATTTATCTTCCTTAGGTCTTTAAATAGCCCTAATTTTATTAAATTTTTACTGCATTTTTCATTAATTTTTAAAAAGCGTAATTTTATCTAACTTTATGTTTTAAATGCTATAATCGCTCTTCCAAAATTCACCAATCAGGAGGTCATTATGGCTTTGGATTCGGCTAAAAAAGCTCAAATAGTTGCGAAATTCGCTAGAAAAGAGGGAGATACAGGCTCTCCAGAAGTTCAAATAGCTCTTTTAACAGCTAGAATAACTGAACTTACAGAACACCTTAAAATTTTCAAAAAAGACTTTTCATCACGCTTAGGTCTTTTAAAACTAGTTGGTCAAAGAAAAAGACTTTTAAAGTATCTTAAAAACAAAGACTACACTACATATTCAAAACTAATCTCTGAGCTTGGCTTAAGAGATAAATAATCCATCGGAGAGCGATCTGCTCTCCTTATTAAATTTCCTTCATCCATATTTTTTATTCAAAATTTTACAGTCTATTTTAAAATTTTCCATCTTTAGTATTAATTTATCTACTTACAATATGACTAATCTTTTTAAATAAAGTAAAATTAGAATTAATTTTTTCATTTTATATAAAAAGCTAAATCTCTATATCTTTATTTCTTTTATAATAAATTTATCAATTTTAAATAAATTTTAAAACCCCTAAATAATTGACTTTAATAGAATTAAATTAATTTTAACTTAGATTAAAAATTTATTTTTATAGATAAAGAATTTTTATTAAAGATTAAGATTTCGGCTAGTAATATTACTCATATAGAAATATGCAAATATTGCATAGTAAAGGAGAAAATGATGAAAGAAGGCAAAGTCATCTGTCCTTATTGCGGGACAGGCTGTCAAGTAACCTTGCATGTGGAAAACAATGTCGTTCGTGCCGCCACTGGTGTCGAAGACAATCCAGTCAATCAAGGAAATTTATGTTTAAAAGGCTTTTATGGCTGGGATTACGTTGCAAGTCCAGATAGACTCACAAAACCACTTATTAGAAAGAAAAATGGCGTATTTTCAAAGGATGGTGATTTTGAGGAAGCCAGCTGGGACGAGGCACTTGATCTTGTCGTAGAGAAAATGAAAGAAACCAAAGCAAAATATGGCCCAGATGCATTAGCTGGAAATTTCTCAGCGCGCTGTACGCTTGAGGATAACTACGTCGCACAAAAGCTAATGCGCGCTGTAATTGGTACAAATAACGTCGATCACTGCGCTAGAATTTGACACGCTCCGACAGTAGCAGGACTTGCTAAAACAATCGGAAACGGAGCTGCCACAAATAGCTTTACAGAGATTGGCACTTATAGTAACTGTATATTAATGATAGGTTCAAACCCAGAAAATGGCCACCCAATCGCAGCTATGCACATCCAAAGAGCGCTAAACCGCGGTGCAAAACTTATCGTTATTGATCCTATCAAGACCGAGTTTGCAAGTAGAGCCGACATCCACTTGCAGCTAGAGCCCGAGCACAACATCCCAGTTATCAACGCACTTTTATACACTATCATCGAAGAAGGCCTTGTAAATGAGGAATTTGTAAGAGATCACACAATAGGTATCGAGTACGTTAAAGAGGCTGTAAAAGACTATGCCCCAGAGGTTGTAGCTAAATACACAAGGCTAAATCCAGAGGATATAAGAGCAGCTGCTAGAATGTACGCTACGACAAAACCAGCCGTCATCACTCACGGCATGGGCGTAACTCACTTTAACCACGGCGTTGGCGGAGTTTGCGATGTATCAAATTTATTCTTGATTACTGGCAACATCTGTGAGCTTGGCACAGGCGACTTACCACTAAGAGGCCAAGAGAATGTTCAAGGCTGCTGTGATATGGGAGTTTTGCCAAATATCTTCCCAAATCTTGGCTCAGTCACTGATCCAGAGCAAAGAGCTTGGTTTGAAAAAATGTGGCACCTAGAACCTGGATTTTTGAGCTCAAAAATAGGCGTTCATAAAACCGAAGTACCTGATGCGATCCTTGATGGCAAGGTTCATTTCTTCTGGACTATCGGAGAAAACCCAGTCATCTCTGAGCCAAATACAAACCACTTCTTAAAAGGCATTGCAAATGTTGATTTCTACGTGGTTCAAGACCTATTTTTGACCGAAACTGCTCTAAAAGCTGACGTCGTACTACCTGGCGTAGCAAGCAGCGAAAAAGAAGGCCTTTATACCAACGCAGAGCGCCGCGTACAGCACAACGAAGCGGTTATCACTCCTCCAGGCGATGCTAGACAAGACTGGTGGATCGTTTGCGAGATCGCACGTCGTTTGGGCGCAACTGAGGGCTTTAACTACAACTCACCAGAAGAAATTTGGGAAGAAGTCAGAAAATGCGACCCTAGACGCTATGGTGGCATGAGTTACTATCGCATCAAAAAGTATCACGGACTTCACTGGCCATGTCCAACAGAAGATAGTATGGGCGGTCAGAGCCTCTATCTTGATAAGAAATTTTTCACACCTGATGGCAAAGGTCGCTTTGTACCATGCCTATTTGTGGACAGTGCCGACGAGATCGAGCCAGCAAAACTTGAGTTTGCCAAGAAAATGAATATGTCACCAGGGTATCCTATCATGGCTGGTTCAGTCGATGAGAAGACTGATACTGAGTATCCGATACAGCTTTTAACAACAAGAAAAGTTTATCAATACACAGTTGGTACCATGACAAGGCGCTCTAAAGCGATCGAAGAAGGTGGCGACAGTATCGGACCTATCGCTGAGATGAGCCCGTCACTTGCTGCAAGATACGGTATCAAGCAAGGCGACTTTATCAAAGCATGGAGTAGGCACGGCTACATCGTCGTAAAAGCCGAGGTTACCGATATCGTGCCTGAGGGCATCATACAGATGACTTTTCACTACTGGGAGAGCTCATGCAACGAGCTAACAAGCAGCGGCTGGGACTTCATCAGTAAGACTCCGACATTTAAGGCAGCGATCCAGATCAAGAAGATCGATGAAGAGGAATTTTTAAGAGTTCGCGAGCTAAAACGCGAGAAATTCCAAACTTCAAAGATCATCTACGATGACTTCCACCACCACGGAAACGCAGCGATAAATGAGTAAATTTAGTGGGGCCTCGTGCCTCACTTTTTATAAAAAATAGTAGATATAAATTTAAAAGAGCGTTTTATTTAAACGCTAAAAAGCTCATGAAATTTCCCCATTTAAATGTGCTCTCGACTCGTTTAAAGCCAGCATTTAGGGCTAAGCTTCTATTTTCTTCTTCAGTGTATGGCACCAGCACATTTTCAAGTGCCTCTCTTTTTTGGGCGATCTCGTAGCGTGAGTAGCCTTGTGCCTGCTTGTAGTCTTCGTAAATTTCTATAACGCTTTTGGTGAGCTTTTTATCATCAAAAATGATCTTTTCACTAAATAAAAAAACTCCATTTTCATTTAGCCCATCGTAAATTTTCTGCACCAAATTTGCTCTTTTTGGCGGCCTGATAAACTGCAAAGTATAGTTTGCCAAAACAGCGTCAAAGCCTACTATCTCACACTCTATGATGTCAGCTAAGATGAAATTTATACTAGCACCATAAGCCTTTGCCTTATTTTTGGCATTTGCTAGCATAGCTTCAGAGTTATCCACGCCACTTAGCACGAGGTCGTTTCTAAGGTTATTTAGCAAAAGCAGGCTATTTGCCGTTGCGCAGCCAAGGTCGCATACACTTGCATCTTTTGGCAAAATTTTAGCTAGCAGCTTTGCGTTTAGATTTGAACTAACGTCGTAAAATGGCACCGAGCGCGAGATCATATCGTCAAAAACGCTCGCCACAAAGTCATCAAATTCAAACTGCTTGCTTATAGGCTCTTTAAAAATTTCATCTCTCATATACCAGCTCCATATCCGTCAAAGTATCTCATCGTCTCTCCAAAAAAGAGATCGCACACGCCAACGCACTGTCTAGCCTCGTTTATATCGCGTTTTATCTGCTCTTTTAGCTCGCTTAGATTATTAAATTTTTTATTATCACGCAAACGTTTTATGAAGCAAACGGCGACGTGCTTTGTCACTTTTGGTGCGACCTCGTCTAAGATGTGCGTCTCGACGCTAAAATTTCCATCCGTGCTAAGCCTGTTGCCTATAAAAGTGACCGAGCCATAGGTGTATGAGCCCATCCTCGTTCTTGTCGCATAGACGCCCTCGCGCGGCAAAAGATAGCTTTTTATATCTAAATTTAGCGTAGCAACCAGCTCTTTTGCGCCGATGCCCTGCCCTTTTATCACGTTGCCCTCGATCGAGTACTCCCTGCCTATCAGCCTGTTTGCCTCATCGATGTTGCCTTGGCGTATCAGCTCTCTGATGGAGGAGCTATGCACACCCATGCCATCGTAGCAAACCTCATCAACGACGACCACCTCGCCATCAAAAATTCTTTTCAGATCGTGCTTGTCCCACGCTCTGTTTCTGCCAAATCTAAAATCAAATCCAACAACGATCTTTTTTAAATTTTTAAAATCCCGCTTTAAAAGTGCGATAAATTCCTCGCCGCTAAGCCCTTTTATACTCTCAAAATCATACAAGAAGCAAGGGTAGTTTGAGTACTCGGCTCGCTTTAGCTTTGGCGTGATGTTTGCCTTGTTTTTGTCGATCACGACAAGTCCGCCAAACTCGCCAAGCTGCTTTAAAAGCTGCTTGTGTCCTCTATGCACGCCGTCAAAATGCCCGATCGCAACGGCAGTGATATTATCTTTTGTTAAAAGCGTAGAAAAATTCGGCATTTCCCTCTTTCCCTTTTACTTCACACTCTTTGCAAGCTATCATTTTAAATCCTAAGCCATTAGCCATCACTTCAAACCTCTTCATCGCTAAATTTACAGCCTTAGCGTCGGTTACAACGCCTTTTTTGTTGCGTTTTACGCCAACGCCCACTTCAAACTGCGGTTTAAAAAGAGTGATGATGAGCGAATTTTCGCTTGCAAGCTCACAAATAGCAGGCAAAATTTCAGCCAAAGAGATAAAGCTCACGTCACAGGTTATTAGATCAAATTTATTTTGATGCGTTTTGGCAAACTCCCTGACGTCAGTTTTCTCATAAATTTTTACTCGCTCATCGCTTCTTAGGCTAGCATCTAGCTGATCAGTGCCCACATCGACGCCAGTCACGCTCTTTACGCCACGCTCAAGCAAAATTTGTATAAAACCGCCAGTTGAGCTGCCGATATCAAGTGCGTTTTTGTCAGCTAGGTCAAATTTCATCGCCTCCAAAAAGCTCTTTAGCTTCAAAGCGCCTCGTCCAACGTAAATTTCATCAAGCAGTGAAATTTTAGCCTCGCTAACCTCGCTTGAAACCTTGGTACAAATTTCGCCATTTGTTAGCACCTTGCCAGATTTTATTAGCTCGCTCGCCTTATTTCTACTTATGCTTAAAACGCTTGCGACGTAGTTATCAAACCTCAAGTTTTAGCCTTTCATATTCGCTCTCATCGATCACTCGCACGCCTAGCTCATTTGCTTTTTCTAGCTTACTGCCAGCCTCCTCGCCAGCTAAGACGAAGTCTGTTTTTTTAGAAACTGAGCTTGAAACCTTTGCGCCAAAACTCTCAAGCTCCGCCTTTATCTCATCTCTTGAGCGGCTTAGCGTGCCAGTTATAACGACCGTTTTGCCACTTAGCGCATTTGAGATACTCTGCGCCTGCGTCACGCTTGGCTGCACGATCTGGCTAAGGGCTAAAATTTCTGCTCTATTTACCTCTGCAAAGTCAATTAGGCTATTTGCCATCTCCACGCCAAAGCCCTCAAGCGAGACAAGCTCTTCAAAACTAGCATCAAACCAGCCCAGCCCAAAACTACTTGCTAGCTTTTTAGCTGCCACTTCGCCAATGTGCTCGCAGCCAAGCCCCGTGATGAAGCGCGCTAGCTCCGCACCTTTACTGGCTTCGATAGCGTTTAAAAGGTTATTTACCTTTTTCTCCTTAAATCCCTCAAGCACCATGAGATCATCAAATTTAAGGCTGTAGATGTCTTTTATGCAAGCAATCAGTCCCTTATCAAATAACAAATTTACGATCGCATCGCCAAGGCCGTCTATATTTAGGCATTTTTTCGATGCGTAGTGAATTATTGAGCCAACCACTCTTGCCCTGCAGCTTAAATTTTGACACTTTACAAAGACCCCTTCATCAAGTAGGTGCGAGCCACAAACTGGGCAAAATTTAGGCCTATCAATCGCCTCTTCGCTGCCATCTCGCCTATCTTTAAAGACCTTTGTGATCTTTGGTATAACATCGCCTGAGCGGATGATGCCGATATAGTCGTTTTTCATGACGCCAAGGCGCTCTATCTCGTCAAAGTTATGAAGGGTGGCGGATTTTACATTGGCTCCGTCTATATTTACCTCATCAAGCACGCCAACAGGCGTTACTACGCCGCTTCTGCCAACTTGAAGTGCGACATCTCTTAGCCTAGTCACCTTTTCAATGGCTGGAAATTTAAACGCCACCATAAATTTTGGAAATTTGACCGTGTAGCCCAGCTCTTCACAGCGCGCAAGATCATTTACTCGTATCACCATGCCATCCATCATCACGCTTTTTGCGTCGCGGCTGGCTAGTAGCTCGTTATAGGCAGCCTCAAGCTCATCTTTTTTTAAAATTTTGAAAAATTCATCTCTCTCAAAGCCAAGATCTCGCACAAATTTCATCACCTCGCTGTGATCTTTTAGCCCAAGGCTCTGCTCGCCCACGCCCCAAGGTATGAAAAGTAGCTTTCTTTTTGCAGTGACTGCACTATCAAGCTGTCTAAGGCTTCCAGCTGCTGCATTTCTAGGGTTTGAAAGTGGCGCCTCACCCTCTTTTGCGCGCTCTGCGTTTAGTAGCTCAAAATCTTCTTTTTTTATAACAACCTCGCCCCTGATTTCAATTAGCCCTTTGTAATCAATACTCTTTAAAACAGAATTTATCGTCTTTGCATTTTGCGTCACATCCTCACCAGTAACGCCGTCACCCCTAGTTATCGCCCTAGCCAAAACGCCATTTTCGTAAAGCAAATTTAAGCTCACTCCATCAAATTTTGGCTCAGCGACAAAGGTTAGATTTTCTTTCTCGCCACGCTTTAGCCACGCATCAAGCTCGGCTAGATCAAAAATATCTTCCATGCTCCACATGCGTTTGATGTGATTAGCCTTGCTAAAGCCCTCTTTTACGGTGCCGCCCACGCGTTTTGTAGGTGAAAAGATAGAAATTTCGCTTGGATTTGCCTGCTCATAATCAAGCACCGCGTGATATAGCGCGTCATACTCCTCGTCACTTGCAAGTGGCTCATCCTCGTCGTAGTAGGCCTTTGCCCATGCATTTAGCGTATCTACCGCTTTTTCGTACTCTTGTTTTGTCATTTTTGCTCCAAATTTACACCGCATTTTATCTTAAACATACTTTATAAATGATCTAAATTTAGCTCTTTAGCGTCAAGTAAATGGACATTTTTATAGACCTTTGCTATCTCATCTCTCGCTCTCATCAGCGCAAAGCCAAGTAAATTTTGCCCTCGCCACTTCATAGGATTTTGCATATTTTCATCGCTTGCGGCCAAACCTATGCCACAAATTTTATCAACAGGGCTTGCCTCAACCAAAACTTTACTCCCAGTTGATAGCAAAAAGTCTCGCAAAGGTGCATTTTGGCTAAATTTTAGATAGCTCGCATTTAGCACGACGCCAAATTTGACCTCGTCCCAGACCTTAGCGTCAAAGCCTCGCACCTGCCTGCCAAGCGCCTTTATATAAGCGGCTCATTTGCTGCAAAATTTCTCTATCACCATACACTCAGCTTTTAGGCATAAACTCTACCAAAGCGTGGCTTGGCTCATCGCCTCGTGCATATTAAAAAGCTGCTTGTGCTCGGCCACATCGTGCGTCCTTATGATCTGCGCGCCGTTTTCAAAGGCTTTTAAGTGCAGATAAAGCGAGCCTGGCAAGCGGTCTTTGACTTCGCTTTTATAGTAGTGGTTTATGACTGATTTGCGGCTAGCACCAACTAGCAGCGGGCAGCCAAATTTCAAAAAATGCTCCAAATGCTTAATAAGCAATAAATTTTGCTCAGCCGTCTTACCAAAACCGATACCCACATCAAGCACTATCTTTTTAGCGCCAAGCTCCATTGCTGAGACAATCTTTTGCTCAAAAAAGTCTGAAATTTCGCCAATTAGGTCGTTATACTTTGGCGCAATCTGCATGGTAGCTGGATCGCCTTGCATGTGCATCATGCAAAACTGGGCATCGTATCTTGCAGCAAGCGGGGCTAAATTTGCGTTTGCCGTGATGTCATTTATCATCTTAAAGCCGTGATTTAGCGCAAATTCTAAGCAATACTCATCAAAGCTATCAAGGCTAAATTTCGCCTTTTCATGTAAATTTAGCTTGTAAATTTCATCCACAATATCTTTTATGCGCCTAAACTCCTCCTCGCGTCCGCAATACTCGCTCCCTGGCCTTGAACTAACGCCGCCAAGGTCGATGTAGTCAGCACCTGCTTCGATCATGGCTTCGATTTTCGCTATGCCATTTTGCGTATTTATGCGGCTTTGTTCGTTGAAGCTATCTGTGTTTATATTTGCAACGCCCATTATAAGAGGCTTTGTGGGCTTTATAAATTTTGTCTCTAAAAAGGCTGCTAAATTTTTAAGCCCAAAGTCTTGCAACTTCTCTTTTTTAGCTAGCTGCCCAAGTTGTGCATCTGTCGCCATTAGCAAGGCTTTATTTAGACTATCACGACCCAAAATCGTATCTTTATGCGTCACAAGCTCGGCTCCAACACTAAGTGCATCTTGCTTTAGGATATTTGCTGCTGGGGTTTTTATCTCATCTATAAATATAAAATTTATCTCGCTCTTTTCATGCATGAGCTTCGCACCAGCAGGGCTTGGCGAGATGGCTTTGCAAATTTCATCAAAGTCACTTTTGTTATTTATCTTGTAAAATTTCAACGTCGTCCTTTTTGAAATATAGTAAGCAGTAGTGGCGTTAGCACGGCGTGAGACTTGGCATTTAGATCCGCAAGCTTGATAAGAGAGAAAAAATAATCCATCTCATCGCCACTAAATTTATACCCACTATCAACCGCCTTTGTCACGATAACACCAACAAGCTCTTTTAACTCGTTTTTGCCAAATTTCTGTGCTTGTTCGTCTGCGATCTTTTGATCGATAAAGCTTGTTAGCTCTTTTAAGCTAAGCGATTTTAAATTTAGATCAAGGGTTATTTTTGGTTTTTTTGTGAGATTATTTTCTATGAGCATTCTTGATCTAATCGTTGGTAGAAGTAAATTTTTACTCTGTGTTACTATTATAAATTTGATATTTCTTGGAGGCTCTTCGATGATCTTTAAAAGTGCATTTTGAGCCTCTGTCCTAAAAGAATTAGCTTGTATTACTAAAATTTTTTCATCTTTTTCAGCAATGTAAGCTTCTGCGATGACCTCCTTTGCATTTTCTAGCAAAAAATCATCACTTATAAAAAATCTTAAATTATTAATGCCAAACTCGCTTTCAAGCTTGGCTTTTAAACTTTCAAAATCGCTTGTAACGACGATTTTATTAAGCATTTAGAGTATCACCTTTGCAAAGAGCGCCGCATCGATGCTTTTATCAAAAATTTTGCAAAGACTTATTAGTTTAATGTCTAAATTTTCATCGCTTGAGCTAAGAGTAAAACTGTTTTGCGCCTGCTCGTCAAATAGCCACATATAACTATCCTCATCACTTTTGGCTAAATTCGCATATCTATCAAGGCTCTTTCCGATATAAAAAAACAAGTAACCATTTGGAAAAGCAAGACTTAGCATATCTTTTAGAAGCTGCTTTTGTTCATTTGTCTCTATCTCATCAAGCGATGGATAAAGCGATCTTAGGCTAAAAAATGGCAAAAATGGCCTTATGCTTTTTGAATGGTTCATCTTTTTTAAAAGATAAATTTCAAACCATCTTCGCTCTTCATCGCTTATAGTTATAAAAGCCCTTCCTTCAAGTAAAAATTTAAGCCTAGATGCGAGCAAAGGCGTCCATTCGACACGCCTTTCCTCCATCCAGCTCATCAAAGGGCCTTCGTCCCTAATAGCCTTTAACGTCCACTGAATAAAATCTTGCATTATTTATCTAGCTTATAAGCATCATGAAGTACGCGAACCGCTAGCTCGCCATATTTTTGATCAACGATCATTGAAATTTTTATCTCACTTGTTGAGATCATTTGGATATTTATACCCTCTTTTGCAAGCGTTTCAAATGCTAAACATGCTACGCCACTATGGCTCTTCATGCCGACGCCAATAACTGAAACTTTCACGATCGCATCATCAAATTCTATATGTTTTGCAGCTGAGAGCTTTTGCATAGTTTCTTTTGCTAGTTCAAGCTCATTTTGTGGCACTGTAAAGCCTAAATTTGTAGTGCCGTCATGTCCTACGTTTTGGATTATCATATCTACGTTTATGTTTTCATGAGCTAAAGCTGTAAAAATTTCTGCTGCGATGCCAGGTTTATCAACTACGCCCCTTAGTGTTACTCTTGCTTGATTTTTATCTAGTGCTATTCCGCTTACTAAAACTGCTTCCATATTGTCATCTTCCTTTGCTATTAATGTACCTTCGTTGTGATTAAAGCTACTTCTTGTAATGAGTTTTACATTTAGTTTTTTTGCCAGCTCGACTGAGCGATTTTGTAGTACCTTTGCGCCAGCAGAAGCGAGCTCTAGCATCTCATCATAGCTTATCTTCTCAAGTTTTTTTGCCTTTTTTTCTATCCTTGGATCAGTCGTATAAACGCCATCAACATCGGTAAAAATTTCGCATAGATCAGCATCAAGTGCTCCCGCTAATGCAACTGCACTAAGGTCGCTACCACCTCTACCAAGGGTTGTGATATTACCTTTTTCATCTATACCTTGAAAGCCAGCCACAACTACGATTTTGCCGGCTTTTAGCTCGGCTTTTAGCCTAGCAGTCTCTATCCTTTCGATCCTTGCTTTTGTATGAATATCATCAGTAATTATGCCTGCCATCGCACCTGTCATACCCACACACGCATAGCCTTTTGCATTAAGTGCGATCGTTAAAAGCGCGGTCGTTACTTGCTCTCCAGAGCTTAAAAGCATATCAGTGGCGACACCATCTGGATGTTTTGAAAAATACTCACTATATTCAACCAATTGATTTGTAACTCCGCTCATCGCAGAAACTACCACAACTACGTCTGCACCGCTATTTTTTGTCTCAATGACCCTATTTGCCACAGCTTCGATGCGTTCAAGTGTTCCTACGCTAGTTCCGCCAAATTTTTGAACGATCAACATCAAAAATATCCTTTCTCTTTAAAATAACTCAAAACCTTTTCATAAATAGGCTTTTTAAAGTGATTTATTCCCTCTAAACTTCTACCAAAATCTACAAATTTATACTCGCTAAACTCTGGATGCTCTGTCTTTAAATTTATGCTGGCACCATTTTTAAGTCTAACCAAAAAATATTTTTGCGTCTGTCCGTCAAATGGATAAAATTTCTTTGCCGCGTTTGCTGGAAAGTCGTAGCTTAGCCACTGCGGATACTCATCTAAGATATCGATTTTATCAGTTCCGATCTCTTCTTTAAGCTCCCTTTTTAAGGCCTGCTTTGGACTCTCACCTTCATCTATTCCGCCTTGAGGAAACTGCCAAATATCATCCATATCCACCCTTTTTGCGACTAAAATTTCACATTTAAATGGATACAAGCTAGACAAAATAACAGCTGCCACATTTGGTCTGTATTTTTTTTGCATGATTTTTCCAAAAATTTTATTTGGGATAATAACTAAAAAGAGTTAAGAGATAGATAAATAAGACTACTTTTTACGACGTTTGTAGTAAATCACACAGCCGCTAAAAAGTAGCACGCCAACTCCACAAGAAGCCATAAAAAAGATAAATTTTCCAGCCTCTCCGAATGTATATCCAGCGTGCAGATCAAGCATAAATTTATAAATTTCAAAAGATTTTGGCATGGTATTTTTTAAAATTTCTCCACTTGCCGTATCGACTACAAGCCTAACGCCATCATTCTCACTAGCGCCTTTTGGCAAGTAAAAGATCATAAATTTTACGCCGTCTTTATTGAGGATAAAATTTAAAGCATCAAACTCATTTCCAAATTTTAAAGTAAAAATTTCATAAGCTTTTTTAAGATTTTCTACCTTTTGCTCATCATTTAGGCTAAAGCCATTTTTGCTAGTAAAATTTGGCTTTTTAAATACCTTCTCTTCGCCACAAATTTGATTTATAACCTTAGCAAAGCTCTCATAAGAAAAGCATAGGCCGCTAACACAGATAATAAGCAAAATGACCCCCAAATAAAGCCCTAAAAATCCATGCAGTGAATATAAAAATGCAAATTTCTTTGCCTTTAGATTTAGCTTAAAGGCGCTAATAAATTTGCTTCTAAATCTCCAAAAATGTATCAGCACTCCAGTTATTAAAATCACAAGTAGTGCAAGCGTCGAAATCGCCACTAGCTCACTTGCAAATTTAGATAAATTTTCATTTTTAAATAGAGCTAGTCCTAGATTTTTATGTAAATTTAAAGCTAGCCCTATAAATTTTTCCACACTATTTTCAGAGACTATCTCGCCCGTATAGGGATCTACAAAGAATGACTTAAACTCGCTATTCTCGCTTGTGCCGCTTACTACATAAGCTCTATTTGCCTCGCCTTTTATCTTTATATAACTAAGGTTAAAATTTGGCCTAGTCTTACTAAAGACCTTTAAAATTTCATCTATTTTTAAAGCACTTTTATTAGTTGCTATGTCTATCTCATCTTTGCTAAAAGCCTCAATTATCTCATCGTGATACGAAATAATTGCTCCACTAATTGAGATTATCAAAAGTGGCAAAGCAAATATAAGAGCTAAAATTAAGTGAAATTTCCGCCAAATTTTAAACATTTTAAAACTTCAAATTAAAGCCAAGCTCGATCTTTTGCCCATCGGCTATTAAGATATCATATCTGTTTGATCTTGTCGTAAAAAACTCGTTAAAGAGATTATAAACGCTTAGGTTTAGGCTGAAATTTTTAGTTACATTGTAGTTTATGCCAAGATCTGCGATAACGTAAGCTCTCATATCATTAGCATAGTTAAAAGAGTTTTTAGTTCTACCATAGTAATTTATCTGTGACCAGAAATTTAGCCATCTATTTAGCTCGTAGTTCGCTCCAAATTTAAATGTATGAAGCGGATAGTTGTTTAAGGTTTTACCAGCTTCTGGTCCATCTTTTTGTTTTGATTTTGTATAAACATAGCTTTGATTTAGTCTAAGAGTATTTGTCACCTGCCACTCATTTGTTAGCTCAACTCCGTAAATTTCAGCCTTGCCGATATTTATACTCTCCCAAATACCATTTGGATAAATTTTGCCTTTGTGTCTGCAAACACTGCCTCTTGAGCAGATAGGGTTATAGCTTAACATATCTTTAAAACTTGTGTAAAAGCCAGTTAAAGACGTTTCAAAACCTTCATTATTATTATAAACGCCACCAAATTCATAACTTACGCTTGTCTCTGGCTTAAGGCTGCTTCTACCAAGCTGTGCTCCGCGTCCTCCAGCAAATGGCAACGCAAGATCTTGTGTGCGTTGCTTGATATCAGGTGTCGCATAACCTGTGCTAACTCCACCCTTTAAGGCGAAAAAGTCGTTTAAGCTATAGATGCCATAAATTCTTGGTGAAACGTGCGAGCCATAGTGTTCATCGTAGTTATAACGAATACCAGTACTTAAGATAAAATCTTTTGTAAGATGATAATCATCTTCGCCGTAAAGTGAAACATCATACCTTTTTACATTTGCCGCATCTGCTGTGGTAGCCTTTTCGTCAAGCTTTTCTTTTTTAGCGTTTAGTCCTAATGTAAAGGCATTATTATCAGTAAAATATGAGCCTTTTGTATCAAAGTTTAGAGTCTTTAACGTCAAATTTTGTTGAGCTGTCTCTTTTATCTTGCCATAAGATAAATAGCTTTGAAGCAAGATATTATCAAGCCTTGCTTCGTGGCTTAAATTTATCATATCTCCCTCTATTCTCTCGCTAGCAACCGAGTTAGTACCAGTTGATAGTGTTTTGCCTTTAGTTCTTTTATATTTCACATCGCTTCTTGCAAGCTCAAGTATAAGATCATTATTTTCATTTGGCTTAAAAAATAGTTTTGTACCAAAATTTCTATCCTTTTGCTCTCTGATTCCATAAGAAATTTTATCTTCTGATTTATTTAAATTTTTACCATAAACAGAAACACTTAAAACATCATCAATTAGTCCAGAGTGCAAATAAAGGCTATTGTAAAGCTCGCCACTTATATTTTTATTTCTTGCAAATTTATAGCTTGAGCCAAGATTTGCACCAAATTCATTACTAAACTCATCTGTAATGATATTTATAACTCCACCAAGTGCATCGCTTCCATAAAGCGAGCTCATAGGTCCACGTATCACTTCAATACGGCTTATCGCACTTGCTGGTGGGACGAAACTATATGAGCCTCCAACACTTCTAAGTCCTTTATAGGCGTTATCGCCTGGTACTGGCATGCCATTTACTAGAATTTTAGTAAATCTTGGAGAGAATCCACGTATAGAAATTCCTCGTCTATTTGCCGCTGCGGGACTTGTCCCAAAAAGACTTGGGATATCTTTGGTCATGCTCTCGATATCTTTGTGATTTTTCTTTTCTAATGCCTCTTTGGTTATAACACTAAGCGTTGCTGGTGCGTCTTTGATATTTTGCTCAAACCCTGTTGCACTCACTACTTTAACTTCTGGTAGAACCTTATCTTCATTTGCAAAAAGCGGTAAATTTATAAAAATTGCCGCACAAATAGAAATTTTTAATGCCCTTTTCACAAAAACTCCTTATAAAAATTTAATGCACATTTTACTAAAATTAAATAATCGTTATCAATATCATACGTAACGCTAAAGGGATTAAATTTAACGCTTGAGGGATAAAATGATAAATTTAGACAAAAAATATGGAACGAAGAAGATATCTCAAAAGGAAAAACAAATAAGCGTAGAGTTTTTCAAGCAAAGCAGCGGTATTAGCTATCTAAAAAGTGAAATTTTATGTAATGGCAGGATAAAAATAGATCGTCAAAAGTCTAAAAAATACCTATTTTTAATGTTTAATGAGGCTAAAAACGATCTTTGCTTTAAGCTTGATAGAAAAGAGTATATTTTAAACAAAGATGAATTTTGCATTGGGCTTGTTAATGACGATTTTAAAGGCATCTTTGAGTATCAAAATAAATTTTATAAGACAAAAACACTACTTTTTGATGAAAGTTATGCAAATAAGCTTGAGATATTTGCTGGACTTAGATTTGATGATAAATTTGAGCTTTTGAAATATAAAAAAGATTTAGCTCAAATTTGCGTTTTAAATGAACTTGAGACGACAAATTTATATGAAGGCACGCTGAGGGAAATTTTTACCGAGTCAAAAATTTTAGAGCTTATTTATAAAAGCAAAATACAAAAAGAGCGCGAAATTTCACTTAGTAGAGATGAAGAAAAGACTCTTTTAAAGGCTAAAATGATCTTGCTAAGTCGTATGCAAAATCCTCCAAGTATCAAAGAGCTAGCCCATCTTTGTGGCACAAATGACTTTTGGCTAAAGAAAAATTTTAAGCTATTTTTCAAAGATACGATCTACCAGCTCTTAGCAAAAGAGCGTTTAAAGCTAGCTTTTACTCTTTTAGAGCAAAACGATATCAGCATAAAAGAAGCTGCAAATATCGTAGGCTATACAAATACTGCACATTTTGCAAAAATTTTTAAGATAAATTTTGGCTTTTTACCAAGCAAACTCTTAAAGACCAAAAGCTACTTTTAAACTACTATAAATGCCAAATTTCTTATAATCCTCAAAATTTAAAAGAGAGAAATTTGCAAGTTTATATCCATGTGCCATTTTGCGAAAGCAAGTGTCCTTATTGTGCTTTTGGGTCAAGTGATGACGAATTTAATAAGACTAAAGCTTATTTTCAAGCGCTAGTTCTTGATCTAAATTTTCAGCTAAAAAGCCAAAATGTAAAAGAAATTTCAAGCGTATTTTTTGGTGGCGGCACACCAAGCGCGGTAAATGCTAAATTTTATGATGAAATTTTTAGCATTTTAGTGCCTCTTTGCGCGCGAGAAACCGAGATCACTCTCGAGGCAAATCCAAACTCAGCAAGCCTTGCTTGGCTAAAGCATGTAAAAAATTTAGGTGCAAATCGCATAAGCTTTGGTGCTCAAAGTTTTTTTGAAGATAAGCTTAAATTTCTTGGTCGTATTCATAGTAGAGAGCAAATTTTTAAAGCTGTAGAAAATGCTGGAAAAGCTGGCTTTAGCAATATAAATTTAGACCTTATCTACGACACTAAATTTGATACTAAAAAGCGCCTTTTGGCTGAGGTTGAAAATTTAAAAAGTCTTGCTATCACGCATCTAAGCGCCTACTCGCTCACTCTTGAAGAAAATACTCCATTTGCTGGTAAAAAAAGTTATAAAAAAGATAGCGACACTTTGGCTAAATTTATGATAGAGCAGATCAAGCGAGCTGGCTTTAAGCAGTATGAAATTTCAAATTTCGGGCAAATTTGTAAGCACAATCTTGGCTACTGGCAAGGCAAAAACTACCTTGGCGTAGGTGCTTTTAGCGTGGGCTTCGTGGATGGCACGAGATACTACGCTAAAAATAGCATAGATGCCTACATCTCACAACCAACTTACAGAGAAAAAGAAATTTTAAACGAGAGCGAGTTAGTAAGAGAGCATATATTTTTAGGGCTTAGAAGCATAGTTGGCGTGGAGGCTGGACGCTTAAGTGAGGCTCAGAAAAAAAGAGCAAATCTGCTTGTAAAAAATGAAAAACTGCTCTTTAAAAATGGCAAATTTTACAATCCAAATTTCTTACTAAGCGACGAAATCGCACTCTTTATCGAGGGCTAAATTTATAAAATTTTGAGCAAAGTCAAGATAAAATACAAAGCTTAAATAAAATTTAATAGAGGCAAAAATGTTTGGAATGAGTTTTTCTGAAATCTTAGTTATCGCCATTATTGCAGTGTTAGTTTTAGGTCCTGACAAGCTGCCAAGCGCGATGGTTCAGATTGCAAAATTTCTAAAAATGTTTAAAAAAGGCATAAACGACGCAAAATCAACATTTGATCAAGAAATGAAGATAGCTGAGCTAAAAGAAGATGCTCAAAAATACAAAGAGAGCATAACTCAAAGTGCGCAAAGTGTGCGTAAAAAGCTTACTTTTGAAGAGCTTGACGAGATCAAGAAAAGCGCAAGCGACGTTACTGAAAGCATACAAAACGTCGTAAGCGACACGAAAAAAACGGTAGAAAATATACAAAATCCAACAAATTTAGTTAAAGATGCGATCTTAAACGATAAAAAAGAGGCGTAATGTTTGAAGAGCTAAGACCCCATTTAATCGAACTTAGAAAGAGACTTTTTATAAGCATAGTAAGCGTTTTTGTCTGTTTTGGCATCTGCTTTACGTTTTGGAACCCACTGCTTGCATGGATGAGCGAACCGCTAAAACAGGTATTGCCAGCTGGCTCAAATATCATATTTACTCAAATTCAAGAGCCATTTTTTACAGCAATGAAAGTTGCATTTTTTGCTGGTGTCGTGATCGCGCTACCTATCATTTTTTGGCAGTTTTGGCTATTTGTCGCTCCTGGGCTTTATGACAATGAAAAAAAATATGTGATCCCATTTGTCATCTCAGCTTCATTTATGTTTGCGTGCGGGGCAGCATTTTGTTACTACGTGGTGATTCCACTTGGCTTTACATTTTTGGTAAATTTTGGTGGCCAACTCTTTACGGCTTTACCAAGCATTGGCGAATATGTTGGCTTTTTTGCAAAACTACTAATTGGCTTTGGAATTTCATTTGAGCTACCAGTAATTACATTTTTCTTAGCAAAGATCGGACTTGTTGATGACAAGATGCTAAAAGATTACTTCAGATATGCTGTTGTTATCATCTTTATCTTTGCAGCTATCGTTACACCACCTGATGTGATAAGTCAAGTCTTAATGGCACTACCACTAATCGGACTTTATGGAATTTCAATAATCGTCGCTAAAAGAGCTAACAAGAGCGACGATGAAGACGAAAAAGAAGAACAAGACAGCGACGTAGCAAGCGATGAGTAATATAAACGACGTCTCAAGTTATGATTATTTTTTGCCTGAAGAGCTCATCGCAAAAGAGCCAGTTTTGCCAAAAGAAGAGGCAAGATTGCTTGTCTATTTTAAAAATACAAAAGAGATAAAACACTACAAATTTAAAGATCTCTCCAGCCTTATTCCAGAGGACGCAGCGGTCATTTTTAATAACACAAAAGTTATCAAAGCTCGCATTTTAGGACAAAAAGAAAGCGGCGGGGCTTGCGAAGTGATGCTAAACCAGCCCATAGGCGAGAATAAATTTAGTGTCTATATAAGAGGCAAAGTAAGCTCTGGTAGCATTTTAAATTTTCCTGATAACCTAAAAGTAAATGTGCTTGAGCTAAATGATGATGGCACAAGAGTGGTAAATTTTACGCAAAATGGCGTTTTGCTTGATAACGTTCGCCTTTTTAGTGAGCTTGAAAAGATTGGTCATGTTCCACTTCCGCCATACATTAAAAGGGCTGATACCAAGGATGATGAGAGCTGGTATCAAAGCATATTTGCTAAAAATAGCGGCGCAGTGGCAGCTCCAACAGCTAGCCTTCACATAAATGAACAAATGCTAGAGCAGATAAAAGCAAAGCATGAAGTCGCCTATATTACGCTTCATGTTGGCGCTGGGACGTTTAAAGGCGTGGAGTGCCAAAATATAAATGACCATAAAATGCACTCAGAATTTTACGAGCTAAGCGAGCAAGCTCAAGAGATTATAAATTCTAATAAGCCAATCCTTGGCGTTGGCACGACGGTTACTAGATGTATTGAAGAATTTGCAAGAAGCAAGCAAGCAAGCGGCTTTTGCAAGCTATTTTTAAACCTAAACAATAAGCCTATCAGGCAAAACTACCTTCTTACAAATTTTCATCTACCAAAATCAACTCTAATAATGCTAGTTACTAGCTTCATAGGGCTTGAAGATACGATGAGAATTTATAAAACGGCAGTTGATGAAAAGTATAGATTTTACTCATACGGCGACGGGATGTTGATAATATGAAAGATAAACCTATCGATATCATAAACAGAATGGAAATTTTTCTTAGTGCCATATACCAAGACGCACAAGACACTAAAAATTCCATCATTTTTAGCTACGATCCAAGTTATCCAAGGTTTTTAAAATTTGATGCTACAAATCTCATAAAAACACTTGAAAATATTTGCAAATTTTTCCTTTACTCTACCGAATATGCAGACATTTACATTCTCTTTCAACTTAAAAATTATAGTCCCAAATCTGTACATTTTGACATTAAGATAAAATCTAGCCATAGCGTAATGAGGCCAAGCCACTACTATCTCAGCAAGATAAATGACTATCTAAAAAAAGCAAACGAATCTATAATCTCTCATAATGATGGAGAATTTTTAATATCTTTTAGTGCAGCACTAACAGGCGATAGAGCCATCCAAAGACAAATAAATATCAAAAATCAAACAAATACAAATATCTTAGTTGCTTGCGATGACGATGCTTTGTTTGACACCATTAGTGCTCAGATAAATTTTTTAGGTCTAAAGGTTATCGGCAAAAACGACATTAGCAACCTAATGAGACATATAAAAGATTCTATTTTTACCCCATTTGTTATTTTTATTGATAGTAAAATTTTAAAAAATGAAGCGATGCTAGAAGATATACTTGAGTTTAAAAATATTAAAAATTTTCGTATTGTAGCCATTTGTAAAAGCGATGAGTCAGCTAACGATCTGCCAAATCATGTCACAGTATTAAAGCAGCCCTTTAGCACAGATAGCTTTCAACTAGCTTTTAAAAATTCGATCGAAAAATAGACCGATTTTTACTTTTTAATTTTAATTTATCCCAAGATATCTTTTTAAAATAATAGTGGCCGAAATGCTATCTAGCCTACCATCTCGTCTTGTATTTGTGTAAATTTCACTAGCTTCACTGCTGCTAAAGGCCTCATCTTGATAGACAATATTTGCCTTTACATCAAGAAGTGAGACAAAATGCTCGATGCGTCTTCTCATCTCATCTTCGCTACTACCACCGATTGGCACACCCACTACGAGCGTATCTGGGGCATATTCATTTACCTTTTGGCTCACATCTCTTGCGGCTTGGTTTCTATTTTTTCTAAGCACTGGCTCAAGCGGCGTCACGACCTCGCCAAAACCAAAGGCAAGCCCTATTCGCTTTAGTCCAACATCAATGGCTATAAATTTCTCTCTCATAGCACGCTCTTTACTCTTAGATTTGAAATTTCAACTAGCCCCTCAAGCTCATACTCATAGATGATATCGCCAAATTTTGCCAAAACTTCATCAAGGCTTATACCATTTTTACAAAATTTTAAAATCTCGTCACTAGTCTTTTCTTGCTCTTTTATCTCGCCAAAAAGTGAAGCAAATTTATGATAGTCATCAATAATCTCAGCTTTTTTATTTGCAAGCAAAAAATTTGTCCCATCGCTTTCGCCCATGCGTTGTGGCAGTACATAAACTGGAATTTTAAGCTCATTTGCAAGCCTTGCACTTTGCATAGAGCCACTTTTAAGATCAGCTTGAGCGACGACTAAAGCTTCGCAAAGCCCAACAACTATACGGTTTCGCTCTAAAAATCTATAAGCAAGTGGTGGATCGCCTTCGTCATACTCACTAAGAGCCAAGGCTTTGGTGTAAATTTCATTTATCGCCGCTTTATTTTGGCTTGGATAGATGGTGTCAAGTCCGCTCGCAAAAATGCCAATCGTTCGTGGTATAGCAGCTTTATGAGCTGCGATATCAACGCCGATTGCTCCGCCACTTACCACACAGACGTTTGCACTTTTTAGTGCTGTACAAAGTGCCGTAACACACTCTTTTGTATAAACACTTGCCTTTCTTGAGCCAACAACTGCGATCTTTGGTAAGGATAAAAGCGAAGTATCTCCGATAAAATTTAGCTGTTTTGGTGGATTTTTTAGTCTTTTTAATGACTCTGGGATAAAGTCAAGTCTCATAAAATATCTTTTAAATAAACCACATCAACATCTTTTAAAAGATTATTTTTGCTCTCTTTTATCACTGCGATCGTATTTTTCTTTGGATGTCCAATGGCGATCGCGTAGCCTCTTTTTTTGGCCAAATTTACAGCAGCCACAAGCTCACGCCTAACAGCACTAGCCGATGGATCGTCGTCTAAAAATATATCTCTTGAAATGTATGGCTGATTATGTTTTTTTGCAGCTCTTGCGACTGCGGTTTGGGCGATAGTTTTGCTATCAACAAAGACAAAACCCTGCTCTATCAGCGCCCTATAAGCCTTATCCATAGCATCAAAATCGCTTGTAAAGCGCGATCCTGTGTGGTTGTTTGTATATTTTGCACGCGGGAAGTCTTTGCGTATCTTTTTTATCTTAGCAAGTATGCTTTCATAGCTTTCATTTGTAGTCAAAGTACCTATTTCTGGGCTATCAAAGTGTCTTGCTTGCATCGGAAGATGTATCATATAAAACTCAAATGTTCTTGCGATATTTGGCGTATCTGGATGAGTCTTTGTCGCCGGAAAAATAGACGGCGTGATTTTTAGGCCAAGCGACTTTATCATGCTTGCATGTTCAAATGTTGCCACATCATCTATTACGATAACGAGCTTTGCGCGCCCTTTTATGCTGGCGTTTGGCGTAAAAGGTACCGCTTCAAAGCTATCTTTTTTTATATTCTTTTCTTCGTATTTTGTTTTTTCTATCTTTTTGGTAGTTAAATTTTCAGCTTTTTTAGCTGGCTCGACTTTTGTGTTCTCGCTTTTGAATTTTTCTTTTTTTTCTATTTCAGCGCTTTTATTTTGATCGACTTTTACTTCAAAATTTTGAGATTTTAACTCGGTTTTTTGTTCGATTTTTGAGCTATAAAATAGCTCTATCTTTTGTTCATTTTCTATTACGCTAGGTTCTGTATTTTTATAACTTGCGAGTAAATTTTTAGTATCGTTTTGCTCTTTTTTTATCTCTTCTTTTTTGGCTTCACTCTTTACTCCAGCTATCTTCTTTTGCTCTTTTGGCTCAACTTTTGAATTTAAAGCAAGCTCACTTTTATACTTAGTATCGGTAAAAATTTTACTTAAATTTTCATCTTCATCAAATTTTAAAGGGTATTTTCTCTTCTCGTATTCTTGTTTTTTCTCTTTACTAGCAACCTTTGGCTCAGCTTTTTTAGAAATTTGTTTCTCTATCTTTGGCTCATTTGTTTTGCTTATCTGTTCTGCACCATTATTTTTTATACTAAGAGCTACGCTAAGTGCTATTATCAAAATAGCCGCGATAATGCCGATACCAAGATAGGTTTTATTGTGAGAGCGACCTGCACTCTTTTTTGTAGGTCGCTTCTTTGTAGTCTTTTTTTCGCTCAAGGCTTAGTTTTTATTTTGATCTATAAGTTTGCCGTTAGTTATCCAAGGCATCATCGCGCGAAGTTTTTTGCCAGTTTGATTTAGCAAACTTCTCTCAGCTATACCGCGTTCAGCGTTCATTCTAACATATCCTGCTTTTCTCTCTAGGATAAAGTCTTTTGCAAATTTACCATTTTGAATTTCTTTCAAAACTTCTTTCATGGCTTTTCTGCTCTCTTCGCCAACCACTCTTACACCACTTACGTAATCACCGTATTCAGCGGTATTTGAGATAGAGTAGCGCATATCGGCCATGCCACCTTGATACATCAAATCAACGATTAATTTTAGCTCATGTAAGCATTCAAAATAGGCCATCTCAGGCTCATATCCAGCCTCTACAAGCGTATCAAAGCCAGCATTTACTAGAGCGCAAAGACCACCGCAAAGCACAGCTTGCTCACCAAATAAATCTGTTTCAGTTTCATCTTTAAATGTTGTCTCAATGATGCCAGTTCTACCGCCACCTATACCGCAAGCATAGCTTAGAGCGATCTCTTTTGCCTTTCCGCTTGCATTTTGCTCAACAGCGATAAGATCAGGTATGCCACCACCTCTTACAAATTCACTTCTAACTGTGTGGCCTGGGGCTTTTGGAGCGATCATAATGACATCTATATTTGCTGGAGCTTTTATCTGACCAAAATGCACATTAAATCCATGTCCAAACGCGATGGCAGCGTGATCTTTTAAATTTGGCTCGATCTCATTTTTATAAATTTCAGCTTGAAGCTCATCTGGAGTTAAAATCATAACCACATCGGCACCCTTTGTAGCTTCGCTTACGGTTCTTACCTCAAAGCCTTTTGCCTCAGCTTTTGCCCAGCTTTTGCCACCTTTTGAAAGGCCAATCACAACGCTTACACCGTTATCTCTTAAATTTTCAGCATGTGCGTGACCTTGTGAGCCAAAGCCGATGATTGCTACTTTTTTACTTTGAATAAGGCTTAAATCACAGTCTTTATCATAATAAACATTTATAGCCATTGTTACTCCTATTATTAAAATTTGGCAAAATTATAACTTTAGCCAGCAAAAATTCGGCTGAAATATACAGAAACTCTTTTTAAGTTTTATGATAATTTATTTTGATAAAATACGCTGAAATTTCAAAAAAAGAGATAACTCAATGAATGAATCAGTTTTTAAAAAAATCAAAGCACTTCCACCATTAGATGACACAGTTATACAAATTCAACGCTTACATGCGGACGAAAATAGCTCAATAAGTGATCTTACAAAAGTGGTCGAAAAGGATCCGATGCTAACAGCAAATATCTTGCGTTCAGCAAACTCTCCACTTTATGGGTTTTCTCAAGAGATCACAACCATCGCAAGAGCTATTTCTCTTTTTGGTATGGCTACTATTCGAGGTTTTGCGCTTTCAAGTACGATTAAAAAGAGCTTTTCTATAAATTTAGAGCCTTATGGCATTACTACACAAGATTTTTTAAATATCTCGATAATACAAAATGCACTGATGTACAATTGGCATTCTAAAGTTAATCCTAAAAGTCTAGAAATTCTCTCTCCGGCTTCATTTATGCTTGAGATTGGCAAGATAGTTCTTGCTCACGAATTAGCCGAAAATAAGCAAGATGTCGAATTTAGAGAAAAACTTAAAAATATATCTAGCCCAATTGATCTTGCCCTATTTGAAACAGAAATTTTAGATATGTCAAATGAAGAAGTTACGGCTAAAATTTTTGAACAATGGAACCTTGAGACAGAGCTTAGCAGCTCGATACTCTATTCAAATAATCCAGAAGAGGCACCAGATCATATAAAAGACTATGCAAAAGCCCTAAAAGTGATAAAAACAGCTGTAAATATCTTTAATCAACTTGATGATATAAGCATACAAAATACTCTACCTCTTCTTGACGAATACGGCTTTGGACATGATACGTTTTTAATGGCTGTCGCTAAAGTCAAAGATAATTTGTGAAAGAATTTCTAACATCACTTCTAGTTGGCATCAAGGAGAAAGAAGTTTCAAACGAAGATAAAGAGATTTTACGAAATCTCTTAAATCTTGGTGCTGTAAGCTCATATAAAGATAAATTTTACCTAAACAACGGCTACGTCTGTGGCAAGCTAGACATCAGCCAAAACGCAACTGGCTTTATCATGCCATTTGATAAACGCTTCAAGCAAGACATAATCGTAGAAAATAAAAATTTAAACAACTCTCACCTTGGCGATATCGTGTTAGCAAAGCTTTTGCCGCTTAAGAAAAAACGCCAAAGCGCTAAAATAGTAATGAGCCTAAAGCTTGCCAATGAGACAAGCGTGGTCTATACAAAACGCTTTGGAGCGGCCATTTTAGGTGTAAATTTAAAAACTGGACTAAGCACTACCTTAAAAGCGACACAAAAAAGCCTAAAGATGCTCCCGCTTGGGACGCTACTAAAGATAAACAATCTAAACAACGAAATAGTCGAGGTTTTAGGAAATTTAGAAGATCCGCTAAGTGATGAGAAAATTTCGCTTGCTATTTATAATAAAAATGATAAATTTAGCGAGGCTTGCGAGCTTGAAGCAAAGGCTTTTGGTGATGAAGTCGATGCTAGCATGTATCCAAACAGAGTTGATCTAAGAAATTTAGAGTTTTGCACGATCGATCCAGTCGATGCCAAAGACTTTGATGATGCCATATATTTTGATGAAAAAAAGCGAGAAATTTACGTCGCAATCGCTGATGTAAGCGAGTATGTGACCGCATATAGCGCTATTGACAGCGAGGCTAAAAAAAGAGGCTTTTCTATCTACTTTCCGCACATCTCAGTACCGATGTTGCCGCGCGCGCTTAGTGAAAATATCTGCTCGCTAAAGCCAAATGTTCCTCGCCTTGCATTTTGTTTTAAAATTTCACTTGATACAAACAACGAGGTAAAAAAAGAGGAGCTTTTTGAAGCGATTATCTTTTCAAAAAGGCGCTTTAACTACGATGAGATCGATGAAATTTTAGAAGGAAAAAGAGAGTGCGAAATTTCATGGGTCAAGCCACTTTTTAAACTCACCACAAAGCTTCGCAAAAAAAGACTTTTGCACGCATTTGACTTTAGGACAAAAGAGCTTAGAATGAGCCTTGATGACGAGGGTCAAATTTCGCAAACTAGGTTTGAAAGCGACTCCGACTCACATAGACTTGTTGAGGACTGCATGCTTTTGGCAAACAAAGCTGCCGCAAAGCTCATCACAAAGGGCGTTTTTAGAAACCACGCATCGCCTGATTTTAAAAAGATAGACACCTTACTTGAAGACCTGCAGCTTTTGGGGCTTGACTTTACTTATGAAAACGACCTTGCAAATTTGATAAGAAAAATCCAAGCAAAGGCCGATGAACTAGGCAACCGCGAGGAGATAGATAAACTCATCATCAAGTCTCAAAAAAAAGCTGAGTACTCAAGTGAAAATTTAGGCCACTTTGGGCTTGGATTTGATAGATACACACACTTTACAAGCCCTATTAGACGCTACTCTGACCTTATTTTACACAGGCTTTTAAAGGCTAAAATTTTAAAAGATGAGAAGCTTTACAACTTCTTGCTTTTAAACATCCAAAGCACCTGCGCAAATTTAAGCGAGCTTGAAAGAGAAGCCGACAAGGTAGCCTACGACTTTATGGATAGGAAATTTGCACGCTGGGCAGCAGCAAACATTGGCAAAGAGGTGCTCTGCTACGTGAGCGAAAACCAAAATGTCTTGGTTGCTAAGCTTGATGATTATTTTGTTGGAGCTAGAATTTTTATAACTGGATACAGCGCAAATTTACTTCAAAAGCTCGTTGTAAAGATCACAGAGGCTGATATCGCGAGCGCTAAAATTTTTGCAAAAGTGGTAAGAAAGATCGATGTATAGAAAAGATTTGGAGCTAAATTTAGCAAATACAAATTTAAGCAACTACTTCTTGCTTTTTGGAGCGGATGAGTTTCAGATCGAGCTTTTTGGCAAGGAAATTTTGAGCTTTTATACAAGCGAAGATGCGAATTTATTAAGCCTTTATTTTGACGAGTACAACTACGCTCAGGCAAGCTCTCACCTAAACGAGCAGTCGCTTTTTGGTGGTAAAAATATTCTTTATATAAAAAGCGACAAAAAGATCCCGGCAAAAGAGCTAAAGGAGCTCATCTCGCTTTGTTCAAAAAGCCAAGATAATTACTTTTTATTTGAGCTTTATGAGTCCGATATGAAACTAGTTTTTGATATGCAAAAGGCTTTTGGGACAAATTTTGCTAGATTTTTCAAGCCCTCAACTCCAGATGAAGTAATAAATTTACTAGCTAAAAGCTCAGCTAAAATAGGCCTAAACATAACCAAAAACGCACTTTATGAGCTTTACTTTACGCATAATGAAAATTTATACCTTGCAGCAAGCGAGCTAACAAAGCTAAAGAGCCTAAACACACACATCGAACAAGATGATGTAAAAAGGCTAGTTTTTGGACTTGGCGGGATAAATTTTGATGATTTTTTTAACAAATTTATGGCCCTAAAAGATATAAAAAACGACTTTTTTACCTATCTAGAAGATCCAAATTTTAATGAAATTTTACTTCTAAACTCACTTTACAAAGCATTTTTTAGGCTATTTAAAATTTACTCTTACATCAAGATAAATGGCCGATTAAATTTAGATGAGGCAATTGGTTATCAACCGCCTGTAAATGTCGCAAATTTATTAAAAGCAAATAGCTTAAAACTAAATTTAAATGCCTATTTAGAGATATTTAAAACGCTAAATTTAGCCGAGCTAGAGCTAAAAACAAACACAAAAATGGATAAAGAAATTTTTGTATTATCAACCATTTTAAATTTACAACATCTCATATCAACAGCAAATATTAAGTAACTTTAAGCTAAAATCCACCCTTGCTTAAAGCAAAATCCTTGCTCACAAAGTGAGCTAAATATCCATAAGGAGAAGAAATGAAACATTACGAGCTTTTATTTATTCTTAAGCCGACATTAACGGAAGAGGAAGTTAAAGCTAAAGTTGACTTCGTAAAAGAAGTTATAACAAAAAATGGCGGCGAAATCGCTACTGTCGTTGAGATGGGCACTAGAAAACTAGCTTATACCATCAAAAAATATGAGCGTGGAACATATTTTGTTATCTATTACAAAGCTCCACCAGCACTTCTTGCAGAGCTTACGAGAAATGTAAGGATCACTGAAGATATCATAAGATTTTTAAGCGTTAAATATGAAAATAAACGCGAAATCGCAGCTTGGGAAAGACTTTGCAAAGGTATCAAACAAACCATAAAAAAAGAGCCTCGCGAGCCAAGAGCACCGCGTGAGCCAAGAGTTGAAAAAGTAGACGAGCAAACTTTTACAGAAGAATAATCAAGGATCAAAAATGTTCAATAAAGTAGTACTGGTTGGAAATTTAACAAGAGATATCGAGCTAAGATACACTACTAGTGGATCTGCTATAGGAAATTCCGGTATTGCTGTTACTAGAAAATTTAATACTAACGGCGAAAAACGTGAAGAGACATGCTTTATTGACATATCGTTCTTTGGCAAATCAGCTGAGATAGCAAATCAATATTTAAGCAAAGGCTCCAAACTTCTAGTTGAAGGAAGATTAAAATTTGATCAATGGACTGACAACAATGGACAAAACCGTTCAAAGCACTCAATCGTAGTTGAAAATATGGAGATGCTTGGCGGAAATAGCGGAGCTAATGGACAAAGTCAAGGTGGATTTAATCAAAATAGTTCATACTCGCAACAACGAAATAATGGTTCAAATAATAGCTATGGTAATGGTGGATATCAAAATTCAGCACCGCAAAAACAGCAAATGCAACCACAAAATAAAAAAATACAAGAAGAGCACTATGAGGAGAAAATCCCTGATATAAACATTGACGCCGATAATTTTGATGGCGACAACGAAATACCGTTTTAATTTAAAGGATAGAAAATGGCAGAAAAAAGAAAATATTCACGTAAATATTGCAAATTTACAGAAGCAAAAATTGATTTTATAGATTATAAAGATACTTCTCTTTTAAAGTATTGTTTATCAGAGAGATTTAAAATCATGCCAAGACGTTTAACTGGCACATCAAAAAGACATCAAGAAATGGTAGAAAAAGCGATCAAAAGAGCTCGTCATGCAGCTATTATACCTTACATAGTAGATCGCAAAGATGTAGTTTCAAATCCTTTTGATGGACTATAATTATTTAACTTATTAAACCCCTATTAATGGGGTTTAATCCTAATCTTAAATATCCTAGATTTATGTTCTTATATATTTTTATTTATTGACTACAGTTTAAAATATTTTTCAAGTACTATCTATAATTTTGGTTTAACTTACACGAGGCAATTAGATTTATTCAGGTGGATATCTCAAAAATATATGCTGTCTTTAAATAACTCTATAGCATCAATTTATTAGTTCAAAATAATTTATTTAGTCATATATACAATCAATATCGTTGATCCATATTATTCACAATTTCTAGTACGAACTATACATCATCTATCATATAGCAATAGCTGTCCACATAATACTAAAAGACAAGGTACTTAAATGTAAATAAACTTTATTCAATAAATCCAATATTCATCCATTTGGTGTTCATATATCTTGCGAGTGGTATTTATCATGTATTTTTCAAATCAACTGATACCAAACCAACCTAACCATGCAACAATGTTAACTAAAAACAAATTTTAAGCATCCTTTTCTTGACATGTAATAATGTTTTTTGTATAATCTCAATTCTTTTTTAA